>NZ_JACYHE010000080.1 GCF_021696945.1 Streptomyces sp. JJ36
GGGCGCGGCAGCCTGCCGACCGCGCCGGGCACGGCCGCCCCGTACGGGCCCCGGGCACGGCCGTCCCGTACGGGGCGGCCGCCAGACAGCCCGCGACCCGGCGGGGCGGCCGGCCGGCGGCTGACGGGCAGCCCGGCCACCGGGCCCGGCCCGGCGGCCGGCGGCGCGGGCGGAGACGACGGTGGGCCACCGGAGGCAAAGGGGGACCCGGGGGCACCCGGTGGCAGCCGCCGTACCGCACTCGCCTCGGCGCTCGGCGTCGGCGTGGCCGTCGTCGCGCTGCTGCTCACCCTGCTCACCCAGCGTCACGACGCATAGTTGAGTGCTTCCGACTCAACTTGTTGTACGCTGGATATGGCAACCCATCCGGACGCACGCAGACGGGCGGCACCGCCGCCCGGCGCGACCCCGAGCAGGAGGAGGAGCGCACGACCGTGGACGCCGAGCTGACCAACAGGAGCCGGGACGCGATCAGCGCGGCCAACGACCGGGCCGTCACCGACGGTCACCCGGACATCACCCCGGCCCATCTGCTCCTCGCCCTGCTGGAGGGCGAGGAGAACGAGAACATCCAGGACCTGATCGCCGCCGTCGACGCCGACCAGGCCGCGCTGCGCTCGGGCGCCGAGCGGCAGCTCGCCGGCCTGCCCCGGGTGCAGGGCTCGACCGTCTCCCGGCCGCAGCCCGACCGGGCGCTGCTCGCCGTGATCGCCGACGCCTCGCAGCGCGCCAAGGACCTCGGCGACGCCTACGTCTCCACCGAACACCTGCTCGTCGGCATCGCCGCCAAGGGCGACCGCACCGGCGAGCTGCTGGCCGAGCAGGGCGCCACGGACAAGCGGCTGCTGGAGGCGTTCGAGCGGGTGCGCGGCGGCCGCCGCGTGACCACCCCGGACCCCGAGGGCACGTACAAGGCGCTGGAGAAGTTCGGCACCGACTTCACCGCCGCCGCCCGCGAGGGCAAGCTCGACCCGGTCATCGGCCGGGACCAGGAGATCCGGCGCGTCGTGCAGGTCCTCTCCCGGCGCACCAAGAACAACCCGGTGCTCATCGGCGAGCCCGGCGTCGGCAAGACCGCCGTCGTGGAGGGCCTGGCCCAGCGCATCGTGAAGGGCGACGTCCCCGAGTCGCTGAAGGACAAGCGGCTGGTCGCGCTGGACATCGGCGCGATGGTGGCCGGCGCGAAGTACCGCGGCGAGTTCGAGGAGCGGCTCAAGACGGTGCTCTCCGAGATCAAGTCGAGCGAGGGGCAGATCATCACCTTCATCGACGAGCTGCACACGGTCGTCGGCGCCGGCGCGGGCGGCGACTCCGCCATGGACGCGGGCAACATGCTCAAGCCCATGCTGGCCCGCGGCGAGCTGCGGATGGTCGGCGCCACCACCCTCGACGAGTACCGCGAGCGGATCGAGAAGGACCCGGCGCTGGAGCGCCGCTTCCAGCAGGTGCTGGTGGCCGAGCCGACCGTCGCGGACTCCATCGCCATCCTGCGCGGGCTCAAGGGGCGCTACGAGGCCCACCACAAGGTGCAGATCTCCGACGGCGCCCTGGTCGCCGCCGCCTCCCTCTCCGACCGCTACATCACCTCCCGCTTCCTCCCCGACAAGGCCATCGACCTGGTGGACGAGGCGGCCTCCCGGCTGCGCATGGAGATCGACTCCTCCCCGGTCGAGATCGACGAGCTGCAGCGCGCCGTCGACCGGCTGAAGATGGAGGAGCTGGCGCTGGCCAACGAGACCGACCCCGGCTCCGTCGAACGGCTGGAGCGCATCCGCCGGGAGCTCGCCGACCGCGAGGAGGAGCTGCGCGGCCTCACCGCCCGCTGGGAGAAGGAGAAGCAGGGCCTGAACCGCGTCGGCGAACTCAAGGAGCGCCTCGACGAGCTCCGCGGCCGCGCCGAGCGCGCCCAGCGGGACGGCGACTTCGAGGCCGCCTCCCAGCTCCTCTACGGCGAGATCCCCACCCTGGAACGCGAGCTGGACGAGGCCTCCGCCGCCGAGGAGGAGGCGGCCAAGGACACCATGGTCAAGGACGAGGTCGGCACCGACGACATCGCCGACGTCGTCGCCTCCTGGACGGGCATCCCGGCAGGCCGGCTGCTGGAGGGCGAGACCCAGAAGCTGCTCCGGATGGAGGAGGAGCTCGGCCGGCGCCTCATCGGCCAGACCGAGGCCGTGCAGGCGGTCTCCGACGCGGTGCGCCGCAGCCGCGCCGGGGTCGCCGACCCGGACCGGCCCACCGGCTCCTTCCTCTTCCTCGGGCCGACCGGCGTCGGCAAGACGGAGCTGGCCAAGGCGCTGGCGGACTTCCTCTTCGACGACGAGCGGGCCATGGTCCGCATCGACATGAGCGAGTACAGCGAGAAGCACTCGGTCGCCCGGCTGGTCGGCGCCCCGCCCGGCTACGTCGGCTACGAGGAGGGCGGCCAGCTCACCGAGGCCGTGCGGCGGCGCCCGTACAGCGTGATCCTGCTGGACGAGGTGGAGAAGGCGCACCACGAGGTCTTCGACATCCTCCTCCAGGTGCTGGACGACGGCCGGCTCACCGACGGGCAGGGCCGCACGGTCGACTTCCGCAACACCATCCTGGTGCTCACCTCCAACCTCGGCAGCCAGCACCTGATGGACCCCCTGGAGAAGCCCGAGGAGAAGCGGGAGAAGGTGCTGGCCGCGGTGCGGTCCGCCTTCCGCCCCGAGTTCCTGAACCGGCTGGACGACCTGGTCGTCTTCTCCGCCCTCTCCCCGGACGAGCTGAGCAGCATCGCCCGGCTCCAGGTGGAGGCACTCCAGCGGCGCCTCGCCGACCGGCGGCTCACCCTGGAGGTCGCCCCCGACGCGCTGGCCTGGCTCGCCACCGAGGGCAACGACCCCGCCTACGGTGCCCGCCCGCTGCGCCGGCTGGTGCAGACGGCGATCGGCGACCGGCTGGCCCGGGAGATCCTCTCCGGGGAGGTACGGGACGGCGACACGGTGCGCGTCGACCGGGCTCCGGACGGCGACGGGCTCGCCGTGGGGGCCGTACGCGACTGACGGGCGGCCCCGGGCCCGGGCGGCCCCGCGCACCACGGGCTCATCCGTGGGCCCGGGGCTGCCCCGGGCCCGTCCCCGGCGCACCCGGGCCGTACCGGGCGTCTCCGGCGCGCCCGGGCTGCTCCCGTGGCGCCGGGCCGCACCCCGGCGGCCGGGGGCCGTCCGTACGGGCGCCGGCCGCCGCCCGTACGGCCCTGCGCACGGTGACCGGCAGCACGCACCCGGCGCCCGCACGGAGCCACCGGTCACCCGGCCCTTCTCCCACCCGGTCGTCACTCCGACGGGCCGCTTCCGGGGTTGCGGGCCCCGGGCCGTCATGAGGGAGGATGGCGATATCCGTATGAAGGGAAATCCACGGTGAGCATCGACCCGTCCTCGATTCCGAATTTCGGGGGCCAGCAGCCCGATCCGCAGCAAGAGAGCGGTCCGGCCGGGCCTGTCGTGCCCGACCAGGACCTGGTCAAGCAGCTCCTCGACCAGATGGAGCTGAAATACGTCGTCGATGACGAGGGCGACCTCGCCGCGCCGTGGGAGCAGTTCCGCACCTACTTCATGTTCCGCGGTGAGCAGGACCAGCAGGTCTTCTCGGTCCGTACGTTCTACGACCGGCCGCACGGCATCGACGACAAGCCGGCGCTCCTCGAGGCCATCGACGACTGGAACCGCCGCACCCTCTGGCCGAAGGTCTACAGCCACACGCACGACGACGGCACCGTCCGGCTCGTCGGCGAGGCCCAGATGATGATCGGCATGGGCGTCTCGCTGGAGCACTTCATCTCCAGCACCGTGAGCTGGGTGCGCGCCTCCATCGAGTTCGACAAGTGGCTCGTGGACCAGCTCGGCCTGGAGAAGGACGCCGAGTCCGGCCCCGACTCCGGCCCGCCGGAGGGCTGACTCCTCCGGCGGCACCGAGCCCCACCCGGCGCCCCCGGACCCGCCCCCGCGGGCCCGGGGGTGCCTGCCTGTGCGGCCCCCGCCCGCCCCGGGCGGCGGTCAGCGGCCGGTCAGCGGGCCTGGAGGCGGGCCACCGCCTCCTTCAGCACCTCCCGGCGCTTGCAGAAGGCGAAACGGACCAGGGAGGCGCCCTCCTCCCGGTGGTCGTAGAAGACCTGGGTGGGCACCGCCACCACGCCGCAGCGTTCGGGCAGGCCGAGGCAGAAGTCCAGGCCGTCGGCGGTGCCGCCCAGCGGGCGGATGTCCGCGGTGACGAAGTACGTGCCGGCGGGCCGGTGGACCCGGAAGCCCGCCTCCGCGAGGCCCGCGGAGAGCAGGTCGCGCTTGTCCCGCAGGTCGTCGCGGAGACCGGTGTAGTAGGACTCCGGCAGCCGGAGCGCCTCCGCGACGGCGTACTGGAAGGGCCCCGCGGAGACGTAGGTGAGGTACTGCTTGGCGGACCGCACCGCCGTCAGCAGCTCCGGCGGGGCCGTCACCCAGCCGACCTTCCAGCCGGTGAAGGAGAACGTCTTGCCCGCGCTGCTGATGCTGACGGTCCGCTCCCGCATGCCGGGGAAGGACGCCAGCGGCAGATGCTCGCCGTCGAAGACCAGGTGCTCGTAGACCTCGTCGGTGACGGCCAGCAGGTCCCGCTCGTGGCAGAGCTCCGCGATCGCGGCCAGCTCCTCGCGGCGGAGCACGGTGCCGGTGGGGTTGTGCGGGGTGTTCAGCAGGATCAGCCGGGTGCGCGGGGTGACGGCGTCCCGGAGTTCGTCCAGGTCCAGGTGGTAGGCGCCGTCCGCGCCGGGCCGCAGCGTCACCGGCACCCGGGTGCCGCCGGCCATGGCGATCCCCGCGGCGTACGAGTCGTAGTACGGCTCCAGGGCGATCACCTCGTCGCCGGGCTCCAGCAGGCCCAGCAGCGCGGCCGCGATCGCCTCGGTGGCACCGGCGGTCACCAGCACCTCGCGGTCCGGGTCCCAGCCCAGGCCGAGGTGTCCGTAGAACCGCTCCTGGTGTGCGGCGACGGCCTGCCGCAGCTCGGGGACGCCGGGCCCGGGCGGGTACTGGTTCCCGCGGCCGTCCCGCAGCGCCCGTACGGCGGCCTCCCGCACCTCCTCGGGGCCGTCCGTGTCCGGGAAGCCCTGGCCCAGGTTGAGCGCGCCGGTGCGCTGGGCCAGTGCGGACATCTCCGCGAAGATCGTGGTGCCGAACTCGGCGAGCCGGCGGTTGAGCAGGGGGCGTCCGTCCGTGGCCGGTTCCGTGGAGGCGGTCATGGCGCACATCCTGCGGGAAGGCGCGGGCCGGGACAACACCGGCGCGGGGTGGCGCGCGGCGCGTGGCGGGCGCCGGGCGCGGGGGCCTCGCGGGGGCCGGGCGCGGTCCGGCCGCCGCGCCGTCCGGAGCGCGGGCCTCCGCAACAGGCTCTGGTCTTCCTCAACTCCGGTGTGCAACCGCTTCTCACGGGCGATACGTCTTCAAGGACGGACAGTGCGGGCGCACGCGTTAAGGGGGGTCACGATGTCAGTAGCGGTGGTGTTCCTGGTCGTGGGGGGCCTGGTGGTCTTCTTCCTGGTGGTCGCGCAGGCCAGTGCAGACGGGAGCGGCGGCCGGGCCGGCGGCGGATACGTCCCGGGCAGGGGGAGCGGCGACGCCGGCGGGTCCGACGGCGGCAGCTTCGACGGCGGCGGAGGAGGCGGTTTCGACGGCGGCGGCTTCGGTGGAGGCGGCGACGGCGGCGGGGGTGGCGGGGGTGGCGGCTGCTGACCGGCCGCCGGTGGGCCGGGTGCGCAGTGGACCGGGGCCCGGGGGACGGCGAGTCCTCCGGGCCCCGGGCCCGGGGTCACACGAGGAGTTCGAAGCCCGCGACGACCATGCGCGCCTGGTGCCGCACCTGGTCGTCCACCGGCACCCAGCGCGCCTCGAACTCCTCCTCGAAGGCGCCGCTCCACCGCCGCACCAGGCGGTCCAGTTCGTCGCGCAGCCCCGCCGCCTCCCGCCCGGGGACGCCGTCCAGCGCCGTGTGCACCATGGCGGCGGCCCGTAGCGGGATGCGCCAGGTGACGGCGTCCAGCGAGGCGGCCTGCCCCGCGGTGAGCGGCGCGACCGGCCAGCCGGCCGGTTCCGCGGAGAGCCGCATCCATTCGTCGGCCATCGGGGGGCAGACCCCGGCGGCGGCCTCGGCGCCGCGCAGCAGGGCGTCCGCGGGGTGTCCGGGCGGCACCAGCGGGCGGGCGCCGTCGAGCAGCGCGGCCACCCGCAGCCCGCGGCCGCGGAGCCGCCCGGCGCGAACGGCGACGGTGTGCCGCGGGTCGGGTACCGGGGTGCCGTCCCCGACGGACCAGGACATCCACATCGGCGCTTCGACGACCAGGGTGGTCCCGCCGTGCCGGTGCGGGTAGTACCAGGTGGACCGCGGCACGTCCTCGAAGAGGGTGGCCGGGGGCGTCGCGGCGCCGGGCCCGAACTCCGGCAGGACGAAGACCCCGGGGCCCGCGGATTTCCAGTAGAGCGTGTCGATGTTGCTGATTTCGACCGGAATCCCGAGGTCCGCGGTGGACTTCATGAACGGTTCCGTGAGCCCGGGGATGTGCCGGGTCGACTGGACCCAGGCGCCGCCCACGTCGTGCCCGTGCAGTGAGCACTGCAGAAATGGCCGGATTTCTTCGACGACATTCTCGAGCGCGCGGCTTTCCGGCAACCTGTTTCCGCTCGTACCGAGCGACGGGGCCCATTCGGGCTGTTCCGTACCGGTCGGCCGGAAGAAGACGCGGTGGCCGTCGAGGACGGTCGGCGGGTGCGGCACGGCGTTTTCGTTGAGCCGCGTGCCGTCCGGGTCGAGACAGAGCAGGAAATGCCAGCCGGCGTCCTGCCGGGCGCGCAGCGCCGGGTCCCGCAGGGCCCGTTCGGCGAGGTGGAGCACGGTGGCGCCGCCGACGCGCTCGTTGGCGTGCGGTCCGGCGACGACCAGGACGTGGCGGGCGGCGGCGGCCGCGGGCGGGGCCTGCGCGTCGGGGGTGACGGAGAGCAGCAGCAGCTCCGTGCCCTGCCGGGATCTCCCCACGGGCCGCAGCGCGCAGTGGCCGGGGTGGCGGTCGGCGAGCGCGCGGGCGGCCGCGTACAGCTCGTGGAGCGAGGGATAGGGGTGGAAGGAGGGGCGGTGGCCGGTGGGTCCGGTACGGGGGCCGCTGGGCTCCGCGGCGGAGGAGGACGGCACGGGTCTGGCTCTCTCCCGGGTGGGCGGTCGGGGCGACGCGATGGCTGGGCACCGGGCGGAACGCACGCCGTGGGAGCCGCCGGAACGCGGCTCCCACGGTGGGTGGCCAGGGCGATTGCCGGTGCGGTGGCGCGGTCGCTCAGGTGCCGCCGCTGTTGCTCAGCCCGGTGGTCTCCTTCTTTTCCAGCGGGCGTATTTCCATCTTCTGCGGCATCGACGCTCCTTCCACGCTGAATGAGGACGTGCATAAGGGCCTTGTCAGTACTTCATGTACACCGCACAGTGTCAAGGCGGGTTCTGGACGCGCCGGAAGCCGGGGCGGGGAGCGAAGGGCAGACGTATGTCGGTGACGATAGAAATGCTGGCCAGGCCTCGGGTGAAGCCGGAACACCGGCCGTACCGGACGGCGGACGGCAATGTGCGGATCGGCAGTGTGGTGTACGGAATCGGAGCGGAAGTCTCCGATCCGGAGGGCTGGATATGGACTCTCACCCAGGCGCTGGACGGCACCCGGAGCGTACGGGAGGCGGTGGCCGCGGTCGCGCTGCGGCATCCGGAGCGGGCGGAGGCGGAGCTGCGGGAGGCGATGCAGACCCTGCTGGAGGCGGGGTTCCTGGAGGACGCGGCGGCCGCGGCCGGTCCGGGGTTCTCGCCCCGCGAGCGGGAGCGGTACGGGCGCGGGGTGACGCTGCTGCGCTGGATGGACCTGACGCCGCGGGCGGGCGCCTGGGAGCTGCAGGAGCGGTTACGGGCCGCCCGGGTGCTGCTGATCGGGCTGGGCGGCACCGGTGGCGCGGCCGCGCAGGCCCTGGTGGCCTCCGGGGTGGGGAGGCTGCACTGTGTGGACCCGGACGAGGTGGAGCTCTCCAATCTCAACCGTCAGCTCCTGTTCCGCGAGGCGGACATCGGGCTGCCCAAGGTCGCCGTCGCGCTCGCCTCGCTGCGGGCGCTCAACTCCGAGGTGACCGTCACCGGGCACCGCGGCGCGGTCGGCAGCGCGGCCGATCTCGCCGGGCTGCTGGCCGGGGCGGACCCGGCGGACGACGGCGCGGGTCCGGGGGACGCGGGCGACGGCGCGGGTCCGGGGGGCGCGGGCGACGGCGCGGAAGCGGCGAACGGCGCGGGCGCGGGGCAGGGGGCGGGCGCGGCCGTCCCGCCCGGCACCGGATCCGGCTACGACCTGCTGGTGCTCGCCGCCGACCAGCCGCCGGAGATCCGGCGCTGGGCCAACCGCGCCTGCCTGGCGGCCGGCGTGTCCTGGGTGGACGCGGGCTACCGCGGCCCGCTGGTCACGGTCGGCCTGCACGTGCCGGGCCGGGGCGCCTGCTGGGAGTGTCACCACGCGGCGGAGGCCGATCGCCGTGACCTCCGGCTCGGGCCCGGGCAGGACGAGTCGGCCGCCTCGCCGCGCATGCCCTGGAACCCGGTGAACGCGGTGACCGCCGGGCTCTCCGGCAGCCTGCTCGCGCACGCCGCGCTCACCCTGCTGACCGGCGCCCCGCCGGTGGAGCCGGGCTTCCGTACGGGGGTCAATCTGATGGCTCCGGAGGACCAGGTGACCGAGCGGTTCGGGCGGCGTGCCGACTGCCCGGCCTGCGGGGCGGGCGTGGCCGGGGGATTCGACCCGGCCGGGCCGGGGAAGCCTGTGTCCTGACCCCGCCCCGTGGCGGGAAGCCGTGTGCCGTCCATCGACCGGGGAGAGCCGTGCCGCCGTTCCTGCCCGGCCTGTCGTTCGCGCGGGAAACAGGGGACGGCTGCGACGGGGGTGGCCGCTGCTGAGTCACGGTGCCGGCGGGGGGCACGGGAGCTCGGTACTCCCTTGGTGCGCAGGCGAGTTGAACAGGTGACCACCCCTGCCCCCGCGCGGATGGAACCCGGACACGGTTGGGCAAAAACGCTGTGTCCATGGCGCATTGCGTGATTCGGTGATTCTCACCCCCCAGATCCCACTCCACTGCGTCTTGCGGAGCCGACCCATGCTCACCACTCTCAAGACCGCCTACAGCGACACCCGCGCGGGTGACCTCGCGTGGGCGCTGGGGCGCGAGCCGCTGCCCGCGCTCGCCTCGCTGGATCTCGAACTCTCGGGGGCCAAAGTGCAGTTGCGGCTCCTCGGTGCCTCGCATCAGGTGCTGCTGGACGAGACCTACGGCGGATGTTCGGAGACCGTCGCCTGCATGCCGGGCAGCAGCTCGCCGCTCCCGGTCGGCGTGTCGAAACAACTCGGCGACTGGGAATACGAGTTCGCCGCCCGCGTCGAGACCCTGTCGCCCGGCTCGTTCCGCGGCCGTGCGCAGGAGTTGCTGGCGCTGGTGGCCGACCATCCCCACGGGCTCGCCGGGACCTTCCCCGGGAACCCGCACGCCTTCACCGCACTGCTGGTCCAGCGGGACACCCGGAACCAGGTCCAGTGGCGGACCTGGCACTCCTATCCGCAGGAGCACCGGCTGGTCTCCACCCGCACCCGGGTGGGCGGCCGTGTCCGTCGCCCGCGGAGTCCGGTGGGCCGGGACCGGCACTCGGAGAGAGCGCTGGCCTGAGACGCGGGCGGTGGGCTGCCGGGCGCTTCGGCGGGACCTGCGGTGCGGACGGACGGGTGGTGTGCGGCGGCGTGTGCACGGGGCCACGGGTGCACGGGTGGTGCGGGACTCGCGGGGCGCCGTGGGGCGCGAATTCACCCGGGCGAGTGAACAAGGTGCCCGGGGGCGTCACCTAGCGTGCGTAGCATGACCGAGCGGCCCGCCAGACCGGCCCGGCTGCCCGTACCGGCCGGCGTGGGGCGGGGCGTCGTGCTCCTCTCGGTCTTCGTCTGTGCCGCCTGCGGGCTGGTGTACGAGCTCGAGCTGGTCGCCCTCGCCTCGTACCTGGTCGGCGACTCGGTCACCCATGCGTCCGTCGTGCTCTCCGTGATGGTCTTCGCGATGGGCGTCGGCTCGCTGCTGGCGAAACGTCTGCGCTGCTGCGCCGCCGTCGGCTTCGGCGTGATCGAGGCCCTGCTGGCGCTGGCCGGGGGAGGCTCCGCGATGGCGCTGTACGCCGCCTGGGCCTGGTTCGGCGCGTCCTCCGCGGCGCTGGTCCTCGTCGCGGCCGTCATCGGCGTGCTCATCGGTGCCGAGATGCCGCTGCTGATGACGCTGATCCAGCGCATCCGCGCGCAGGACGCGGGGGTGGCCGTCGCGGACCTCTTCGCCGCCGACTACGTGGGCGCACTCGCGGGCGGCCTCGCCTTCCCCTTCCTGCTGCTGCCGTTCTTCGGCCAGTTGACCGGCACCCTGCTCACCGGCGTGGTGAACGCGCTGGCCGGCGGCGTGGTCGTGCTGTGGCTGTTCCGCCGCGACCTGACCGCGCGCGGCCGGTGGGCGCTGCTCGCCGTGAACGCCGGGGTGCTCGCCCTGCTGGTGCTCGCCGGGTTCTGCGTCGGGCCGTTCGAGCGCGCCGCGCAGCGCGCGGTGTACGGCGCGGACGTCCGGGTCGCCGTGGACACCGGCATGCACCGGGTGGTGCTCACCGGCCGGACCGGGGCCGGCGGCCGCCGCGGCAGCGGCACCCACCTGCTGGAGCTCTTCGTCGACGGACGCCTCCGCCTCTCCTCGGCGGACGAGGAGCGCTACCACGAGGCCCTGGTGCACCCGGCGCTGACGGGCGGCCCGTCCGGCAGGGTGCTGGTGCTCGGCGCGGGCGACGGGCTGGTGCTGCGGGAGATCCTGGACCGGCCCGGGGTGCGGGAGGTGACCCTGGTCGCCCGCGACCCCGGCGTCGTCGCGCTCGGCCGCACCGACCCGGTGCTGACCCGCCTCAACCGGAACGCCCACCGCGACCCCCGGGTACGGGTGGTGACCGGCGACGCCTTCCGCCGGCTCCGGGACCGCCCGGCCGGAGCCGCGCCGTACGACGTGGTCGTCTGCGACCTGCCGGACCCCCGGATCTCCACGGTGACCAGGTTCTACAGCCGCGAGTTCCACGGACTGGTGGCCCGGGCCCTGGCCCCGGACGGGCGGCTCGTGGTGCACGCCGGCTCGCTCACCGCGCGACCGCGGGACTTCTGGACCGTGGAGGCGACCCTGCGGGCCGCCGGGCTGCGCACCACCCCGTACACCGTGTCCGGCCGGGTCTCCGGGCGGACGCCCGGCCCCGGCCGGACCCGGACCGGCGGGGACGGGCCGGGCCCGCGCGACTGGGGTTTCGTGCTCGCGCACCGCGGCCCGGGAACGCCACCCGTGCGGCTCGGCCCGCGCGTGCAGCGGCCCCGCCTCGGCGCGCTGAGCCCGGGCGCCCTGCGGTCCGCCGTGGCCCGGGCGGACCGCGCCCGGCCGCGGGGCGCGCCACCGGCCTCCACGCTGATGCGGCCGCGTTTCGTGGGGTGACCCGGCGCCGGGCCCGGGAACGTGCCGCCCCGGCACCGGAGCCCGCCGACGAGCGCGCAGTGTGGCGAAGCGGTGACGCCCGGTGGTGAATCCGCCGGACGGGTCACCCCCGGGGGGTCCGGTGGGTACGCTCGGCCCATGGAGCACGAGGTGTACGTTCCGTTGTCCGTCGAGTCGGTGCGGGCGGCGCTCGCCGAGCGGGAGCGGGTGGGGCGCTGCGTGCCTGGTCTCCAGCTCGACGCCGGCTCCGCCGGGGGCACGGGCCTGCGGGGCCGCCTGCGGGTGCGTGCCGGCGGTTCCACCATCACCTACCGCGGCCGGCTGACCGTGACGCCGGTCGGCGACGGCTTCTCCGTGAAGGCCTCCGGCGAGGAGGTGCGCGGCAGCGGCACGGTGAAGCTCACCCTCAGGGCCCAGCCGCGGACCGGCCCGGACGGCACCGGCACCCGGCTGGTCTTCGCCGGGAAGGTCACCGGGGACGGCCGCCTCGCCGACGTGGAGGACAAGGCGGCGGCCTCGGCCGGCCGCCGTCTGCTGGACCGTTTCTGCGCCGCACTGGCGGAGAGCGTACGCGAGGAGCCGCCCACCGGCGCCGGCCCGGACGGCGGCCCCGAGCAGGCGGGCGGGGACGGCGCGGCACCCGGCGTGGAGGCACCGGAGCCGGCGGACGCCGGGGACACCGCGGGCCGGGACGCGGGCCGGGACGAGGACGAGCTCCACATCGACGCCCGCCAGGCCGCCGGCCTCGGCGAACCGGACGACAACGACCCCGCGATCCCCAACATCCCCGGCCCGGAGAAGGGCGAGCGCGACAACCGCGGCACCGCCGGCAAGGACCGGAAGCGGCCCGCCGACGACGACACGGCCCGGGAGGACGCCCCCGGGGACGCCGCCCCGGGCGGCGGCGAGCAGCCCCCTGGACGGGGTCAGTCCGCCCCCGGGGAGGGCCCGGCCGAGCACGACGGCTCCCCGGCCGCCGGCGCGGGCGGCGACGAGGGCGGTGACGAACCGGAGGGTTCCCGGCTCTTCGAGGCCGAGATCCCGCCGCCCTCCCTCGACCCGCTCAGCGAGGGCGGCCCCGAGGCCGCCGACGTCCCGGCCGAGGGCACGGACGACGAACGGTCCGGTGCCGAGGCCGCCCATGCGCGGCGCACCATGATCGGGCGCAGCGCGGAGGAGGTCGACCACGCGCCGCCGCGCGGGCGCTACGCCCCCGAGCCGCCGCCGGAGGCCGGCACGGCGGGCGAGACACTGCGCTGGGCCGCACCGGCCGCCGCGCTGGCCCTCGCCGGAGCCGTGGTGCTCTCCCGCGCGCTGCGCCGCCGCCGCTGACGGTTCCGCCGACGGCACGCCGGCACCGGTACGGGCGCCGCTGCCCGCGCCGGACCGGCACCGGACCGGCCAGCCGAGCGGTCCGGGACCGCGTCGAGGGCCCGCACGCGTCCGGGCCCGCAGCAGGCCCGCAGCGGGGGTCCGGAGGAGCCCACCGGGCGGGGCCCGCCCCGCGTGCCGTGCACGGCAGATGGCGTACCGTCACGGATATGACTCAGCCTTCCGCCTCCGACGACGCCGTGAAACTGCAGGCCGCCGACGCCGAGCTGGTCGTCGAGCCACGGAACGGATGCCGCCTCGCCTCCCTCCGGCTCCGCGGCACGGAGCTGTTGCGGCAGGGCGAGCGCCACGGCTGCTTCGTCATGGCCCCGTGGTGCGGGCGTACGGACCACGGCCGGTTCCGGAACGGCGGCGACCTGCTCCAGCTCCCCGTGCACCCCGGCGCCGCCCCGCACGCCATGCACGGCACGGTCCGGCACATCCCCTGGCGAACGGTGCGGGCGGACGAGCGGTCCGCGGCCTTCACGGTCGCCCTGACGGACCCGTGGCCGTGGGAGGGCCGGGTCACCCAGGTGGTGGAACTCGCCGAGGACGGCTCCGGGCTGACCCTCACGCTCGGTGTGGAGACCGCGGACGTGTCCTTCCCCGCACAGGCGGGCTGGCACCCCTGGTTCCTGCGGAACCTCGGCGGCGAGGACGTGCGGATCGACTTCGATCCCGAGTGGCAGGAGGAGCGCGGCGCCGACCACCTGCCCACCGGCCGGCGCATCGCCCCGCAGCCCGGCCCCTGGGACGACTGCTTCGGCATGCCGCAGGGCGTGGACGTCACCCTGACGTGGCCGGGGGAGCTGGAGCTGAAGGTCGGCAGCCGGGCCGAGTGGGTGGTGCTCTACGACCGGCAGCCCGAGGCCGTCTGCGTCGAGCCACAGTCGGGACCGCCCAACGGGCTGAACACGCTGCCCCGCTTCGTCACGCCGATCGAGCCGCTGGAGATGAGCACGAGCTGGACGTGGCGGCACCTGTGACGCCCCCGGACGCCCCGGCACCCGGGGCGTCCGGGCCGCTCCCGGGGCCTCGTCTAGGCTCGTGGCCATGGACGACACGCGTGCGGAGCTGCTGCGGCAGATCAAGGACAAGGCCGTGGTGCACGGCCGGGTGACCCTCTCCTCCGGCATGGAGGCCGACTTCTACATCGACCTGCGCCGGGTCACCCTGGACGGCGCCTCCGCCCCGCTCACCGGCCAGGTCATGCTGGACGCCACCGCGCATCTGGAGTACGACGCGGTCGGCGGGCTCACCCTGGGCGCGGACCCGGTCGCCTCCGCCATGCTGCACGCGGCCGCCGCACGCGGGCGGAAGCTGGACGCCTTCGTCGTGCGGAAGGCGGGCAAGGCCCACGGGCTCCAGCGGCGGATCGAGGGGCCGGACGTCGCCGGCCGCCGGGTGCTGATCGTCGAGGACACCTCCACCACCGGGAAGTCGCCGCTCACCGCCGTGGAGGCGGCGCGGGAGGCGGGGGCCGAGGTGGTCGCCGTCGCGACCATCGTGGAGCGCGGCGCGGCCGAGGCGATGGAGCGCGCGGGCATTCCCTACGTCCACGCCTACGACCTGGCCGACCTCGCCCTCTCCTGAGCCGGCCCCCACGGCCGCCGGGTGGTCACACCGCGTAGTTTCACGTGAAACCCTCACGCCCGCCGGGCCGTGCCCACGGGGGCTGGAGCATCGGCGGCCGTCTGGGAAGATGGGGGCGACGATGACGTCGCCCTCATGCTCAGGCCCGGGTCAGGGCCCCCGCACACCGGCTCATCACAAGGAGTGACAGATGCCCATCGCAACCCCCGAGGTCTACAACGAGATGCTCGACCGGGCGAAGGCCGGCAGGTTCGCCTACCCGGCGATCAACGTCACCTCGTCCCAGACGCTGCACGCCGCCCTGCGCGGCTTCGCCGAGGCGGAGAGCGACGGCATCATCCAGATCTCCACCGGTGGTGCGGAGTTCCTGGGCGGCCAGTACAGCAAGGACATGGTGACCGGCGCCGTCGCGCTGGCCGAGTTCGCCCACATCGTCGCCGAGAAGTACCCGGTCAACATCGCCCTGCACACCGACCACTGCCCGAAGGACAAGCTGGACGGCTATGTACGGCCGCTGCTGGCCGTCTCCAAGGAGCGGGTCGCGGCCGGCCGGAACCCGCTCTTCCAGTCCCACATGTGGGACGGCTCCGCCGAGAACCTCAAGGACAACCTGGAGATCGGTCAGGAGCTGCTGGCCGAGGCCGCCGCCGCGAAGATCGTCCTGGAGGTCGAGATCACCCCGACCGGCGGCGAGGAGGACGGCGTCACCCACGAGATCAACGACGAGCTCTACACCACCGTCGACGACGCGCTGCGCACCGCGGAGGCCCTGGGCCTGGGCGAGAAGGGCCGTTACCTGCTGGCCGCCTCCTTCGGCAACGTGCACGGCGTCTACAAGCCGGGCAACGTGGTGCTCCGCCCCGAGCTGCTGCGCGACCTGCAGGACGGCGTCGCCGCGAAGTTCGGCAAGCAGGAGCCGTTCGACTTCGTCTTCCACGGCGGCTCCGGCTCCACCGACCAGGAGATCGCCACCGCGCTGGAGAACGGCGTGGTGAAGATGAACCTGGACACCGACACCCAGTACGCCTTCACCCGTCCTGTCGCGGACCACATGTTCCGCAACTACGACGGCGTGCTGAAGGTCGACGGCGAGGTCGGCAACAAGAAGACCTACGACCCGCGGAGCTGGGGCAAGGCCGCGGAGAAGAGCATGGCCGAGCGCGTGCAGCTCGCCTGCACCAACCTGCGTTCCACGGGCACGAAGCTCGCGTGACGCCCGCGGCGCCCGTGCGCTGGTGACGCCCGCGGCGCCCATGACGCCCGGCGTCGCGGTCCCGCGCACGCCCGCCTGAGCGCGCGACCCGCTCGCCACCCCGGGGCCCGGCACCCGCCACCGTGCGGTGCCGGGCCCCGGCGCGTCCCGGGCCGGGCGGGGTGCCCGGACCGGAACGTGCGCGGGGCGCGAGCGCCTCGTGGCCCGCGCGCTCTCGCGCGGCTCGCCGGTCCTGCGAAACTGGAGACATGACCGTTCACGAGAACCTGCTCGGGGGCCCGCCCCCGACCCACCTGCCCGACGACCCCGAGCCGCGCGAGCTGCTCGCCTCCGGGACCGCGCCGGCGGAGGTCGCGGCGAAGCACCCGACCTCGTCCCTGGCGTGGGCGCAGCTCGCCGACGACGCCTTCGCGGCCGGCCGGGTCGTGGAGTCCTACGCCTACGCCCGTACGGGCTACCACCGCGGCCTGGACGCGCTGCGCCGCAACGGCTGGAAGGGCCACGGCCCGGTGCCCTTCGAGCACGAGCCGAACCGCGGCTTCCTGCGCGCCCTGCACGCCCTGGCACGGGCGGCCGGGGCGATCGGGGAGAAGGACGAGCACGAGCGCTGCACGACCTTCCTCAAGGAGAGCTCGCCCACGGCTGCGGCGACCCTCTCCTGACGGCTCACCCGGCGCTCTCCTGACGCCTCCCGGCCCCGGCGCCCGCGTGCGGCGCCGGGGCGGTACGGCCCCCGGCAGGCCCGGCGGCGCCGCGGGCGGCGGGCCCGCACTTGTCGCGCTCGCCTCCGTTCCCCGATGATGTCCGTGGACCCGGACCGGCTCAGCGTGCCGCGGGTCCGAGGGGACCGGGGCTCCACCGTCGACGGGAGAGGAGCGGACCGCTACCCGGACGCCACGTCGAGGAGACAGCGATGTCGCACGACACCCATGCTCCCGGGGCCCCGGACGCCCCGCGGAACCCCGCCCCGGAGGGCCGTCCCGGCACCGGGGACACCCCCGGCGACCAGGCCCCCCACCTGGACTTCGCCGGCACCACGCCCTACGAGGACTACGTACGGGCAGACGTCCTCACCCACCTCCAGCACCCGCTCTCGGACGACCCGGGCGAGATGGTCTTCCTGGTGACCACGCAGGTCATGGAGCTGTGGTTCACCGTGATCGTGCACGAGTGGCAGACCGCCGCCCAGTCCCTGCGGCAGGACGACCTGCGCGGCGCGCTGGCCGCCCTCAAGCGCTCCACCTACGAGCTGCAGTCGCTCAACGCCTCCTGGGAGCCGCTGGCCCACCTCACCCCCGCCCAGTTCAACGCCTACCGCTCGGCCCTCGGCGACGGCTCCGGCTTCCAGTCGGCGATGTACCGGCGCATGGAGTTCCTGCTCGGCGAGAAGTCGGCCTCGATGCTGGTGCCGCACCGCGGCGCGCCCCGCGTCCACGCCGAACTGGAGAAGGCGCTGCACGAGCCCAGCCTCTACGACGAGGTGCTGCGGTACCTCGCCCGGCGCGGCGAGGACGTGCCCGAGCAGGTGCTGCACCGCGACGTCAGCGCCCGCTACGAGCCGGACCCCGGCGTCGAGGCGGTCTGGGTCCGCGCCTACGCCGCGGAGGGCGCCGCAGCGGACGACCCGGACCGGCCGGCCGACGCCGGCACCGCCGCGGTGGTGCGGCTCGGCGAGGCGCTGACCGAGGTCGCGGAGCTGGTCTGGCGCTGGCGCAACGACCACCTGGTCGCCACCCGCCGGGCCATGGGCTCCAAGACCGGCACCGGCGGCTCCGCCGGGGTGGCGTGGCTGGAGAAGCGCGCGGCCAAGAACGTCTTCCCCGAGCTGTGGACGGCGCGCAGCCATGTCTGAGCCGCGCACCTCCGCCCCCGAGTCCGCGGCCGTCCCCGGCACCCCGGACGGCACCCCGCAGACCCCCGCGGCCGCCGCGCCCGCCCCCGCGCCGGCGGGCCGTACCCCCGCCGCCGAGGCGGCCGAACGCGACGCCGCCGATCCCCTCGCCGCCCACCGCGCCGCCTTCGTGCTCGACGACGACACCGTCTACCTGGACGGCAACTCGCTCGGCGCCCTCCCCCGCTCCGTGCCCGGCCGGCTCGCCGAGGTGGTCGCCCGCGAGTGGGGCGAGCTGCGCATCCGTTCCTGGACGGAGGCCGGCTGGTGGGAGGCGCCGGAGCGGGTCGGCGACCGCATCGCGCCGCTGGCCGGCGCCGCCCCGGGGCAGATCACCGTCTCCGACTCGACCAGCGTCAACGTCTTCAAGGCGGTGATCGCCGGGGTCCGCCTCGCCCAGCGGGAGTCCCCGGACCGCACCGAGATCCTCGTCGACGAGGCCACCTTCCCCACCGACGGGTACGTCACCGCCTCCGCCGCCCGCCTCACCGGCTGCACCGTACGGCCCGTACCGGTCCACGAGACGGCCGCCGCGGCCGGCCCGCGCACCGCGGTCGCCCTGCTCAACCACGTCGACTACCGCACCGGCGAACTCCACGACCTGCCCGGCCTCACCGCCGCCGTGCACCGGGCGGGCGCCCGCGTCGTCTGGGACCTGTGCCACAGCGCGGGCGCGCTGCCGGTCGGCCTGGACGCGCACGGCGTGGACCTGGCCGTCGGCTGCACCTACAAGTACCTCAACGGCGGCCCGGGCGCGCCCGCCTTCCTCTACGTGCGCGACGAGCTGCAGCCCGGCTTCGACACCCCGCTCCCCGGCTGGAACTCGCACGCCGACCCCTTCGCCATGGTCCCCGCCTACGAACCCGCCGCCGGGGCCGTGCGCGGCCGGGTCGGCACCCCGGACATCCTCTCGCTGCTGGCGCTGGAGGAGGCGCTCACGGTGTGGGAGGGCGTCGACCTGGACGCCGTACGGGCCAAGAGCCTGGCGCTCACGGACTTCTTCCTGCGGTGTGTCGAGGCGTACGCCCCCGAGGGCACCGTGCAGTCCGTGACGCCCGCCGCGCACCACCGCCGCGGCAGCCAGGTCTCGCTGCGGTGCGCCGGTGCGGAGGACGTGATGCGGGAGCTGATCGCGCGGGGCGTCGTCGGTGACCACCGCCGCCCCGACGTGCTGCGCTTCGGCTTCACCCCGCTCTACACCTCCTTCGCGGACACCGAACGGGCGGCCCGTACGCTCGGCGACGTGCTGCGCGGGACACCGGGGGCCGCGGCACGGAACGCACCCGAGGAGGACACCGCTTGACCGAGGGCGTCGGCCGGGAGTGGGAGGCGCTGGCCGGGCTGGACCCGGCCGTGCCGGACCGCACCGAGCGCTACGGGCCGCATCCGTCACAGGTGATCGACCGGTACGCCCCCGACGGCGGGCCGCGCGTCACGGTGCTGCACGGCGGCTTCTGGCGCGAGGCGTACGACCGCACCCACCTCGCCCCGCTGGCCGGTGCCCTCGCCGGGCACGGCTACGCCGTGGACCTCGTCGAGTACCGGCGGGTCGGCGGCGACGGCGGCTGGCCGCAGACGGCCGAGGACGTCGACGCGGCCCTCGACCACCTCGGCGGGCCGCCGCACGTGCTGCTCGGCCACTCCGCCGGCGGGCAGCTCGCGCTCTGGGCCGCCTGGAAGCGGGAACAGGCGGCCACGGCCCGGGTGCTCGCCGTCGCCCCCGTCGCCGACCTGCGGCGCGCCCACGAACTCCGGCTGAGCGACGGCGCGGTGGCCGCCTTCCTCGGCGGCCCCGAGCAGGTGGCCGCGCGCCTCCCGGAGGCGGATCCGATGCGGCTCTTCCCGCGGGTCCCGGTCGAGATCCTGCACGGCACCGCCGACCCGGACGTCCCGGTGGAGCTCTCCCGCCGCTACGCCAACGACTGGGGCGCCCGGCTCCACCTGCTCTCCGGCACCGGCCACTTCGCCCCCCTCACGCCCGGCACCCCGGCCTTCGGCGTCCTCCTCGACGCCCTCCGCTGACCCGGGCCGGAGCCGTGTGCCCGGCCGCCGGCCGGGGCCCGTGACCTGCCGGTACGGGCCCCGGCCGGTCAGCCGCGGGGCAGGACCAGGGCGAGGACCCGGGGCAGCGGGGCCCAGGCCGAGGTGGCGAAGCTGGCGTGCGCCGCGGCCAGCGCCGCCACCCGGTCGCGGGCCTGCTGCTCGGTCGGGTGCACGGCGTCGATCGGCGGCTCGACGGCGTGCGCGGAGGTCATGACCAGCAGATAGCCGCGGTCGGCGTACCACCCGGTGTCGATCCCGCCCCCGGCGTACGTCCGCGCGTCGCCGTCGAAGAACACGAACCAGGGCCGCAGCTCCGCCGCGTACCGCGCCGTCCGCGGGTCGCCCGGCTCCGCGCCGTGCACCGCGGGGAAGGCACCGGCCTCCGCCAGCCGCCCGGCCGCCGCCAGGTCCCGCAGGTGCCCGGCGTACTCGCGGTCCGTCCACAGGTCGTCGACCGGGTTGCTCTCCTCGACGGTGCCCGGTATCAGCTCGAAGAGGAACTTCCCGGCCAGCGCGTCCCGCCCGGGCCAGGCGCCCGCGCGCACCGCCTCGTCGGGCGTGGCGTAGCGGCCGGTCAGCAGGTCGCCCGGTCCGTACACCGCGTCGCCGAGGTGCCGGGCGAGCAGCGCGTCGAACTCGTCGGGGCCGCGCCCGCCCTTGTCGTTGAAGCCGTCCTTCAGCTCGACCTTGAGCAGCACCGGCCGGTGCCCGGGGTGCGCCTCGTGCCAGGCCCGCAGGTCGGCGAGGCAGCCGCCGAGGCTGCGGTTGCGCGGCTTGCTGCGCAGCTCGCCGGGGGAGGCGGCGTTCTCGCAGTTGTTGTCGTTGCCGAACGGGTTGTCGTGGGCGACGCGCCAGCCGGAGCCGAAGGAGTTGGTCCACACGTCGAGTTCGAGCAGGGCCGCCCCGGAGTCCAGGGCGTCGGCGAAGTAGGGGTAGGTGTCCTTCTCATAGGCGTTGTGCACGCCGACGGACGTGGTCCGCGCATACGACGGCGCAGCCGCGGAATCCTGCGGCTGCGCCTGTGCCGGGGTGGTGAGGGTCGCCAGGAGCAGGGCGGCTGCGGCGCCTGCGGCGGCGAGAGCCGTACGGGCGTGTCGGACGGGTCTGCGCACGGGCCGGCCTCCGGGTGGGGGATGGGGGTCGGCGCCACACGCTAGAGCCGATGCGCCGTCAGGAGAACGCCGGGAACCGGACGTTCCGGTGAACCCCGGGTGCGCGCGGCCGTGCCCTGCCCCGGGCCGGTACGGGCCCCGCGGCCCGCCGTACGGCCCCGCCGCACCGGCGGCGGCCCCCGGGTGCCCGGCGCGCGGGGGCCGGGACGCCTACGCCGCGGTGTGCCGCACCGCGGGTGGGTCCTGCTCGCCGAAGACCCAGGGGGCGAGCACCACCCGCCAGCCGTCCGGGTCGGCGAACACCACGGCGCCTCGCTCCGGCCAGTACGGGTTCGCCGCCGGTTCCGGCCGGTGCCCGTGCGCGGCCAGGACCCGTACGGCCGTCTCGACCGCCTCCGGGCCGCGCAGGTAGAGCACGAGCTGGTTCTCCGGGTGCGGTTCCGGGATGCGCGGCGGGTCGCCGTGCCGGGTCAGCTCCAGGTGCACGGGCGTGCCGGGCAGCCCCAGCACCATGCCGTCGTACCCGGCGTGCCCGCGCCACTGCGCCAGTACGGGCAGCCCGAGGGCGTCCCGGTAGAAGGTCAGCACCTCGTCGTAGCGCGCGGTCGGGCGGGCGAAACGTACGGCTCCGGCGTCCAGATGGGCGGGCCAGCGGTGCGCGGTGTCGGTCATCCGCCGATGCTGCCCCACCACGCCCGCGCGGCGGATCGGGCGACGGGCGTACGTCCCGGGGCCGAGGGGTCCCGCACCCGTCCCGGGGGCCGCATCCGCTGACGGGCGGGGACGGGCGAGCCGGTGCGCCACGGCCACCGGCACACTAGAGCCAGGCGGAGTCCTCCGTGGCGTGGATGCAGTACTCGTCCCACGCGGCCTTGCGCTGTTCGCGGGGCGCGGGCACCGCGCACACCTCCACCTCGAACGACGCGGGGTCTGACACGCTCGCCATCCTGGTGAACTTGTCCTTGCCGTAGGCGATCTCCGCGACGTCCCGCGAGCCGCCCGTGACCGACACGGTGACCTGGGCGCCGGGCTCGCCGTTGGTGATGCGTCCCCAGACGGACTTGCACCGCTTGCTGTACCGGACCTCCAGTGCCGCCGGGTTGCGGGTCCGCGGCGTGAAGGTCGCCGCGTGGTCGCCGCATCCCTGCACCTCGGGGTTCCGCCCGTCGCAGTCGTCACCGGGGCAGCTCGGAGGCGGGTCGTCCGCGAGGATCTCCTCGACGGTGCCGGTGGCCAGAGCGGTGGCGAAGGCGCCGGCCACCGCGCCCGCCACGGTCACCACGAGCATGTTGCGGCTCCACCGGCTCAGCCGCCCGCTGCCTCCGTCGCCGGTCCCTTCGCCGTCTCCGTCCGTCCGGCCGCCCGCGGACGGGTCCGCGCCGCCGCGCGCCGGTCCGGCCGGTGGACCGGCTCCGGCGGAGGCGTCCGGTGACGTGCCGCCGTCCGTGCCGTGCCCGTCCTCCGGTGGTGTCCCGACCCCGCCCACTGCCCGCCTCCTTCACCCGGGTCCTCGCTTCCAGGGTGCGCACACGGTGAGTGACGGGACAACCACACGATCGAGACACTCTCGGTTGCGTGCGGGGGATGGACTCGCACGGTGGGGCGGCGAGCGCCCGGCACACGACTCCGGGGTGGCGTGCTCGGCGTGTGCCCGTCCGCGCGCGGACACCGGCGTACGCGGGCGCGTACCGCTGCGCGTCCGCGCCGGGCGGTGCATGCCCGTAGCCGGCCGAGCGGCGCCGCGGCCGGGTCACATCGGCGGGTAGATGTCCCCGCCGGCCATCCCGCTCTCCTGCTCGCAGCGGCTCTCCATCCGGCGTGCCTTCTCCTCCAGGCGCCGGCGCTGCTCGGGGTCCTCCGCCCGTGCCGCGGCCTCCGACAGGTCGCGGAGCTGCGCGCGCATCTCCTGGACCCGGCGCCGCGCCTCCTCCACAGCAGTCATGATCGCTCCCTGCCGATGGGCTCCAATGGTGCATTTACCATCGAACCAGACATTTCCCCCACCCGTCATCCCCGCAGGCCGGCCCCCGACCCGCCGGCCACGCCGTCCCCAGGGCGTCGCTTTACAGCCCCCCTGCAGACGGTTCCGCCCCCGCACTCGACCCTGTGCGGCCCCCCTTGCCGGTCTCGTTGATCACCGGATCGGATGATGGCCGGCTCACGCGAACCCTCGCAGTCGACACGTGGCGGGCGCGGAGAGATCCGTATCCTGTTCGCCTTCGACCGGTCCGGAGGGCCGTACGGGAGCACCGCGGCCCGGCGGACCGGGCCGCGGCTTCTTCTCCCCGCATCCGCCACGGGTCAGCGGCGGAAGACCCGGAAGTAGCCGAACTCGGCGGTGGCGCCCGCGCCGCCGTGCGCGATCAGGCCGATCCGGGGGTCGGTGCCGGCCGGCAGCGTCCAGGTGCCGCCGGCGATCCAGTGCTCGCCGTCCCGGCTGGTGTACGCGCGGAAGCGGTGTTCCCCGGTGCGGCGGTCGCGGGTGTGCCGCAGCCGCAGCCAGGTGGTCGCGGCGGGCGGCCCGACGGTCATGGAGCCGTAGGAGAGGTCGTCCGCGTACGGCATCTCCTTGCCGAACTCGGTCTGCCGGGTGTTCCAGATCGCCACGTGCGAGAACCGCAGATAGCGGTCGTCGTCGACGTAGGCGACGAGCCCGGCCTGCTGGTAGTTGCGCACGGTGTCCACGCCGACGTCGAGGGTCAGCCGGGTCTCCACCGTGTAGTCCCCGCGGGGCGCCCTGCGGAGCAGCACGGAGGCGTCGTTGGTGCCCTTGTGCAGCTCGGCGTCCTGGGTGGGCCAGACGAAGGAGCCGTCCTCGACCCGCCCGTCGCTCTCCCGCACCCAGCTCCAGCCCGGGCCGAGCCGGCCCGAGTCGAACTCGTCGCCGTGGACGCGGCCGTGGGCGTACGGGTCGCGCGGCGGCGGGCCGGAGGGGGTGTCCGGGCGGGTCGCGGCGCGCGGGTGGCGGCGGTCGGTGACCGGCGCCTGCTGCCAGCCGTCGGAGGCTCCCCTGCCCCGGCGGACGACGGGCCAGCCGTCGACCCAGTCCAGCCGGTCGATCAGCATCGGGCGGCGGTTGATGCCGTAGGGCTCGTCCAGGTACGGCCGGTGGCGGTCGATGGCGTGGTAGACCATCCAGTCCTGGCCGGCCAGGTCGGTCACCACGGAGTTGTGGCCGGTGCCGATCCAGCGGTTGCCGTTCGGGGTGAGGACGATGCTGCCGCCGGTGCGGGAGGCGGTCAGTGGCACGCCCTCCCGGTCCACGAAGGGGCCGCGCACCGAGCGGGAGCGACCGGCGAAGACGGAGTAGCCGGTGGTGGGGCCCGCGCAGCAGTTGCCGGAGGAGGCGAAGAGGTACCACCAGCCGTGGCGGCGGACGACGTAGGCGCCTTCGAAGCGGTTGTCGACGGCGACCATGGTGGGCTCCCCGACCGGACGGGTGCCGTCGGCGGAGAGTTCGGTGACGTGGATCCCGCCGTAGTAGGAGCCGTAGTAGAGATAGCGGCGGCCGTCGGTGTCCACGACGTGCGCGGGGTCGAAGGTCCACTGGAAGTCGTCGCTCGCCCCGGCTCCGCGGCGCGGGCCGACCACGGGCTCGTCGTGGACCGTCCACGGCCCGGCGGGCGTCGGTGCGGTGGCCACCCCGATGGCGCTGTCGCCGCTCTCGTCGGTCACGGTGGTCTCGGTGACCACGAAGTACAGCCAGTACGTCCCGTCGTGGCGGGTGATGTCGGGCGCCCAGTACAGCGCGTCGTCGGCGGCGAAGTCCGGTGCCGCGCCGTCGAGCGCGTCGCCCACGTACGACCAGTCGACCAGGTCCGTGGACCGGGCGACGGGCAGGGCGTGCATGGTGCCCTCGCCGCTGCGCAGCGGGTCGGTGGTGCCGAAGGCGTACCAGGCGCCGTCCTCGCCGCGGACCACGGCCGGGTCGGCGAAGGTGTCGGCGAAGCCGCGGGAGACGGGATTGCGGTACCGGCCCGGTCTGTGGCCGTCGTCCGGCCCGCGTGCGCTCTCCGGGGCGTGGGCGGAGGCCTCCGCCGGCGGGGCCGGCGGGGCGGCGTGCCCCGGCGCTTGGGCGAGGACGGCTGCGAGCGCGGCCAGGACGAGGGCCGCTGCCCCCGTCCGGCGTGCTCGGGGGCGGGTCGGGCGTACGGTGCGCACGGCGTTCCTCCTCGGTGCGGTGGTGGTGAGTCCTTTTACAACGCTGTACCAACGTTGTAAAGAATCCGCGCACCGCACCGGGAGCTTGCCCGGAGCGCCGGGGCCGGGATCGTTGCTGCGCCGCAGGTCGCCGGCCGGAGGGCGGACGGCCGCGACGCGGGCCCGCCCCGCGCCGTCGCGGTGTCCCCGCGCAGCATCCGGCGCCGGGCCGGGGCGCCGCCCGGTACCGGTCGGCGGCGGGCCCCGGTCGCCCGGTCGCCCGTTCGCCCGGTCAGAGGAAGTCGTTGATCTGGATCGTCTCGTCCCGTCCCGGCCCGACGCCGATGGCGGAGATCGGCGCCCCCGACATCTCCTCCAGCGCCTTGACGTACCCCTGCGCGTTCTTCGGCAGGTCGGCGAAGGTCTTGGCCTGGGTGATGTCCTCGCTCCACCCGGGCAGGTACTCGTACACCGGCTTCGCGTGGTGGAAGTCGGACTGGTTGTGCGGCAGCTCCTCGACGCGCCGGCCCTCGACCTCGTACGCCACGCAGACCGGGATGCGCTCCCAGCCGGTGAGCACGTCGAGCTTGGTGAGGAAGAAGTCGGTGAGGCCGTTGACCCGGGTCGCGTAGCGGGCGATCACCGCGTCGAACCAGCCGCAGCGGCGGTCCCGCCCGGTGGTCACCCCGCGCTCGCCGCCGATCTCCCGCAGCGCCTCGCCGTCCGCGTCGAACAGCTCGGTGGGGAAGGGGCCGGCGCCCACCCGGGTGGTGTACGCCTTGAGGATGCCGATGACCCGGCTGATCTTCGTCGGGCCCACGCCCGCGCCGGTGCAGGCGCCGCCGGCGGTCGGGTTGGAGGAGGTGACGAAGGGGTACGTGCCGTGGTCGACGTCGAGCAGCGTGCCCTGCCCGCCCTCGAAGAGGACGACCTTGCCGGAGTCGACGGCGTCGTTGAGGATCAGCGTGGTGTCGGCGACGTACGGGCGCAGCTCGTCGGCATAGCCGAGCAGCTCCTCGACGACCTGCTCGGGGCGGACGGCGCGCCGGTTGTACAGCTTGGCCAGCACCTGGTTCTTGAAGTCGAGGGCCGCCTCGACCTTCTGCAGCAGGATCGACTCGTCGAAGAGGTCCTGGACGCGGATGCCGACCCGGTTGATCTTGTCGGCGTACGTCGGGCCGATGCCGCGCCCGGTGGTGCCGATCCTGCGCTTCCCGAGGAAGCGCTCCGTCACCTTGTCGATCTCGGTGTGGTACGGCGTGATCAGATGGGCGTTACCGCTGAGCAGCAGCTTGGAGGTGTCGACGCCGCGCTCGTTCAGTCCGCTCAGCTCGGAGAGCAGGACCGCGGGGTCGACGACGACGCCGTTGCCGATCACCGGGGTACAGCCGGGGGAGAGGATGCCGGAGGGGAGCAGGTGCAGCGCGTACTTCTGGTCGCCGACGACGACCGTGTGACCGGCGTTGTTGCCGCCCTGGTAACGCACCACGTAGTCGACCGATCCGCCGAGCAGATCGGTGGCCTTTCCCTTGCCCTCGTCACCCCACTGAGCACCGAGCAGCACGAGTGCGGGCACAGGCGTACACCCCTTCCGGGCGGGGCATGTCCACCCTGCGCGGCGCTGGTGCCGACGCGAGAGCCGTGAACCGGTGCCCCAGCTAGACGAAGCCCCTGGCGCAACAGCGACAGGGGCTCTTGCACCGAGAGATTACCGGAACTGGTTACCGGGGTGCGAACAGCGGTGCCCGGCCGCGATCCGCCGGCCGGGCGCAGGGGGCCGTCCCCGGCGTTGTCCCCGCCCGGAGAGAGGAAGAAGGTTGTCGGCTCCAGACCTGCTCGTGGTCATCGACCCGGTCGCCCGAGCGACGGACGGGGAGTCCGTACGGATCGCGCGCGACGTCCTCTGCGCCGGTGCGCCGGGGGTGAAGTTGTGTGTCCTCCGGGAGCCCGCCGATACCGCCCGCGCACTGGCGAAGCGGGGCGGCAGGCGGCCCGTGGTGGTCGGCGACGACCGGGCGCTGCTGCGTACGGTCCAGGTGCTGCACCGGGAGCGGGAACTGGCGGGATGCCCCGTGGCCGTGGTTCCGGTCGGGCCGCCGGAGCGGACGGTGCTGGCACGCTCGCTGGGGGTGCCGGGCACCGCGGTCGCCGCTTCCCGGGTGGCCCTCGGCGGGACGGAGCGGGCACGGGACCTCCTGATCGACGACAGCGGGGGCGTGGTGCTGGGGGACCTGCGGGTGCCCGCGACCGGCGGAGCGCCGGGCGCCGCCCGGGCCGACGGGCCCCGCCCCGGCGCGCCCGCCGACGGGGCGCGGCGCGACGCCGGG
>NZ_JACYHE010000081.1 GCF_021696945.1 Streptomyces sp. JJ36
GCGCCGGCCGGCCGGGCGTCGCCGTCCACGCGCCCGCCGGGCGCTTCCCGAGGCGGGGCCGGGAACGGGTGACCGCCCACCGGGCCGGCGCCCGGGTGGTCCCGGTGGCGGGAGGCCGGCGCCCGCCCGGGGCGGGCGCCCGGGCGGAGGCCGTCCAGGGCGGTGCGGGTGAGGCGGAGGAGGCCGGGGCCCCGGCCACGGGCCGTCACGCGGCGTCCCGGAGCCGGTCGCCGAGGGCGAGCAGGGCGTGCCACTGGTGGGGGAGCGCGCTGGGCCCGGAGTCCGGGTCCTTGAAGTAGAAGCCGAGGCCGTCCACGGGCCCGGTGACTCCGGCCTGGTGGGCACGGGCGACCAGCCGGGCCAGGTCCAGGACGAGCGGGGCGGCCAGGGCGGAGTCGCAGCCCTGCCAGATGGTCTGCAGGGCCATGCGGGCGCCGAGGAAGCCCTCGAAGGCGATGTGGTCCCAGGCGGTCTTCCAGTCGCCGAGGGCCGGTACCTCGTCGATGTGGAGTTCGCCGTCCGGGAGCCGGCCGAGGGTGTCGGAGAGGACGCGGGCCTTCCCGGCGTTCTTCGCGGCGGCGGCCTCGGGATCGGTGAGGGCGGCGCCGTCGCCGCCCCCCAGCAGGTTGGTGCCGGACCAGGCGCGTACGTCCAGCGCGCGCTGGGCGAACATCGGTGCGAGGACGGAGCGCAGCAGCGTCTGCCCGGTCTTGCCGTCCCGCCCGGCGGAGGGCAGGCCGGAGCGGGCGGCTGCCTGCCGGAGCCGGGGGTGGCGGAGCCCGGCGGACGGGGTGAAGTTGACATAGGGGCAGCCGGCGCGGAGGGCGGCGGCCGCGTAGAGGGAGCTGGGCGGGAAGGCGTCGCCCGCGGGAGCGGGTTCGGTGGTGGCGACGTTGACCACGACGGTGCGGGCCAGGTCGTGGGCGCGGGCGAAGTTCCGCAGGTCGGCGGCGAAGGCGGCGATCAGCCGTTCCTCGCCGCGCGGGTCGGCGACGGCGGCGCTGCCGGGCCGTATCGCCTCGTCGGCGGCGCGTAGTTCGGCCTCGATCGCGGCGGGCAGGCCGTACGGCAGGACCCCGGCGGCGACGAGTTCCTCGGCGCGCTTGGGCAGCGGGGTGGCGGCGGTGTCGTGGCCGCCGAGCACCAGGGAGGAGAGGGCAGGGAGGCCGCAGCCGGCGAACGGCTCGGTCTCGGTGACCATGCCGGTGGGCGGGGTGAGTCCGGCGGCGACCGCCGCGCAGCCCGCGATGGTCGTGGTGCCGACGGAGCCGCGGGCCCCGATCAGCCAGACTCCGGTGCGGTCCTGGGTGTTCTCCGGCACGGCCTGCCTCCCTCGGTACGGGATCGGGTGGCGGCGGCGGGCGGGGAGTCGGCGTTCTCCCCGGCCCGCCGCCTGTGCCGCGGGCGGCCCCCCTCGGGCCGCCGGCGGCGTTCTGGGAACGGAGCGGCTAGGAGGGCTGCTCCGCGGTGCGGGGTGACGCCTTCCGGGCGGCGGGCGGGGTGCGGCCCGGGGCCTGGGCGGTGCCGGCGGCCCAGCGGACGCCGCCGAGCAGGTGCTGCCGGAAGGCCGGGCCGGCGGAGGACGCCTCGGTGTGGCCGCCGCCGGAGTGGAAGGACCGCCCGCCCTCGTACTCCCGGCACCAGGCGATCGGGTGGTCCCCGCCCATCGTGCCGCCCTGGTACGAGGACTCCTCCAGGGACGCCGGTGCTGTCGCCGCTGCCTGCTGCTGTGTGGGGCCCATCTGTTCCTCCGGTGTCCCGGCGGGCCTGCCGCCGGGGCGAGCGGTTCGCCGTGTCTGGCTGCTGAACGGGCGTCGTCGGCCGCCGCACCGTTACCGGGCGCACCGTTGCGCCGATGTGCGGGGCCTCCGGGACGGGTGCGGGACCGGGGGCTGCACGGCCGTGACGGGAGGGGCGGCCGGTGACCGGGATGACCGGTACACCTCAAGGACCGTAACCGCCTTCGTCCCCCACGGGAAGACCTTTGACGTCATCGGGCGTGACTTCATCCGGTATGGGGACAAAGCAGCATGGAGAGCGCTCCCGCAGCCGTGCGGGAGCGCTCTCGGCACCTGCCGGGGGCGCGGCCGGGCCCGCCCGCAGCGGCTGCGAGGCCGCGGGCCCGGCCGGACGCGTTCAGTCCTCGGCGCCCCCGAAGGCCGCGTCGAACGAGGCGCTGGGCGGCTCGTAGTCGTACGCCTTGAGCTTCCGCAGCGCCTCGGGCGCCCCTTGGAGCCTGTCCATCCCGGCGTCCTCCCATTCGACCGATACCGGCCCCTCGTAGCCGATCGCCCGCAGCATCCGGAAGACGTCCTCCCACGCCACGTCGCCGTGCCCGGCGGAGACGAAGTCCCAGCCGCGGCGCGGGTCGCCCCAGGGCAGGTGCGAACCGAGGCGCCCGTTACGGCCGTCCAGCCGCCGGCGGGCCTCCTTGCAGTCCACGTGGTAGATCCGCTCCCGGAAGTCCCAGAGGAACCCGGCGGGGTCCAGGTCCTGCCAGACGAAGTGGCTCGGGTCGAAGTTCAGTCCGAAGGCGGGCCGGTGGCCCACGGCCTCCAGCGCGCGCTGGGTGGTCCAGTAGTCGTAGGCGATCTCGCTGGGATGCACCTCGTGGGCGAAGCGCACGCCCTCGGCGTCGAAGACGTCCAGCACCGGGTTCCACCGCTCGGCGAAGTCGGTGTAGCCCCGTTCGACCATCTCCGGCGGCACCGGGGGGAACATCGCCACCAGGTGCCAGATGGAGGAGCCGGTGAAGCCCACCACGGTGCGCACCCCGAAGGCGGCGGCGGCCCGTGCGGTGTCGGCCATCTCCGCGGCCGCCCGGCGCCGTACGCCCTCCGGGTCGCCGTCGCCCCAGATGCGGGGCGGCAGGATGCCCTGGTGGCGGGCGTCGATGGGGTCGTCGCAGACGGCCTGGCCCACCAGGTGGTTGGAGATCGCCCAGCAGCTCAGGCCGTACTTCTCCAGCAGGCGGTGCCGGCCGGCCACGTAGTCCGGCTCGTTCAGGGCCCGGTCGACCTCGAAGTGGTCGCCCCAGCAGGCCAGTTCGAGACCGTCGTAGCCGAAGTCGCGGGCCAGGCGGCAGACCTCCTCCAGCGGCAGGTCGGCCCACTGCCCGGTGAAGAGGGTGAAGGATCGCGGCATCGTGCACTCCTCGCGGGGTCGGCGGGTGGGGTCTAGACGGGTTGCGGCTGTACGGGCGTGAGGACGCTGTTCTTCCCGGCGCTCTCCTCCACCGCGGCCAGCACCCGCTGCACCTGGAGGCCGTCCTCGAAGCCCGGCTCCGGGTCGGTGCCGTCGGCGACGGCCTGGAGCAGGTCCCGGGCCTGGTGCACGAAGGTGTGCTCGTAGCCGAGCCCGTGCCCCGGCGGCCACCAGGCGGCCAGGTACGGGTGGGAGTCCTCGGTGACGTGGATGCGCCGGAAGCCGGCCTCCGCGGCGTCCTGCGTGTGGTCGTGGAAGTGCAGCTCGTTGAGGCGCTCGAGGTCGAAGGAGAGCGAGCCCAGGGTGCCGTTGACCTCCACCCGCAGGGCGTTCTTGCGGCCCGCCGCGACCCGGCTGACCTCGAAGGAGGCGAGCGCCCCGGAGGCGAGCCGCCCGGAGAAGAGCGCGGCGTCGTCCACGGTGACGGGCCCGAGGGCGCCCGGCTCCCCGCCGGGCACCGGCCGCTCCCGTACGAAGGTCTCGGTCTGCGCGGAGACGCCGGTCAGCTCCTCCCCCGCCAGGTGCTGCGCCAGGTCGACGGCGTGCGCGCCGAGGTCGCCGAGGGCGCCGGAGCCGGCGAGTTCCCGGCGCAGCCGCCAGGCCAGCGGGAAGCCGGGGTCGACCAGCCAGTCCTGGAGGTAGGTGATGCGCACGTGCCGCAGCACCCCGAGCCGCCCCCGGGCCACCATGTCGCGGGCGAGCGCGAGGGCCGGGGTACGGCGGTAGTTGAAGCCGACCATGGCGAGCTGGCCGCGCTCCCGTGCCGCGCGTGCCGCCGTGACCATGGCCTCGGCCTCGGCCACCGTGTTGGCCAGCGGCTTCTCGCACAACACGTGCTTGCCGGCCTCCAGGGCGGCGACGGCGATCTCGGCGTGGCTGGAGCCGGGGGTGCAGATGTCGACGAGCTGCACGTCGTCGCGGGCGATCAGCGCCCGCCAGTCGGTCTCGGCGGCGGCCCAGCCCAGCCGGGCGGCGGCCGCCCGTACGCCTTCCGGGTCCCGCCCGCAGATCGCGGCCATGGCGGGGGCGAGCGGCAGGTCGAAGACCCGGGACACGGTGCGCCAGCCCTGCGAGTGGGCGGCGCCCATGAAGGAGTAGCCGACCATTCCCACCCCCAGGGCGGGGGCGTCGGCGGGGGCGGGCACGGAGATGTCGTGCGACATGGAGCTCCTCCCTGTCGGGGAAGGTCGTGACGGTGGGCGCGGCGGGGCCGGCCGGAGGCCGGCACCCGGCGTCAGCTGAATCCGGTGGGGAGGTACTCGTCGACGTTCTCCTTGGTCACCACCGCGGAGTAGAGGGTGAGCGAGGCGGGGATCTCCAGTTCGGCGAGGCCGGAGACGCCCCGGCCCTGGCCGAGCGCGCGGGCCAGGTCGATGGCGGAGGCGGCCATGGTCGGCGGGTACAGCACGGTGGCCTTGAGCACCGTGTTGTCGGCCTTGATGGCGTCCATGGCGTGCTTGGAGCCGGCACCGCCGACCATCAGGAACTCGTCCCGGCCCGCCTGCTTGATGGCGCGCTCGGCGCCGATGCCCTGGTCGTCGTCGTGGTTCCAGAGCGCGTCGAACTCGGGCTGGGCCTGGAGCAGGGCGGACATCTTCTGCTGCCCGGACTCCACGGTGAACTCGGCGGCCTGCCGGGCGACCTTGGTGACGTTCGGGTAGTTCTTCAGCGCGTCGTCGAAGCCCTGGGTGCGCTGCCGGGTGAGCTCCAGGTTGTCCAGGCCGGCGAGCTCGACCACCTTGGCGTTCTTCTTGCCCTTGAGCCGCTCGCCGATGAACCGGCCGGCGTTGAGGCCCATGCCGTAGTTGTCACCGCCGATCCAGCAGCGGTACGCCTGGGGGGAGTTGAAGACGCGGTCCAGGTTGACCACCGGGATGCCGGAGCGCATCGCCTTGAGGCCGACCCGGGTGAGGGCCTTGCCGTCGGCCGGGAGGATGACCAGGACGTCGACCTTCTTGTTGATGAGGGTCTCGATCTGGCCGATCTGCTGGGCGGTGTCGTTGGACCCCTCGGTGCTGACGAGCGTGACGTCCTCGTACTGTTCGGCCCGGCGCTTGCCCTGCTCGTTGATGGCGTTCAGCCAGCCGTGGTCGGCCTGCGGGCCGGCGAACCCGATGGTGACCGGCTTGCCGGGCTTGTCGCCGGTGGTGTCCGCGGGCTGCTGGGCGCCCTCGGGGTCGTCGTTGTTCTCGTTGCTGGTGCAGCCGGTCGCCAGCGCGGCGCCGGCGGCCGCGGTGCCGAGCAGCAGCCCGCGGCGGGAGGTGAGCAGTGGGCTGTCCGGGGAGCGGCGCGGGAGTTGTCTCATGATGTGCTTCGACCCTTCTGGACCAGGACGGCGGCGACGATGATCGCCCCCTTGGCGATCTGCTGGACGTCGCTCTGCAGGTTGTTGAGTGCGAACAGGTTGGTGATGGTGGTGAAGACCAGGACGCCGAGCACGGATCCGGTGATCGTGCCGCGCCCGCCGCTGAGCAGGGTGCCGCCGATGATCGCGGCGGCGATGGCGTCGAGCTCGTAGAGGTTGCCGTTGGTGTTCTGGCCGGAGCCGGTCAGGACGACGAGCATGAAGGCGGCGATGCCGCAGCAGAGGCCGGAGAGCAGGTAGAGCATCAGCCGCTGCCGCTTGACCGCGATGCCGGCCAGCCGGGAGGCCTCGGCGTTGCCGCCCACGGCGACGGTGCGGCGGCCGAAGGTGGTGCGGTTGAGCACCAGCCAGCCGAGCACCGAGACGACGCCGAAGATGAGGACCAGCGGCGGCACCCCGAGCACGTAGGCGCCGGGCAGCCCCAGGTCGAGCACCGCGTCGACGGTGACCACCTGGGTCCGGCCCTCGCTGATCTGCAACGCCAGGCCGCGTGCCGAGGCCAGCATGGCGAGCGTGGCGATGAAGGGCACCATCGGCCCGTACGCGATCAGCGCGCCGTTGACCAGCCCGCAACCGAGGCCGACCGCGAGCGAGCAGAAGAGGATGCCGCCCAGCCCGTACTCCTGGGTGGCCACCGTGGTCGCCCACACCGAGGCCAGGGCGACGATCGCCCCGACCGAGAGGTCGATGCCGCCTCCGATGATCACGAAGGTGACGCCGACGGTGACGACGCCGATGACGGACGCCTGGGTGAGGATGAGCTGGAGGTTGTCGGTGCTCAGGAACTGGGCGGGTTTGGTGAGGGCGCCGACCAGGGTGAGCACCCCGAGGACGGCGAGGAGCGAGACATGGCGCAGGTCGAGGCGCGTGGCCGCGGCCCGGGCCCGGGACGTGACCGGGGGCAGGGGGTCCGTCCCCTGCTTGGTCGCGGTACTCAGCACGACGGGGTTCCTTCCATGACGAGGTCGAGTACGCGGTGCTCGTCGAGCTCCCGGGCGGGGGCCGTGTGCACGACCTCGCCCTCGCGGAGCACCAGGACGCGGTCGGCGAGGCCCAGCACCTCGGGCACCTCGCTGGAGACCAGCAGGACGGCGACGCCCTCGTCCGCCAGCCGGTGGATCAGCGCGTAGAGCTCGGAGCGGGCTCCGACGTCGACGCCGCGGGTGGGCTCGTCCAGCAGCAGCACCCGGCACTCGCGGAGCAGCCAGCGGGCGAGCACGACCTTCTGCTGGTTGCCGCCGGAGAGGGTGCGGACCGGGCGGTCCGGGTCGTCGGGGCTCAGCGAGAGGTCGCGGGTGCCGCCGTGGGCGGCGGCGCGTTCGCGCGTACGGTCCAGCCAGCCGCCGGTGGCGAAGCGGGCGAGGGAGGAGACGGAGACGTTCCGGGTGACGGACTCCAGCATCAGCAGGGCCTGGGCCTTGCGTTCCTCGGGGGCCAGCCCGATGCCCGCCCGGACGGCGGCGGGCACCGAACCGGGGCGCAGCGGCGCGCCGTCCACCAGGACCCGGCCGGCGGTGGGGCGCCGTGCGCCGTAGACGGTCTCCAGGATCTCGGAGCGCCCGGAGCCGACGAGGCCGGCCAGTCCGACGATCTCGCCGGGGTGCACGTCGAGGTCGAGCGGGGCGAACTCCCCCGCGCGGGTCAGCCCTTCGGTGCGCAGCACCGGGCCGGCTCCGGCGGTTCCGGGCGCGGCGGCGCGTTCGGGGAAGGCGTACTCGATGTCGCGGCCGGTCATCAGCGAGACCACCTCGCGGGTGCCGGTGGTGCGGGCGGAGAGGCCGCCGGCGACCACGCGGCCGTCCTTGAGCACGGAGACGCGGTCGCCGATGCGGCGGATCTCCTCCAGGCGGTGCGAGATGTAGACGACGGCGACGCCCTCGGCGGTGAGGTCGCCGACGATCCGGAAGAGGTTGTCCACCTCGTCGGGGTCGAGGGCGGCGGAGGGCTCGTCCATCACGATGAGCCGCACGTCGTGGGAGAGCGCGCGGGCCATGGAGACGATCTGCTGCCCGGCCGCGGGCAGGTCGCCGACCAGGGTCTCCGGGGGGATCTCCGGGTGGCCGAGGCGGGCCAGCAGGGCTGCCGCCCGGGTCCGTGCCTCGCCGGTGCGGAGGAAGCCGTGCCGGGCGATCTCGTGTCCCAGATAGACGTTCTCGGCGACCGACAGGTGCTCCACCAGGTCGAGTTCCTGGTAGATGGTCGCGATGCCCAGCCGCATGGCGGTGACCGGGGTGGTGAGCCGGACGGTGCGGCCCTGCCAGCCGATGGTGCCGGCGTCCGGCTGGTGGGCGCCGGAGAGGACCTTGATCAGGGTGGACTTGCCGGCCCCGTTCTGGCCGAGCAGGCAGTGCACCTCGCCGGCCTCCACCTCGAGGTCCACCCCGTCGAGGGCGCGCACGCCGGGGAAGGTCTTGGTGATGCCGGACATCGTGAGCAGTGGTGCCAAGGCGGGCCTCCGTGCGTGCGGGCGGCCCCGTGAGCGGGGCCGTTCAGGGAACGGTGCCGTCGGTGTGCGGGCGCGGACGGGAGCGCAGGGAGCGCTCCCACCGCGGTGCGGCGGTGTGTCGCTGCGGGTCGCGGGCGACGGGTGCGGTGTGGCCGGGTGCGGGTGTGCGGGTGCCGGTGGTGCGCGCGTACGAGGGCCGGGGGCCGGGCGGAACCGGCCGTGGGGCCCGGCGGGATGTGCCGGGTGGTGTTCGATGCGGTGGTGCCGGGTGGTGCGGTCTGCGGTGGTGCCGGGTGGTGCGGTCTGCGGTGGTGCCGGGTGGTGCGGCGTGCCGGGTGATGCGGGTGTTGCCGGTGACGCGCCGTCAGGCCGGGTGTGCCGTCAGGCCGGGGAGAACAGGTGGTCGCTGATGAGGCGGGCGGCGCCGGTGACCCCGGCGGCCTGGCCCAGTTCGCCCAGGACGATCGGGAGGTTGCCGGTCGCCAGGGGCAGGGACTGGCGGTAGACCTGGGTGCGGATACTCGCGAGCAGCGTGTGGCCGAGCCCGGTCACACCGCCCCCGATCACCACCAGTCCGGGGTTGAAGAAGCTGACGAGCCCCGCGATGACCTGGCCGGTGCGGGCGCCGCCCACCCGGATCAGTTCCAGCGCGGTGCCGTCGCCGGCTGCTCCGGCGGCGGCCACGTCGGCCGCGGTCAGCCGGCCGGCCGTCTCCAGCCGGCTGGCCAGTTCCGGAGAGCGGCCCTCGCGGGCGGCCTCCTCGGCGTCCCGCGCGAGGGCGGCGCCGCCGAAGTAGGCCTCAAGACAGCCGCGGTTGCCGCAGGCGCACTGCCGGCCCTCGGGCTCGACCTGGATGTGCCCGACGTCGCCGGCGCTGCCGGTCGTACCGCGGTGGACCTCGCCGCCGACGACGACGCCGCAGCCGATGCCGGTGCCGATCTTCACGCAGAAGAAGTCCTGCGTGGTGCGGGCCACTCCGGCCTGCTGCTCGCCGAGCGCCATCAGGTTCACGTCGTTGTCCACCATGACGGGGCAGCCCAGCTCCTGGCTGAGCGCCTCGCGGACCGGGAAGCCGTCCCAGCCGGGCATGATGGGCGGGGCCACCGGCACCCCCTCGGGGTACCGCACCGGGCCGGGCACCCCGATGCCCGCGCCGTCGAAGCCCTCCGCGACGCCGGAGTCGCGCAGCTTCCCCACCATCGTCAGGACCTGTTCGAAGACCGCGACCGGGCCCTCGCGCACGTCCATCGGCTGGGTGAGGTGGCCGAGGATCTCCAGCTCCGGGTTGGTGACCGCCACGTCGACCGAGGTGGCGCCGATGTCGATGCCGAGGAAGCGGAGTCCGGGCGAGAGCCGGATGTTGTGCGACCGGCGGCCGCCGCGCGAGGCGGCGAGCCCGTCGGCGACCACGAGGCCGGTCTCCAGCAGGCGGTCGACCTCCACCGCCAGCTTGGAGCGGGAGAGCTCCACCTCGTCGCCGAGCTGCGCACGGGAGTTCGGCCCGCTGTCGCGCAGCAGCCGGAGCAGCCGCGCCTGGTGCGCGTTCGCGGGTCGAGCTGTCATCCGCCTCACGCTGCCCCTCCCTTCCCCGGCCTGCGGCGTGGGGAACCGTTCTTCGGACGTGCCCTCCCCGGCCGGCGCCGGCCCGCCGGGGAATGCTCGGGAAACGTAGCAGCGGTCCCCCACCCTGGGAAGAAGTCGTGCAGGAATCGATCAGACTTTTTCCTTCTCAAGGACAAAGGCTCGAGGGTGCGGGTCGCACCGGTCCCGCCGCGGCCACGCGCCGCGCGGGGAGGGGCGCAGAGGCCCGCGACCCGGAAGAGTCCTGCGTACGCAGGGGGCGGGGGCGCGTTCGCGCCAAGGAGTGGCGGATTCCCTTGTCCGGCTGCGCCACCCCGGACCGTGTTGAAGAATTACCGTGCGCGCTGAACTGACCACTCAGCGAACCGGATTGGGGGCTGTCTTGTCGCACGCGTTCGCCCGCCTGCCGCACTCCACCCTGTCGCCACGCCATGCCTGACGCGCTCGATCTGCAGATCCTCCGGCTGCTGCACCAGGGGCACACCGAGGCCGCGATCGCCAAGGTGGTGCACACCAGTTACCGCACCGTCCAGCGGCGGATCCAGCGGCTCAGCCGGGAGTTCGGCGTCGCCAGCCGCTTCGCCCTGGGCGCCGCGGCGCAACGCCGGGGCCTCCTGGACGACGAGCCGCGGGCCAGCGAATCCGTACGGGACTGACCCGGGGTACGGGCGCCCGCGCTCGGTGCCCCGCACCGGCCCGGCCGCCGCCGTCGCACCGCCGGCCGCGGCAGCCGGCGGTGCGGGCCGGGACGCTCAGGTGCGGCCGTGCCGCTCCTGGACCTCGGTCAGCGTGTCCGAGGACGGCATCCAGTCGGCGTACACCACGCGGAAGCCGGCGCGCCGGTAGGCGTCGCAGACCTGCCGGTCGTCGTCGACCACCACCGCGACCGTGCGCGCGCTCGCCAGCCGCCGGAGCAGCCGCGGTTTGGTGACCCGGGCCGGGCGCCGGTCGGTGTCGTCACGCATCCAGAGGTCCCCGGTGGGGAGGCGCTGCGCGGCGAGCCAGCGCTCCGTCGCGCTGCGGCAGCGCTCGGGGCGCCCGGTGACATAGCCGAGGTCGCAGTGCTCGGCCCACTCCCGGGCGAGGGCGATGCCGGCCGGGAGCGGCGGATCGTCGCCCGCGGCCCGGAAGAAGGCGTCCCAGTCCTTCGGCGCGCGGGCCACCAGGTGGAGCCGGTGCCGGGTGTCGGAGAGCGTTCCGTCCAGGTCGAAGACGGCCAGCGGCCGTGGCTGCTCCCCCATGGCCGTGCCTCCGTCCCCGTGCCGTCGTCACCGTCGCGGCGGGGCCGCCCGGCGGCCGGCCGCGTGGGCAGCCTACGCAGCGGGTACCGCACCCGCCAGCGCGGAGCCGGCGACCGCCTGCACGGGAGCACCGGCCGCAGGAGGCGGGCACCGTGGGCACCGGCCCGGGCACCGTGGGCGACAATGAGAGCGGACCGGCCCACGGAGCGGCCCCGGACCGGCCCGCGGAACACGCACAGACCGGACAGATCGCCACCGAGGGAAGGATCGACATGGGACGGGTCACCGAGCGGCGCCGGGTGGTACGGGTGCGGGACGGCGCGGTGTCGGAGCGCCCGGACACACTCGTCGTGGAGGAACCGCTGGAGATCCGGCTGAACGGCCGGCCGCTCGCGGTCACCATGCGCACGCCGGGGGACGACTTCGCGCTGGCCGCGGGCTTCCTGGTCAGCGAGGGCGTGCTCGGGTCGGCCCGGGAGGTGGACCGCATCGCCTACTGCGGCGGCGCACCGGCGCCCGGCGGGAGCGCGAACGGCTCCGGCACGCCGGACGGTACGGGCGCGCCGGACGGTACGGGCTCCGGCGACGACCGGTTCAACGTGGTCGACGTCGTGCTGGCCCCGGGCGTACCGGTGCCGGACGTCGCCCTCGAACGCCACGTCTACACCACCTCCTCGTGCGGGGTGTGCGGCAAGACGAGCCTGGACGCGGTGCGCACCACCACCCGCTGGCCGCTCGCCCACACTCCGGGCACGCCGCTGCGGCTGGACCACGCCGTGCTGGCCTCCCTGCCGGACCGGCTACGCGCCGCTCAGCGGGTCTTCGACCGCACCGGCGGCCTGCACGCGGCCGCGCTGTTCTCGGCGGACGGTGAGCCGCTGGACGTGCGGGAGGACGTCGGCCGGCACAACGCGGTGGACAAGCTCGTCGGCCGGGCCGCGCTGGAGAACCGGCTGCCGCTGTCCACCGGGTTGCTGATGGTCTCCGGACGGGCCTCGTTCGAGCTGGTGCAGAAGGCGGTGATGGCGGGCATCCCGGCGCTGGCCGCGGTCTCCGCGCCCTCCTCGCTCGCGGTCGACCTGGCGGAGGAGGCGGGGCTGACCCTGGTCGGCTTTCTGCGCGGCTCCTCGATGAACGTCTACGCGGGCGCGGACCGGCTGCGCCTCCCCTGAGCCGGGGCCCGCCGGGCGCCGGGCCCCGCCCGTACGGCGGGGCGGTTGCGGCCGGGGGCACCGGCGGGGTTCGCCGCGGCTCAGCCGTCCCGGTAGCCCCAGGCCGCCGCCAGCTCGGCCAGCCGGGGCGGGAGCGGCTCCTGCGCCTCGGCCTTCCGGGCGGGCTGGATGCGGCCGGACTTGATCTTGCTGCTCCAGTCGCCGATGTGCGGCCGGAAGGAGCCGTGGTCCTGCGCGCCGTACTCCAGCATGCCCGCCTCCCACGGGACGCCCAGATGGCGGCAGACGTCCCGGGTGACCCGCTCGGGCTCGGCGGTGAGGTCCTCGTAGGTGACGGTCAGTCCGTCCAGCTCGCGGCGGGCCTCCTCCAGGCGTTCGGCGTACCGGAGCACCTCGGCGTGGATCTGCTCCCGGTCGGGGTCCTTCCGGCGGTTGACCAGCGAGGTGACGACGGCGGCCGGGTGGCGCAGCAGGAAGAGGTAGCGGGCCTCGGGCCAGCAGCGGCGCAGCCGGGGCCAGACGAGCGTGTTCGGCGGGGTCTTGTCGACGATCACGTCCTTGCCGCTGCGCTCCAGCTCCAGGTGGAGGATGCGGTCCCAGAGCAGGTGCTCCAGCTCGTCCCTGTCGAGGTCCAGCTCGCGCATGGCGGCGGGGGTGAAGTCGCGGCCCATGCGGACGTGCACGGTGCGCAGGTGCATCTCGTGCGGGGCGCGGATCCGCGAGTGGCTGTTGAGCAGGACGCGCAGCAGGGTGGAGCCGGAGCGCACCGGGGAGAGCAGGAAGACCGGCGAGTCGACCAGCCGGGTGGCGCGCGGCGCGACCCAGTACGGCTCCTGCGGCCCGGGCTGCGGCCGGCGTCCGCGGTCCCCCGGGGCGGCGGCGCCCGGGCCGCCCGGCGGCCGCAGGGCTTCGGCGATCAGCCGCCCCCTGCGCCGCAGTCCCTTGCGGACGGTGTGCACGCGCGGGTCCCGCATCGGTGTTGCCCTCTCTCACTCGGTGGTTCGGCCCCCCTTCCCGGCCTTCTCCCCCCTGCTCGCGCGGTGCGCGACCGCCTCCGGTCCCGGCGCCGGCCGGTGTGCCATCCCAGGCGACGCGGGGGAACGGAAGGTGTCCGGCAGGCTACGGGAGGGCGTCCCCCGCCCGTCGGCGACGCGTCGCGGTACGGGGCGCCGCAGGCACGCCCGCGCGGGACGCGTACGGGCGTTCCCCGCCACGGGAGGGTGTGCCCGCCCGCGGCCGGGAAGACCCCCTCCGGATGCGGTACGTTACTCCGGAGTCACCCGACATCTCGCAGCTCAGGGCCCGTCTCGGGGAGGTTCGGTGCAGATCCGGGCGGTGCGCCGCAACGGGCTGGCCGGGACGCTCCCCCAGTGACCACAATTGCCCCACCGACCAGCGCGGACACCCTCCACCTCCGGCGCCGCACCACGGCTGACCACCGCGGCGCGAGCCCCGCACTCCGAGGAGCAAGACCATTGCGCGAGTTCACCGTCCCCGCCATGGCGACGGCACCGAAGGTGGGAGGGCTGGCCGACGCCCTCTACGACCACGCCGCGGAGGACCCCGACCGGGTGGCCCTCGCGCGCAAGGACGCCGACGGCCGGTGGCGGGACGTGACCGCGGGGGAGTTCCGGGATCAGGTGCTGGCACTGGCCAAGGGACTGCTCGCCCAGGGCGTGCGGTTCGGCGACCGGGTGGCGCTGATGTCCCGTACGCGCTACGAGTGGACGCTCTTCGACTTCGCGCTCTGGTCGATCGGTGCGCAACCGGTGCCGGTCTACCCGACCTCCTCCGCGGAGCAGGTGCACTGGATGCTGCACGACGCGGGGGTCTCGGCCGCGATCGTGGAGCACGAGGACCACGCCATGACCGTCGGCTCCGTCGTCGACCGGCTGCCGCAGCTCGGCCGGCTGTGGCAGCTCGACGCGGGGGCCGAGGCGGAGCTGACGGCCGCGGGCGCGCACCTCGGTGACGAGGTGGTGCACCGGCACCGGATGGCCCTGACTCCGGACACGGTGGCGACCGTCATCTACACCTCCGGCACCACCGGCCGCCCGAAGGGCTGTGTGCTCACCCACGCGAACTTCATGGCCGAGGCGGACAACATCGTCCAGCGGTACGAGCCGGTCTTCCACTCCCGGCCCGACGACGAGGCGTCCACGCTGCTCTTCCTCCCGCTCGCGCACGTCTTCGGCCGGATGGTGGAGGTCGCGGCGGTACGCGGCCGGGTCAAGCTGGGCCATCAGCCGGACCTCAGCGCCACCGCGCTGCTGCCGGACCTGGCCGCGTTCCGGCCCAGCTTCATCCTCGCCGTGCCCTACATCTTCGAGAAGGTGTTCGCCGCGGCACGGCGCAAGGCGGAGGCGGAGGGCAGACTCGGGCCCTTCGAGAAGGCCGTCGAGGTGGCCGTGCGCCACGCCGAGGCGACCGAGCACAAGGCCTTCGGCACCGGCCCGGGGCCCGGTGCGTCGCTGCGGGTGCAGCACCAGTTCTTCGACCGCCTGGTCTACGCCAAGCTGCGGCAGGCGCTGGGCGGCCGCTGCCGGCACGCGATGTCCGGCGGCAGCGCGATGGAGCGGCGGCTCGGCCTCTTCTTCGACGGCGCGGGCATGCGCATCTTCGAGGGATACGGGCTGACCGAGTCCACCGCGGCCGCCACCGCCAACCCGCCGGAGCAGACCCGCTTCGGGACCGTGGGCCTGCCCATCCCCGGCACCACGGTCCGGATCGCGGAGGACGGCGAGGTCTGGCTGCACGGCGGCCAGGTCTTCGAGGGCTACCTCAACGACCCCGGGTCCACCGGGCGGACCCTGCACGACGGCTGGCTGGCCACCGGCGACCTGGGGTCGCTGGACGAGGACGGCTATCTGACCCTCACCGGCCGGAAGAAGGAGGTGCTGGTCACCTCCGGCGGCAAGACCGTCTCCCCCGCGGCCCTGGAGGAGCGGGTCCGGGCGCACCCGCTGGTGGCCCAGTGCCTGGTGGTGGGGAACGACCGGCCGTACGTCTCCGCCCTGGTCACCCTGGACCCGGAGGCGGTGGGGCACTGGCTGGCGATGCGGCAGAAGCCGCAGCTCGGCCCGAACGACCTGGTCCGGGACCCGGATCTGGAGACCGAGATCCGGCGGGCGGTGGTGGCCGCCAACACCCGTGTCTCGCAGGCGGAGTCGATCCGCACCTTCCGGATACTGGCCGCGCAGTTCACCGAGGAGCACGGGATGCTGACGCCCTCGCTCAAGCTGAGGCGGAAGGCGATCGAGAAGGCCTACGCGGTGGAGATCGACGCCCTCTACCGGGCCTGACCGGGCACAGCGCCGGCCGCCCCGCCCGCGGTGTGCCGCGGCCCGGACGGGCGTCGCCCGGTAGGGCGATCCGCTGCCGAACGGGCGCCCGTCACCCACCGATGCGGTAACCTGCACAGTCCGTCGGCGTCGACGGAGGGGTGCTTCAGGGGGGGGCGTATGGCGCAGATCGTCGGGGTGCACGGCATCGGCTGGGCCTGGAAGTCACGTGCCGGGATGCACGACCTCTGGCAGGCGGCGCTCCGCGAGGGGCTGGAGAACATCCGTTCACCGCACGCGGCAGAACTCTCCTTCGCCACCGCCTTCTACGGCCACCTGTACAACGCGCCCTCCGGCAAGGCGGGTGGAGAACCCGGCTACGGACCCGGCGACGTGGCGGCCGGACTGGAGTACGACCTGCTGGAGGCGATGGCCGAGGCCGCGCCCGGCGAGGCGGGCGGTGCGGGCGCGTTATCCGGGACCGCCGGCGCGGAGGCGGTGACCAAGGGGTGGCCGGCGCGCGGCACCCAGGCGTTCCTGAGCGCACTGGAAGGCACCCCCTTCCTGGGCTCGCTGACCGCTTCCGGCATCATCCGGATGCTGAAGCAGGTGCACCGCTACTTCGAGGACCCGGTGCTGCGCAAGGAGGTCCGTGCCGAGGTGGCCGCCGCGCTCGGCCCGGAGACCCGGGTGGTCGTCGCCCACTCGCTGGGCAGCGTGGCCGCCTACGAGACGCTGTGGGAGCACCGGGGCAGCCGGATCGGCACCTTCGTCACCCTGGGGTCGCCGCTCGGGCTCGCCGCGATCCGGCGCCGTCTCGCGCCCACCGGCACGCCGCCCGGGCTCCCCCCGTCGGTGGACCGCTGGGTGAACGTGGCCGCCGAGCACGACGTGGTGGCCCTGAACAAGCGCCTGCGCGGCCCGTACGGCGAGGAGGTCGTCGATGAGCCCGTCGTCACCCCGCGGTTGCGCTTCCACGACTGCACCCGGTACCTCAGCAACGTGAAGACCGCCCATGCCGTCGCAGCAGCGCTCGGATGAGCGGTGGTTCGTCCTCGCAGGCGAAGGTGAGTACCCCGAGGCCACCGGCTTCGGCCGGCTGGAGGACGTGCCCAGCGAGCTGAACATGATGCGCACCGCACTCGGCGGGCTGGGCCTGCGGGAGGTTCCCCGTCCCGGGCGCGGGGAGATCCGCCTGCACGAGCTGCGGGACACCCTGCACCGATGGATGTCCGGGCTGCCCGTACCGGAGGAGGGCTCGCGGAGCGCCCGCACCCTCTTCGTCTACTGCACCGGCCACGGCTACCAGGAGGCGGGCGGGCCCTGGGGCCTGGCGCTGCCCGGTCACCGCCCCGGCAAGCCGGAGCTGCTCACCCCCGAGACCATCGCCTCGGTCGTGCTGCCGCACCGGGAGCCCGACGAGTCGCCGCCGCCCGTCGACCAGGTGATGCTCGTTCTCGACGCCTGCTTCTCGGAGCCCGGTTCGGCCGCCGGCATCCAGGCGTTCGCCTCCCGGGCGACCGCCTCCCCGCTGGACTTCGACGCCTGGGTGATCGCCACCGCACGGCGGGCGCAGGAGGCGGACCAGCTCGCCTTCGCCCGGGCGTTCCGGGACGCCCTGGCCCGCACCCGCGGCGGCGACGGCTTCCTCGAACCCCGCCGGCTCGTCGCCGCGCTCAACCGCGGTCTGGGATCCGCCGGCGCGCAGCAGGTGGTGGAGGCCGCCACCGGCAGCCGGACCTGCCGGGTGCTGCCCGACCCCGCCCACATGCCCGGGACGGCGCCCGGCTGGCTGGACGCCCCCGGGCTGCGCGCCTGGGGCCATCTGGCCCGCGGCCGGTCCCGCCGTACCGACCCCGGCTGGTACTTCACCGGGCGGGAGGACGAACAGCGCGCGCTCGCACGGTACCTGGACGGCGAGGGACCGGCCGGAGCGCTCGTGGTGCGCGGCCCGCAGGGTGCGGGCAAGAGCGCGCTGCTGGGCCGGCTGGCACTGACGGGGCACCGGGAGTGGCGGCGACTCCTCCCGCCGCTGCTGCACCGGGAGGGGCTGCCGCTGCCCGACGACTCCGTGCACGCCCTGGTGAACGCGGACGGCCTCACGCTCGGCGAACTGGTCGCGCGGGTGGGAGAGGCGCTGGGGCTGGAACCCGGTGCCGTGCCCGACGCCGACGCCCTCTGTTCCGTGCTGGAGCAACTGCCCCGCACCACCCTGCTGATCGACGACCTGCACGCGGCGGCGGACCCCGCGGAGATCGTCGAGGAGCTGCTCGACCCGCTGACGGAGTACGCCGGGGCCTCCGTGGTGTGCACCGCGCGCCCGGGCCCGCAGGACGCGGTGTGGGGGGAGTTCGCGCTGCGCGTGCTGCCCCTGGCCGCCGACCCGGAGGGCGTGCGGTCCTACGTCGCCCGGCGGCTCCGGCACGCACCGGAGCGCCCCCACCCGCCGGGCACGCCGGCGGCGGACGCCGGGGCCGACGCCGTGGGCGCCGCCTGTCACGGCCACTTCGGCGCCGCGGTGGCCGCCATGGACGCCTATCTCCACCCGCAGCGGAACGATCGGCTCCAGGCCGCCCTGACGGCCGCCGGCAAGCAGTTGCGGCGTGCCTACCAGGACCAGCTCGGCACCGGCGGCCGCCCGGCCTCCTGGGCACGGGACCTGCTCCACCCGCTGCTGGCGGCGTCCGCCTGCGGGCACGAGGGCCTGCGTACGGCGGACTGGGCGGCGCTCGCCTCCGCACGGGACGCCTCCGGCGGGCGCTACGGACCGCAGGACGCGGAGGAGGCCGCGGCACTGCTCGGCCCGGCGGTCACCGACACGGCCGCCGGCACCGGACGGCCCGCCGCGTGGCGGCTGGCCTTCCCCGAAGTCCCGGAGCTGGTGGGCAGCGCTTTCGCCGGGACCGTCCGGGACCGGCTGCTGCCCGGCGGGGAGGAGGTCCGCTGGGCGGAGGCGGATCCCGCGGCGGCCGCCCTGTTCGCGGACGCCGCCGCGCCGTTCCCCGGGGAGTACGGCGCCGCGTTCGCCTCGCCCGCGTTCTGGGCCGCGCTGCCCGCCGGCGCCGTCCGGCGCCGGCTGCACGACTGCCCGCGCCCGGCACTGGAGGCGGCGCTGCGCTCCCTGCCGGCGGGCCTCGCCCGGGCGGAACGCGCCTTCGCGCTGAAGACCGCCCTGGCCAGAGCGGGCTCGCCCGCCGCGCACCGGATCGATCCGCGCCGGTTCGGAGCGGCCGCCGACGTCCTGTGGGCCCACCGGCACGACGAGGTGGTCTCCGCCGACCTGCTGGCGGCGGTGCAGGGCACGGACGACGGCGATGCCGCCGGGGAGGCCGGGAGCACCGGGGAGGCCGGGAGCGCCGGGCCCGGCGGGCCGGCGGCCTTCCTGTTCAGCGCCCACGGCGACGCCTCGCTGCGGCTGTGGGACCTGGCCGACGGAAGCGCGCTGGGCGTCCTGGAACGCCCGCGCGGGGACGGGATCGCCACCCGGCTGGCGCCCGCGGTCGTGTGCGGCGAGCCGGTGGCGGCCGTGACCGTCGACGGCGCCGGGCTCCTCTGGCGCCCACGCTCCCCCGGCACCGCGGAACGGCGCCCGGAGCTGGACGGTGCCGACGCCTACGCCCTCCACCACGACGGCAGCCTGGCGGTCGCGGCCGGCGCCGCGATCACCGTCGGGACCTGGGCCGCCCCCGGCTCCCCCGGCCGTGTGCTGCGCACCCGGCATCCCGTACGGGACCTGGGGTTCGCCGCCGCGGACGGTGCCCTCCGGCTGCTCACGGCCACGGCCCGCGGCATCACCAGCCGGCCGGTGGACGCCGCGTCACCGGACGCGCCGGGCGAGTCGCTGCTGCTTCCGGCCGTGGGCGCCCCGGCGTTCTCCCCCGGCGGCCGCTGCGTCGCCGTCCTGGACGGCGACGGACGGCTGTACGTGTGGGAGCCGCTGCGGGACACCCCGGGCGTCCGGGTGAACGCGGTCCACGAGGGCACGGTGGCCGTGGCCACGAGCGACACCTCGGTGGCCGTGGCGACCGGCGGCCGGCGGCCGGCGCTGTGGCTGCACCCGCTGCCCGGCCGGCGGCGGCCCGGTCCTCCGCTCGGCCGGCTTCCGCTCCCCGAGCCGCCCCTCGCCCTGGCTTTCACCGCGGACGGGCACCGGTTGGCCGTCGCCGACAGCCGCGGGCTCTTCTGCCTCGACACCCGTCCCCTGCCCGGACCGCCGGGCGACCCCTCCGAGGAGGCGTGATGACCGCTGCCGAGCCCGTCCCTCCCCGTGAGGTCACCGTCGGGGCACTGATCGCGCTGGACGACGTGCTCGCCGGGCGCGGCGAGGCCCAGCGGCGGACCCCGCTCCCCGCGCTGCTCGCCCGGCTGCACGCGGAGGGCGCCGCACCGCTGCTCGCGGAGGCCGCGGAACGCGGCCTGGAGGGCCCGGCGCTGGGCCTACCCGGCTGGCTGCTGCGGGGGACCGAGCGGCACAGCCTGGAATGGCTCGTCGACCTGGTGTCGGACCCGGAGGCCGCGGCGGGGCCGCACGCGGAGCTGCTGGACGCGGTGCACGCGGTGGAGGGTCTGGACGACGCGCTGGCCGAGCTGCACGAGCGGGGCTGCAGGCCGTCCGGCGGCTCCCCGGCGCCGCAGCGGGACGCCGCGGACGCCACCGTGACGGCGACGGTGGTACGCCGCGACCCCGGGGAGCGGGACAGCGCGGTGGCCTGGACGGCCCGGCTCGCCCCGCACGGCCCCGACGGGCCCGGCCGGGGGCACGACCAGCGGGCCCGGGAGGTGTCCGGGGTGCGCCGGCGGTGGAGTTCGGTCACCCCGGCCACCGGCCGCGCGGCCGGCTGGGGAGCCGCCCCCGTACGGGCGCTGCTGGAGCACCTCGCGCTCCCCGGCCCGCCGGCCGACGCCTCCCGCGTCCAGGTCTGCGCCCTCGGGCTGCTGCCGCCCAGCCAGATCCACGACACCACGGTGGCGCTGCCCGCCGCGCTGACCCTGCTGGCGCGCTGCCTCGACGTGCCCGTGCTCCCCTACCCGTACGAGAGCGCTGCGGCGGCCGGCGCGCACAGCGCCCAGGGCCCGGTGGCGCGTACCGAGTTCGAGCCCCTGCCCCCGGAGGAGGCGGTGCTGCGCGCGGACGCCGCCGGTGCGCCCCTGGTGCACGCCGGCCCGGGCGGCTGGTTCCGCACCCTGCCGGGCGACGGCGGCAGCGCGCTGGTGGTGCCGGACCCCGGGCTCACCCTCGCCGGCGCGGCCCACGCCTACTGGGGTGAGGCCTGGGCGGCCTGGTCCCGGGACCGGCACACCGCGGCGCTGACGGAGACGGGCTGGCTGCTGCTGGACCGGGAGCGGCGGCAGGACCACGGGCAGGACCTGCCCGACGTGGAGACCGAGCAGGTGGACACCCTGCACACGGCGCTCAGCGGCCTCACCCGGAAGGTGGCGGTGCTGGGCGGCCCCTCCGGGAGCGGCAAGTCGGTCATCGCCCGCTGCACGGCCCGCCGGCTGGCCGCGTCCGGCCGGCAGGTCGTCATGCTCGCCCCGGAGAACGGCGAGTTCCCGCACCGCGACGACCTGCTGGCGGCGGTGCGGCACGCCCTGGAGGCCGGCGGGCCGGAGGAGGGGCGGCCGCGGAACGGCTGCCCGGTGGTCGTCCTGGACGGCTTCAAGCCGATGGGCGAGACCGACGTCCAGGACATCCTGCCCGCGGTCTCGGCGGAGCTGGACGTCAGCGTACTGGCCGTACTGGAGTACGACGTCAACTCCTCGCACGAGTGGCACGCGGAGGGCCTGACGGTGGTGCCCTCCATCGTCCGGCACGCGGCGATCGAGGACCTCGTGGACCGGGCCCGGCGGGCCCACCCGGAGCTGGTCGGGGGGAACGCCGCCTTCCTGGACGCGCTGGAGCGCCGTCACCACCACGACCTGGCCCGGGTGCTGAAGGGGCTCCGGCTGGCCCGCGAGGAGGGCGTGGACACCCCGGAGCGGCTGGAGGAGCGGCTCCGGCGGCCCTTCCGGGAGGGGGAGATCGGCGTCGCCGCACAGCGGCAGGCCGCGGTGGTCGCGGCACTCTCCCTGCTCGGGCGGAGCGTGGCGGTGCCCGACGAGGAGCACGCCGCGGCCCTGCAGGACCTGGGCGCGTCGGTACGCCCCGACGGGCGGCTGCGGTTCCGCAGCGTCGGCGACTGCCACACGGTGCTCGACGCCTACGCCGAGGAGGAGTACCGGGACGCGAGCCCCCGCCCCTCCCGGGACGACCTGATCGTCGAGTTCGCCGCCGGGGAGCTGGGCGCGGCGCTGCGCCGGGACCGCCGGGGGCCGCTGCATCTGCTGCGGGGCGCCCAGCTCTACGAGGACCGGGTGGCCCGGCGGCTGGCGGAGCGGCTGCTGACGGGCCGGCACCGGGCGGACTTCCGGGACTGGCTGGCGGAGGCGACGGCGGTGGAGATCGCCGAGGTGCTGCTCGCGGTGGACTCCTCGCTGCGGGACGAGACCTTCACCAGGCTGCTCGGCACCATGGTCGACCGGCTCCCCGCGGCCGCCGTCACCTCGGCACGCGCCCTGCTGCCCGCGGTCCGGGCCGTGCACCGCTACCGGAACCGCTGGGAGGACGACGAGTTCGACGAGCTCGTGGACTGCGTGGCGGAGCACTTCACCGCCGTGCTCGACGCCAGACCGAGCCGCCGGACCGGCCTCTACAGCATCCTGGAGCTGCTCAGCCGCTTCGGGGAGCCCCGGCTGGACGAGCTGGTGGCCCGGCGCGGCGGCGAGATCCTCATCGGGCTCGACCCCGAGAAGCCGCTGGACTACCGCACGGTCAACCGGGTCGAGCGGCTGGTCCGCCGGGCCCGGAACATCGTCGGCGAGCCGGAACGCGCCTCCTGGGTGCAGAACGAGGACGGCGTACGGGCGATGCTCGAACACGACCCCGACCCGGCCCGGGGCATCGCCCTCTACCTCGCCGCGCTGCTGCTGCGGATCCGCTACGAGCCCGACTACGCGGACTGGGAGACGGTGTTCGAGCGGCACCGCGTCGGCATCGGCCGCGCCCTGCACCGGGCGGACGCGCAGAGCCTGCGGTACGCCCTGGAGGACGCCCGGGAGTACAAGCTGGAGTTCGTCACCAAGCTGCTCAACACGGTGGACGGCTTCCGCGTCGCCATCCGCAACGCGTTGCGGACGGCCACGCCCGTGGAGGCGGCGTTGCTGCTGCGGACGACGAGCGAGATCCACGACATCACCGCGCGGGACGCCCTGTACGCCGGCAACGGCCTCCGCCCCGACCCGGACCTGGCCCGGCTGCTCGCCGGTCAGGTGCGGGACAGCCGGGACGCCAAGGGCGCCGGCCTGCTGCTGTCCGCGACGTCCCGCGTGGACGAGCTCTTCCTCACCGAGGAGCAGGGCTTCGCCCAGCGGCTCGCGGAACACCTCGGCGCCGGCTGGATCCGCGCCCGGCTGGAGGAGGACCCGCGGGTCTCGGTGCAGTACCACCTCATCAAGGGCCTGTGGGAGGTCCGGGCGTCCTTCCGGGAGGAGTGCCTGGACCTGTTCGTCGACATCACCGCCCGCGCGCTGAACCGCTCGATGCGGCCGTGGGGCCCGCAGGCGGCCCTGCTCATCGGCCAGGACGAGGAGTTCGGCACCCTCTTCCTCGGCAAGCTCAGCGCCCACGTCTCGGACAAGACGCTGCTGACGGGCATGACGGACGCGTTCACCAGCGAGGCCTGGCGCCACTTCCACCGGCTGGGCCGCGCCATGTACCCGGCGCTGCCCGGCATGTACCAGCAGCAGCACGACCAGAACGCGTTCGCCGAGCGGATGGCCGCCTTCCCGCTCACCGGTGCCATGCTCTGCGCGCGGGAGACCGCCCGGACGCTGGTCGACGCCGGGCGGTCGGCCGCCGAGGCGGGCCGCTGGGTGCTGCCGAGGAAGGGCGACGAGTCGCCCGAGGACGCGGGGCGGCGGCTGGCCGGCCGGCTGCACCGGGGCTGCAACACCACTCAGGTCACCGAGGTGCTGAACGTCCTGGCGCGGCTGCACCGGGGCAGCGCCGGGACCGCGCTGGCGTCCCTGCGGGACCGGCAGGTGGAACGCCGCCGCTCCCGGGTGGCGCTGCTGCAGGACCACGTCCGGCAGGCGATGTACAACGACCCCGTCGAGTGCACCCGGCTGCTGAGCGCCGTGGAGCAGGTCTCCGAGGGGGCGGGCGGGGAGGTGCTGCGCGCCGCGCAGCAGGACACCTCGGCCTGGAACGCCTTCACCCGGGAGCTCGGGCACATCCAGCACCCCACCCAGCAGTACGAGGCGGTGCGCCGGCTGGTGGCGCTCGGTCTGCGCCGGGGCGGGATGTACTCCACGTGGGTGGAGCGGCTGCGGGCCCGGCACCATGTCACGGCCACCCATGTGACGAGTCCCGCGGCCCTGCGGGACGCGTTGCGCATGGCGCTCATCTGGGACCCCGGCTGGGCCCGCGAGTTCGCGGACGCCGTTCCCGGCCGGCGGGTCGCCCGGCGGCTGGGCTACGCACGGACCGGGGACCTGCCGCACGCCGTGGAGCTGATACCGCTGCTCCACGTGGCGCACGCGGACGGCACCGCGCGGCTGCTGCTCGACGCCCTGGAGGAGCTGCCGCCCGCGTCCCTGGTCCGCTCCCTCGATCTCCGCGCGCTGAGCACGCTGCTGGACTTCACGGCCCGTCTCCGCCCGGACTTCGCCTACCGGCTGGCCCGTCCGGCAGCACGGGCCGTCGAGAGCCGCATCCGGAGCAACGTCGTCTTCGACGACGCCCGCCACTGGCAGGAGATCGGCTGGGCCGCCCGGTCCCTGCACCGGCTCAACCGGCACAAGCTGATCGCCTGCGAGTCCCCCGGCCGCGCACCGAACCTCGCGCACCCGTACGCGACCGCGTGGGGCACCCTGTGGCTCCCGCAGCGCCGCTGGTCGCGGGAGGCGCTCGGGAAGTCACTGCCGGTGATCCTGCGCCCGGAGGCGCCGGGCCCGCACGCCGCCTTCGTGGCGCTCGCCTGCGCCTCCGCCGAGGGCCGGACCGCCGAGCTGCGGGCGGAGGACGGTGCGCTGCCGGACTTCACCGGCTGCCGGCCGAGGGCGCTCACCGTCCTCCAGGGGTTCGCCGGCGAGGACCCGGTGCTGCGTGCGGAGCTGCATCGGCGGCGCGGCGCGCTGCTCGCCACGCTGGACGCGCGCACGGCCCGGAGCGACCCGTACCGGGAGCCGGCGCGGGAGTGGTTCGGCGCCGGGCGCCCGTCCGCGCGGACCGCCTGACCCGCCCGGGGTGTGGCGGAGCGGGGCCGGGAATGCGGCGGGCGTCATGATCGTTGTGACCAGGAGAACGGAAGCAGGACCCCGATCAGACGTAAGGACCGATTGCCGGTGAGCAGTGTCCCCGCCATCACCCTGAACAACGGCGTCCCGATGCCCCAGCTCGGCTTCGGCGTGTGGCAGATCCCGGACGACGAGGCCGCGCGCGCGGTCGGCACCGCCCTGGAGGCCGGGTACCGCAGCATCGACACCGCGGCCGTCTACGAGAACGAGAAGGGCACCGGGCAGGCCCTCGCGGACTCCGGGATCCCCCGCGACGAGCTCTTCGTCACCACCAAGGTGTGGAACAGCGACCAGGGGTACGACGCGACGCTGCGCGCCTTCGACGCCTCGCTGGAGCGCCTCGGTCTGGACCAGGTGGACCTCTACCTGATCCACTGGCCGATGCCGGAGGTCGACAGGTACGTCGACACCTGGAAGGCACTGCAGCGGATCCACGAGGACGGCCGGGCACGCGCGATCGGCGTGTCCAACTTCCACCCGGAGCACCTCCGGCGGCTGATCGACGAGACCGGCACGGTGCCGGCGGTCAACCAGATCGAGCTGCACCCGCGGCTCCAGCAGCCCGGCCCCCGCTCCTTCCACGCGGAGCAGGGCATCGCCACCGAGGCGTGGTCCCCGCTCGGCCAGGGGAAGGACCTCCTCCAGGACCCGGTGCTCGGCGAGATCGCGCGCAAGCACGACCGGACGGTCGCGCAGGTGGTGCTGCGCTGGCACCTCCAGATCGGCAACGTGGTGATCCCCAAGTCCGTCACCCCGTCCCGCATCCGGGAGAACCTCGACGTGTTCTCCTTCGAGCTGGACGGCGAGGACCTGCGGGCCGTGGAGGCGCTGAACGCCGACAGCCGCCTCGGCCCGGACCCTGCCAGCATGAACTGGCTCGGCTGAGCGTTACGCCGTCGCTACACCGGGTCGTTGAACCGGCCCGCGGCACGGCCTAGGATGAGCCCATGTTGTCTCTCCCGACCGGTCTCCTGCACACGCAGGGCCGGACCAGCGACGGCCGGATGACCGGCGGCCCGATGGCGGCGTGCTCCGTCATCGGCTACCCGCCGTTCCGGCTCGTCGTCCTGGGCGGATGCCACCGCCCGTCCATCGAGGGATAGGCAACGACTCTCATGTTCCGGGTCACCTAGCAGGTCGCCCGCCCCCGCGCAGCGCGCGTGACGCGGGGTGGGCCCGACGCGCAGGGCTCCCACAGCCTCGGCCGCCGCCCGTCCGAACGGGCGGCGGCCGGCGCGTTTCTCCGGCAGAATGCCGCCCGCCCGCACCCATCCGCACGGCCTCCGGCTCCGAACACCGGATGACACCCGTGCAGGAGAGGCGGCCCGGCCGCCCGGTTCCGGAGGTTCTCATGCGCCCTGCTCCACCGCCCGCCCGGACGCGGACCGCCGCGGCGACCGAGGAGGGCGCCGCGTCATGAGGGAACCGGTCGCCTGGACGGGCACCCGGCAGGCGCCCCCCGCGCTCGCCGGGCTGCTGGAGCAGGTCGCGTGCGGGGACCAGGACGCCTTCGCGGCCGTCTATGACGCGGTGGCGGGGCCCGTGTTCGGACTGGTACGCGGGGTGCTGCGGGACCCGGCGCAGTCCGAGGAGGTCACCCAGGAGGTGATGATGGAGGTGTGGCGCAGCGCGGCCCGCTTCCGGCCGGACCGCGGCAGCGCCATGACCTGGGTGCTGACCCTGGCCCACCGCCGGGCCGTGGACCGGGTGCGCTCGGCACAGGCCGCCGGAGACCGGGAGCGGCGGGCCGCCCTGCTGGACCGCACCCGGGAGTTCGACGAGGTGACCGAGCAGGTCGAGGCCCGGCTGGAGCGGGAGCAGGTGCGCCGCTGCATGGGCGGGCTGACCGAGGTCCAGCACCAGTCGGTGACGCTGGCGTACTACCGGGGGCTGACCTACCGCGAGGTGGCCGAACTGCTGTCCCTGCCGCTGGGCACGGTCAAGACCCGGCTGCGGGACGGACTGATCCGGCTGCGCGACTGCCTGGGGGTGAGCGCGTGAACGCCGCCGAACTGCACACCCTGACCGGCGCGTACAGCCTGGACGCGCTGCCGGAACCGGAGCGCGCGGAGTTCGAACGGCATCTGGCCGGCTGCGAGCCCTGTGCCCAGGAGGTCCGCGAACTGCGGGCCACCACCGAACGGCTGGGGCTGGCGGCCGCGGCGCCTCCGCCGCCCGCGCTGCGGCGCCGGGTGCTGGAGGCGGTCCCGGCCGTGCGCCAGGAACCGCCGCGGGTGGCGCGTTCGCACCGCCGCGGCAGGGGCGGTCCCGGCGGCACCGGCCGCGGGGCCCGGCTGCTGCCGCGCCTGGCGCTG
>NZ_JACYHE010000082.1 GCF_021696945.1 Streptomyces sp. JJ36
CGGAGCAGCAGCCCGGGCCGCAGGGGCCCGCCCCCGGCGGTGACGCGGGCGCCGTCCAGCCCTGGTCGCCCCCGGCCGCCACGGGGCCCGGCCCGCTGCCCCCGGCCGCGGACGCCTCCGGAAGCGCCGCCTCCGGCGACGGGAGCGCCGCGTACGGCGGTGCGCCGTTCCACGCCGGCACCGCCCACGGTGAGCAGCCCCACGCCGGGCAGCCCCACGGCGGTGGGCCGGTGCAGGGCGGCGATACGTCCGCCCACGGCGGAGGGGCCGCGCACGGCGGTGTGCCCTCCCACGGTCCGGGGATGCCGGGCCAGGGGGGCGCCACCTCCGGGCCGGGCGGCGAGGGGCCCGCGCACGGCGCCGGGGTGCCGGCTCCGGGGTCCGCCACGCACGGCGCCGGCCCCTACGGGGACGGGCCGTCCGCGCAGGGCGGTGCCGTCTCCCAGGGCCCGCCCGCGGCCGGGGTGCCGCCGCGGCCGGAGACACCGCCCGCCCCGGGCGCGGGCCCGCTGCCGCCGCAGGCGCCGCCCGGCGGTTCCCCGTGGCAGCAGGGCGCCCCCGCGCAGGGCGAGGCCGAGTCCACGCAGTTCCTCGGCACCGGTTGGGTGGCTTCCCCCGACGCCGAGGAGACCCGGATGCTGCCGCCGCAGGCGGCGGAGCCGGACGCCCAGGCCACCCAGCACCTGCCCGCGTACCCCGCGAACGACCCGGCTGCGGCGCCCGGCGGCGATGCCGAAGCCACCCGGATGATCCCGCCGCAGGGCGCCGGGGACCCGGAGAGCACCACCCGGCTCCGGGCCGCCCGCCCGCCCGCGCGGGACACCGGTCACCCGGGTCCGCCTCCCGGCGGGGCGCCCTACGGGGTACGGACGGGTGCACCGGCCGACCCGCAGCCGCCGACCGGCTTCGAGAGCCTCTTCCGCGACGGGCCCGGCACGCCTGCCGCGCCCCCGCCGGAGGACCGTACGCAGACCCTGCCGCCGATGGGCGCGGAGGGCCCCGGGGGCGGCCCTCCGGCGGGGCGGGCGGCGGCGCGCCGGGAGGCAGACCGGGAGCGCGGCCGGCACGGCATGTCCCGGGGCGTGCTGATCGCGGTCAGCGTCGCGGGCATCGCGATCATCGGTCTGATCACCGGTGCCGCGCTGAGCAGCGGCGGAGGTGAGGAGGAGCCGCAGGCCGGTGGCGGCGCCACGACCGCGCCCGCCGGGGAGAGGGGCTCGCCGTCGCCCTCGGCGGACGCCGCGGAGTCACAGGCGCGGAAACTGAACGCGCTGCTGGAGAGCAGCAACAACAGCCGGACCTCGGTGATCCGCGCCGTCCAGAACATCAAGCAGTGCAAGAAGCTCGGCGACGCGGCGGCCGATCTGCGCGCGGCGGCCAAGCAGCGCACCGGCCTGGTGACCAGGCTCAGCGAGCTGGACACCGGCGCCCTGCCGGACAGCGCGGAACTGAACAGCGCCCTCACCGAGGCGTGGAAGGCCTCGGCCCGGGCGGACAATGCCTACGCCCGCTGGGCCGACCAGGTCGCCGGCCGGAAGGGCTGCCACAAGGGCACGCCGCGCTCCACGGGCCAGCAGGCGGCCGGCAACCGGGCCAGCGGCGAGGCGACCCGTGCGAAGAAGCGGGCCGCCGGGCTGTGGAACCCGACGGCCCGCAAGTACGGCCTGCCGGAACGCCGGATCACCCAGCTCTGACCCCGGCCCGCCTCCGCCGCCCCCCCGCCGGGCCGCCGCCGGGCCGGCGACCCCGTCGGCGGACGGCCCCCCGCGGCCGCGCGGGCCCCCGGACCCGCGCGCCGAGGACGGGCGTCCCCGCCCGCGGGTCAGGACTCGCGGTCGGCCACCAGCGACGTCCGTACGTCCACGAAGCGGTCCCGCACCGACACCACCCGCCCGTCCCGCACCCGCTGGTACGTCACCCTCGTGTTCACGATCCGCGGGAAGTCGTGTGCGGCGAGCAGGTCCTCGTAGTGCCAGCGCAGCTCCGGGGTGAGCCCGCCGGTGGCGATCGCCGGGCCCTCGTCGAGGGCGTCCCGTACGGTCTCCGCGGTGACCGGGGTGTCGCCGTCCAGCGACTCCAGGGCGGCGCGCAGCACGGTGTAGGCGATCCAGGTGGTCTGCACGCCGGGGTCGTCGGTGTCGATGCGGTTGTCGCCGAAGGCGTGCTCCCGCACGACCCTCTTCATGGGTTCCCAGCGCAGGTCGTCGGCGGCCGGGTACCAGCCGGTGGCGTACGCGCCCTCCAGGGGGCTGTCGGCGCCGCCGGTCTGGTCGATGAGCCGCTGCCGGACGCTGCCGAGCACCGAGGCGCTGGTGATCCCGGCGTCGTCCGGCTCCAGCCGGCGGAAGCTGTCGAAGAAGGTGTCCGTGCGCCCGCCGAGCACGGCGGTCACGCAGCCGCCCTCCGCTTCCGCACCGGAGGCGGTGCCCTCCGGGGCCTGGCCCGCGCCCTCGAGGGCCTCCCGCGCCGCCTGGCCGTAGGAGGTGGCGTCCTCCGGCGCCCGTACGTCCGTGACGGGCGCCGCGGAGGCGGCGCCGCCGTCCCGCAGGCCGGTGTCGAGCAGCGGCGGGAGCTGGTCGCCGGCGACGGTGTCCGGCCGTACCAGCGCCACCTGTGCGCACTCGGCGGCGGCCAGCTGCCGGCCGTTGCCGGCGACGAGCGCGGGGAGACCGCCGTTGACCGGGTAGGAGAGGGGGCTGGTGAACTCCTCGTCGGTGATCCCGTAGCCGCCGAGGTAGGGGATGCCGTGGCCCTCCAGGGGGGCCATGAAGGAGCGGCCGTGCTGGCTGTAGGAGCCGACGACGGCCACCACGTCCTGCTTGGCGGCCCGCTGCGCGCAGCGGGCGGCGGCCACCGTGTCGTTGTGGTCGTTGCAGGTGAGCACCTCCAGGCGGCGCCCGTTGACGCCGCCGGAGGCGTTGACCCAGCGGGCGTACGCCTCCGCCATGGCGGGCATGCCGGGCATGTTGGTGGCCTCGGTGTTCTGCGGGGCCCAGGTCATCACGGTGATCGGGTCGTTGCCGGCCTCGGCGGTGCCGGGCAGGATGCCGCAGCCGCCGAGGAGGGAGGCGCCGGCGGCGGTGGCGAGGGCCACGGCGGCGGTCCGGCGGGTTCTGCGGAGACGGCGTCGGGAGGAACGAGGGGTACGGCTCCGGGCGGTCATGCGCCGCACCCTTCCGGCCCGCACGTAACGGGACAGTGATGGGACGGCAACGTACGGTGACACCGGGGTGAATTCCGGGGGGCCGGGTCGTGGGTGAGGTGGGGAACGTAGGGTCGAGCACCATGCAGCAAGCTCCGGAGACGTCTTCCCGCCGTGGCCGCCGGTCCCCCACCATGGGCGGCATGCCCGTCAACGACATGCCCTGGTGGCGCTGGCGCAGCAACGTGCGCTCGGCGCTGCACATGCTCTCCGACCCCGTCTTCCAGCAGGAGTGCTGGGCGACGGGCACGCCAGGCTACGGCGACGTCACGGACGCCGTCTACCGGCTGGTCGAGGACACCTGGCTGGACAACTGGTCGGCCGAGAAGTACGTCGGCACGATCTTCCGGGACTCGCAGGAGGCGGCGCTCGTCGACACCGCCGTGCTGCGGGTGCTGCGGATCATGCACCAGGTCGGCGCGGACGCCCCGGTGGCGACCTACATGGAGCACCACGGCTGGCCGGAGGCGGTACGCGCGGCGCGTGACGCGCACGTACGGCTGGCGGTGAACGACGGGGACGACCCGGACCAGCCGCCGCACTCGCTCGAGGTGCTGGCGATCATGCTCCGCGAGGTGTGAGCGCCGGGGCGGCCGCCGGGCGGTGTGCGGGCCGGGCGGCGTGCACAGGGCCGGGCGGGCGGCGGGCAGCCCTTACGCTGGTGCCATGAGCCAGCCGGAACAGTACGTCCTCACCCTCTCCTGCCCGGACAAGACGGGCATCGTGCACGCCGTGTCGAGCTACCTCTTCATGACCGGGTGCAACATCGAGGACAGCCAGCAGTTCGGCGACCACGACACCGGGCTCTTCTTCATGCGGGTGCACTTCTCGGCGGAGCCGCCCGTCACGCTGGAGAAGCTGCGGGCCAGCTTCGCCGCCGTCGGCGACTCCTTCGAGATGGACTGGCAGCTCCACCTCGCCGAGGAGCGGATGCGGGTGGTGCTCATGGTCAGCCGCTTCGGGCACTGCCTCAACGACCTGCTGTTCCGGGCCCGCATCGGCGCCCTGCCCATCGAGATCGCGGCCGTCGTCTCCAACCACCGGGACTTCGCCGAGCTGGTCGGCTCGTACGGCCTCCCGTTCCACCACGTCCCCGTCACCCCGGAGACCAAGCCGGACGCCGAGGCGCGGCTGCTGGCGCTGGTCGAGCAGGAGGGCGTGGAGCTGGTGGTGCTCGCCCGCTACATGCAGGTGCTCTCGGACGACCTGTGCAAGAAGCTGTCCGGGCGGATCATCAACATCCACCACTCGTTCCTGCCGAGCTTCAAGGGCGCGAAGCCCTACCACCAGGCGCACGCGCGCGGCGTCAAGCTCATCGGCGCCACGGCGCACTACGTCACCGCGGACCTCGACGAGGGCCCCATCATCGAGCAGGAGGTCGAGCGTGTGGGCCACGAGGCCGGCCCCGACCAGCTCGTGGCGATCGGCCGGGACGTGGAGTGCCAGGCGCTGGCCCGCGCGGTGAAGTGGCACAGCGAGCACCGGGTGCTGCTCAACGGCAACCGCACGGTCGTCTTCACCTGACGCCGGCCGCGAACTCCCCGAGCGCGACCGCCAGCTCCGCCGGCGCGTCCTCCTGCACCAGGTGCCCGGCCCCCTCGACGAGCCGGAGCCTCGCGCCGGGGATGGTCTCCGCCAGCCGGTGCGCCCGGTCCACCGGGATCCAGGTGTCCTCGGTGCCCCAGCAGACCAGCACGGGCAGCTCGATGCTCGCGTAACGCCCCTCGATCTCGTCGGTCCAGCGCTGGTCCGCCTGCGCGATCTGGCGGTAGAACGCGGGCTGCCCGCGGTCGCCGAGCCACGGCTCGGTCAGCCGGTCCAGCACCCGAGGGTGCAGCCCCCGATGGCTGGCGGAGGAGATGTACTCCCGCACCAGCGCCCGGTGCAGCGCGGCGGGAAGCTGTTCGAAGACCTCCGGCTGCCGCCCGACCAGCCGGAAGAACGGTGAGCCCCACGGAGCCAGCGCCACCACGTCGACCAGCGCCAGCCGGCGGTAGCGGGCGCCGTGCAGCAGGTGGGCGCGGAGCGCGACGGCGCCGCCGAAGTCGTGCGCCAGCACGGTGGGGAGCCGGTCCGCGCTGGTCAGCCCCCAGTGCGCCAGCAGCTCGCCGAAGACCCGCCCCTGGACCGCCAGCGACACGTCCTGCCCCGTCGCCTGCTCCGAGGCGCCGTACCCCGGCATGTCCCAGACGAAGACGCGGTGCCGCGGCGCCAGGGCACGGGCCACGCCCCGCCAGGTGTAGGAGGACCAGGGCGTGCCGTGCAGCAGCACGACCGGGGGCGCGCCAGGGTCACCGAGGGCATCCCAGCGGACCTCCCCGGCGCTGCTCGCATACGTCTCCCGCAGTTCCCAGCCGCTCACCGCTGCCCCCGTCCGTCGTCGCCGTACGCCGCCGGCGGTCGCCGGCCCGGCCCGTGACGATACGCCTCTCCCGCGTCACAGCCGGGAGAGGGAGGCGGCGGCGAAGAGGACGTCGCGGATGGCCTCGCGGTCGCCCTGCTGCCCCGCGGCCGCCTCCTGCGGTGCGACATGACCCGCGGCGAGCTGGCAGAACTCCATGCCGTCCAGCGCCACATGGGCGACCTCGTCCTCCGGCGCGGTCGCGGCGGCCGGCGAGTCCAGCGGGATGTACCAGTGACCGCCGCCGTCGCCCTCGATCTCCAGATGCAGGGCGCGCCCGTGCGCACCGGCCGGCGCGAGCCGCCGGCTCGGCCCGGCCAGTCCGGCCCGCCGCCGGGCGGCGAGCGTCTCCGGGAGCAGCCGGGCCGCCAGATCCACCATCAGGTGCAGATGCGGGCCCGCCGGCGGGTCGTACGGGTAGTCCACCGCCTCGGCGATGTCGCCCGCGTGCACCCAGCACTCGAAGGCGCGGTCCAGGAAGGCGTCCCGGAGAGGTAGCGTGAAGTCCCCGTAGGACACCGGGAGTTCCGGGGTGTGGTCGCCGCCGAACGGGACCGTGCGGAGCAGGGCGTGGCCCTGGGCGCGCCACGCCGAGCGCACCCCGGCGGGGCCCTCCGCGCCGGGTGGCGCGGGGAAGGCGTCCAGGGCAGCCCGCCACTGGGCCTCGGTGCGTGCGGCCGGGCCCGCGCCGCGCGGGAGACCGAGCGCCGCGAGCGGGTCCGGCAGCCCCAGCGCGGCGGCCGGCAGGCCGTCCACCGCCAGCAGATGGCCGAGCACCCCGGCCACCGTGGTCGCGCGTTCCGCGCTCTTCTCACCGTCGAACCACCGCAGCCGCACCGGTGCCCGCCACTCGTCCTCCGCCATGTCGTGCAGCAGGGCGTCCAGGCGCGCGGTCTCCGCGTCGTACGGGGCGGCCCAGGCGGGGAGGGGGATGCGGGCGGGCCGCCGCAGCAGACAGCCCTCCAGCACCCGGGAGCGCAGCATCGGGTCCAGATCGAGTCCGTCCTCCGGGTGCAGCAGCCCGACGGCGTCCCGCAGCCGCAACGCCTCGTCGGCGCAGCCCGCGCAGTCGGTGAGGTGCGCCTCTATGGCCGCGGTCTCCTCGGCGGAGCAGGCGGCGAGCGCCCAGGCGCCGAGCAGCGACTTGAGCACGCCGTGGTCGTACCCCGCGGCGCCGGGCCGCGCGCTGCCGCCGGCCGGCCCGGGCGGTGTCCCGGCCCACTCCGCGTGGTCGGAGTCCGTGTGGTCGGAGTCCGCGCGGGCGGGGTCCGGGGTGCCGGGAGCCGCGCGACCGGGGTCCGCGGTGCCGGCGTCCGCGTGGTCGGAGTCCGGGCGACCGGGGTCCGCGGTGCCGGGGTGCCCAGGACCCCCGTCCGTGGAAGCGGAACCCGTGGGTTCCGGGCCCGCCGGGGCCGCGGGCGGCCAGGGGCCGTCCTCGGCCGCCGGGCGGGGCGGCGGGATGTGCGGCGGGCGGGCCGCCCCGCCCTCGCCCGGCGAGCCGTCGCCGCATCCTCCGTTCCCCATCGGTCGCTCCGGCCCGTTCACCGGGCCCGCTCCGGCCCCTGCGGTGCTCCCGGACGGCCGGAGCCGGGCACACCGGAGGCACCGGAGGCCCCGGGGCTGCCCGGTGCCCCGGGCACGGCGGGCAGCGGGCGGGCCACGGCGGAGGACAGGAGTTGCAGGCCCAGCCGCAGCCGGCGCCGCGCCTCGTCCTCGGTGACGCCGAGGTGCTCGGCGGTCTGGCGGTAGTCACGGCGCTGGAAGTACGCGAGCTCCAGGGCGGCCCGCAGCGAGGCGGGCATGGAGGTGACGATGTAGTCCGCGCGGGCCGCGGCGGAGGCGGCGCGCACCTTCTCCTCGACCTCCTCCGGCGTGCCGCCGTGCTGCCGCCGCAGCCGCCCCGCCGCCTGCCGCTGGGTGACCCCGGCCATCCAGGCGCGCAGCGAGCCGTACCGGGGGTCGTAGGCGTGCGGGTGCTCCCAGACGTAGGCGAAGACCTCCCGGGTGGTGTGGTCGGCGGCCTCGTCGTCCTCCAGCACGCGGTGGGCGAGACCGTGCACCAGTGCGGCGTACCGGTCGTAGAGCTCGCTCAGCGCGGCCGCCTCACCGCGTGCCAGCCGCTGCTGCATCTTCCGGTCCCAGCGCGGTGGTGTGTCCTGTGCCATCCGGCTCCGCTCCCCAAAACCGCCCGTATCGCGACCGTCAACACCTCGAATGTAGTGCGGGGGGCTGACAACGTGCGCCCCTTTGCGGCAATGTGCGCTCTACGGTGATTGCTGAAGGTGCTGATTCCGTCACGTTGTGGTGGTTCCCGACCGTCCGGGGGGCCGGAACGGCTCGGATATGCCGCGGGATTGTGCGGCCCCCGGGGGAACTACCGGGCGAATGGCGTCGTCCACGACATAGGGTCGGTGACAGGCAGGCAGCGTTTTGACCGTCGGCGCGAGGGCAGCCGAGTCAGGAAGAATCACTTCCGCAGAGCGGGCGTACACGCTCGGTGAGCGAAAGGGTAGCGAACACGTGTCGTTGAAAGTCTGTGAGGAAGCGCGGGGGGAGTGGACGGTCCTCCGGGTCTCGGGCGAGATGGACCTGGTGACCTCACCCGCCGTACGGCAGCACGTCCACGACGCGGTCGCGGAGGGCCGGCGCAGCCTGGTGCTGGACCTCTCCGAGGTCCTGTTCTGCGACTCCAGCGGCGTGGGCGTCCTGATCGCCTCCCGGCGGCTGATGCGCTCCTGCGCGGGGCGGTTGCGCCTGATCCTGCCCGCCCGCGGCGCCGAGGACGGCTCCCACGTGAACCGGGTGCTGGCCGCGCTCGGCGTCCGCCGCCTCTTCGACTGCTACCCCGACCTGCCGGCGGCGACGGGGGAGACCGCCCGGGCGGCGCGTCCCCTCTCCGCCTGACTCCTCCGGCTCCGGGGCGCGCCCACCGCTCCCTCCTCGACGCCGGCGGTCCGCGCCAGGCGTGCCGGATGCGCCGGTTCTCGTCGGCCCTGGCGGGATTCTCCCGCCGCTCCACTTCACCGCCGGACGCTCTCCGGTCCCCCGTTCTCCCCCGATTCCCCGGCTCGCCCGACGCCCCTCCGGTGTTTCCGGTCCCCGCCCCGCACCAGCCGGCGTCCCGGGTGCCGCACACGGCCGTACGCTGCGCCGTTCGCGGGCTCGGTGGCCCGGTGCCTTCGGGTACGCTCCCCGGCGTGCGAGAAGTTCCCGGGCGCACGGAATGCGCTGCGCGTGCCTGATGCGGTGTCGTTCGACTCCCCGTGACCGGCGTCGCACAGTATGCGGTACGCCTACTCCTTTGCGCCGGAATATGCCTGAAGCGCTTGTTGTCCCGACGCTGCGACGGTCAAGCTGTTCCCCGTCCACGCCACGGTGCGTGGTCGTGCGGATACGCGGGGCGACGAGCCTGGTTCGGATGGTGTGAGCGGTGCAGATGCTGCAGGTGCAGTTGGAGATCGGTACTGACCCCCGGGAGGTCGCCCGTGCGCGCAGGTGGGCCCGTTCCCGGCTGACCGGGTGCGGTCTGCCCGCGGAGGAGCCGGTGGCCGAGATCGTCGTGCTGCTCGTCTCGGAGCTGGTGACGAACGCGGTGGTGCACACCGGCCGCCCGGCCGTCCTGCGCATGCGGCTGCCGCGGGTGCCCGACCGCGCCGCCGGGCCGGTACGGGTCGAGGTCGCCGACGCCAGCACCCGCGCCCCCCGCCAGCGGCACGCCCGGGGCGAGGACACCGGCGGCCGCGGGCTGGAGCTGGTCTCCGGGCTCGCCGACCGCTGGGGATGGCACCCGGAGGGCGACGGCAAACGCATCTGGTGCGAACTCGACCCGCGGCTCGACGACGAGGAGGAGGCGTCCGGGCCGCGGACCGCCGGACCTGAGGCGTACTGGGGCACCTCCGCCGGGCGCATCGGCGCCTGACGGCGGCGTGCCGTCCGGGCCACAGCCGTACGGCACCGCGCCGGCGACCTCCCTGACGGGGCGTCGGGGTGGCCCTCCGCACGGGGACGCCCGCGCAGGGTGCGCGAAATGTCACGGGTCCGTACGCGGCCGTGCTCGTGCCCTGCGTCCCGGAGAGGGTCATCCCCGGCGGTGCCCACAGTCTGAGCGTGACGGCCGGTCTCGCCCATGGCGCCGACTCCCCCTCCGGGGAGGCGGAGTCGCGGCAGGCGCTGGCCGAGCTCGCGGTCGCCGCGGCGCGGCACGCGTATACGAGCGGGCCGCCTGCGACGTGCCCGCGGAGCTGCCGGACGGGCCTCCGGAGGTGCCGGCTCAGGGCTGAGGCACGCGCCCGGGCACCCCGGGGCGCCGGTCACCTCGGGGCGCCGGTCACCTCGGTGGCTGCGCGGCCCCCGCCGTGCTGCGGAAGGTGCGGCGGTAGGCGCTCGGGGAGACGCCGAGCACCGCCTGGAGATGCATGCGCAGCGCCGCCGCCGAACCGAAACCGGCCTCCGCGGCCACCCGGTCCACCCCCAGTTCGCTGGTCTCCAGCAGGTGCCGGGCGCGCTCCACACGCTGCCGGGTCAGCCACTGCTGCGGGCTGATCCCGGCCTCCTCGCGGAAGCGGCGGGTGAAGGTCCGTACGGACATCGACTCCCGCTCGGCGAGCTGCCGGAGGGTGAGCGGGCGGTCCAGGTGCTCGAGTGCCCAGGCCCGGGCCCGCCCCGTGCTGGACACCCGGGGCTCCGGCACCGGCCGCTCGATGAACTGCGCCTGCCCGCCGTCCCGGTGCGGCGGCACCACGGTGCGCCGGGCCGCCGAGTTGGCGACGGCCGAGCCGAAGTCCTCCCGGATCATGTGCAGGCACAGGTCGACCCCGGAGGCCACCCCTGCCGAGGTGAGCACGTTCCCCTCGGCGACGTAGAGCACGTCCGGGTCCACCCGCACGCGGGGGAAGAGCCGCTGGAAGCGCTCGCAGGAGGTCCAGTGCGTGGTGGCCCGCCTGCCGTCCAGCAGCCCCGCGGCGGCCAGGACGTAGGACCCGGTGCAGATGGAGGCGATCCGCGCGTCGGGGCGTATGCGGGCGAGCGCGCCGGCGAGCGGTGGGGTGAGGGTGCCGGAGGTCCAGGGCTCGTCCTGCTCGTGGGAGGCCGGGACGATCACCGTGTCCGCCTCGGCCAGGGCTTCCGGGCCCAGCGGCACGTTCACCGTGAAGTCCGCGTCCGTGCGCAGCGCGCCTGGCGTGGCCGAGCAGGTCAGCACCTCATAGCAGGGCGCGCCGTCCGCGTCCACGGCGATGCCCATGAGGCGGTGCGGTATGCCGAGTTCGATGGGGAGCAGCCCGTGCCGTACGAGTACGGCGACCCGGTGCCGCTCCGGGTGACGGAAGACGCTCATGGCCCGATCCTCGCACATCGTGGCTCCCGGGCCACTCGTCCGGGCTGTGCGGGCCGGGTGAGGGTTTCCGGGTGACGCAGCAATCCGGCCTCCCCCGCTCCCCGTATCCCCGCTCCCCGGCCCGTCGCCCGCAGACCGCGAAGGCCGCGGACGCCGCGGCCCCTGTGGCCGCTCCGCCCGGGACGCCCCGCCGCCGGCGGGGGCCGCACCGTGCCTGGTGGGTGGCCGTGGTCTGCTTCGTCGCCCTGGTGGGCGCGGCGGGCTTCCGTGCCACGCCGAGCGTCTTCATCGACCCCCTGCACGAGGAGTTCGGCTGGTCGCACAGCACGATCTCGGCCGCGGTCTCCGTCAACGTCCTGCTCTACGGCCTCACCGCCCCGTTCGCCTCCGCGCTGATGGAGCGGTACGGCATCCGGCGCGTCGTCTGCGGCGCTCTGCTGCTCATCGCGGCCGGCAGCGGACTGACCGTCTTCCTCTCCGCGTCCTGGCAACTCGTCCTGTGCTGGGGCGTGCTGGTGGGCCTGGGCACCGGCTCGATGGCGCTGGCCTTCGCCGCCACCGTCACCAACCGCTGGTTCGTGGCCCGCCGCGGGCTGGTCACCGGCGTCCTGACCGCGGGCGGCGCGGCCGGTCAGCTCGTCTTCCTGCCGCTGGTCGCCCTGCTGGTGGAGGGCCCGGGGTGGCGGGCGGCCTCGCTGGTGGTGTGCGGGGCCGCACTGGCCGTCGTACCGCTGGTGCTGTGGCTGCTCCGGGACCGGCCCGAGGACGTCGGGCTGCTGCCGTACGGCGCGGGGCCCGACTACGTCACGCCCGCCCCGCCGCCTCCGGGGGCCGCCCGCCGGGCCCTCGGGGCGCTCCGTGCGGCCGCGCGGACGCGGGTCTTCTGGCTGCTCGCCGGCACCTTCGCGGTCTGCGGCGCCTCCACGAACGGCCTGGTCGGAACCCACTTCGTGCCCGCGGCCCACGACCACGGCATGCCGGTGCCGGCGGCGGCGTCGCTGCTCGCGGTCATCGGGATCTTCGACCTGATCGGGACCGTGGCCTCCGGCTGGTTCACGGACCGCTTCGACCCGCGGCGGCTGCTGGCCGTGTACTACGCGCTGCGCGGGATCTCGCTGCTCTTCCTGCCGCTGCTGTTCGCGGAGACCGTGCAGCCGCCGATGCTCTTCTTCATCGTCTTCTACGGGTTGGACTGGGTGGCCACCGTGCCGCCCACCATCGCCCTCTGCCGCGAGCACTTCGGCGAGAACGGCGCCGTCGTCTTCGGCTGGGTACTCGCCTCGCACCAGGCCGGGGCCGCACTCGTGGCGTTCCTCGCGGGCCTGGCGCGGGACGCGACGGGCTCGTACGACCTGGCGTGGACCGCCTCCGGCGCACTGTGCGCGACGGCGGCGCTGATGGCCCTGCTGATCACCGGCCGGCCGGCGGTGCGCCGGGGGAAGGGGAGCGGGTGAGGGGTCTGGGCGCGCGTGCGGGGGCTTGTACAGGTGGGGCGGCCGGGTGGCGGAACGCTTGGCCCTCGCCGGCTCGGGTCGGCGTGGAAGCCTGGCGCCCGCCGGGCCGCAGCCCGAGTGTCTGCCCGGCCTACCGACTGCCGCGCGCACCCCCGCTCCGGAACGGCCCGCAGCCGAACGCCGCAGTGCCACCGGCGTGGAACGAGCGGAGCGAGAAGACGAAAGCTCAGGCACAGCGCGGCAGCAGCCCGCCACGGCGCCCCCGTCACCGGCTACCGACCGCCCCACCGCCCGGCCCCGTCACAGGCGGGTGAACCCCAGCCCGCCACGCCACCCGCGCCCGCAGCATGAACGAGCCCGCCACCCACCACCCCTCCCCTCGTAGCCCGCCGATCGGTGACCGCAATCACCCACTGGCCCGCACCCGGGAACGCACCCGTCGGCTCCCCGGGCCGGGGCCGTTACGCCTCTCCCGTGCCCGCCGGGCCGCGGAAGGTGGCGCGGTAGGCGGTCGGGGTGACGCCGAGGGCGGCGTGCAGGTGCTGGCGCAGGGAGGTGCCGGTGCCAAAACCGGAGGCGGCGGCCACCCGGTCCACGGGCAGGTCGGTCTCCTCCAGGAGCTGCCGGGCCCGGTCGAGGCGCCGCCGGGCGAGCCACTGCCCCGGCGTGAGCCCGGTTTCCTGGCGGAAGCGGCGGCTGAACGTCCGTACGCTCATGGAGGCGTGAGCGGCCCACTCCGCGAGGGTGGGCGGGTCCTCCAGCCGGGTCAGCGCCCAGGCGCGGGCCGGGCCGGTGGAGGAGCGGGCCGCCGGCTCCGCGACGGGCCGCGGGATGAACTGCGCCTGGCCGCCCTCGCGGTGCGGCGGCACCACCGTGGTGCGGGCGACGTCCGTGGCGACCGCCGCCCCGTGGTCGCGCCGGATCAGGTGCAGGCACAGGTCGATCCCGGCGGCCTCGCCCGCGGAGGTGAGGACGTCGCCCTCGTCGGTGTAGAGGACGTCCGGATCCAGGTGGACGGAGGGGTGCAGGGCCCGGAAGCGGTCGGCGGACCGCCAGTGCGTGGTGGCACGCTTCCCGTGCAGCAGCCCGGCGGCGGCCAGCACGAAGGAGCCGGTGCAGACCGAGGCGATGCGGGTGCCCGGGCGCAGCAGCGCGAGGGCGGCGGCCAGCCCGGGGCTCAGCTCGGAGGTGAGGCCGTCCAGTTCGTGCGAGGCGGGGATCAGCACCGTGTCGGCCTCGGCGAGGGCCTCGGGCCCGCGGGACACCAGCACCGGGAAGTCGGCGTCCGTGCGGATCTCCCCCGGTTCGGGCGCGCAGGTCACCACCTCGTACAGCCGTGCGCCGTCGCCCGGGCGCACGGCGGCGCCGAAGAGCTGGTGGACCATGCCCAGCTCCAGCGGCAGCACGCCGTGCCGGACCAGCACGGCGACCCGGTGGCGTTCCGGCGTGGCGGCGGCGGGGCCGCCCCCGGCCGGCCGTTCCCGGTCCTGGCGCGGACGGCTCGTGGCGTGCGTGGCGTGCGTGGCGTTCGTGGCGTTCGTGGCGGACATGGCCAGATTCTTTCATGTCATGGCCGTCCGGCCAGTGGGCGCGGGACCGCGCAGGGCGGAGCCTCGGAGGCATGAGAATTCACTGGATCTTCGCCCATCCCGAGCGCCGCTCGCTGAACGGCACTCTGCTGGACGCCGGACTGGACGCACTGACCGGGGCCGGGCACGAGGTGCGGCTCTCCGATCTCTACGGCATGGAGTTCCGGCCCGTGGTGGACGCCGCGGACTTCCGCCGGGAGTCCTGCGAACGGCTGTTCGTCGGTGCCGAGCAGGAGCGCGCGTACCGGGAGGGCAAGCTGGCTGACGACATCCGGGCCGAGCACGAGAAGCTGGACTGGGCGGACACGGTGGTGCTGCACTTCCCGCTGTGGTGGCTCGGGCCGCCGGCCATCCTCAAGGGGTGGTTCGACCGGGTCCTGGTGCAGGGCTACGGGTTCGGCGTCCGGGACGAGGACGGCCGCGCGCGCCGCTACGGCGACGGCCGGCTGGCCGGCAAGCGCGCGCTGGTGGTCACCACGGTCGGGGCCCGCCCGTCCTCGTTCGGGCCGCGCGGCGTCCACGGGCACATCGACGAGGTGCTCTTCCCGCTCCTGCACGGCACGCTCTGGTACACCGGGATGGCCGCACTGCCGCCGTACGTCGTCTACGGCGCCGACCGGGCGACCGAGAGCGAGGTGGCGGCCCGCGCCGCGGAACTGCGGGAGCGGCTGCTCACGCTGCCGGAGACCGAGCCGCTGCCCTACCGGCACGAGGCGGGGGGCGACTACGACGCGGACCTGGTGCTCCGCCCGGACGCAGCCCCCGGCCGCACCGGCGTCGGCGCCCACGTCCGCCGGCGGGGCTGACCGGCGGCAGCGGCCGGGGCACCGGCCGCTGCCGGCCGGGACACGGCTTCCGGGGCGCAGGACGTCGGCAGGCCGGACCATGCGGTCCGCCCCCTCAGCCGGCGGGCTCGCGCCACATCTGCCAGACCGGGGGGCCGCCGTGGGGGAGGGGGAGTTCGGCGCGGACGGTGAAGCCGAAGTGCTCGTAGAGGGGGAGGTTGGCGCGCTGGGAGGACTCGAGGCAGGCGGGGAGCCCGGCGGCGTCCGCGCGGGCGAGCCCGGAGCGGAGCAGCGCGCCGCCGTGGCCCCGGCCGCGGGCGGCGGGCTCGGTGCCGAGGACGGCGAGGTACCAGTGCGGGGTGTGGGGGGTGTGCCGGGCGACGAGCGCGAAGGTGGCGTGCAGCCGGGTGGTGCCGCGTTCTCCCAGCAGTTCCGGCAGTTCGCGGAGGGCGGCGGCGTCCGGGACGGCCTGCTCCTGCGCCTCCGGGGGCACCCAGAACGCCGCGGCCGCGTCGGTCCGTTCGCAGAGCGCGTGCGGGGCGTACTGGTGGCGGTGGAGTAAGGCGTAGTAGCGGGCCAGCCGCTCCTCCCGGTCCGCCGTCCCGTCCGGGAAGAGCCAGCGGGTGACCGGGTCGTCGGTGAAGGCGGCGGCCAGGATCCGGCCGACGAGGGGGGTGTCGCCCGGTGGTGCCGCCACGGGCGTACGCGATATCACCATGTCGATCATTGTCCCAGCGCGGTGCTGGGCCCGTCGGGTGCGGTGGCCCGGCCGGTGCGCCGCAGGCGCCGGCAGGCGGCCGTGCCCGGGCGACGCCCGGGTGCCCGGACCGGGCCGTGGCCGGGGCGTGTCGCGGGGCCCGTCCCGCCCCTGAGGGGCCGGGTCCGGGGGCCCGTTCCGTCCTCCGGGTCCGGGCCTGGGGCCCGGCCCCTCGTGCGGGTCCGGGCCTGGGGCCCTGTTCCTCACGGACCCGGGGCCGTGCCGTACGGCGCGGCCGGCCGGTTCAGTCCGCGTTGCGGGATATCGCGCGGGCGATGCGCTCCGCGTCGCGGGCGAGTTCGCGGAGCATGCCGCTGAGCGGGTTGGTGAAGCCGGTGAAGTGCAGGCCCGGGGCCGAGCGGTGGGTGCGGGCGCCGTGCACCAGGGGGCGGCCGTCGGGGCCGAGTACACCGAGGTGTCCGACGAGCGGTTCGAGAGCGTGGCGGTAGCCGGTCGCGGCGATCACCGCGTCGGGGGTGAGCACGGTGCCGTCCGTCAGTTCCACCTTGTCGCCGGTGATGCCGGCCACCGCGGCCACCGGTTCCACCCGGCGCTTGCGTACCGCCCGCACGAAGCCGTGGTCCTGCACGGGGATCGCACCCTCCCGGGCCCGGGTGGCGAGGCCGCGTTCCGGGCGCGGCAGCCCGTACGGCGCGAGGTCCGGCACGCTCAGCCGGGTGAGGGGCGTGGCGAGGCCGTCCACCAGCCGGGTGGGCAGCCGGCGGGAGAGGACGCCGTTCGCCTGCGCGGGCCAGCCGAGGGTGCTGCGGCGCACGATGTGCGGTGGGGTGCGGACGGCCACCCGGACGCGGTCCGCGCCGCCCTCGGCGAGGTCGACGGCGATCTCGGCGCCGGTGTTGCCGACGCCGGCCACCAGGACGTCGCGTCCGGCGTACGGTCCCGGGTTCCGGTACGCGGAGGCGTGCACCAGGTCGCCGGTGAAGGTGTCGGCGCCGGGCCAGTCGGGGGTGTACGGGGTGTGGTTGTACCCGGTGGCGACGACCACGGCGGGTGCGGACAGCCGGCGGCCCCCGTTCGCGTGCAGGGTCCAGCAGGCGCGCTCGGGGTCGCGTTCGACGCGGTCCACCTCGACGCCGGTGGCCAGTTCGATCCGGTGGTGCTCGGCGTACGCCTCCAGGTAGCGCACCAGGTCGTCCCGGGCGACCCAGCGGCCGTACCGCCGGGGGATCGGCAGTCCGGGCAGCGCGGACCGGCGCCGGGTGGTGTGCAGCCGCAGCCGGTCGTAGTGGGCGCGCCAGGACGCGGCGACGTCCGGTGACTTCTCCAGGACGACGGCGTGGACGCCCCGGGCCCGCAGGGCCGCGGCGGTGGCCAGGCCGCCCGGCCCGGCACCGATCACGTGGACGGGGGTCCCTTTTCCGGACATGTGCATGCCCATGAGCTTAGGGGGTGGCACTCGGGTGCGCCCGTCCGCCTCCGCGGGGGGCGGTCCGGCCGGGTGCCTTGGCAGGCCCGGGCGGACCAGGTGACTTGACGCTTCGTCAGGCGTCGCTCGTCTGGTAACAATCCGGCAAAGACCTCCGGGCTGCCGGGCACTTTGGTGGACATGTGCCGTTAGTGCCACATGTGTACGGCTAGAACGGAGCCGCCATCGCACGCCCGACCGAAGGGGCACGCTCCGTTGCAGCACGCGAAGAGAAGAAGCAAGACGTCCAGAATCGTCCTCGCCGGTGCCGCCGCGCTCGTCGTGTTCGGCGGTACCGCCGTCGGAGCCGGGGCGATCGAGCAGGCCGGGTCCGGCCCGGAGCTCGGAGAGGTACGCGGGGCCGGGGCACCCGGCGCGATAGACGGCGAGTACATCGTCGTCCTGAAGGACGGCGCCGTGCAGGACGGCGCCGTGCAGGACGGCGCAGGGCGGGACCAGGCCGGGCCGGACGGCGCCCCGGGGGACGGGGGCGCGCAGGACGGCGCAGGGCGGGAGCGTGGCGCCGCCGGACACGCCTCCGCCGTACGGAAGCTGGCCGGCGGGCTGCTGGAGGAGGCCGGCGCCTCCGGAGCCGCCGTGGAGCGGACGTTCGGCACCGCGCTCCACGGCTTCGCGGTACGGGCCGGCGAGCGCGAGGCGCGGCGGCTCGCCGCGGACCCGGACGTGGCCTTCGTCGAGCAGAACCGCGTGGAGTACGGCGACGGCACGCAGAGCGGGCCCACCTGGGGTCTGGACCGGATCGACGAGCGCACGCTGCCGCTGAGCGACAGCTACACCTACGACTCCGCCGCCTCCGGCGTCACCGCCTACATAGTGGACTCCGGCATCCGGATCGGCCACGACGAGTTCGAGGGCCGCGCGGAGTACGGCCACGACTTCGTCGACGACGACGGGACGGCGAACGACTGCCACGGCCACGGCACCCATGTCGCCGGCACCCTCGGCAGCGAGCGGTACGGCGTCGCCAAGGACGTCTCGCTGGTCGCCGTGCGCGTGCTCAACTGCGAGAACCGCGGCACCACCGCCGACGTCCTGGCCGGCTACGACTGGGTCGCGCAGAACGCGGTGCTGCCCGCGGTGGCCAACGTCAGCATCGGCGGCAGCGCCAGCGACGCCAAGGACGCGGCGGTCAAGGGCATGGTCGACGCCGGGGTGACGGTGACGGTCTCCGCCGGCAACTCCGACCGCAGCGCCTGCCTCCAGTCCCCGGCCCGGGAGCCGTCCGTGCTGACGGTCGCCGCCTCGACGGGTGAGGACGCCCGCTGGAGCTCCTCCAACTACGGCGACTGCGTGGACCTCTTCGCCCCCGGCTACCGGATCGTCTCGCTCGGCATCGACTCCGACACCGACACCTCCATCTGGAGCGGCACCTCCATGGCCGCGCCGCACGTCGCCGGTGCCGCCGCCCTCTACCTGGCCGATCACCCGTCCGCCACCCCGGCGCAGGTCACCGAGGCGCTGCTGGGCGCCACCACCCGGAGCGAGCTGAGCGGCATCGGCACCGGCTCGCCCAACCGGCTGCTCTACAGCCGGTTCTGAGCCCGCCGCCCGTCCGGGGCCGGGCCCGTCGGGTGACGCGCCCGGCCCGGGTGACGCTCCCGGCGGGCGCGGCCTGCCGGGCCGGCGTACGACCGCCTCACCGGCGCCCGGGACCCCGCGCCGCGCCGGGCCCCTGCGGGCCGGGCGCGGCGCGGGGCGCATGAGCCGGGGAGCCGCGGGGTAGGGACGGCCCGTCAGGAGCCGCCACCGCGCACGCGCCGAGCCGCGCCGTGCGCGGCCGACACGACCCGTCGGGAGCGGCCTTGTCTCGCACCCCCCGCACTCCGTACGACACCTCCCGCCCGTCCGGCGCCCGGCCCCCGCGGGCTGCGCGGGCCGCCCCCTGTTCCGGGACGGACCCGGGCACCGCCCGCCCGGACCGGGCGGATCCGCCCCGGGCCTTCCCGCTGCACGAACTCGAGGTTCCCGAGCCGCACCTGCTGCCCTTCGCCATCGGTACCTTCGACACCATCGGCCCGCTCTCCCGCGCCGCCTTCCCGCACCGGCACACCTTCCACGAGATCGTCTACGTGACCCACGGCAGCGGGAGTCACGTGGTGGACCTGCGCCGGCACCCGCTCCGGCCGCCCGAACTGTGCGTCATCGCCCCGGGCCAGGTGCACCACTGGGACGCCAGGGAGCTGCACGGCTGGGTGCTGCTCTTCGACGACGCCTTCCTCCTCGCCCACCCCGGCGACCGGGACCTGCTGCACCACCTCGCCGAGCACCCGCGGCCCCGTCTCGACCGGGCCGCCGTCGCCCGGCTCCGCCCGCTCGTCACCGGCCTGCTCGCCGAGTACCGGGAGCGCGGTCCCGGCATGGTCTCGGTGCTCCAGGCCCTGCTCCACATCCTGGTCGTACGGGCCGTCCGCGCGCTGGGAGCGGCCCGGTACGCGCGCGAGCCGCACGTCGTGCCCGCCCCGTCGCCCCCGCACGGGCCGCACGAGTCGCACGGGCCGCAGGGTCTGGAGGGGCTGGAGCGGCCCGGGGAACTGCGGCAGCGACCGGACGGGCCGGCGGGCACCCCCGAGCCGTACGGCACCCCCGAGCCGTCCGGCCTCCCGGGCCCGCCCGCGTCCGCCGCCGCGCTCGCCCGGCGCTTCACCCGCCTCCTCGCCCGCCGGGGAGCGGACGGGCAGCTCGCCGTGACGGTCCGCGGCTGCGCGGCCGAGCTGGGCGTCTCCGCCGGCTATCTCACCGAGGCGGTCAAGGCCGCCACCGGCCGCACCCCGGGCAGCCTGATCCGCCACGCCCAGGTGCTGGAGGCCAAGCGGCTGCTGGCCGGGACCGGGCTCACCGTGGGACGGGTGGCCCGGGCGGCCGGCTTCTCCGATCCCGCCTACTTCTGCCGGTTCTTCCGGCGCGAGACGGGCCTCAGCCCGGGGGAGTTCCGCCGGGCCGCGCACGGTACCGCGGCGGCTCCCGTACGGAAGCACCACACCGGCCGCACTCCGTCCATCGACCCGGGCGAGGGGGCTCCGTAGCGTCATGGGCACGCCAGGCCGGCCGCGTCCGGCCCCCCCCCGACGCCGAGGAGAGCACCGTGCAAGGCGACCTGTCCCCGGAACGACCCGCCGCAGGCGGCGTCAGCCGCAAGACCGTGCTCAGGGCCGCGGTGGCCGCGGCCCCGGCGGCCGCCCTGCTGGGCGCCGCACCCGCGCCGGCCCGGGACCGCGCGGTCACCGGCCGGCCGCTGACCCCCACGCCCTCCTGCGACGACGGCGACGACCCCACGCCCCCGCAGACCGAGGGCCCCTACTTCACCCCCGGCTCGCCGGAGCGCCGCTCGCTCCACGAGCCCGGCCAGGGCACCCGGCTGACGGTCAGCGGCTACGTCTTCGGGCCGGCCTGCCGGCCGGTGCCGGACGTGCTGCTGGACTTCTGGCAGGCGGACGGCAGCGGCGCGTACGACAACATGGGCTACCGCTTCCGCGGCCACCAGTACACCGACGCCTCCGGGGCCTTCCGGCTGGTCACCAACGTGCCCGGGCTCTACCCCGGCCGCACCCGCCACCTGCACGTGAAGGTGCAGGCCCCGCACCGCCCGGTCCTCACCACCCAGCTCTACTTCCCGGGCGAGCCCCGCAACCACACCGACGCCCTTTTCGACCCCGCGCTGCTGATGACGATGCGGGACGGCACCGACGGGCGCGAGGGCACCTTCGACGTCGTCCTCGACCTGCCGCAGGACCCGGGCGACCCCGGGGACCCGGGCGGCACCTGGTCGGCCGGCACGCTCTACCAGGCCGGCGACCGCGTCACCTACGGCGGCGCCACGTACGCGTGCCTCCAGGCGCACCGGGCCGCACCCGGCTGGGAGCCGCCGAACGTCCCGGCGCTCTGGCGCCGGATGTGAGCTCCCGGCGGCGGCCGCACCGCACCGGCCGCCGCCGGGGACGGGCCGCCGTACCGCGGGGCGGCCCGGGACAGGACGGGACGCGGGAGACCGGGCCCGGGCGGCGGTGACAGGGGCCGCCGCCCGGTCCCCGGCCCGCCGGGCGACGGGTGTGGGACGTTTCATCCGGCGGGCCTCTCCCGGCCGGTGCCGGGGGAGAGTGCGGTGGGCGTGCGGGTGCGGGTGCGGGGCCGTGGCATCGGTCCGGGGCGGGGCCCGGCCGACGGTGTCCCCGAGGCGTCCCCGAGGCGCTCCCGCGGTGTGCCCGCGTGCACCGTCGCGCGTCGCGCTCCGCGCCGGGCGCTGCGTGCCCGGCGCACGGCCGCTCCGGCTCCGCGGAGCGCGCCCCGCTCAGCGCGGGGGCTTCCGCCCGGTCACGCCCAGGTGCACCAGCAGTGCCAGGTTCGGGCGCAGCTCGCTCTGCCGGACGCCCCAGCTCTGGAAGGCCTTCTGATGGCTCGCCACCCCGGCCAGCATGGTGACCAGCGCACCGGCCATCGCGGCGGGGGAGACGTCCTTGTCGACCCGGCCCTTGCTCTGCAACTCCTTGATCGACTCGGTGAGCGAGCCGGTCACGGAGTTGAGGATCTTCGTCCGGAGCCGGGTGAAGCGCTTGTCGCCCTCCGCGGCGCCCAGATCGACGACGCGCAGGATGGCGTCGTTCCGGCGCCAGAACGAGAGGAAGCCCTCCACCAGGTCCTCCGCCGTCTGCCGGCCCGCCTTGCCGGTCCAGGAACGGCCCGCGACCAGCTCGGTGAGGCCCGTGCCTTCCTTGGCCATGGAGTCGGCGAGCTCCAGGACCGCGCCCTCGACGTCCGGGAAGTACTGGTAGAAGGTCGCGGGAGAGGTGCCGGCCCGGCGGGCCACGTCGATCACCTTGACATCGCGGTACGGCGAGGTGTCGAGCATCTCCCCGAGGCACTCGAGCAGCTTCTGCCGGGTCGCCTGACCACGGCGTCCGGCCACCCTGCCGTCGACTGTTCGAACCTGTCCTGTCATGCCGTCAGCTTACCGACGGGTGATCGGCGCGCGATCTGGCCGCATGCAAATGGGTTCGTTCTCCCGCGGGCCGCTCCGTGCCGTCCCGGGCGTTGTCGGCGGGTGCGGTTAGCGTGCCCGTACACGCACGGTGACCTGCCGTGCGACCGGCGGTACGGACGGTACGGGAGGTGAGGAGCGTGGCCCGGTTCCCCGAGGGAGCGCCCTGCTGGGCGGTGGCCATGCTGCCCGACCTGGAGGCGGGCAAGCGGTTCTACGGCGAGCTGCTCGGCTGGTCGTACGGAGGCTCCGGGGAGGAGCGGCACGGCTACACCACGGCCACTCTCGGCGGCCGCGTCGTCGCCGGCCTCCTCGCCAAGCCGGACGGGCGGATGCCCACCGACTGGGCGCTGCACCTGGCGACGGAGGACGCGCAGGCCTGCGCCCGCCGCATCCGGGAGGCGGGCGGCCAAGTGATCATGGACCCGTTCCCGGTGGGGGACGTGGGCCGGACGGCCGTGGCGGCCGACCCGGGCGGCGCGGTCTTCCAGCTCTGGGAGTCCACGTCCATGCCCGGTTTCGAGATCACCGGCCGGCCCGGCGCATACGCCTGGGCGGAGGTCCACACCCGGGACAAGGAGGCCGTCGACGCCTTCTACCGCGAGGTCTTCGGCTTTGGCACCGAGGACCTCTCCGGCACCCTCGGTCAGGACTTCCTGGTGTGGGCGCCGGCGGGGGAGCCGGTCGACGACGCGCACGCCATCGGGGGGCGCGCGGTGCTGGAGGAGAGCGCTCCCGAGGAGCTGCCCGCGCACTTCCTGACCTACTTCGCCGTGCGGAACTGCGACGAGGCGGTGCAGGTGACGGCCCGGCTCGGCGGACGTACGCTGATCGGCCCGCAGGACACCCCCTACGGCCGGGTTGCGAGCCTGGTGGACAATCAGGGGGCGTACTTCGCGGTGATCGCGGAGCCGGACGAGGGGGAGCCGGACGAGGGGGAGTGAGCGCACGGGGGCGTGCACGGCGGGGGAAGGCGCAGTTCACGGCGGTTCCACCGGGGCTTTCCGGGGGCGCCCGGAGGCGTTCCGGGGGCGCGCCGACGTGGGCCTCCGCCGTGCCGGGACACGACCGGTACGCCCCCGGGTTCGCAACCGTCGGCTCCGCCAGGAAGAATCGTCCTCCGGTCCCCGCGGCCGGCTGGGCGGTGAGAGGCTGCACGGGGCGGGCAGAGAAGGCGAACGCCCCCACGGGGAGGTGGCAGGCAAGTGGTGGAGCAGCTGACGCAGCACGATCCGCGACGGATCGGGCCGTTCGAGGTGCTCGGCCGTCTCGGTGCCGGCGGCATGGGGCTGGTCTATCTCGCGCGTTCGGCGTCCGGACGCCGGGTGGCGATCAAGACGGTCCGTACGGAGCTCGCCGAGGACCAGCTCTTCCGCGTGCGTTTCACGCGTGAGGTGGAGGCGGCGCGGGCCGTCAGCGGCTTCTACACGGCCGCCGTGGTGGACGCCGACCCGCGGGCGGCCGTTCCGTGGCTGGCCACCGCGTACGTCCCCGCACCCTCCCTGGAGGAGATCGTCAACGAGTGCGGGCCGCTGCCCGTACAGGCCGTCCGGTGGCTGGCCGCCGGGATCGCCGAGGCGCTGCAGTCCATCCACGGCGCCGGGCTGGTGCACCGCGACCTCAAGCCGTCGAACGTGCTGGTCGTCGAGGACGGCCCGCGCGTGATCGACTTCGGTATCGCCTCCGGGGTCTCCAACACCCGGCTGACCATGACCAACGTCGCCGTGGGCACCCCGGCCTACATGTCGCCCGAGCAGGCCCGGGACTCCCGCAGCGTCACCGGGGCCAGCGACATCTTCTCGCTCGCCTCCACCCTCGTCTTCGCCGCCACCGGGCACGCGCCCTTCCACGGCGCCAACCCGGTGGAGACCGTCTTCATGCTGCTCCGGGAGGGACCGGACCTGGAGGGGCTGCCCGAGGAGCTGCGGCCGCTCATCGAGTCCTGCATGCGCATGGCCGCCGAGGAGCGGCCCACGCCCGCCGACCTGCAGGCACAGCTCGCCCCGCACCTCTTCTCGGCGGGCGGCGACGACAGCGGCACCGCCTCCGCCTGGCTGCCGGCCGGCGCGGTCGGGCTGATCGAGCGCAAGCGCGGCGCCCGGGCCCGCGTACGCCCCCGCCCACCTGCCCAGCCCGCGCACGGGCCCGCCGGGAGCGACGGCGGGGCGTCCGCCGGACCGGACCTCGCGGGGCCGGCCGGGGCGCCGTCGGCACCTGCCGGCGTGGCACCCGGCGCGTCCGGGGTGCCCGGCGACACGGGTGGCATCCCGGCCGGTCCGGGCGGCCCGCCCGCCGTCGGCCCGAGCGGCGGCCACGCCCCGGCCCCGGTGGGTGCGCCGGCGGCCGCGGGGTCCGGTGGGGCGCCCGCCGGGCACCTGGCCGCGGCCCAGGGGGCTTCCGGGGTCTCCGGGGTGGACGCCCCCGCGGCCCCGGTTCCGGGGGCCGACGCGGCACCCGTGCACCTGCCCGGGTCCCAGGTGCCCATCGGTCCCGGTCCGCGCCGCGCCGAGGAGCTCCCGCAGCCGGACTCGGGTGCGGCCACCGGCTGGGTACGCCCGCCGAACGGCTCCGTGGGGCAGCCCGCCGCCCCGCCCGCCCCGCCACAGGCCCCGCCCGCGCCCGTCGCCCCGCCGGACGGCGGCGCGCCGCAGCGCTGGCGTCCCTGGCGCTTCCGGATGTCCAACGACCTCTGGGGCTCCCCGGCCGTCGTCAACGACCTGCTCTACGTCACCTCGTTCGAGGTGCACGCCCTCGACGTCGCCACCGGGCGCCGACGCTTCAAGACCCGCGAGGTCGCCTGGTCCATGGCGGTCGCCGGCGGCCGGGTGCACGCCTCCGACGGCCCCAGCCTCTACGCCCTCGACGCCGCGGACGGCTCCGAGCGGTGGCGGCTGGCCACCGACGGCTGGGTCTACTCCCTCCGGGCCGACCGCGGCACCGTGGTCACCGGCACCCGCGGTGGCGGCGTCCAGGCGTGGGAGGCCGCCAACGGTGAGAAGCTGTGGGAGCTCAGCGGCGCACAGAGCGACTTCGAGACCCCGGAGGCCGGTCCCGTCGTGCACGGCGGCACGGTGTACGCCTGGGGCGACGGGCGGCTGCACGCGCTGGACGCCCGTACGGGCGCCGAGCGCTGGGCGTACCCGGTCGGCGACGTGTCCGCCACCGGCGGCGTCCCGGTGCGGCTGACCGTCGCCGAGGACGGCGCGGTGTACGTCTGCGCCGGGTCCCGGGTCTTCGCGCTGGACGCGGCGAGCGGCGCCGAGCGGTGGCGCTTCGACGCCCCGGCGGCCTTCCTCTGCCCGCCCGCCTTCGTGCCCGGGCCCGCGGTGGCCGGTGGTGGCCTCTACCTCGCGGACTACCTGGGCACCGTCTACGCCCTGGACGCGGTCAACGGGCACGACCGCTGGCGGATCGCCACCGAGTCCCGCCATTCCCCCGAGCCGGTGCTGGTCGCGGACGGCCTGGTGCATCTGGGCAGCGGTGGCGCGCTCTACACGCTGGACGCGGTGAGCGGCACGCCCCGCTGGCGGTTCGCCGCGGGCGGCGACGTGGTGGGCGCCCCGGTGGCCGCGGCGGGCCGGGTGCACTTCGGCTCCGCGGACTGCTGCATCTACACGCTGGACGCGGTCGGCGGGCAGCTCCGCTGGAAGCTGGCCACCCAGGGGGAGATCACCGGGTCGCCGGTGGTGACGGGCGGCGTGGTGTACGCCTGCAGCAAGGACCGCTGCGTCTACGCCCTGGACGCCGCCAAGGGCACCGGGCAGAGCCGCCACTCCTGACCGAAGGCGCCGCCCGACGGCCCGGGCCGCCCTGCCCGCGCCGGGCGTCCCCGTCAGGCGTCGAAGCGGCGGCGGGAGGCCTCGATGTGCCCGAGGTACCGGCGGGTCCAGCCGCACATGCCGTCGATCGTCTCCCGCAGGGCCCGGCCCGGCTCGGTGAGGGTGTACTCGACCCGCGGCGGCACGGTGGGGTGCACCGTCCGCTCGACCAGGCCGTTGCGCTCCAGCATGCGCAGGTTCTGGGTGAGCATCTTGTGGCTGATGCCCCCGATCTCGTTGCGCAGTTCGCTGAAGCGGAGGGTGCGGTCGCCGAGGAACTCGATGATCAGCAGCGCCCACTTGTTGGCGACGTCCGAGAAGATCTCCCGCGCCAGAGAGTCCGCGCGCGTCAGGTCCGCGTCGTCGGGCAGGCCCCTGAGCTGTGTGGTCACCATGCGGTGCCCCCGTTACCGAAAAGTGCGTTCTTCCAGGTCAGCACAGACTCTCCTACGGTTCTCGAGTAACCGCAAGAGACCGGGAGAGGCCCGGTCCGGTGGAGGAGAGCCCACGGGCTCCGGGACGAGGAGGCGGGCACCATGGCCATCACGCTGGTGAACCCCGGTGGACTGCCGGAGGTGGACGCCTACCGGCAGGTGTCGGTCGCGACCGGATCGCGGCTGGTGCACATCGCCGGGCAGGTCGCCTGGGACGCGGCGGGGGTCACGGTCGGCGTGGGCGACCTCGCCGCCCAGGTCGAGCAGTGCTACCGCAACGTCGGGACCGCCCTGGCCGGGGTCGGCGGTTCCTTCGACGACGTGGCGAAGCTGACCGTCCACGTCGTCGACTGGACCCCGGACAAGATGCCGCTGCTGCTGGACGGGATCGCCCGGGCGGCCGCGTGGCTGGGGACCACCCCGGTCCCGCCGGCCACGCTGCTGGGCGTCGCGGCCCTGGACGTCCCCGAGCACCTGGTGGAGGTCGAGGCCACCGCGGTCCTCGACTGAGGAGTCCGCGGACCTGCCGGGCCGGCGGTCCCGGGGCGCCCGTGCCGCGGCGCGCCGCCGGGGTCGGGCGGACGCACTCGCGTCGCCGGGGTCGGGCGGACTCAGCCGCGTGGCCGGGGTCGCGCCGACGGGCCGGGCGCC
>NZ_JACYHE010000083.1 GCF_021696945.1 Streptomyces sp. JJ36
GGGCGGCCGGGCGGGGCGGCCGGGCGGCCGGGCGGGGCGGCAGCGGGACGACCGGGGCGGCGGCCGGGCGGGGTGGCAGCGGCGGCTCTTCGCTCAGCCCGCGCGGCCCATCTCCTCCCCCAGTGCCTGGACGAAGCCGTCCACGTCCTCCGGCGTGGTGTCGAAGGAGCACATCCAGCGCACGTCGCCGGCGGCCTCGTCCCAGAAGTAGAAGCGGTAGCGCTTCTGCAGCCGTTCGCTCACCTCGTGCGGCAGGCGGGCGAAGACGGCGTTGGCCTCCACGGGGTGCAGGATCTCCACGCCCGGTACCGCCCGGACTCCGGCCTCCAGCCGCCGGGCCATGGTGTTGGCGTGCCGGGCGTTGCGCAGCCACAGGTCCTTGGCGAGCAGCGCCTCGAGCTGGACCGAGACGAACCGCATCTTCGAGGCGAGCTGCATCGACAGCTTGCGCAGGTGCTTCATGGCCCGGCCGGCGTCCGGGTCGAGCACGACCACGGCCTCGCCGAAGAGCATGCCGTTCTTGGTCCCCCCGAAGGAGAGCACGTCGACGCCCGCCGCATGGGTGAAGGCGCGCATCGGGACGTCCAGGGCGGCCGCCGCGTTGGCGAGCCGGGCGCCGTCCAGGTGGACGCGCATGCCGCGCTCGTGCGCGTGCTCGCAGATCGCGCGGATCTCGTCCGGGGTGTAGACGGTGCCCAGCTCGGTGTTCTGCGCGAGCGAGACCACCTGCGGCATCGCCCGGTGCTCGTCGTCCCAGCCGTGCGCCTCGCGGTCGATGAGCTCCGGGGTCAGCTTGCCGTGCTCGGTGGGCACGGTCAGCAGCTTGAGCCCGCCGACCCGCTCCGGCGCCCCGCACTCGTCCACGTGGATGTGGGCGGAGTCGGCGCAGATCACCGCGCCCCAGCGGTCGGTGAGCGCCTGGAGCGCCACCACGTTCGCGCCGGTGCCGTTGAAGACCGGGTAGGCCCGGGCGTGCGGGCCGAAGTGGCTGCGCATCACGTGCTGGAGATGCGCGGTGTACTCGTCCCCGCCGTAGGCGGTCTGGTGACCGCCGTTGGCCAGGGCGAGGGCCGCGAGTATCTCGGGGTGCGCGCCCGCGTAGTTGTCGCTGGCGAAGCCGCGCACCTCCGGGTCGTGGTGCCGCTTGGCCTGGGTGACCGGTGCGGCGGGCTTCGCTACGGCTGGGATGTGAGCCACAGGCGGTGTCCGTTCACTTCCTCGGTGGGCTTGTACCAGGTGCCCGCGATGGCGTCGGCCAGGTCCGTGACGTCGGTGAAGCCCGCGAACTTCGCCTTGGGCCGCTCCGCACGCATCTGGTCGTTCACCAGGGCCTTGACCACCAGGATGGCAGCCGCCGCCGGCGGTCCGGCCTCGCCCCCCGCCTTGCGGAAGGCGTCACCGAGCGCGAGCGTCCAGGCCTCGGCGGCGGCCTTGGCGGCGGAGTACGCGGCGTTCCCGGCCGTCGGCTTGCTGGCTCCGGCGGCGCTGACGAGCAGGAAGCGGCCGTGGCCGCTGCGCTCCAGCGGCCCCTGGAAGGCCAGCGAGGTGTGCTGCACGGTCCGCACCAGCAGCGCGTGCAGGGCGTCCCAGTCCGCCAGGTCGGTCTCGGCGAAGCCGGACGAGCCGCGCCAGCCGCCGACCAGGTGGACCAGACCGTCGACCCGGCCGAACTCCTTCTCGGTACGCGCAGCCCACTCCCGGGTGGCGGTCACGTCGAGCAGATCGACGGTGTCCCCCGTGACGGTGGCACCGCCGTGCGCGAACCGGGCCGCGTCGACGGCGGAGGCGAGGCGCTCGGCGTCCGCGTCGGCGGCCACCACCGTGGCTCCCGCCTCGGCGAGCCGCAGCAGGGTGGCCCGGCCGGCGGGACCGGCCGCGCCGGCGACGGCGACGACGGCGCCGTCCAGCGGCCCGCCGTTCCCGGCCGCGTTCTGAGATGTGCTGGTCATGGTGGTGGCCTCCCGCTCGTGCGCCTGCCCGGGCTCGTTCTCCGCCGTCATGCGGCGAGGTCGGCGTTCTCCGCCGTGATGCCCTTGGTCGATGCGATCACATCGCGCAGCTTCTTGCGAAGGGCCTCGTAGAACATGCTCAGCGGGAACTCGTCCGGCAGCACCTCGTCGACGAGCTTGCGCGGCGGCAGGCTCAGGTCCAGGGCGTCCGGGCCCTTGGCCCAGGTGGAGCCGGGGTGCGGCGCGAGGTAGCGGGAGACCAGCTCGTACGCCTTGAACCAGTGGACGATCTTCGGCCGGTCGATGCCCTCCCGGTAGAGGGTCTCGATCTCCTTCCGCAGCCGCTCGGTGCTCTCGCGGGCGAGGTCCCAGTCGATGGTCAGCTTGTTGTCCGTCCAGCGGAGCGCGTCGTGCTGGTGCAGGTAGGCGAAGAGGAGCTGACCGCCGAGGCCGTCGTAGTTGCGCTTGCGCTCGCCCGTCACCGGGAAGCGGAACATCCGGTCGAGGAGCACGGTGAACTGCACGTCGCGGCCCTGCGGGAAGCCGTCCGCCGCCAGTTTCACCCCCTCGCCGAAGGCGGTCAGGTCGCAGCGCAGCTCCTCCAGCCCGTACATCCAGAACGGCTGGCGCTGCTTGATCATGAAGGGGTCGAAGGGCAGATCGCCGTGGCTGTGCGTGCGGTCGTGGATCATGTCCCACAGCACGAAGGTCTGCTGGCAGCGCTGCTGGTCGGTGAGCAGGCCCCGGACGTCCTCGGGGAGCTCCAGGCTGGTGACCCGGCAGGCCTCGTCGACGACACGGCGGAAGCGTGCGGCCTCGCGGTCGCAGAAGATGCCGCCCCAGGAGAAGCGCTCCGGCGCCTCGCGCACCGCGATGGTCTCCGGGAAGAGCACCGCGGAGTTGGTGTCGTACCCGGAGGTGAAGTCCTCGAAGGTGATGCCGCAGAAGAGCGGGTTGTCGTAGCGGGTGCGCTCCAGCTCGGCGAGCCAGTCCGGCCACACCATACGGAGCACCACGGCCTCCAGGTTGCGGTCCGGGTTGCCGTTCTGGGTGTACATCGGGAAGACGACCAGGTGCTGCAGCCCGTCCTCGCGCTGCTGCGCGGGCTGGAAGGCCAGCAGGGAGTCCAGGAAGTCGGGCACCCCGAATCCGCCCTCCGCCCAGCGGCGCAGGTCCGTGACGAGCGCGCGCAGGTACTCCGTGTCGTGCGGCAGCAGCGGCGTCAGCTCCTCGACCGCACCGGCCACCCGCTCCAGCTCCGCCTCGACCGCGGCGCGGGAGGGTGCCCCCTCGGCCTCGAAGTCGATCGAGCCGTCCTTGGACTGGGCCGGGCGGATCGCCTCCACGGCGTCCTTCAGCACGACCCAGGCGGCGTGGTCCACCACCCGGCCCGGGGTCGCCGGACCGGCGTCGGTGCCTACGGGCGAAAGAATTTCCGTCATGACCGCCCCTCCACGGGAGAAAATCGCGTAGCAGTACGGTATCTGGAGGTGTTCCTTTTCTCAAGGTGACCCCAGGAGATCCTCCTGTCCACCCCGCCCTCGACCGCTGTTCTTCCTGCGGCCCGCTGCCTGCCGCCGTGCGGACGGCCGGTCACGCCACCGTGCGTACGGCCGCGGCGGCGCGGTCCGGGGCCTCCCCGGCCCGGCCGCTAGGCTGACCGGCCGGACGGTGCACCCGCGCCCGCCGCCCCGAGACGAAAGCGAGAGCCCGCCGTGCCACTGCTGACCGTCGGACACCGCGGGCTGATGGGCGTGGAGCCCGAGAACACCCTCCGCTCCTTCCGCCGCGCGGAGGGTGAAGGCGTCGACGTCATCGAGCTCGATCTCCATGTGAGCAAGGACGGCGCTCTGGTGGTCATGCACGACGCCGAGGTGGACCGCACCACCGACGGCACCGGCGCGGTCGGGGACCTCACGCTGGCGGAACTGCGCCGACTGGACGCCGGGCTGGGCGAACGCATCCCCGTCTTCGAGGATGTGCTGACGGCCGTCCGCGCGCCACTGCAGGCGGAGATCAAGGACCGGGCGGCCGCCCGGCTGCTGGCCGAGGTCATCCGGGAGCAGGGCCTGCACGACCGGGTGACCGTGATCTCCTTCCACGACGAGGCGTTGCGGGAGACCCGGGAACAGCTCCCGGAACAGCCGATCGGCCTGGTGGCCGGGCGCTCCTCCCCCACCGCGCCGGAGCGGGCCCGGGAGCTCGGGGCCCGGCTGGTGTCGCTGGAACTCCAGTGGCTGGACGCGGACACCGTGGCACGCTGCCACGCGGCGGACCTGGAGGTCATCACCTGGACGGTGAACACTCCGGAGGAGCTGGCCCGCGTCCGGGAGCTCGGGCTGGACGGCGTGGTCACGGACCACCCGGAGATCCGGCGGTCGGCGGGCCGGGCGGGCTGACCGGCGGCCCGGCGCGGACGAACCGACCGGGGGAGGGACCGGTCCCGGCACGGAGAAGCAGCCCGGGCACGGAGGGGCCGCCCCGTGGACGAGGGACCGCTCCCGCCGGGGAGCGCGGCGTACGCACCTCGCGCGACCGGCGTGCCGGCGGTCCGCACGAGGTCAGCCGAGGGGCTTGACCAGCAGCTCGAAGGCGAGGTCCGGCCGCTGCGGGATGCCGAAGCGCTCGTCGCCGTACGGGAAGGCGCTGAGCTCACCGGTGCGGGTGTAGCCGCGCCGCTCGTACCAGGCGATCAGGTCGGCGCGCTGCGTGATCACGGTCATGTGCATCGCCTCCGCGCCCCAGCTCTCCCGGGCGATCCGCTCGGCCTCGGTCAGCACGTGCTTGCCGACGCCCGCGCCCTGGAGGGCCGGCCGGACGGCGAACATGCCGAAGTAGGCGTGGCCCGCGCGGTTCTCCAGCTGGCAGCAGGCCACCAGTTCCCCCGCGCGCTCCGCCACGACCATCCGGCTCGCCGGGTCCCGCACCACGGACGCCACGCCTTCCGGGTCGGTACGCTGCCCCTCCAGCAGATCCGCCTCGGTCGTCCAGCCGGCACGGCTGGCGTCGCCCCGGTACGCGGACTCGATCAGCGCGACGAGGGCCGGGACGTCGGCCTCGGCGGCGGTACGGAAGGCAAGTCCGGCGGCGTCCGCGGTGCGGCCGGGCTCCCGGGCGGTGATGGCGTCGTCCATGACACGCGAGCGTATGCTCCCGGCGCGCGGCACCCCGCACCGGCCCGCAGCCGGCCGGGCTGCAGGTCGGCCGGGAGACGGGCGCTGCCGTGCCCGAGGCCACCGCGGCCGCCGTGGCGTCCTGCCGGGCGGGTGCGGCGGCACTAGGGTCCGGGCCATGGTGCAGGTACTGAGCAGCCGCGTGCTGCTGCGGCCGGCGGACCCGGAGCGGTCCCGGGAGTTCTACGGCGGGAAGCTGGGCCTCGCGGTCTACCGGGAGTTCGGCACGGGCCCGGAGCGCGGCACGGTCTACTTCCTCGGCGGCGGCTTCCTGGAGGTCGCCGGGCGCGCCGCCGAGCCCGTCGCGCCGGAGCTGCGGCTCTGGCTCCAGGTCCCGGACGTGACGGCGGCGCACGAGGAGCTGGCGGAGCACGGGGTGGAGGTGCTCCGCCCGCCGGTCCGCGAGCCGTGGGGGCTGGTGGAGATGTGGATCCAGGACCCGGACGGGGTCAGGATCTGCGTCGTGGAGGTCCCCGCGGACCACCCGATGCGGCACCGCCCCGGGATCTGACGCCGCCACCCGCACGGGACACACCGCACGTCGCGTGAGCCGCGGCTCCGGGCCCCGGGGTTCCTGGGCCCGGAGCTCAGGGACGAGCCGCGGCCGCCCGTCCCGGCGTACGGTCGGCCGGCACGCCCCCGCGCCGGGACGGATCGGCCGCGGGAAGCCCAGCAGCGCCGCGCAGGGTACGCGCCCGCCGGAACCGCGGCGCGCGAGGCCCGTACGGAGGCAGCCGCAAGGCCCGGCCCGCACGAGAGGCCCGCCCCTGCCGCGTGAGGCGCCGCGCCCGCCCCCGTTGCGCGCCCGGACGCCTCCATGCGCCCCCGTGCGGGCCGCGCATACGGGCAGCCTCCCGGAAGTGCCGAGCGGGGAGGGGCGCATGCACGGGTCTGCCGTGGTGAGCTGGCTGCTGGTGGCGGTGTGCGGGGTGACGGGGACGTACTGCCTGCTGCGCGTGTGGCGCCGCTCTGCGGAGCATCGCCGGGCGGCCTGGCTGGAGGCGGTGATGGGCCTCGGCATGGCCGTGATGGCGCTGCCCCACACCGTCGCCCCGGTGCCGCCCGCCGGCTTCGTGGTGCTCTTCGGCGCCTCCACGGCAGTGGCCCTGCACGGCGCCGCACGGTCCGGTGCGCACTGCCTGCATCACGCCCTGGAGTCGCTGGCCATGGTGTACATGGCGCTGGTCATGGCGGGCGCGGTGGGCTCCGCGGCGCCGGCGGCCCACGCGGGGCACCCGGCCGGGCCTGGCCACGCCGCCACGCCCGGCGGCATACCCCTGCTCACCGGGGCGCTGCTGCTCTACTTCGCGGCCTATGTGCTGCGTTCCGGCGCCCTGCTGGCCGGGGCCCCGGCCGGCAGGGGCAGGGGGCGCGCCGCCCCCGCCCCGCACGAGTGGGGCACGGCGGGTGCACCGCTGGCGCACGCGTGCCGACTCACCCTCGCCCTGGGCTCGTTCACCATGCTGCTGACGCTCTGAGCCCGCTACGGCAGTGCGCCGGACGCGTCCGGGTGAGGCATGCGTCACTTTCCCGCGCGGGGCCGTACCCCTCGGTAGCGCCCGGAGCCTAGTCTGAGGCCATGATGGTGCCGCTGGCGTTGCTGGTCCTGGGAGGGCTGGCCGCGGCCGTCGCCCCCCGCGTGCTGACCAGGTCGTCCTGGCCGGACCGGGAGCCGGTGCTGGGGCTGTGGGTGTGGCAGTGCGTGGTGGTCGCCGTGCTGCTGTGCTGCGTCCTGGCCATGGCGCTCTCCGCCGCCACGGCCTGGCAGGCGGTGCGCGACCACGTTTTCGCCCCGGCACCGCGGGGGGTGCAGGAGGCGTACGCCCTGGGCTCGTACGAGAGCGGGGCAGGCGTGGTGGCCGTGCTGCTGGCCTGCGGCGGCGCCTGGACGGGCGCCATGCTGCTCCGCGAGATCCGGGACGCACGGCTGCGCCGCCGGCACCGGCGTGCGGAGCTGCGGACCCGGGCGCCACAGCTGCCCGGCGAGGAGCGGACGGAGGGCGACCGGCTGGTCGTCCTGGAGGGCGAGCGGCCCGACGCCTGGTGGCTGCCCGGCACCGCTCCCCGGCTGGTGATCACCACCGCCGCACTGCGCCGGCTCAACGGGCGTCAGCTCGACGCCGTGCTGGAGCACGAGCAGGGCCACGCACGGGCGCGCCACGACTGGCTGCTGCACTGCTCCGCCGCGCTGGCCGGCGGGTTCTCCCGGGTCCCCGTCTTCGCCGCCTTCCGGGACCAGGTGCACCGGCTGGTGGAGCTGGCCGCCGACGACGCCGCCTCGCGCCGCTACGGCCGCCTGACGATCGCCCTCGCGCTGGTCGAACTCAATGAGGAGCGCGGGGTCTTCGGTCCCTGCGCCCGGCCGCGTGGCCTGGTGCCGCAGCGCGTGCACCGGCTGCTGTCCCCGGCCCCCCGGCTTCCGGTGGCCCGGCGGATGCGCACTGTCGCAGTGGCCTCGCTGGTGCCGCTGGTGCCGCTGCTGGTGGCCTTCGTACCCGGCCTGAGCACGCTCCGCTGACGCGGAACCCGGGGTTCCGCGGCCCGCGCGCGACACCCGTACGCCGGACGGCCGTTCCGGCCCCTACGCCCCCCACGGACCGCAGGGGGACGGCGTAGCGGCCCGGTGCGGACTCCGGGGTGTGACCGGGGGCGTATGGGTGAGGATCGGGGACATGCCCATCCCCCCGGCTCCCGGTCCCCCGCCCGGTCCCCCGCCCCGCACGCCGTCCGGAACCCCGTCCCGGCGTCGCGCGCTGCGCAGCACCGGGCTCCTCGCCGTCCCGGCGGTGCTGCTGATGACGGCCGTGGCGAGCGGCTGGCGGCCGCTGCTGGACCTGGACGCCCGGATCGCCCGGGAGCTGCACAGCCTGGCCCTCGCCCACCCGGCCTGGACCGACGCGGCACGCGTGCTCACGGACTGGGTCTGGGACCCGGTGACGATGCGGGTGCTGGCCGCCGCGGCCGCGCTGGCGCTCTGGTGGCGGGCCGAACGGGCCCTGGCACTGCTGGTGGCCGCCGCCGTGGGCCTCGGCGCCCTGGTCCAGCAGGGTCTCAAGGCGCTGCTGGACCGGGCCCGGCCGGAGTGGCAACAGCCGCTGGACGCGGCCCATTACGCTGCCATGCCCTCCGGACACGCGATGACCGCGGCCCTGGTCTGCGGCCTGCTGACCTGGCTGGCCTGGACGCGGACCCGGCGGGCCGCGGTGTGCTGGGCTGCCGCGGCGGCGGCCGGGGTGTCGGTCGTGGGCGTCTCGCTGACCCGGGTGTGGCTGGGCGTGCACTGGCCGAGCGACGTCGTCACCGGCGCGCTGCTGGGCCTGGCGCTGGCCACGCTCACGGCGGCGGCCTGGAGTCCCCGTGCTCCGTCCGGGAGGATCGCGGCATGACGATCACAGGAGTGCTCTTCGACTTCTCCGGGACGCTGCTCCGTGTCGAGCCGGCGGTCCGCTGGCTGGCGGGTGCGCTCGCCCGGACCGGCCGGACGCTGCCCGAGGCGGAGCTCGCGCGGACCGCGGCACTGCTGGAGGAAGCGGGCGCGCTGCCCGGCGGCGCGGCACCGCGCACGGTGCCGCCGGAGCTGCGGGAGCTGTGGGACGGGCGGGACCGCAGCGCGGAACGGCACCGGGCCGCCTACACGGCGCTGGCCCGCCGGGTGCCGCTGCCGGCCGAGGAACTGTACGACGCGCTCTACGAGCGCCACATGACCCCGGAGGCGTGGCAGCCCTACCCGGACACGCTGCGGGTGCTCCGCGGCCTGCACGAGCGGGGCGTGCCGACGACCGTGGTGAGCAACATCGGCTGGGACCTGCGCCCGGTGCTGCGCGCCCACGGGCTGGACGGCTATCTGGGTCCGGCGGTGCTCTCCTACGAACACGGGGTGCAGAAGCCGGACCCGCGGCTGTTCCGTGCGGCCTGTGCCGAGCTGGGCCGGGAGCCGCACGAGGTGCTGATGGTGGGGGACGATCCGCGGGCGGACGGCGGCGCCGCGGCCGTGGGCTGCCGGGTGCACCTGGTGGACCACCTGCCGGCCGACCGCCGCCCGGACGGGCTGGAGCCACTGCTGGAGCTGGTCGGGAGATCCGTCTGACCGTCCGAACCCGCCCGGCGGGGTAGGTGCGCCGGTACCGGGACGATCCCCCGCGTCGCCCCGATACCGGCCCTGGAGACGGGTTCCGCCCCGGGGTGGGTGGGGGCGGAACCCGTGGTCCGGCTGAGTATATTGGCTCTCAGCCAGTCAACGCAGGAGTTACAGGATGTCCCCTCGGAGCGCGTCAGTCAATGAAGAGTTGCGACGCCGCTCGCGTGAGCGATTGCTGCAGGCGACGGTCGAGCTCGTGGGCGAGCGCGGCTACGAGGCGACCACCCTGGGGGACATCGCCGACCGGGCGGGCTCCGCCCGCGGCCTGATCTCGTACTACTTCCCGGGCAAGCGTCAGCTCTTCCAGTCCGCCGTGCACCGGCTGATGCACCTGACGCTGGCCGAGGCGCTGGACCGGCCGCCGAGGCCGGAGGGCCCGGACGCCGGGCGGGAGCTGCTGGCCCGCGCGATCGACGCCGTCCTGGGGCTGGCCCGCGACCGCCCGGTGCTGATGCGGGCCCACATGGCGGGCATCCTCCAGCAGGAGGGCTTCGTCCAGTGCGACGAGCAGCAACGCCTCGCCCGCCTGCTGCACTCCACGGTCGCCCGGTACGGCTCTGCCGACCCGGACACCGACTACCCGCTGCTGCGAGCCCTGCTGATGGGCGCCGTGGTGGCGGTGCTGCTGCCCGGCGCCCCCATGCCGATCGCCCGGCTGCGCGCCGAGCTCTTCGGCCGCTACGGGCTGGACTGGGAGCTCGGAACGCCGCCGGGAGCGGCCCCGGAGACGGAGGCCACCGCTTCGCAGGCGCTCCCCCGGCTGCCCGTGCAGGGCTGAGGGACGCAGCGCTGCGACGCGCCGCCGCCGGGCAGCACACCTAGCTGCTGGGCCTGCGGCGCAGTTCGGAGAGGACGAGTCCGTAGAGCAGGTGGTCGGCCGCGAGCGCCAGCTGGTCCGTGCGCGAGCGGTGCGCCATCCGGAACCCGAGCAGCGGCACGATCGCGGCCTCGAAGCCGAGCCAGAGCAGCGCGCCGAAGGCGGGACCGGCCCAAGGGGTCATCCGCACCCGGGCCGGCAGGGCGCCGAAGACCGCGCCGCCCGCGGAGCCGTACCCCCAGTGCAGCAGCACCAGCAACGCGTCCAGCCGGTCGCCCTGCAGCCGCCGCACCGCCGCCGGAGCCCGGTCCACGAGCACCTCGGGGGGCGTCGCGCCGAGCAGCCCGAGCCGGGTGGTCAGCGCCCGCATGCCCGTCATGCTCATGGCGGCGACGGCCCCCCGCGCGGCCGCATGCCCGGTCCGCGCCGCGAGCGGCGCGCGTCCCGGCCCGTCGTCTGTTCCCACGGCTCCATGCTGCTGTCGCCGGGACCCCGGCGACAGCCGGGACGGGCCTCCGCTACGGCAACCGGGCGACCCGGGAGCCGCAGACCCTCCCCAGCGCCGCGCTCCGGTGCCATCCTGGGAATCCCCGGCGGGAAGGACCCTGCTGTGCCAGCGCTGCTCCGCGTCGCGGTCGTCGGTTCCGGACCCAGCGGCGTGTACGCCGCTCAGGGGCTGACCGCGCCTGCGGCGGGCGGCGGTCCGCAGGTGGCGGTCGACGTGCTGGACCGGCTGCCGTGCCCGTACGGGCTGGTGCGGTACGGCGTGGCACCGGACCATGAGAAGATCAAGTCCCTGCAGAACAGCCTCCGCACCGTCCTGGAGCAGCCCGGCGTCCGCTTCCTGGGCAACGTCGAGGTGGGCGCGCCGCCGGACACCGCGCCGGAGCCGGCGCCGGGCGCGGACGCCCGCACGCCCCGGATCACGCCCGCCGGGCTGCTGGAGCTCTACCACGCGGTGGTCTACTGCGTGGGCGCGGCCGACGGCCGGCGGCTCGGGATCCCCGGCGAGGACCTGCGCGGCAGCACCTCGGCGACGGAGTTCGTCTCCTGGTACAGCGCGCACCCGGACGCGGCCGGGCACTCCTTCGACCTGTCCGCGCGGTCCGCGGTGGTGATCGGGGTGGGCAACGTCGCGGTGGACGTGGCGCGGGTGCTCGCCCGGGGCGCCGCGGAGCTGCGGCAGACCGACGTGCCGCACGCGGCCCTCGGGGCGCTGGCGGGCAGCGCGGTCACGGACATCACCCTGGTGGGCCGGCGCGGCCCCGCCCAGGCCCGTTTCACCACCAAGGAGCTCCGCGAGCTCGGGGCGCTGCCGGACGCCGAGGTCCGGGTGCGGGCGGCCGAGCTGGCCCGCGACCCGGCCTGCGAGGACCCTTCGGGGCTGCCCGCGGTGGCACGGCGGAACCTCGCGGTGCTGCGGGAGTGGGCCGCCCGGCCGCCCGCCACCGGGCCCGCCCGCCGGCGCCGGATCGAGCTCCGCTTCTACCTCCGGCCGGTGGCGCTGCTCGACGACGGGCACGGGGCCGTGCGGGCCGTCCGGTTCGAGCGGACGGCACCGGCGGACGACGGCACCGTGACCGGCACCGGCGAGTACGAGGACCTGCCGGCCCGGCTCGTGCTGCGCTCGGTGGGGTACCGCGGCGCCCCGCCGGCCGGGCTGCCCTGCGACGCCGTCACCGGGACCGTGCCGCACGCGGCGGGCCGCGTCCTGCGGGACGGCGTGCCGGCACCGGGCGAGTACGTCGCGGGCTGGATCAAGCGGGGGCCGACGGGCGTGATCGGCAGCAACCGGCCGTGTGCGAAGGAGACGGTGACCTCGCTGCTGGCGGACGCGGAGGAACTGCTGCGCCGCGCTGGGCCACGGCCCGGCGATCCGCTGGAGGCGCTGCGCGCGGCGGGCCTGCGCCCGGTGGTGTGGACGGGGTGGCAGGCCATCGAGGAGGCCGAGGCGGCGCTCGGACGCAGCCTGGACCGGGGACGGGTGAAGATCCCCGACTGGCCGGGGCTGCTCGCCGCCGCGGAGGACCGGCGCTGACCGCGGAAGCGCCCGGGACGGACTGCCCGCCGCGCGGTCCGGCGAGCGAACCGCACCGGGACGGAGCGCGTACGGCGCCGGTTGTCGGTGGCCGGGTGCAGACTGCTCGGTAGAGGCGGAGACTCCGCGCTCGATCCTCTCCCGGAGGCGGTGGCACGGCATGACGGACGTACTGCTCGCGGTCGGCACTCGGAAGGGCCTCTTTCTCGCCCGCAGGCCCGCGGGCCGCAGAGGCGCGGGAGGCTGGGAGTTCGACGGGCCGCACTTCAACGCCCAGGCGGTGTACTCGGTCGCCATCGACACCCGGCCCGCCACCGGGCCGCGGCTGCTGGCCGGCGGGGACAGCGCGCACTGGGGCCCGTCGGTGTTCCGTTCCGACGATCTGGGCCGGAGCTGGAGCGAGCCGGAGCGGCCCGCGGTGCGCTTCCCGGAGGACACCGGGGAGTCCCTGGAGCGGGTCTGGCAGCTCCAGCCGGCCGGTCCGGAGCAGCCGGAGGTGGTGTACGCGGGGACCGAGCCCGGCGCGCTCTTCCGTTCGGCGGACGGCGGCCGGAGCTTCGACCTGGTGCGCCCGCTGTGGGACCACCCGACGCGGGCGAGCTGGCAGCCGGGCGGCGGCGGGCTCGGCCTGCACACGGTGCTGGTGGACCCGCGGGATCCGCGGTCGGTGACCGTCGCGGTGTCCACCGGCGGCGCGTACCGCACGGCCGACGGCGGGGAGAGCTGGGAGCCGTGCAACCGCGGCGTCCAGGCGGCGTTCCTGCCCGAGGCGCAGCGCTATCCGGAGCACGGCCAGTGCGTGCACAAGATCGCCCGGGACGCCGCGGACCCGGACCGCCTCTATCTGCAGAACCACTGGGGGGTGTACCGCAGCGACGACGGCGGCACCTCGTGGACCTCCGTCGGCGACGCGCTGCCCTCGGACTTCGGCTTCCCGGTGGTGGCGCACCCGCGGCGCGGCGGGGTGGCCTACGTCTTCCCGCTCAACGCCGACTCGGACCGGGTCCCCGCGGACCACCGGTGCCGGGTGCACCGGACGGAGGACGCCGGGCGGAGCTGGGAGCCGCTGGACGCCGGGCTGCCCGAGGAGGCGCACTACGGCCCGGTGCTGCGGGACGCCATGTGGGCGGACGACGCGGACCCGGCGGGCCTCTACTTCGGGAACCGCAACGGCGAGGTGTACGCCAGCGCGGACGAGGGCGAGAGCTGGCAGCAGCTCGCCCGGCACCTGCCGGACGTGCTCTGCGTGCGGGCGGCGGCGATCGGGTGAGCCCGTCTCCGCCCGTGGGACGGGCGGAGACGGACGGGTGCGCGGACGGCGGCGCGGGCAGGTGGACCGCCGGTGGCGGGGGGCCGGTGCCGGGCCGGGGGGCCGAAGTCCGCCGGAAGCGGCCGGAGGAGGGGCGGTGAGCCACTAGAGTGATCCGCCGTGGCTGCACGACCATTGAACGAGATCGTCGAGGCGGGCTGGGCCAAGGCCCTGGAACCCGTGGCCGGACGGGTCGCCGCGATGGGTGACTTCCTGCGGGCGGAGATCGCCGGCGGACGGACCTATCTGCCGGCGGGCCCCCATGTGCTGCGCGCCTTCCAGCAACCCTTCGACGACGTCCGCGTGCTGATCGTCGGTCAGGACCCGTACCCCACCCCGGGGCACGCGGTGGGACTGAGTTTCTCGGTGGCGCCGGAGGTCCGCCCCTTGCCGGGCAGCCTGGAGAACATCTTCCGGGAGCTCGGCACCGACCTCGGCCTGCCCCGCCCGTCCAGCGGCGATCTGACGCCGTGGACCCGGCAGGGCGTCCTGCTGCTGAACCGCGCGCTCACCACCGCCCCCCGGAGGCCCGCCGCCCACCGCGGCAAGGGCTGGGAGGAGGTCACCGAGCAGGCGATCCGGGCCCTCGCCGAACGCGGCAAGCCGCTGGTCGCCGTGTTGTGGGGCCGTGACGCACGGAACCTCCGGCCGATGCTGGGCGGGGTGCCCGCCGTCGAGTCGTCGCACCCCTCGCCCATGTCCGCGGACCGCGGCTTCTTCGGTTCCCGCCCCTTCAGCCGGGTGAACGAGCTGCTGGCGCGCCAGGGCGCCGCCCCGGTGGACTGGCGCCTGCCGTGACCACCGGGGCGGCGGCCGGCCGGGTGCTCGGCGTCGACTCCGGCGGGTCCGGGCTGCGGATCGCCCTCGCCGCCGTGGACGCGGCGGGCACCGCCGGCGTCCCGGAGCGGCGGGACGGCGGCGGCCCGGTACGTACCGGCCCCGGCGGGATCGATTCCGGCCACCTGCTCGAGCAGCTCCTGCCCGCCGCCGCCACCCTGCTTGCAGACGCCGGGGACGGGCGGATCACCGCGGTGTGCGTGGGAGCGGCCGGCATGGCGACGCTCGGCGCCGACCTGCGGGCCCGGTTGCCCGGGGCGCTCGCCCGCGAGCTGGGCGTCCGCCGGGTGGCGCTGGCGGCCGACGCCGTCACGGCCTACGCGGGGGCGCTCGGCGAACGTCCCGGGGCCGTGGTCGCCGCCGGCACCGGGATGATCGCCATGGGCACGGACCTGGTTTCCTGGCGCCGGGCGGACGGCTGGGGCCATCTGCTGGGCGACTGCGGCGGCGGAGCCTGGATCGGCCGTGCCGGCCTGGAGGCGGCGCTGCGCGCCCACGACGGCCGGGAGGGCGGTTCACCGGCGCTGCTGGCGCGGGCGGAGCGGCTCTTCGGCCCGGCGGCGGAGCTTCCGCAGCACCTCTATCCGCGCACCGACCGGCCCGCCGTGCTGGCGTCCTTCGCCCCCGAGGTGGCCCGCTGCGCCACGCCGGCCGGCCCGGAGGCCGGCGGGGCGCCGGATCCGGTGGCGGTGGAGATCCTGCGGGGGGCCGCCCGGGAGATCGCCCGGTCGGCGGCCGCCGTCTGCCCCGGCGGACCGGGCTCCGGTGCGGCCCCCGGCCCCGGCGCACGACCCGCTCCTCAGGTGGCGCTGACCGGCGGCCTGCTCCGCCTCGGCGAACCCCTGCTCGGACCGCTCCGGTCAGAGCTGGCGGCCCGTCTGCCGGGGGCACGCACCGTACGCGCGGCCGGCGACCCGCTGGACGGCGCGCTGCTGGTCGCCGCCCGGCTGGCGGCCGGCGCGCTGCGGCTGCCGGCCGACCCGGTGCTGCTCTCCGTCCACGACACGCCACCCCCGGCGACCGGCGTGTGACCTGGTACCTTCCCCCCCCCCACGGCCACCCCGTTGCGGCTCCCGGCGCCGCGGCGGGCGGGGCAAATGGTGCATAAGCAATCGGTTGTCCCCCCGCCCGAACGGACCGGCCCGGCAAGGCATTAACATGCGGCCGCATGAGCTCCCCCACTGGGCCGGACAACGGCCTGCCCGTACGAATGCCGCGTCCCCGCCGTTCCGGACGGCACCGCCGGCCGGAGCCCGTCGTCGCTCCGGAGAACGCCCCGGCGCTGGTGCTGGCCGTTCCCGGGGAGCCGTCCACCGCGACGCGCGGCCTCGCCGAGGAGATCGTGAGCATCGGCCGCTCCGAGCTCCCCGGTCTGGACGCGCGCATCGGCTACGTGGACGGTGACGACCAGGAGGCTCCCACCCTGACCACCGTTCTCGCGCAGGTGGCCGCGGAACACCAGGCCGCCGAGCAGGACGCGGCCCCGGAGGCGGAGGACTCCGGCGCGCCCTGCGCCGTGGTGATCCCGCTGCTGGCCGGCCCGGACCCCGCCCGGATGCGCGACATCCGGCAGGCGGTGCTGAACAGCGGTTCCGGCGCGGAGCTGACGGACGTGCTGGGCCCGCACCCGCTGCTGGCGGAGGCGGTGCACGTGAAGCTCTCGGAGGCCGGGCTGGCGCGCGCGGACCGGGCCCGGCTGTTCACGGTCGCGACGGCCGCGGACGGCATCATCCTCGCGACGCTGGGTGGCGAGGAGGCGGTGCAGGCCGCCGGCATCACGGGCATGCTGCTGGCCGCCCGGCTGGCGGTGCCGGTGCTCGCGGCCGGGCTCGACGAGGAGGGCGCGATCGCACGGACCGCGGAGCAGCTCCGCGAGGCCGGCTCCCAGCAGCTCGCCGTCGCGCCCTGCCTGATCGGCCCGGAGATCGCCGAGGGCCTGCTGGAGGCGGCCGCGCAGGAGGCGGGCTGTGCGACGGCCGAGCCGCTGGGTGCGTACCCGGCGCTGGGCAAGCTCGTCGCCTCCACCTACGGGGCGAAGCTCGGCCTGCCGCAGCAGCAGCCGCAGGGCATGCCGGCGCACTGAGCCGGAGCACGCACGTACCCGGAACCCACGCGGGGCCGGCCCGGAGCCCGGGCCGGCCCCGCGCGCGTTCCTCCGGGCCCTCCTCCACGGGCGGGCCCGGTCTCCCGGTGGGCTCAGGCGAAGACGACGCAGGAGGCAGCGGGCGCCTCCACCGCGCCGGCCCGGGTGGGCAGCCCGGTCTCCGCGTCCAGGGCGAACCAGGTGACGTCCCCGGACCGCTCGTTGGCCGCGTAGAGCCACTGCCCCGAGGGATGCAGCGCCAGGTGGCGCGGCCAGTGGCCGCCGCAGGGCACGGTGCCGGCCAGTTCGGCGGTGTCCCCCTCGGCGTCGAGAGCGAGGACCGCGACGGTGTCGTCCCCGCGGTTGGCCACCCAGGCGAACCGGCCGTCCGGGGCGACCACCACCTCGGAGGGGAAGTTGGGCCCGGTGGCCTCCCCGGGCCGCACGGCGCACTCGCCCACGGGCTCCAGCGTGCCCTCCGCCGCGTCCCAGCGGCAGACGGTCACGGTCGGCGCCAGTTCGTTGACGACGTACGCCTGCCGGCCCGACGGGTGGAACGCCAGGTGCCGCGGTCCGGTGCCGGGCCGCAGCGGCACCTCGCGGTGCGGCCGGAGCCCACCGGCCGCCGCGTCCAGGGCGTACACCGTGACGGTGTCGGTGCCCAGGTCGACGGCGAGGACCCAGCGGCCGGCCGGGTCGGGGACCACCGCGTGCGCGTGCGGCCCCTCCTGCCGGTCCTGCTGCGGCCCCGAGCCCTGGTGCGGGTGGACCTCGGGAGGGCCGCCGAGCGTGCCGTCGGCGCGGCGCGGCAGCACGCTGACGCTGCCGGAGGCGTAGTTGGCCGTGCAGAGCAGCCCCGGGGCGAGGGCGAGATGGGTGGGGGCGGCCCCGCCGACCGGGACCGGCTCGCCGAGCGGCTCGGGCCGGTCCGGGTCGGCGAGGGAGAGCACGGCGGCGGCGCCGGCCTCGCGCTCGCAGACCGTGTAGAGGAGCCCGTCCGCCGGGGCGAGCCAGGAGGGGTCCGGCACGGCCACGCCGGTGTGGTGCACGACCTCCAGCGCACCGTCGCCGCGCACGGTGCGGGCGGTGCTCACGCCCCGGCCGCCGGCCGAGGTGAAGGAGCCGATGTACGCCCGGAGTCCGGTACTCGTGCGGCTCCCGCTGCCGTCGGTCACGTCGGTCGCCCTTCTGCCGGTGCGGAGGCTGGTCCGGGCGACCGTAACAGGGACACCGCGCGGCCCGGCAGAACGCGCCGGGCGGGGCCCGCGGGGTGCGGCGTGCCGGAGCGGCCGGCCGGGAGGCCCCTCCGCGGCGGGCCACCGGACCAGGAGAGGGTGGACTGCGGGCGGTGGGCACCGACCGGGCTCCGGGCCGGCCTGCGCGGGCGGGCACCGGCCACCGGCCGCGCCCTGCCGCGGAGTCCCGGCCCCCGCCGGGCGGAACGAGGGTGGAGAACAACGGAACGGCAGCCGGCGCGATTGCCGGAGGGCCGGCAGGACCTCGGCCCGCGCTTCGGCTGGGGTCCGGCCTCCGGCAGCAGTCGCTCGGACGACCGGCTGTCAGCGGGCCCGGTCTCCCCCGCACGGGTCGACTGGTGTGAGCACTCCCAGCCGGTCCTCGATCGCCTGAGCCGCGCTCAGGCACAGGTCCTCCCGGAACGCGCGCCCGACGATCTGCACCCCGCAGGGGAGTCCGTCGACCACGCCGGTCGGTACGGCCACACCGGGCACGCCCACGAAACTGGTCACGCTGCACAACCGCATTCCCGACCCGACCCGGTCCCGGCCTGCCCTGTCGCGCGACTCCAGCCCCGGCTCGACCGGGGGCTCGGTGAACGACGGGCCGAGCAGCAACGGGTACGCGTCGAGGAACTCGGCCCACGAGCGGCGCACGCTCATCCAGGTACCCATCAGCTTCATGAGCGCGTCCGCGCTGACGGGCGGAGTCTGCTCCATCGCCATCCCGATGTAGCGCGCCCCGCCTTCGCCGAGCAGCTCGCGCACCACGGGCCAGGTCGGGGCGAACTCGGTCACGGTGATCCGGCCGTAGGCCTCGAGAGCCTCGTCCATCCGCGGAACGTCCGGTACCTCACGCACGTCGTACCCGGCGTCGCGGAGCACGTCGGCCGCGGTCTCCACTGCTGCGCGCACGGCGGGGTGGACACCGCGCCCGCCGGGGTCCGCCACGACCGCGACCCTCACCGGACCGGGGAGCTCTTCGCCGTACGCGGGCACCGGTACGGCCCGTGGGTCTCGCGGATCGGTCCCGGCCAGCACCTCGTACGCCAGTCGCAGGTCGCCCACGCTCCGGGCCAGCGGGCCGTCGGTGACCAGCATCTGGGATGCCGGGCCGGGGTCGTCCGGGCCGAGAACGCGGTGGTCCGCCGGAAACCGGCCCGTGGTCGGCTTCAGCCCGGCCACGCCGCAGAACTGGGCCGGGATGCGCACCGACCCCCCGGAGTCGTTGCCGAGCCCGAGCGCCGCCATGCCCGTGGCCACGGCCACCGCGTCGCCCCCGCTGGAGCCGCCCGGGGTCCGGCTGCCGTCCCACGGGTTGACCGTGTCGCCGTACAGTTCGCTGCGCGTGTGCATTCCCGCCAGGATCAGGGTGGGGATGTTGCTGTGCCCGATGGGGATGGCCCCGGCCGCTCGCAGCCGCGCCACCGGCGGCGCGTCGGCCGGCGCCACCAGGTCACGGAACCGCTCCGCGCCGAGCGTGGTCGGCACGCCTGCGACAGCGGTGCTCTCCTTCACGGTGAACGGCACGCCCGCAAGCGGCCCCAGCGCTTCCCCGGCGGCCCGCCGGCGGTCCGTCTGCCGTGCGGTCTCGCGTGCGCGCTCCGCCAGGAGCTGCGTGACCGCGTTCACGCGTGGGTTGACCTCGGCGATGCGATCGAGGTGACTGTCGACCAGCTCGGCGGCCGAGACGTGCGCGCCGCGCACGGCCTCCGCCTGGGCGGCGGCCGGCAGCTTCCACAGGGCGTCCCGCATGGCTCTTCCTTCCTCCCCTATACCGATGCACCTGCATCGGAAAGGCAACGGTACCCTGCAACCGATACGAGCGCATCGCATGGGTGCGCTGCGAGCAGAGCCCCGTGGAGCAGGGAGGCGACCGGGCGTGCCCAGACAGGTGGACCACGTGAGCCGACGCCGCCTCATCGCCGAGGCCGTCTGCCACCTCGCCGACGAACGTGGCCTCGAGGGCGTGACCCTCCGCGATGTCGCCGCCCGCGCGCGGGTGTCCATGGGCGCGGTTCAGCGGTGCTTCCGCACCAAGGAAGAAATGCTCGTGTTCGCTCTGGGGCACATCAGCGAGCGGATCAGCGCACGCGTACAGGCCCGTCTCCTCCGGAGCCCGGCCCAGTCGGCCGGCACAGCCCTGGGCCACGCGGCCACCGAGGTCTCCCTGATCGGGGAAGAGCACCGCGCCGAGGCCCGGGTCTGGCTCGCCTTCGTGGCGCAGGCGGCTGTCAGTGAAGCGCTCGCCAGGACGCTGAAGGAGAACTACGCCGCTCTGGAGGAGGCGTTCACCCGCCTCATCCCGGAAGCCGGCCGGCGCGCCGACGGCGCCGTTCCCCTCGACCCGCAACGGGAGGCCCGCACCCTCCTCGCCCTTGCGGACGGCCTCACCACGCACGTCCTCATCGGCCACCTCACCCCGCAACGGGCACACGACGTCCTGCACGCGCACCTGGCCGGCCTCTGGGGGGAACCGGCCGCGCCTTCCTCCCTCTCGTGAAGGCCGGACCGCGCGTGCGGAGAGGACGCGCCGGGTGCGTCAGACCCGCCGCGTCCAGCCCCGGCCGTCCCTCCGAGGCGGGCCGGGGCCGGGGCGACCCCTCGCGTGCAGGCCCCACCCGGCCCCCGGCCCGCGCGGGGCGCGGGGCGCGGTGTGCTCGTCCGCCGGCGCGAGCCTGTTCCCCGACAGCCGGAGGGAGCCGGTGCCCGGGGCACACGACACGCGGGCCGACCACCCTGCCGGTCCCGGCGCGCCGTGGGCGGCGCGGGCGCTCACGAGGTCAGGCCGTATGCGCCCGCGCGCTCGTTCGGCCCGTGGTGCAACGGCCCGGCCAGGCCCGACAGGGCGGTCTCGAGCCCGTGCAGATGGGTGAGGGCCCGGTCGGTAGCCGGGGGAGCGTGCGGGACGGCCGCCCGGGCCCCGGCGGAGGCCGGCGCTGCGGCGTCGCCGGGCGCCACCAGCCGTTGCACGGCCGTCTCCACCCGCTCGCAGGCGGCGGTCAGGCGGGCGTCGTGGGAGGCGGCCGGGTCGGCGGCCACCTCGGCCAGGCCCCGCACCTGGGCCGCGCAGTCGTCCAGCAGCTCCAGCACCCGGCGGGCCCGGGCGCGGCGGGCCCGCAGCGGGCTGAGCGGGTGGACCAGCGGCGCCACGGAGGTCCGTACGCGGCCCAGCAGCAGCTCGAGCTCGGCGACCCGGGGCGCGGGGTCGGCGGTCGCGTCCCCGGCGAGGCGGCGGGCGGCGTCCCGGGCGCAGTCCTGCACGCAGTGCAGCGCCCGGGCGATCCAGGCGGAGGTGGCGGCGTGCGTGGTGACCGGCAGCACGAGGGCGACGGCCAGGGCCGCGCCGAGCGCCCCGGCGGCCGTCTCCACCAGCCGCAGCCCGAGCAGACCGGGGTGCAGCATGCCGAGCAGGCCGTAGAGCAGCCCGACCATGACGGTCACGAAGAACATCATCCAGCTGTAGGAGACCGCGGCGGTGTAGAAGATCCCGAAGACGCAGACCGCCACCAGGGCCGCGGTCGGGACGGGCGCGCCGTGCACGGGGACGGCCACCAGCAGCCCGGCGCCGATGCCGGCCACGGTGCCGAGCACCCGGCGGAAGCCGCGTACCAGGGTCTCGCCGCGGGAGGCGGTGTTCACGAAGATCCACCAGGCGGCGCCGACCGCCCAGTACCAGCGCTCCTGGGAGAGCACCTGCCCCGCGAGCAGCGCGAAGGCACAGGCCGCGGTGGCCTGGAGGGCGAGCCGGGTGGTCGGCCGGGCCAGTCCCCGTCCCTCTTCGGGGGCGGGCGCGGCGGGCGGCGGGGTGCGGCGCTCGATGCACCAGACGCCGAACCGGACGGCGGCGGCGATCGCCACGGCGAGCAGCACCGCCGCGTACAGCGGCGGGAGCTGGGCGGGCGTGGTGGCCAGGAACTGGGCGGCGAAGAACATCATGAAACCGAAGACGCCGAGTGCGTGCCCGCGCGGGCCCCAGCGCCGCGCGTACGCGCCGGCCAGCGCGACCGCGAGGAAGGCGGCGTCGCGGGCGAGCGGCAGCGCGTGCAGCCAGGCGGCGAGGGTGAGCACGGGGAGGCCGGCGAGCGGCAGCAGGGCAGCGGTGCCCGCCTGCCGCCGTACGGTCGGGTCGGTCACGACGAAGAGGGCGAGCAGCGCGGCGAGCCCTCCGGTGATGGCGGCCTTGAGCGGCAGTCCGGCGGCCACGGCGCCGGCCACGGCGAGTCCGACCCCGAGCACCGCGCGCAGTGCGTGGCGCAGCCGCAGCCGTCCCGGGTCCGGGGCCACGAGCGTCCCGCGGGGCGGCAGGACACGCCTCATGAGGTCACGCAGCACCCTGGTCTACACCTTTCTGTCCGCATCGTGATACGGAGGGAGGAAAGCACTCTTCCGGGTGCGCAACCAAATCGCGGGGCGCGCTATGCCCGGATGTGTCGGCATCCTGGCCGCCCGCATGTGGCGTGTCCCACCGCCGCCGCCCGTCGTGCGGCCGGGCGGGCGCACCCGGCGCCGCCCGGCCGGTGGGTCAGGCGGAGTGGCCCAGGGGACGGTAGACCGTCAGCGCCTCGTGCCGCTTGTCCAGCAGCAGCTCCTCCGGAGCCTCGGCGACCTCCCCGTCGTACGTGAGGTGGGTGCCCGGCGGGATCCCGGTGATCCGCAGTCGTCGCTGCCGGACCGCGGTGTGTACCGGCGACCGGCCGACCACGCTGGTCAGCGCCGCCGCGAAGAGCCTGCTGCGGGCCCAGCGGCCGCCGGGCACCACCCGGATGTCGAGCAGTCCGTCGGCCAGGTCGTGGCGGCGCAGCGGCGCCAGCCCGAGACCCCGGTAGGAGCAGTTGCCGACGAAGAGCTGCCACAGGGCCCGCTGCCGCCCGCCCAGCCCGGCCTCCACCGGCCCGGCGGTGTGCAGCACCCGCAGCGCGGCGAGCACACCGGCGGGCCAGGCGCCGATCCGGGGGGCCCAGCGCTCCCGCATCCGCACCAGCTCGGGGTACGAGCCGAGGCTGAAGGTGTTGAGGAAGTACCCGGAGGTGCCGGCCGGCCCGCCGGGGGCGGGCGTGAAACGCGCCAGGTCCACGGCGACGGCCTCCCCGGCGGCCACCGCGCGGCAGGTGTCGGCGGAGGTCTCGATGCCCAGGTCGAAGGCGAAGTGGTTGTAGGTGCCGCCGGGCAGCACCGCCAGCGGCAGACCGTGCCGCACGGCGACGGGCGCGGCGGTGTTCACCGTGCCGTCGCCGCCGTACACGCCGAGGGCGCCGCCCAGCGCCGCGGCCCGGGCCGCGGCGTCCTCCAGCACGTCGCCGAGGCCGCCGGTCCGCGGGTCGGCGACCATGATCTCGGCCTCCGGCAGGGCCTCCCGTACGGCCTCCAGCGCGGGCGGCACCGGCCGCTCGGGCGCCCTCCCCGCCGTGTCCCCCGTCGAGGCCCCCGCGGGAACGCCGGCCGGGACGCCCTCCGGGGTCCCCGCCGCGCCTCCCGCCGCAGCACCGGCGCGCGTCGCCTCCGGCTCGGTGAGACGCTGCCCGGACGAGACGTTGGCGACCACCACCATGCCCTTGCCGCGGCGCAGTGTGGGCGCCTCCGCCAGCGGGCGGGCCGGCGCGGGGAGCTGGGAGCGGGTGGGCGCGATCCCGCGCACGGCGAAGGCGGCGCCGACGCCGAGGGCCGTGCCGGCCAGGACGTCGCTGGGGTAGTGCGCCCCGGTGTAGACGCGGGAGAAGGCGACCGCGGCGGCGAGCGGCGCCACCACGGCGCCCCAGCGGGGCGACTCCAGCGCAACCCCCGTGGCGAAGGCCGCCGCCGAGGCCGAGTGGCCGGAGGGGAACGAGGTGGTCACCGGCTGCCGGTGCAGCTGCCGGATCACCGGCACCGTGTCCAGCAGCGGCCGGGCACGCCGGACCGCTCCCTTGCCGAGGGTGTTCACGGTGGCCGAGGCGACGGCCAGCGAGGCGACGCCCCGCACCGCGGCACGCCGCACGCCGGGGCGGCGGGTCGCGGCCAGCCCGGCGGCCACGGCGAACCAGAGCCGCCCGTGATCGGCGGCGCGGCTCAGCTTCGGCAGCAGCGGGTGAGCCCCCGGCCAGTGGCGCCGGGCCACCTGGTGGAAGAGTCCGTGGTCCCAGGCCCTGACGCGCCGCGCGTGCCACACCCATTGGGTGGCGTCGCCGGGTCCGGCGGGGTTCGTGCCGCCCCGCGCACCAGCCAGGAAGGCCGGAACACTCATCGGGTCCTCGCATCCGGGTCACGGCGCCGGGCCTTTCCGGGCGCCTCCTGCCCAGCCCTCGTACCCCGGCTCGGCGCACTCAGCCCCCGGGTCCGTCCGGCGGGACGGTCACCGGGCCGGCCGGCGCCGCGCGTCCCACCGGCCCGGGTCGTCCTCGAGCGCGGCGCGGTCCCAGTGCCCGCGCTCCGCCGCGGCCTCGTAGGTGGTCTGCAGGAACCCGGTGAGCGCGGCCTCCGGATCGCGGGCGGTGCGGACCGCCTCGTACGGCAGCAGGAACTGCCCGTTCTCCCTGCTCCAGAAGGCGTCGGCGGGGGTGACCGGGTGGTCGGCGAAGCCCTCCGGCTCGGGGTAAGCGTAGGCGTAGAAGGCCCCTTCCCCGCCGCCGCCCGGCCAGAAGCCGCAACTGCTGAGCTCCCGGGAGTAGCCCTCGACCATCACCCAGTCGCCGCAGTTCGGCGCGCCGCCGGGATGCGGCGGGGCGCGGCGCCCGGAGAACCGGGTGCAGGCCAGGTCCATGGCGCCCCAGAAGAAGTGCACGGGGCTGACCTTGCCCACGAAGCGCGCGCGGAAGGCGTTCAGCACCCGGTCCGCCTGGAGGAGCTGGCGCCAGAAGAGGTGCGCGGCGGAGGCGTCGTAGGACGCGTGCCGGTCGTCCTCGCGGAAGGGGATGGCCGGCTCCACCTCGTTGGGGTGGGACTGGATGGGGGCCTCGATGCCCAGCTCGCCCAGGGCCCGCATGGTCTCGTCGTGGAAGCGGGCGACGGACTTGGGTTCCAGGCGGACGTGACGGGCGGAGCCGGCGCTGCTGCGCACGGCCAGCCGGTGGTCGACGAAGTCGAACTCGAGATCGAAGGCCCCGGTGCCGTAGGGGATGGCGGAGGTGGTGAGCCCACGCGGGGTGACGTAGAGGGTCACCTGCCACCAGTGGTTCACCAGCGGTGCGTGCGCAAGGCGGATCTTGCCGACGATCTGGGTCCACATGTGCAGCGTGTCCCGGGTCTCCGTCCAGTCGGCGACCCGCAGCCGGGGCCATGCCGCACGGTCCCGTACCGGAAGCTCCGTCACCGGTCTGCCTCCCGCGGTGGATGTCGGTGGGCTTCGGTGGACATCGGTGGGTGCACCGGGACGCCGGTGCACGCCGGTCGGCCCGCCGTACGGCTGCGGGCGCCGGCGTCCCGTCCGCCCGCAGCACCTGCCGGCGCCTGCCAGCAGCGTCTCCCGCCCGGGACCGGCGGGCAACTCGGGAGGCCGGGGGCCGGGCGTGCCGGGTGCGGGACGGGCGTCCCGTGGGCGGGCCCGGCGCGCCCGGCACGGATCAGCCGAGGAAGGACAGCCGCACCTTCCGGTGCGGGTTGTCGCGGTTGGTGTCGACCAGGCAGACGGACTGCCAGGTGCCCAGCTCCAGCCGGCCGCCGAGGACCGGCAGCGTGGCGTGCGGCGGCACGAAGGCCGGCAGGACGTGGTCCCGGCCGTGCCCGGGGCTGCCGTGCCGGTGCCGCCACCGGTCGTCCGCGGGCAGCAGGTCGTGCAGCGCGGCCAGCAGGTCGCTGTCGCTGCCCGCCCCGGTCTCCAGGACGGCCACCCCTGCGGTGGCGTGCGGGACGAAGACGTTCAGCAGCCCGTCCCGGCCCTGCGCGGCCCGGGCCAGGAAGTCCTCGCAGTCCCGGGTGAGGTCCGCGACGGTCTCCCCGGAACCGGTCGTGATCTCCAGGACGTGCGTGTGCAGTGCGTCGCTCATCCACCCATGGTGGACCGCGGCCGGGGGCGGCGTCGCCCGGGGTGGGGGACGGGGTGCGGGAAGGGCCGGGAGCCCGCACGTGTTGACCCCTGCGTGAGACATCCCGAGGTGGTGGTCGCCGGCGCCGGGCAGGCGGGACTCGCCGCCGCGTACCACCTGCGCAGGAGCGGTCTGGTACCGGACCGGGACTTCGTGGTGCTGGACGGCTCGCCGCGGCCGGGCGGTGCCTGGCAGTTCCGCTGGCCCTCCCTGACGTACGGGCGGGTGCACGGGATGCACGCGCTCCCCGGCATGGAGCTCACCGGCGCCGACCCGCAACGCTCCTCCGCCGAGGTGGTCGGCGGCTACTTCGCCGCCTACGAGGACGCCTTCGGGCTGCGCGTGCGGCGCCCGGTGCGGGTGCACGCGGTGCGCGAGGACCCGGACGCGCCCGGCCGGCTGCGGGTGGAGACCTCCGACGGCGTCTGGTCGGCACGGGCCCTGATCAACGCGACCGGCACCTGGGAGCGCCCCTTCTGGCCACGCTACCCCGGTCAGGAGACCTTCCGCGGGCGGCAGTTGCACACCGCGGACTATCCCGGGCCGTACGACGACGCGTTCACCGGCCGCCGGGTGGTGGTGACCGGCGGCGGCACCTCGGCGGTGCAGCACCTGCTGGAGATCTCCGAGGTCGCTGCGGGCACCCTCTGGGTGACCCGGCGGCCGCCGGTCTTCACCACCGGGCCGTTCGACGCGGAGCGCGGCCGGGAGGCCGTGGCGCGGGTGGAGCGGCGGGTGCGCGACGGGCTGCCGCCGCGCAGCGTGGTCTCGGTGACCGGGCTGCCGGTGACCGAGGCGGTGGAGCGGGCCCGGGAACGCGGGCTGCTGGACCGGCTGCCGCCCTTCGAGCGGATCACCCCGGACGGGGTGGCCTGGGCGGACGGGCGTACGGCCCGGGCGGACACCCTGCTGTGGGCCACCGGTTTCCGTCCGGTCGTCCGTCACCTGGCGCCGCTGCGGCTGCGTGAGCCGGGCGGCGGCATCCGGCTCGACGGCACCCGGGCGGTGCGCGACCCGCGCGTCCATCTGGTGGGGTACGGGCCGTCCGCCAGCACCATCGGCGCGAACCGCGCGGGCCGGGCCGCCGTCCGGGAGATCCGTGCGCTGCTCGGGCACCCGGCCCCGGCGGGCGGGTGACGGGGCCGGGGGCCGTGCCACCCGGTCTCCTACCTGTTCATCTCGCACGACCTGTCCGTGGTGCGGCATGTCGCGGA
>NZ_JACYHE010000084.1 GCF_021696945.1 Streptomyces sp. JJ36
GGCTCGTCGTAGGGCGGCCCGGGCGCGGGGGCCGCCGCCGCGCTCGGGACGGTGCTGCTGCTGGCCGGCTGCTCCGCCGACGGCGCCGGCGTCTCCGGCGGCCGTACGGACGGCGCCGCCCGGGCCCGCGCGCACTCCCCGTACTGGGTGAACCCCCACGGCAGCGCGGCCCGTCAGGCGGAGAAGTACCGTGCCGCGGGCCGGGACGCCGAGGCGGAGCTGATCGAGAAGATCGCGAGCCGGCCGGTGGCCGAGTGGATCGGTCCGGAGGACCCGGCGGCCGAGACCCGACGCCTCACCCGGGCGGCCGAGCGGGCGGACCGCAGGGCGCTGCTGGTGCTCTACAACCTTCCGCACCGCGACTGCGGGCAGTACTCGCAGGGCGGCGCGCCCGACGGGGACGCCTACCGCGCCTGGGTGGACGCTGTGGTCCGGGGCATCGGGGACCGCGCGGCCACGGTCGTGGTGGAGCCGGACGCCCTGCCGCACCTGCTCCAGGAGGGCTGCACGCCGCGGCACCTGCACGGGGAGCGCTACACGCTGCTGCACGAGGCCGTCACCCGGCTCGCCGGACTGCCCGGGACCCGGGTCTATCTGGATGCGGGCAACCCGGACTGGGTGCGTGACCCGGGCGCGCTGGTGGAGCCGCTGCGGCGGGCCGGGATCGGCGCGGCGGACGGCTTCGCGCTCAACGTCTCGAACTTCCAGACCACGGCGTCGAACATCGCGTACGGCCGCAAGCTGTCGGCGATGCTCGGCGGGAAGCACTTCGTCGTCGACACCAGCCGGAACGGGAACGGACCGGCCGCCGGGCGCACCGAGGAGTCCTGGTGCAACCCGCCCGGGCGCGCCCTCGGCGAGCCCCCGACGACCCGCACCGGCCGCCGGCTGGTGGACGCCTTCCTCTGGATCAAGCGGCCGGGCGAGTCGGACGGGCCCTGCAAGGGCGGCCCGGAGGCGGGGGAGTGGTACCCCGAGTACGCCCTCACCCTGGCCCGCAACGCCGACTTCTGACCGGGCACCGAGCAGCGACCGGACGCCCGCCGGCCAGGGCGCGTGAACTCCTTGTGCTCGGGGGCGCACGGTGCCATCGTCGGAAGGCTGGTCGGCGGTCGGAGGGCCGACAGCCCGACGGCCGCCCGACGACGGGAACGGTCGTCGCCGCCCTGCTGCTGGGCTACGGGTCGATGTACGCGTCCGTCCTGTTCGGCCTGTTCACCGGCATACGGCAGGCCAGAGCGGCGGCCCCGCTCACCCCACGCCGGGCGCTGGCCGTCGCGTGCATCGTCGTCAACGGGCTGTGGGCGTTCTACCACTGCGGGACCTGGCTGGGCTGGTTCTCCTTCCTGTTCCTGTGACGGGGCCGTCGTCTTCGGGCGGGAACGCGAGCGTGCTCCCGAGCGGCACTCGACCAGGGACGTGCGGCGCCGTGGCTAGTCGTCCACGGGGGGCGACTCCTGCACCGTGCGGTGGGACTCGGCCGACGGGTCCACCGGTACCCGTACCCACTGTGCCTTCGAGGGGACGCCGCGGTCGTCCACGGCGAAGACCATGTACCAGCCGGGCGGCACCAGTGAGGGGTCCTCGGGCAGCGTGATCCGCACGCCCTTCCCGGTCTTGGTGAAGTCCAGCGCCACCGAGCGCTGTTCGACGTTGGTGACGTGGGTGAAGGCGCCCGGCCGGACGAGCCGCATCCGGTCGATCGAGGCGGCGTCCGGGGTGCGGAAGGAGACCGAGTCGCCCAGCTCCACGGTGCGCCGGCCGCCGCCGGCGGCGCGCAGCGTGGGCCGCTCGCCGTCCTGGTGGAGGTAGGGCGGGGTGTAGATCTCGATGCGCTGCTCGAACTCGCCGGGCGTGGTGTTCGCCTTGTCGGCGAAGAGCGAGTCGGAGCCGAAGGTCATCACCCGGCCGTCCGGGAGCAGCAGCCCGCCGGAGTGGTAGTTGCGCCCGACGAGCGGGTCGGCGACCCGGCGGAAGGCGTTCCGCCGCGGGTCGTAGAGGGCGGCCCGCAGGACGTTGCTGGCTCCCTTGCCGCGGTAGTCGCCGGAGCCGTTGGTGGTCAGCACGGTGTCGTCGGGCAGGATGACGCTGGTCGGGTAGCGGACGTCCGCGTAGAGGTCCGGCCCGTCGCGGAAGCGCGGGTTCTCCTTCGTCAGGTCGACGAGCCGGGTGCGGTCGGTCGACGCGGCGCTCTCGCCGACGCCGCCCCCGCCGAGCACCAGGTACTTCTGGTCCTGGGCGGGCGGCAGCAGTACGGACATCGAGGTCTCCAGGATGTCCGGGTCGCTCATGCCGGGGACCTCGGTGAAGCGGTTGGTGTCCAGGTCCCAGAGGCCGGGGGTGCGGCCCTTGTCCGCCGGGCCGTAGCCGGCGTTGGAGCCGGTGTAGAAGATCTTTCCGTCGCCGGCGAGGAAGAGGGCGGGGTAGGTGGGGAAGAAGCGGGTGTCCGGCAGGTACTCCCACGACTGGGTCTCCGGGTCGTAGACCTCGTTCTTGCCGGGGACCACCTGGCCGATCTCGTCCAGCCCGGAGACCGAGAGGACGCGGCCGTCCTCCAGCGTGGTCAGCGTCGGGTACCAGCGGGCCTCGCCCATGGGGTCGACGGTGATGTAGCGCTCGGCCACCGGGTCGAACTCGTAGGCGTCGTCGATGCCCTGGAAGTCCTTCTTGTCGAAGGAGAGCTTCTGGGCGATGCCGTAGACGTTCTGCCGCTCCTTCCCCTGCAGACCGTGGATGCGGTACTGGTCCTGGGTGCCGGTCTGGTGTGCGCGGCCCTTCTCCGGCGCCTCCACGTAGACCCGGGCGCTGCCGGGCGTGACGGTGACCTCGCCGGTGTCCGGGTCCGTCTTCTTCTTCGCGCGCGGGACCAGCAGCGGGGCCTGGGCGACGAAGGTCTTGCCGTTCCGGCGGCCGGTGAAGCGGGTGCCCTTCTTCAGGGTCTTGGCCCGGTCCGGGTTCTCGTTGTAGACGATCATCAGGCCGCCGGCCTTCTCGACGTCGCCCTCCAGCGTCTCGTAGCGCTGGGTGCCGCCGGCCACCAGCAGTTTCCCGTCCGGGAGCTGGGTGTGCCCGGCGCAGAAGAGGTCGGCGGGGGTGGGGATGTCCCGGAAGGTGTTCCGCACGGGGTCCCACAGGACGGTACGGAAGGTGCCCGCGTCGAACATCGCGGCGTCGTTGCCGGAGCCGGCGACCAGCAGCACCTTGCCGGTGTGCAGCAGGGCCGCGTGGATGGTGTTGATGCGGTGGCGCTCGGGGACGTCCACCACCTGCCAGCGCCCGTTCTCCGCCAGGTAGCCTGGCCGGCTGATCCGGTAGTCGTGGTAGCGCTCCGAGGCGAAGTCGTAGAGCGCCGGCCCGTTGAAGCCCGCGAGGACGAGCGCGGCGAGGGTCCCGATCGCGAGACGGCGGGTGCGGCGGCTCGGGCGGTAGGTCATCGTTCACGTCCCCCAGGTGCGGTCTGGCGTGGTCCGGGCGCGGGGCTCGAGCCGGTCGGCGAGCGCCGGCGATCAGGATAAGGAACGCATACACCTCAGATCCGGGTAAAAGGGTGCGTGACGCGTGTCGGAGGTGCCGTGCGGCCGGTGCTCCGCCGGGCCGCAGGGCCGGACGCCCTCGTTCCGGAGCCCCCGGGGGCGGGCCGTCGGGGGACCCGCTCTCCCCGCGCGCCGGTGAGCGGGGATCATGGGGGTGTCCCGGGTGTCTCACCGAAGCGGAGGGGGCTTGCCATGCACGACCGCGCACCGGACGGTGCCCGCGCCGCCGGGCCGTGTTCCGGGGTCGCCGCTGCGCCGGACACCGGGCCGGAGGTGACCGGTGCCGGTACGGGCCCCGCCGACCCGCGGCGTTCCGAGCCGGGGTTCGCGGAGCTGCTCGACGCCGCCTGGCGGGTGGGGGAGCGGGCGGGTGGGAAGGCGCGCGCGGTGCTGGGGATCGCCGGGCCGCCCGGAGCGGGCAAGTCCACCCTGGCCCGGGCGCTGGTCACCGGGCTGACCGGGCGTCACGGGCCGGGCCGGGCGGCGTATGTGCCGCTGGACGGCTTCCACCTCTCCGACCCGCAGCTCGTACGGCTCGGCCTGCTCGCCCGCAAGGGCGCGCCGCCCACCTTCGACGTGCACGGCTGGGCGGCCCTGCTGGCCCGGCTGGCGGACGAGCGTACGCACCCGGTCTACGTCCCCGACTACGACCGGGAGATCGACGCCCCGGTCGCCGCCCGCCATGTCGTCCCCCCGGAGGCCGGTCTGGTGATCGCCGAGGGGAACTACCTCGCCTGCGACCTCCCCGGGTGGCGCGAGGCGCGCCGGCACCTGGACGCGGTCTGGTACGTGGACGTGCCGGAGGAGGTGCGGGTGCGGCGGCTGCTGGAGCGGCACCGCGCGAGCGGCTGCGGCGAGGAGGAGGCGCAGACCCGGGTCCGCACGAACGACCTGCCCAACGGCGCACTGGTGCGCGGGTCGCGGGCGTGTGCGGAGCTCGTGGTCGCCCTGTGACCCGGACCACGACCGCTGCGGACGGGACGGTGCCCGACGAGACCGCGCAGGTCACCGCCTTCTGGCGGGCGCTCGGCCTGCCCGGGCTGATCGACGTGCACACCCACTTCATGCCGGCCCGGGTGCTCGCCAAGGTGTGGGCCTACTTCGACCGGGCCGGCCCGCTGACCGCGCGCCCCTGGCCCATCGCCTACCGCACGGCCGAGGAGGAGCGGCTGGCCACCCTGCGCCGCTTCGGGGTGCGCCGCTTCACCTCGCTGGTCTACCCGCACAAACCCGGCATGGCCCGGTGGCTGAACGACTGGTCCGCCGATTTCGCCGCCCGTACACCGGACTGCCTGCACACCGCCACCTTCCACCCGGAGCCGGACGCCGCCCGCTACACCGCGGTGGCCGTCGAACGCGGCGCCCGGGTCTTCAAGGCGCACTTCCAGGTCGGCGCGTACGACCCGAACGACCCGCTGCTGGACCCGGTCTGGGGGCTGCTGGCGGAGGCCGGGGTGCCGGTGGTGACGCACTGCGGGTCGGCGCCGGTGCCCGGTCCCTGCACCGGTCCCGAGCCGGTGCGGCGGTTGCTCGCCCGGCACCCGCGGCTGCCGCTGGTCGTCGCCCACCTCGGGATGCCGGAGTACGGCGCCTTCCTGGAGCTGGCCGAGCGGTACCCCCGGGTGCACCTCGACACCACCATGGCCTTCACCCGGTTCAGCGAGGAGCAGGCGCCCTTCCCACGCCGGGATCTGCCCCGTCTCGCCGGGGCGGCGGACCGCGTCCTCTTCGGGTCCGACTTCCCCAACATCCCCTACGGCTACCCCGAGGCGCTGCACGCGCTGGAGCGGCTGGAGCTGGGCGACGCCTGGCTGCGGCGGGTGTGCCACGGGAACGCGGCGGCGCTCTTCGGGCTCTGAACCGCCCACCGGTCAGGAGCGGTGGCCGAACCCGGTGTCGTGGTCCCAGACATGGGTGCAGGAGGGGCACTGCAGATGCAGCACCCGGCCGGTGTGGGAGAGCAGATAGCGCCAGTGCGTGGTGCAGGTGCCGCGCCCCGAGCAGGTGGCGCAGTCCCGGTTGTCCGCGCAGGCGGGGCAGTCCACCCAGGCGCGGCGCCCGATGTCGGCCTGGGGATCAATCGGCAGCACGGCCGTTCCCCCGGGCCGGCAGCACTCCGGCGGCCACCAGCATCTCGTAGGTGCGCTGCTGCTCGGCGTCGAGGCCGGAGTAGAGCAGGTCGTACGCCTCCTCCTCGCCGCGCAGCGCGGCCACCGGGTCCCAGGTGTCGCCGAGCGCGGCCATCACCTCCGCGCGGCGACGGCTCTCGTGCGCGGTGAGGTCGATGTCCAGGGATATGTGCGCGTCGGCGGGGGGCTCGGCCATCGGAAGGCGTCTCCGGGCTGCGTGGGGGCGTACGGGTGTGCGAACCTTCTGTCTACCAGATGCCCGGCTCGTCGCCTATGCCCCGGCTCACACCCGTGCGCACGGGCCCCGGGTACGGCCCGCGCGTGGTGCGGGCCGCACCCCGGCGGGCCGCACCACTGCCGTACGGGCGCGGCGCCGGGGTGTACCGGCGGCTCAGTCCTCCCGCGCGCCCTTGGCCATGGGGGTGGACGCCGGTCCGGCCTGCCCCGGCACCGAGGCCGTCCCCTCGCCGCGGACCCAGAGGGTGCGCTGCGGGAACGGGATCTCGATGCCGTTCCGGTCCAGGGCCTTCTTCACCCGCTGCCGCAGCTCCCGCGTGACGCCCCACTGCTCCAGCGGCACGGTCCTGACCGCCAGCCGGACCAGCACGCCGTCCGCGTCCAGCGACTGCACGCCCCAGACCGCGGGCTCCTCCAGCAGCAGGTCGCGGAAGGCCGGGTCCTCGCGCATCTCCCGGCCGGCCTCCTCCAGCACCCGGTACACCTCGTCCAGGTCCGCGTCGTAGGCGACCGAGACGTCCAGCACCGCACGGGCCCAGTCCTGGCTGTCGTTCTTCACCCGGAGGATCTCGCCGTTCCGGATGCACCACAGCCCGCCGTACAGGTCGCGGACCCGGGTCAGCCGGAGCCCGACGTCCTCCACCTCGCCGACGGCCTCGCCGAGGTCCACCACGTCGCCGACGCCGTACTGGTCCTCGAACATGATCAGCAGGCCGGCCAGGTAGTCGGCGACCAGGCTCTGCGCGCCGAAGCCGATCGCCAGCCCGACCACGCCCGCCCCGGCCAGCAGCGGGCCGAGGGCGATGCCGACCTCGTCGAGGGCCATGGCGAGAGCCATCACGAAGATCACCACGGTGGCGACGCTGCTGAGCACCGTCCCGATCGTCCTGGCCCGCTGCTCGCGCCGCTCGGAGGCGCGGCTGCCGCGCTGGAGCACCGCGGGGCCGCGGCGGCTGCGGCTCTCCGACGCGTCGGAGTTCTGCAGCACCCGGCTCACCAGCCGGGTGACGGCCCGCTTGGCCAGCGCCCGGACGATCAGTGCACCCACCACGATGACCAGGATCCGGACCGGGGCGCCGATGGCCCAGGAGGCGTTCTCCCGGAGCCAGCTCTCGGCGAGCTGCACCTGCGCGCCGGCCGGGCCGGCGAGGTGCGCTGCGGGGTCGGGGATGGGCGACACGGTGGGTTTCCTCCCTCTGCACGGTGTTCCGCCCGGCCGGGCGGGCGCTCCGCCCTGCCGGACACGCCGGGCACGGTACCGGTGTTCCGGGCGGGGCGGGCAATCGGACGCACACGGACGAGGGAACGGTCCGGGTCTCCCGCGACCGGCCGCTGCGCCCGCCGGCGGCCCCGTGTGTGCCGTCCGGAGGCCGTCCGCACGTCTGCCGTGCGCGGGCTGTAGCCCCTCTGTGCGCCGCCGTGCCCGCGGCTGCCGTGCCGCGCCCCCCTGGCCTGCCGAGCGCGGTGCGCCTGCTCTGACCAGCTGCTTCCCCGGGGTTGAGTCGAGGCTTGGCAACTTTCATTCCCGTGGTGTATATAAGAAAGCGGAGGGCGTCGCAGGAACCCTCGAGCAGTGAAGGAGTTGAACCGTGATGCTCATGCGAACGGACCCGTTCCGGGACTTCGACCGCCTGACCCAGCAGCTCTTCGGCACCGCCACGCGCCCGGTGGGGATGCCGATGGACGCCTACCGCTCCGGTGACGAGTTCGTCGTCCACTTCGACCTCCCCGGTGTCGACCCGGAGAGCATCGACCTGGACGTCGAGCGGAACGTGCTGACGGTGCAGGCCGAGCGGGCCTGGCCGGGCCCGGAGAACGCCGAGCGGCTCATGGCCGAGCGCCCCACCGGCCGCTTCAGCCGGCAGCTCTTCCTCGGTGACACCCTGGACGCCGAGCGGATCGACGCCTCGTACGACGCGGGCGTCCTCACGCTGCGCATCCCGGTCGCCGAGCAGGCGAAGCCGCGGAAGATCCAGATCAGCGGTGGCGGCGGCAGGAAGGAGATCGCGGGCTGACCGGCCCGTTCTCCACACCCGCCGCCCCCGTCCCCGACACCGATCCCGTCATCATCCGTCCGACGGGTCCGCCCCCGGCGCCACCGGGGGCGGGCCCCGTGTGCGAAGAGGAGTCACCGCTGTCATGCACTGGAACGAGTTCGTGAGCCGCGTGCGCGAGCTGGGCCAGTACCCGACGGAGGCTGAGGCGGTCCGGGTGAGCCGCACGGTCCTGTCCGCGCTCGGCGGGCAGGTCACCGGCCCGGAGCGGGTGGATCTCGCCGCCCGGCTGCCGGTGGAAGCCGCCGAGGTGCTGGTGGGCCAGGTCCCGGCCACCCGGACGCTGACGGCCTCCCGGTTCGTCGACAGCGTGGCGACGCGGCTGGACGACGCCACTCCGGCCACCGCGCGCTGGGACGTGAGCTCCGTGCTCTGCGTGGTGGCCGAGGCCGCCGGGGAGGAGCTCACCCGGCGCCTGCTGGCGGAGCTGCCCGCCGGATTCGCCCTGCTCTTCGGCAAGGCCGAGCTGACGCCCGCGGCCTGACCCGGTCGGCGGCAACCGGCCGGTGCGGGAAGACCGGCGAGGAAACACCGTGGGGCCCCTCGCCTGAGCGAGGGGCCCCACAGTCGTCTTGTACGCCGCCAGGGACTCGAACCCCGGACCCGCTGATTAAGAGTCAGCTGCTCTAACCAACTGAGCTAGCGGCGCCCGTCGACGACGACCATACTACCTGCTCCCCGGGGGTGCTCGTGACCACCGTCCGGTCTGCCGGGAACCGGGCCGTGCGTGCCCCGCTCAGGCCGCCGTGCAGCCGGAGCCGGTATCCAGGGCCCACGGACCGCCGGGCACGCCCCCTAGAGCGACAGCGAGAGCATCACCGGAGCGGCCCGCCGGTTCAGCCCCTCGGCCGCGCTGCGCAGCCGGTGCGCGTGCTCGACCGGCAGGGAGAGCGCCAGGCACCCGACCGAGGAGCCGGCGGTGACCGGCACGGCCGCACACACCGTGCCCACCGCGTACTCCTGGAGGTCCAGTACCGGCACCGTCGGCGGCTGCCGGTCCAGCGCGTTCAGCAGGATGCGCTCGTCGGTGATGGTGCGCGAGGTGAGCCGCGCGGTCTTGTGCCGGGCCAGGTGGTCGCGCCGCCCGTCGTGGTCGAGCTGGCCCAGCAGGCACTTGCCGATGGCCGTGGCGTGCACCGCGGAGCGGAAGTCCACCCACTGGTTGACCACCGGGGTGTCCGGGCCGTCGGCGTACTGCACGACCTCCAGCTCTCCGTCCTGGTAGCGGCTGAGGTAGACCGCGGCCCCCAGGGTGTCGCGGAGTTCGGAGAGCGTACGGTCCAGCCGCTCCCGCAGGGCGCGCTGCCGGTCGCCTCCCGAGCCGAGCAGGACCAGCGCCTCGCCGACGACATAGACGTCGTCCTCGACCTGCTCCAGGTAGCCCTCCCGGCGGAGCATCAGCAGCAGGTGGGCGAGAGGGCCGGGCGGCAGCCCGGTCTCCTGAGCGAGTCGCGCGGAGCCGACGCCGTCCCGGTGCCGTGCGACGGACTCCAGCACGCGCAGCGCGTACTGGACCGAGTGGAAGGGCGCGGTGGGTTCGGGCCGGAGCGCCACAGTGTCCCCCTTAAGGGTGTGCGACCGTCCGCAGTGCGACCGGAACGGTGAGTCACGTCGTCGTCCTCACGATAACGGCCAACGGCCCGTCCGCAGAGAGTGGTTGCTGCTTTCGGCATATGCCTCCGGCGGAACGGGCCCGGGCCCGGCGGAGTGCGCCGGGCCCGGGAGGCCGGACGGGCCGGGGCCGTGCCCGGCCGCGGAGGTCAGAGCACCGCGCTCAGGAACTCGCGGGTCCGCTCGTGCTCGGGGTCGGAGAAGATCTTCTCCGGGGCACCCGACTCGATCACCCGGCCCGCGTCGAACATCAGCACGTCGTCCGAGATGTCCCGGGCGAAGTTCATCTCGTGGGTGACCACCAGCATGGTGATGTCGGTGGTGTGCGCGATGTCCCGCAGGACGTCCAGCACACCGGCCACCAGCTCCGGGTCGAGCGCCGAGGTGACCTCGTCCAGCAGCAGCACCTGCGGCCGCATGGCCAGCGCCCGGGCGATGGCCACCCGCTGCTGCTGCCCACCGGAGAGCTGGCTGGGGTACTTGTCGATGTGCTCGGTGAGCCCGACCAGCTCCAGCAGCTCGGTCGCCCGGTGCTCCGCCTCGTCCTTGGACATGCCGAGGACGTGCACCGGCGCCTCGGTGATGTTCCGCAACACCTTCATGTTGGGGAAGAGGTTGAACTGCTGGAAGACCATGCCGATCTTCTTGCGCACCTCGCGGACGTGCTTCTCGCCGGCCGGAACCAGCTTCCCGTTCCGCTCCTCGTGCGTGAGGTAGTCGCCCGCGACCCTGATGGTGCCCTCGTCGGGCTTCAGCAGGGTCATCAGCAGCCGCAGGATCGTGGTCTTGCCGGATCCGGACGGGCCGATCAGGGTGACGTGCTTCCCGGAGGAGACGGTGAAGTCCAGGTGGTCCAGGACGACGTTGCTGCCGAAGCGCTTCGTCACGTTGTCGAAGCGGATGAGCTCGCTGCCGTCGACGGCCGGGTTCGTGGTCTCGTTGGGGGTGGTGTTGTCAGCGGACAAGGCGACGCTCCAGGGCTCGGAGAAGAACGGATGCCGGGTACGCGATGAGGATGAACGCGACGCCGACGACGAGGATGGCCTCCTGGGTGAAGGTCTCGTTGCTGAAGGACCGGGCCTCGCCGAACATCTCGAAGGCGCCGATGATGGCGATCATCGGCGAGTCCTTCAGCATGGAGATGACGTAGTTGCCCAGCGCCGGCACGACCCTGCGGATGGCCTGCGGCAGGATCACCGAGGTCCAGGTCCGGGTCTTCGGCAGACTCAGCGCGGTGGCCGCCTCCCACTGACCGACCGGCACGCCGTTGATGCCGGCGCGGTACACCTCGGCGGTGTACGTCGAGTAGTGCAGGCCGAGGCCGATGATGCCGGTCGTCAGCGGCGACATCGCCGGCCCGAACGTGGGCACCACGTAGAACAGGAAGAAGAGCTGCACCAGCAGCGGCGTGTTCCGGATGAACTCCGTCACGGCCGTCACCGGCCAGCTGATCCAGATCTTGTCCGAGCGCTGCGCGAGCGCCCACACCAGGCCGAGCGCGAAGGCGATCAGTGAGCCCAGGGCCAGGGCCTGGAGGGTGACCAGCACCCCGTCCCAGAACCGTGGCATGAAGTCCTCGACGACACTCCAGTTCCAGCCGTTCATCCCACGCCTCCCGCGCTCTGGCTCGCTGCCTGTGTGCTCTCACCCCGGGCGCTGAGCTTCCGGGTGAGCAGCCCCGGCTTCTTCTCGGGCTTCTGGCCGATGCGGGCCTTCGCCTGGCGCTCGACGGCCCGCATCCCCCGGGTGAGGAGGAAGGCGATGACGAAGTAGATCACCAGGACGAGCGTGTAGATGGGAGCGCTGTCCTTCTGTACGTCGCGGACGAGGTTGGCCGCGAAGAGCATGTCGGCCACGGTGATGGTGGAGACCAGCGCCGTGCCCTTGAGCAGCTCGATCAGCAGGTTGTTGAACGGCGGCACCATCTCGGGCCACGCCTGCGGCAGCTCGATGCGGCGCAGCCGCTGCATCTTGGTGAAGCTCAGCGCGATCCCCGCCTCGCGCTGCGCCGGTGCCACGGCCGCCAGCGCGCCGCGTACCACCTCGGAGCCGTACGCCCCGTACGTCAGGCCGAGCGCGCTGACGCCGGCCCACATCGGGACGAGCTGCCAGCCCAGCAGCACCGGGACGCTGAACACCATGAAGAACATCAGCACCAGCGCCGAGGTGCCGCGGAACAACTCGAAGTAGACGCCCGCCAGGAACCGCACCAGCCACACGTTCGAGGTGCGCAGGACACCCACCACGAACGAGACCACCGCGGCCAGCGCGGCGCTGTACACCAGGACCTGGATGGTGATCCAGATGCCCGGCAGGAACCAGGAGGTGAACATGCCTGAGGTCATCATCCGGAGCACAGCTCCTTCGCGGTCAGGTCCGTCATCTCGGCCTCTCCGAAGCCGAAGGGGCTCACCAGCTCCAGAAGCTTCTTGTAGCCGTTCTCCTTGAGCTTGTGCAGCTCCTTGTTGAAGGCGTCCCGCAGGTTCTTCTCGGAGAGCTCGAAGGCGAAGCCGCCGGCTCCGTAGACGGGCTCCCCGTCGACGTACGGCTGGAACGCCTCGGTGGCCTCCACCTGCCCGGAGCCCTCGACCGCGTTGGTGATCGTGATGTTGGTGCCCGCGAACGCGGCGACCCGGCCGGTCTTGACCGCGTTCAGACCCGCCACCGGGTCCGGGAGGATGAGCAGGTTGGCGTCCTTCACACCGTTCGCCAGCGCGTAGTCGATCTCGGCGTAGGCCTCGCCGGTGGCGAGCTTCAGGCCCTGCTCGGCGATGTCCTGGTAGCTCTTGATCCCCTGGGGATTGCCCCGCTCCACGATGAAGGAGTCGAGCATGATGTATTCGGGGTCCGCGAAGAGCACCTGCTCACAGCGGGTCGGGTTGATGTACATGCCGGCGGCCACGGTGTCGAACTGCTGCGCCTTGAGCCCGGGGATCAGGGCGCTGAACTCGACGGGCACGGCCTTGGTCTCGGGGACCCCCAGCTTCTTGAAGATGTACTTCGCGATGGCCGGTGCCTCGCCCGTCGCCTCGCCGTTCTTGTCGACATAGGCATACGGCTTCTCGTTGGCGATGCCGAGTCTCACCACGCCCCGGTCGCGCAGGCGTTCCAGCAGGTTTCCCCCTTCCACCTTCCCCTCTTCGGGAGCCCGGCTGCACCCGGCAAGCCCGGCCGCACCCAGAGCCGCCGCCCCTGCAAGCAGTGAGCGGCGGCCGATCCTTCTTCCGTTGAATGGCGTACTCGCCCTAAGTGGTGGAGCCATGGGCGCGCGGCTACCCATGCTGACGAAAACCATGCAGATCGTTTCCAGCCCTTGATGTGTCCGTTGCGGGGTTGACCGTTGCGCCAGTATTGACACGTACTGCGAAGTTCCCGGGCCGACACGGCGAGGAGTCCGACGGCCCGCACCATCCGTGACGGGAGGCAGGATGCCGGACCGCTTCATCGAAGTGTCGCTGGACAAGCGAGGGGCGAGCTGCACCGCGAAGCTGCTGGACGACCGGGCGCCGGTCACGTGCGAGGCGGTGTGGAACGCCCTGCCGCTCGGCGGCGACGTCTACCACGCCAAGTACGCGCGCAACGAGATCTACGCCCTGCTCGCGCCCTTCGCCCCGGAGGAGCCGCCGCTGGAGAACCCCACCATCACCCCCATCCCCGGCGACCTCTGCTACTTCACCTTCACCCAGACCCAGTTGGGCACCAAGTCCTACGGTTACGAGGCGGCGGCGGAGCAGCAGGGCACCACGGCCGTGCACCAGGGCCGGGCGACGGTGGTGGACCTGGCGCTCTTCTACGAGCGGAACAACCTGCTGATCAACGGCGACGCCGGCTGGGTGCCGGGCATCGTCTGGGGCGCGGTGGTGGACGGCCTCGACCGGATGGCCGAGGCCTGCCAGGACCTGTGGCGCACCGGGGCGGTGGGGGAGACCCTGAACTTCCGCCGCGCCTGACGCCCGGTCCCGGCCGCGCGCCGGGGCCCGGTCGCCCGGACGCCGCCCGGACGGATCCCCGTCCGGGGCCCCGGTTGCCGGGACGGCCCGCGTGCCGGGCCGTCCCCGGTCGTCCGCCCCGGCGGGCCGGGGCCGGGGCGGCGGGACGGCCCGGCACGGGCCGCGGCGTGTACCGCCCGTCGGCCCGGGCCACGGGTCCGCGCGGGCGCCGCGCCGGAGGCGCTACCGCGGCGGGGGCGGGACCGCGGACGGCACCCCCGCCTCGTACAGCGCGTGCGCCGCCCGCAGCACCAGCGCGTCCGCGTGCCGCGCGGCCACGATCTGCAGCCCGATGGGCATGCCGTCCCCGTCCGTGCCGCAGGGCAGCGAGCACGCGGGCTGCTGGGTGAGGTTGAAGGGATAGGTGAAGGGCGTCCAGGAGGTCCAGCGCGGGCTCGGGGAGCCCGGCGGCACCTCGACGCCGTTGGCGAAGGCGGTGAGCGGCAGCGTCGGCGTCACCAGCAGGTCGTAGGTCTCGTGGAAGACGCCCATCAGCCGGCCCAGCGCCATCCGCTCGTCGACCGCCGCGAGGTAGTCCAGCGCGCTCATCCGCGCCCCCTGCTCGCTGACCTCCCGCAGCCCCGGGTCCAGCGCGGCCCGCTGCTCCTCGGAGAAGTGCTGCACGGTGCGGGCGGCACCGGTGAACCACAGGGTGTGGAAGGCCTCCACCGGGTCCCGGAAGGCGGGGTCGGCCTCCTCCACCCGGGCGCCGAGCTCCGCCAGCCGGTCCACCGCCCGGCGCACCGCCGCGGCGACCTCCGGGGCCACCTCGACCTGGCCGCCGAAGGAGGGCGAGAAGGCGACGCGCAGTCCGGAGACGCCGCCGGAGAGCCCGTCCCGGAAGGCGCCCGGCGGCGGGCCGAGATGGGACCAGTCGCGGGCGTCCGGCGTGCTGATCACGTCCATCAGCAGGGCGGCGTCCGCCGCGTCCCGGGTCATCGGTCCGACGTGGGCGAGGGTCCCGAAGGCGCTGGCCGGGTACATGGGCACCCGGCCGTAGGTGGCCTTCAGCGCGAAGATCCCGCTGAACGAGGCGGGGATCCGGACCGAGCCGCCCGCGTCGGTGCCCAGGCTCAGCGGCCCGGCGCCCAGCGCCACCGCGGCCGCGCTGCCGCCGCTGGAGCCGCCGGCGGTGCGTTCCGGGTCGTAGGGGTTCGCGGTGGCGCCGTGCCGGGGGCTGTCGGTCACCCCCTTCCAGCCGAACTCCGGGGTGGTGGTACGGGCCAGGAAGACCGCACCGTGCTCGCGCAGCCGGGCCACCGAGGGGGCGTCCTCGTCCCACGGCTGCCCGTCCTCGGCCACCGACCAGGAGCCGCGCAGGGTGGGGGTGCCGCGCTGGAGCAGGATGTCCTTCACCGTCACCGGCACCCCGTCCAGCAGCCCGGCGGGCTCGCCGCGCCGCCAGCGGTCCTCGCTGGCCCGGGCGGACTCCAGGGCGGCGTCCGCGCCGATCCGTACGAAGGCGTTGACCCGCTTCTGGGCGGCCTCCGCGCAGTCCAGCGCGGCCCGGGTCACCTCGACGGGGGAGAAGTCCCCGGCGGCGTACCCCGCGACCAGCCGGGCCGCGGTCAGCGTGGCGAGCTCCGAGGGTGACGGCGGCGACGGCGGGGACGACGGGGGTGACGGCGAAAACGACAACGCATCCTCCTCGGGTGACGGGCGGGGCCGTGCGGATGCCGGACCCGGGCCGGTGGTCAGGCGCCCGGCACGTAGCCGAGCCGCTTGTCGACGACGTTCCGCAGGGGTTTCCCCGCGTACCAGCGGTCGAAGTTGTCGAGAAACTGCTCCGCGAGATCGTCCCGCCAGCCGACCGTGTCGCCGCTCATGTGCGGGGAGACCAGCAGTCCCGGTACGTCCCAGAGCCGGCTGGAGGCGGGCAGCGGCTCGGTGTGGAAGACGTCCAGGGCCGCCCCGGCGATCCGGTGCCGCAGCAGCGCGTCCACCAGGTCCTCCTCCACCACGTGCTGACCGCGCCCGACGTTGAGGAAACGGGCCTCCGGCTTCATGCGTGCGAACGCCCCCGCGTCGAACATGCCACGCGACTCCTCGGTCAGCGGGGCCACGCACACCACCCAATCGGCCGTACCGAGCAGGGTGTTGAGCGAGCCGGTGCCGTGCACCCGTCCGAAGTCCGGGTCCTCGGGACGCTCCGTACGCCCCACCAGGTCCACGGTGACACCGAGTGCCTGGAGGGTGCGGCCGATTTTCCGGCCGATCGGGCCGGATCCGACCACCAGTGCCCGGCTCCCCCCGACCCGGATTGTCTCGCGGTGCCGCCACCGGCGTTGCCGCTGCAATTCCCAGCTCCCGTGGAAATCCTTGGCCATGGCCAGCACCAGTCCGGCGACGTATTCGGCGATCGGCTGGTCGAACACCCCGCGGGCATTCGTGATGATCACGTCCGAGTCCGCGAGCTCCGGCAGCAGCCGGTCGACGCCCGCGCTGGGGGTGTGCACCCAGCGCGGGCGGGGGCCGGGCCCCGGCCAGGCCTCCCGCACGGCGTCGGAGAGGAAGTCCCACACGAGCAGCACGTCCGCCTCCGGGAGCCGGTCTGCCAGGGACTTCTCATCCGCGTGCAGCACGCGGGCACGGCCCTCCAGCCGGTCGAGCCGGGGCAGGGGATCGGCGTCCAGGACGACGACACGGGTTTCGGACATGGGCGGGAAACCGTTTCGAAACGAGGGTGGGCTGGACTGGTGCGGAAGCACCGGTAAGCGGGAGAGATGCGAGGATTGACCACGGTAGGGAGGGCGCCTTACCTTCGTCAATGAAGGCATCTGTCCCGGCGTCCCGGCTCGGCCGGTTTTTCTTTTCTTTCTGGCCCCTGGCCACCCCTTCGTCTCTTTTGGGGTTCGCAATGGATGTCTCGTTCCTCGGTGGACCGCAGCCGCAACGCGGCGTCGGAATCGTCGCGCCGTTCGATTTCGCGCTCGATCGCGAGCTGTGGCGCTGGGTGCCGGACGATGTGTCCCTGCATCTGACCCGCACTCCCTTCGTCCCCGTCGAGGTCAGCCTCGACCTGGCCCGCCTCGTCAGCGAGCACGAGACGCTGCGCGAGGCCGTACAGGCACTGACCGCGGTGCGGCCGGAGGTCGTGGCGTACGCCTGCACCTCGGGCAGCTTCGTCGGCGGCATCGCCGGCGAGCGGGCGATGAGCGCAGCCATGGAACACGCGGGCGAGACCCCCGCGCTCACCACCTCGGGCGCGGTGCTGGACGCCCTGCGGGAGCTCGACGTGCGCCGGGTCGCCGTCGTCACGCCGTACACCAAGTCGGTGACCGACTCCCTGGAGGAGTACCTGGCCGAGGGCGGGGTCGCGGTCACCGGACGCAGCTATCTCGGACTGACCCGGGAGATCTGGCGGGTGCCGTACCGGGACGTGGTGGACATGGCCCGCGAGGCGGTGGTGGACGCCCCGGACGCGCTCTTCATCAGTTGCACCAACCTGCCCACCTACGACGTGATCCCGCAGCTCGAGGCGGAGCTGCGGATGCCGGTCCTCTCGGCGAACCAGGTCACCATGTGGGCCGCGCTGCGCCGCGTCGGCAAGGAGGCCGTCGGCTCCTACCAGGCGCTGCTCGATCCGGTGGCGCGACGCGGCCCGGCGGCGATGACCCCGTCGCCGCCGGAACCGCTGGGGTCGCACGAGAGCGGCCTGGCCGAGCCCGAGCAGGACACCGAGCCCGTGGCCGGCCCCGTGGGCCCGGCCGAGCCGGAGGCCGCGCTGGCCGGTGCGGGCGCCGAGAGCCCGGAGCCGCTGGACGGACTCGAGGCGCCGGGGCCCGCACCCCACGACGAGTGGGGCGGGCAGCCGCCCGCCTGATCCGCGCTCACCCGCCCGGGTGAGCGCACCGCCGGTGGCGGGGCCCGTGGCACACGACCGGGAAACGCCACGGCACCGCATCCGGGCGCCTCCGGTCCGGGTGCGCTCCCGGACACTCACCGGAAGACCACCGGCCCGGACACTCACCGGAAGACCACCGGAAAGACCACCTCGGGAGAACGCCCGGGAGAACACTGCGAGAGCAAGGAGAGGCGGATGGCGAAGGCGGTGGGGTTCCTCTACCCCGGCTACTCGGCGGAGGACGACTACCCGCGGATCGAGGGCCTCCTCCGCGAGGCGGGCAGCGACGTCCGGCTGCCGCTGGTGCACACCGACATCGGGGAGGACGCCCACCGGGTCGACGCCCTGCTGGAGATGGGCTCCGCCGCCCGGCTGGCCGCCAGGGTCGCGGAGGCGAAGGACCGCGGCGCGGAGGCGGTCGTCTGGGCCTGCACCAGCGCCAGCTTCGTCTTCGGCTGGGAGGGCGCGCGGGAGCAGGTGAACGAGCTCTCCCGCACCGCGGGGCTCCCCGCCTCCAGCACCTCCTTCGCCTTCGCCCACGCGGTCCGGGAGCTGGGCGTCGAGCGGGTGGCGCTCGCCGCGACCTACCCGGAGGACGTCGCCGAGCTGTTCACCGGCTTCCTCAAGTCGGCCGGTGCCGAGGTGGTCGCCATGCGCGGCAGCGGGATCATCACCGCCGCCGAGGTCGGCACCTGGGGGCGCGAGGAGGTGCTGGCCCTCGCCCGCGGCGGTGACCACCCGGAGGCGCAGGCCGTGCTGCTGCCGGACACGGCACTGCACACCGCCGCCTGGATCCCCGAGATCGAGGAGGACCTGGGCAAGCCGGTGCTGACCGCCAACCAGGTGACGGTGCGGGAGGGCCTGCGACTGCTGGACACCCCGGTGCGCTGCCCGTCCCTGGGACGGCTCTTCTCCTGAGGGCGCCGCGCCGTCGGCGCCCTCCGGGGCCCGCCCCCGCGCCGGCGGGGCGGCCCCGGCACGACGGCCGGCGTGCGACGGCGTGCCGCGGGCCCGAGCGGCGCCGGCGGGCCCGCGCGGTGCCCGCCGGGCGTGACGCACGCCGCACCCGGCGGTCCGGGACCGGCCACCGGGAATGCCGCCCGGCCGCGACCGGTTGCCCCCTGGCGTGACCGGCGCACGCGAGCAGGAGGGTGGCCCGAGCATGGCCGAGGAGCGCACCGACGACATACGCGGCGAGGCCCGGGGCAGCGCGCCCGTCCCGCTCTCCGTGCTCGACCTGGCCACGGTGGGGGTGGGCCACACCGCGGCCGAGGCGCTGCGCACCTCCGTGCGGCTCGTCCGGCTCGCCGAACAGCGCGGCCTCACCCGCCACTGGGTGGCCGAGCACCACTCCATGCCCGGGGTCGCCAGTAGTTCGCCCGCCGTGATCCTGGCCCACCTCGCCGCCCGCACCGAGCGGATACGGCTCGGCTCGGGTGGCGTGATGCTGCCCAACCACGCGCCGCTGGTGATCGCCGAGCAGTTCGGCACCCTGGAGGCCCTGGCGCCGGGCCGGATCGACCTCGGCCTCGGCCGGGCGCCCGGCACCGACGGGGCGACGGCCGCCGCGCTGCGCCGTACGGACGACCTCCACGAGGGGGCGGACACCTTCCCGCAGCAGCTCGCGGAGCTGGTGCGGTTCCTGGACGACGACTTCCCGGACGGCCACCGGTACGCCCGCATCCACGCCGTGCCCGGCCCGGTGCAGGGCGGCGACGGCGGGCGGCCGCCGGTGTGGCTGCTCGGCTCCTCCGGTTTCAGCGCCCGGCTGGCGGGTTCCCTCGGGCTCCCCTTCGCCTTCGCCCATCACTTCTCGGCGGCCAACACCCTGCCCGCCCTCGACCTCTACCGCGAGTCCTTCCGGCCCTCCGCGGTGCTCTCCGAGCCGTATGCGCTGATCGGCGTCTCCGCGCTCGCCGCGGACGACGAGGCGGAGGCCCGGCGGCAGGTGCTCACCGGCGCGCTGGCGATGCTGCGGCTGCGCACCGGGCGCCCGGGCCTGGTGCCCACGCCGGAGGAAGCGGAGAACCACCCGTTCCACGCGGCGGAACGGGAGTTCGTCGACGGCTGGCTGCGCAACGTCGTGCACGGCACGCCCGGGGCCGTACGGGACGGGCTGGACGCGCTCGTCAAGCGCACCGGCGCGGACGAGCTGATGCTCACCGCCAACGCGCACACCCCGCAGGCCCGCCTCCGCAGCCTGACCCTGATCGCCGACGCCTACGACCTCCCGCAGCTGTGACCCACCGGGACGCGGTCCGGGCGGGCGGCGGCCCGGCCCGGTCGCTGCCGGACGTCAGAGCAACGCGGCGATGCGTTCGGGGGCCATCGGGCGTGCGTAGTACCAGCCCTGTCCGGCGTCGCAGCCGATGCGTCGCAGCCGCTCGGCCTGGGCGTGCCCCTCGACACACTCGGCGGTGACGGTCAGGCCGAGCTTGTGGGCGAGCTGGACGAGGGCGGTGACGATGGTCTCGTCCGCCGGGTTCTGGTGCCGCGCGGTGCGGAAGCCGCGGACGAAGGTGCCGTCCAGCTTCAGCGCCCGCACCGGGAGCCGGCTGAGGTAGGCGAGGTTGGAGTAGCCGGTGCCGAAGTCGTCGATGGCGATCCGGACGCCCATATCGCTGAGCGCCTGCAGGGCCTGGAGCGGGCGGCCGGCCGAGCCCATCACCGCCGACTCCGTCAGTTCGAGCTGGAGGAGCCCGGAGGGCAGCCCGGTCTGCTCCAGGATGTGCTCCACGTCGGCCACCAGGTCGGAGTCCCAGACCTGGCGGACCGCCACGTTGACGCTGACGAAGACGGGTCTGTCCGGGCGCTCGGCCAGCCAGCGGCGGGCCTGGCGGCACGATTCGGCGAGCACCCAGCGGCCCAGCGGCACGATCGCGCCGTTCTCCTCGGCGAGGCCGATGAAGCGGTCCGGGGAGAGGGTGCCGAACTGCGGGTGGCGCCAGCGCACCAGCGCCTCCGCCCCCCGCATCCGGTCGTCGTCGAACCCGACGATCGGCTGGTACTCCAGCGCGAACTCCCCGCGTTCCAGGGCCGGCCGGAGGGTGCTGGAGAGCGCCTGGCGGGTGACCCGGTGGGCGTTGCGCTCCGGGTCGAAGAGGGTCCAGCGGGCCTTGCCGTCCGCTTTGGCCCAGTAGAGCGTGGTGTCCGCGGCCTGCATCAGGCCGGTGGCGCTGGTGCCGGCGGTCTCCCGTTCGACCACGCCGATGCTGGCCGAGACGGCGAGCCGCTGGCCCGCCAGCTCGAACGGCCGCTGGACCTCCCGCAGCAGCGCCTGCGCCAGCCGGGTGAGCTGGTCGGTGCCCGTGGAGCTCTCCACCAGCAGGGCGAACTCGTCCCCGCCGAGCCGTGCGACCAGGTGCCCGCCCTCCTCGGCGCAGTGTGCGAGGCGGCGCGCCACCGCGTCCAGCAGCCGGTCGCCGACCCGGTGCCCCATGGTGTCGTTGACCGCCTTGAAGCCGTCGAGGTCGAGGTAGCAGAGCCCGATCCGGCCGGTGGCGGACTCGGTGAGGGCGGAGGAGAGCCGTTCGAAGAAGAGGGTGCGGTTGGGCAGCCGGGTGACCGGGTCGTGCATCTGGAGGTGCCGCAGCCGCTTCTGCAGGGCCCGCCGCTCGCTGATGTCCACGACCGTCAGCAGTGCCTCACCGGCCGCGGGGTCGGCCCCCGGCGCTGTCGGCGTCACGGTGATCTCCGCCCAGATCCCGTGCCCGTCGGCGTGTTTCAGCCGCCGGGTGCAGGACATCCGGTCGGTCCGGCCGCGCAGCGCCTCGTGGTAGGCGGTGCGGGTACGGCCGTCGAGGGCGAGGCCCGCGAGGTCGGCGATCGGCGCGGAGACCAGGGCGGCCGGGTCGGTGCCCAGCAGGGCGCCGAGCGCGCGGTTGGCCGTACGGACGCGGCCCTCCCCGTCCACCACCGCCATGGCGAGCTGCGCGGCGTTGAAGGCGGCGCGGAAGTCGCTCTCCCGTTCGGACGCATGGTCACCGTCCGTGAGGGTCTGCGGGGGTGTGGTCGAGGTCTTCCCGGATGCTGCGCCCGGTCCGTCGAAGGGTCCGTTCACCGGTGGCTCCCGCGGGGGCTTGTCGCGTGCGGACCGGTCGGGTGGCCGGGCTCCGGAGGGTTCGGCCACCTGGAGGCGGGGTCCGCGCTGGAAATGTGCCGATCATAGAGGCTGTTCGTGCGGTCGGGCCAGCATCGGAGCCGGTGCGCTGGAGGCGCGCCGGAGTGTCCGCGGGTGCGCGCGTGCGTGCGTGACCGTTTCTGCACAACGGTGGCGACCGCCTGATCGCGCCCGGACCGGATGTCACCGTGAGTCATCAGCGGGCAGGTGACCCGACTGGAGTAGCGCGTGGCGGCAGCGGGCGACAAAAGCGGTCATTCTGGAGCAGTCCGTGTAACTCACCCGATGAGGTCGATGCATGGCACGATCGCTGAGACAAGCGCGACAGGTGGGGCGCCATCCGCTGCGCCGGACCTCGGCGATCATGACCTCGATGAGCGCGATCATCGGCACCGGGCTGGTGGCCGGCCCGGCCACCGCGGTGACCGGCGCGGCCGAGTGTCTCCTGCCGCGCACCGACGCCCACCACTCCGAGGGCGTCGACACCTGGAACGACGACTACGTGCGTCCGGAGCGCGAACTGGACGCCCTGATGGTCTTCCTCTCCTTCCCCGACTGGAAGCCCTTCGTCTCCCCGTCCGCGCTGGTCGCCGACCACTTCCCGGCCACCTCGGACTTCTTCGCCCGTGCCTCCTACGACCGGTTCCGGCTGCGGGTGCACCCCCTGCGGGAGTGGCTGGAGATGCCGGCCGCCTCCACCGCGTACGGCATACAGCGCGACTGGGACCCGGGGCTGCGCACCGCCTTCCTCCAGGACGCGCTCGCCGCCGCCGACCGCCGGGTGGACTTCGCGGACTACGACGTCTACTACCTGGTTGCCGACCCGGACGCCCCGGGGGTGAACTCCGACGCCACCAAGGTGGTCAACTTCGACGAGCCGATGGTCCTGGACGGAGCGGCCGTGCACCGGGTGGTCACCGTTTTCGAGCAGCATCCGCCCGACCGCTATGTGCTCGCACACGAGACCGGGCACGTGTTCGACCTGCCCGATCTCTACCACCGGCCGGGTGAGGGCAAGGGGGACTGGGACACCCATGTGGGGGACTGGGACGTCATGGGCAGCCAGTTCGGGCTGGCGCCGGACCTCTTCGGCTGGCACAAGTGGAAGCTCGGCTGGCTCGACCGCTGGAACGTGGCCTGCGTGGCGGGGGAGTCCGGCACCACCCGCTACGCCCTGCGCGCGCTCGGCGCGCCGCTGGAACCCGGCCGCCGCGACACCCGGCTGCTGGTCCTGCGGACCGGTCCGTACGAGGCGCTCGCGCTGGAGGGCCGGGCGCCCGCCGGGAACGACGCCGGGGTGTGCACCGGCGGCGTCCTCCTCTACCGGGTGCGCTCGGACACCGCCTCGGCCGACGGCCCGGTCGAGGTGCTGGACGGGCACCCGCGCACCAGCGACTGCCTGCGCCGCTCGGTCTACCCGCCGCTCGCGGACGCGCCGCTGCGGGAGGGGGAGACCTATGTCACGGAGGACGGCGGGGGCATACGGATACGGATCGGCGAGGGTGGCCCCGGGGACGGCGGGTGGCAGGTCCGCGTCACCCGAGGCCCGGAGGCGCTGGAGTGAGCGCGCTCGTGGCGTGGGCACGCCGAAGGCCCCCCGCCGGAGCGAGGGGCCTTCGCCTGTCTGTGCGCCGCCAGGGACTCGAACCCCGGACCCGCTGATTAAGAGTCAGCTGCTCTAACCAACTGAGCTAGCGGCGCCTGCTGACGTGGTAGACCTTAGCAGGCGATCCGGCGAAGGCGAAATTCGATTTCCCGTGCCCGCCACCCCCGCGACCTGCGGCGGAGCGGCCGCCGCCCGGCGGAGGCTCCCGGAAGGCGCGGACGCAGGCCCACAGCAGGCTGTCCGCCCCGGGCAGCCGGGGGTGCCGCACGTCCGGGGCGACCAGCCACCGGGACAGGCGCGCCACGGCGGGGTCCGGCCGCAGCGGCGGGACGGTCACCGCCTCGCCGCCGCCGTGGCAGAGCAGGGGAGGGATCGTTTCTGCACGCGCGGCACAGGCTCCCGGGCGGCCCGCGCGCGGGCCACGCCATTCCTGCCAGTCGAGCAGCGCCGGCAACCGGTCGGCCGTGCCCGGAGCCGCGAAGAGCAGCAGCCGGTCCCGGTGCACGGCCACCGGCCCGCTGCCGGGCCCCGACGCCCAGAGCCGCTCCAGGACGCGGCGCCCCGGCACCGGCGCCGCGCTCACCACGTCGAACGCGGTGCCGCACGGCAGCACGCTGGGCGCGGCCGGCCGTAGCTCCCACAGCGCGTGGACGCTGCGCGGGAAGCGGGAGGCGGAGGCGAGCCAGTCGGCCCCGGCCGGGGTGACGGCCGCGGCCGGGGCCGTGTCGGGAGGAATGCTCATGCCTCCTACACCTAGCGCCGGCCGGCCGCCCGCCCGGCGAATACCGGGAAACCCGTGCACGGCCGGTCGCCGTCCGCTACCGTCCGCTTCCGGAAGGCGACCGGGAGCCCGGACGCGCCCGTACGGCGCTCACGCCGTACGGGAAACGGCGTGCGGGGACCGCGCACGGGAACGCCGCGCGGGAAAGCAGTCCCCGACGACGCCCCGGGGGCCTCACTCGGGGGTGCGCTCCGCCAGCAGCTCCCGGCCGAAGTCGATCATCCGTCTGGCGTAGTCCACCGTCCACTCCGCCCGCTCCGCCACGGCGTCCTCGGACAGCCGGTCGAACCGCCGCGGATCGGCGAGCTGGGCGGCGGCCATGGCCTGGAACTCCATCGCGCGGTCGGCCGCGGCCCGGAAGGCGAGGGTCAGCTCCGTGGAACGGTCCAGCAGCTCGCGCGGGTCCTCCAGCGATTCCAGGTCGAAGAAGTGCTCCTCGTCCCCGGTGGTCTCCGCCGGCTCGAACAGCAGCGGCGCGGGCCGCCGGAAGCGGGGGCCGCCGCCACCGGGGCCGGCGTCGCGCGGGTCGGGAGCCGCATGCGGCTCGGGCATAGGAAGACCTCCGTATCGTTTACCGCCCACCATTCTCCCGCCTCGCGCAAGCACGCCTCGCGCGGACACCGCCCGGACCCACTGCCCGCGTGCCGCTCAGGCCCGTACGGTGTGCCGGGCGAGATGTGCGAGCACCGCCTGGTGGGCCTCCCAGCCGTCCGGGAACTTCACCGTCACCCCGAGCTGCACCGGCTCCGTCGACGGGTGCTCGTCCAGCAGCTCCGGCACCCCGGCCCGGCACACCACGATGCAGGCGTGCCGGTGGCGCGAGGCCAGCACGCACAGCCTGCCGGTCTCCAGATGGAAGGCCGTCGCGTCCGGGCGGCCGGAGAGCGGGTGCAGCACCACCGTCACATCGAACTCCCGGCCCTGGAGCCGGTTCGCCGTGTCCACCACGACGCCCGTCACCCCGCGGTCCGCCAGCGCCGCCCGGACGGCGGCCGCCTGATCCCGGTGCGCGGTGCCCACCGCGATCCGGTCCGCGGAGAGCGGCGCCGGCGCCGCCGCGCGCTCGCCGGTGGTCCGGCCCTCGCGGTACAGCAACCGCCGCACCACCCGGGCGACGGCCGCCACCGCCTCCGGATCGGTACGCGGCGTGTGCCGGGGCGGCAGCTCCAGCAGACCCCAGCCCGCGACCGCCGCCTCGTCGATCACCCGGTCCGCGGCGGAGCCGTCCGGCGCCCCGGTGAAGGCGAGGGTGCGCTCCCCCTCCTCGGTGCCGCTGCGGAAGGGGGTGTACGGATAGAAGGCCGCCGAGACCAGCGGCGCGGCGGAGGCGGGCAGCCGCCAGGACACCGGCAGCCGGTGCTGCGGCAGGTCGGGGTTGTGCGCCAGCAGCGTGGTCACGGCGCTGGCCGCCGGGTCGTAGGCCAGCCCGGCCCACTGCTCCGCACCCACCTGGCTGAACGGGTCGAGCTGCCCGGGATCCCCCACGAAGAGCGCCCGCTCGAACAGCCCCGCCACCGCCAGCAGCGCGTCCGAGCGCATCTGGTACGCCTCGTCGACGATGGCGTGCTCCCACGGCGTGTCCGTCTTCACCCAGGCCCACTTGGCGGCCGTCGAGACGACCACGTCCAGCCCGTCGAGCGCGTCGATCCTCGGCGCGGTGCGGACCGCGGGATGGTCGTCCAGCACCCGGTCGTACGGGTCCGGCTCACTGCTGTGCAGCCGGCCCACCGGCAGCTCCGGGTCCTCCCGGGCCAGCCGGTCGACCAGGTCGTCCACCTGCGCGTTGGTCTGCGCGACCACCATCAGCCGGCGCCCCGCGGCGGCCAGCTCCCGGGCGGCCCGCACCACCAGCGTCGACTTGCCCGCACCCGGCGGGGAATCCACCACCACACCCCGGGACGAGCCGTGCAGGGTGTCGTGCAGGATCTCCTCGGTGACCCGGGTCGCGGCCTCGCCGGGCGGAGGCCCACCGCGGGGCGCCCGCAGGGCCACCGCGGGCGCCCGCTCCCCGCTCACCGCTGCCCTCCGGTGGCGCTCGCTGCCGCGGACGCCTTCTGTGCCTCCCGGCTGGGCGGCGGCTGGGGCCACGCC
>NZ_JACYHE010000085.1 GCF_021696945.1 Streptomyces sp. JJ36
CCGCCCCCCGGCTCGCCCCGGCCATGCGCGCCGTGCGCCGGCCCGACGCCCTGCCCGCCGCCGTGCCCAGCGCGGCCGGCACGACCCTGACCGCGGTCTCCACCCCGCGGGGCACCGGCGGCTACCGGCGGCTCGGTGCCGGCCCGGGCTGGCGGCGGGTGGTGCGGGAGGACCTGGCCGGGGCCGGGAGATCCCGGGCCGGCCGGCGCACCCCGCTCACCGCGTTCGTGCACTTCACCGATCTGCACGTGGTCGACGTGCAGCACCCGCTGCGGTACGAGTACCTGCGGGCGGCCAGTGACAGCGTGTGGCGGCCGCAGGAGGCGCTGTCGGTGGCCGGGGCGGTCGCCCTGATCGAGCGGGTCAACGCGCTGCGCGGCGGGCCGGTCACCGGCGCCCCGCTCGGCTTCGTGATGACCACCGGCGACAACACCGACAACAACTGCACCGCCGAGCTGGAGTGGTTCCTCACCGCGATGAGCGGCGGCCGCGTCTCCCCCAACACCGGCGACCCGCGCGGCTACGAGGGGGTGCAGGACAGTGGTCTGAAGCTGTTCTGGCAGCCCGGCGCGGACCTCCGCGACGCCTACAAGCAGGCCGGCTACCCGCGGCTGGAGGGCTATCTGGACGCCGCGATCCGGGAGGTCCACAGCCCCGGTCTGGCGCTGCCCTGGTACGGCACGGTCGGCAACCACGACGTGCTGCCCGGCGGCGCCTACGCGGGCGGCGACCCGTGGCTGGCGGAGTTCGCGGTCGGCGGACGGAAGCTGTTCGAGCTCCCGGCGAGCGTGGGCGCCGGTATCTGGGAGCGGCTGCGCAAGGGGCTCGACCCGCGGGCCGAGCTGGTCCAGGAGATCCTGCGCGCCCACACCCGGGACATGCGCAGCGTGACCCCCGACGAGCGCCGGGCGCCCTTCACCCGGAAGGAGTATGTGGCGGCCCACCTCGACCCCCGCTGGACCGGGCCCGGGCCGGCCGGCCACGGCTATACCGCGGCGAACGTCGCGGAGGACCGGCTCTACTACACCTTCCGGGTCTCCGACGACGTGGTGGGTGTCAGCCTGGACACCACCCGGCGTGGCGGGCACTACACGGGGGCCGTCGGCGCGGCCCAACTGCGCTGGCTGGAACGCCGGCTGGCCGAACACCGGGACGAGCACGTCCTGGTCTTCAGCCACCACACCTCCCGGACCACCCCGGACGGCGGCGCGGAGCTGACCGGTCTGCTCCGCCGCAACCCGCAGGTGGTGGCCTGGATCAACGGGCACAGCCACCGGAACGAGATCACTCCGCACGGCACCTTCTGGGAGGTCTCCACCGCCTCCCACATCGACTTCCCGCAGCTCGCCCGCACCATCGAGCTCACCGACAACGGCGACGGCACGCTCTCCCTCTTCACCACCCTCGTCGAGTCCGCCGCGCCGTACTCCGCCGACCACGACGACCTCTCGCAGACCGGGCTGGCCGCGCTCTACCGCGAGCTGGCCCACAACGCGCCCGGCCGCCGCCGTACGCTCGCGGGCGAGCCCGGCGACCGCAACACGGAGCTGCTGCTGCCCAAGCGGTGAGGCGGTGACCGTTCGGTGCAGACCTGCGGGACCGCCGCCGCGGACAGGCGACCGGAACGCCAAGATCCACTAACGTCCGCGGACATGTCCCCCCGCAACGCCGCCGTGGGCCCGGTGGCCGCCGTCGTCGTGCTCGCGCTCTCCGTCACCTCCTCCTCCGCCGCCGACCGCGGCCACGCGGGGACCCAGCGGGCGATGGACGCGCTGGTGGCGCAGGCGCGGGTCCCCGGCGTGCTGGGCCAGGCCGAGGACGGCGGAGGCATGTGGCACGGCGCCTCCGGCGTCGCGGACCGCTCGTCGGGACGGCCGCGGCTGGCGGGCGACCGCTTCCGGATCGGCAGCGTCACCAAGACCTTCGTCGCCACCGTGCTGCTCCAGCTCGAGGCGGAGGGCCGGCTGGACCTGGACGACCCGGTGGAGCGCTGGCTCCCCGGGAGGGTCCGCGGGAACGGGCACGACGGGCGCCGCATCACCGTGCGGGCGCTGCTCAACCACACCAGCGGGGTCGCCGACTTCACCGCCGATCCCGGCTACCGCCGGCTGCTCGGTCCCGGTTTCCTGCCGCACCGTTACGAGACGCACCGGCCCGGGGAGCTCGTACGCCGCGCGATGCGCCACCCGCCGCTCTTCCCGCCCGGCACGGGCTGGGCCTACTCGAACACCAACTACGTGCTCGCCGGGATGGTCGTGGAGGCGGTGACCGGGCGCGGCTACGCGGCGGAGATCGAGCGGCGGGTGCTGCGCCCGCTGGGACTCCGCCGTACCACGCTGCCGGGCACCTCCCCGGTCATCCGGGGGCGGCACGGGCGGGCGTACTCCGCGCTGCCCGGCGGCGGAACGGGGCGCCGGGCGGTCGATGTGACCCGGCTGGACCCCTCGCTGGCCGGCGCCGCCGGGGAGATGGTCTCCACCACCGGCGATCTGCTGGTCTTCCTCCGGGAGCTGCTGGGCGGGCGGCTGCTGCCGCCACGGCAGCTCGCGGCGATGACGGACACCGTGCCCACCGGCGGGCGGGCCCGCTTCGAGGGCTACGGGCTCGGGCTGTGGTCGCTGCGGCTGTCCTGCGGGACCCGGGTGTGGGGCCACGACGGGGACATCCACGGGTCCGGCACCACGGCGGTGACCACCCGGGACGGCACGCACACCGCGGTCTTCAACCGCAACGGCGACTGGGCAGCGGACCGGGACACCGAGCTGCTGGAGGCCGAGTACTGCCAGGGCCGGACAGGCCCTAGCGGGGCAGCGCCACCACGTACGCCGGCGGCTCCCGGTCGGCCGCGGCCATCAGCGCCGTGCGCACCACGGCGGCCTGCTGCGCCGGCGACGCGGACAGCTTCGCCGGGGTGAGGTGGACCACGGTGATGCCCAGCCGCTCCAGCGACTCGCGCCGGTGGGCGTACCGCCGCCACTCCGGGTCCTCGACCGCCCCGCCCGGACGGGCCGGGGCGCGGGAGTCGATCTCCACGGCCACCGCCTCCTGCGGCCAGTACGCGTCCACCCCGCCCAGCGGAGGGCCGCCGGGCAGCCGGAGTTCCACGTTCCAGCAGGGGTCGGGCAGACCCTCGGCGCGCACCAGGTCGTAGAGGCGGCCCTCGGCCCGGGCGCGGCTCTCCGCCAGCAGCGCCCCGACCGCCTCCGCCACGTCGGCCCGGCCGAGCAGCCCCGCCTCGTCGAGGGCCCGTACGACCGCGGCGGGCTCGCTGTGCCCGCCGCGCACCGCCTCGGTGAGCAGCCGCCGCGGCTCGACGGCGCGGTCCGGCCGGGCCAGCGCGTCGGCCAGCGCCCGGGGTACGGGAGCCACCGGCAGCCCGGCGGCCCCGGCGACCGTGGTGATCGTGGCGACCTCGTGGGGTTCCGGCAGCGTACGGGTGCGCAGGATGCGGACGCCGCCGACCGAGCGCAGCCGCCGGGTGCGCGGCACCAGCACGTCGATGGGGTCGAGCGCGGGCAGCGGCGGGGTGGCGGCGAAGCCGCGGAGGGCGAGCGCGGCCAGGCCGGTGAGCACGGCCTCCGGGCCAGGCGCCTGCCCGGGCCCGCCGGGCGCCTGCCCGGCGCAGCCCTGAGCGGGGAGCGTGTGCCGCCGTTCCGCGTAGAGCAGCGCGGCGTGCAGCCGGTCCTCGCTGGTGGGCGGTCCCGGGTGGAGCAGGAAGACCCCCGGCAGCAGCATCTGCCAGGGGCCTCCGGGGCGGCAGCGCTCGTCGGCCTCCGCGGCGGAGACGCCGTGCGCGCGCAGCGCCCGGGCGGTCAGCACCCGCGGGCGGGCGTCGGTGAGGTGGCTGAGCGGGCGGGGGGAGAGGGGGGCGTCGTGCGTCATGATCCCGCGATTCCCGCCGCCCTCGGCCGGGCTAACCGCTGTGACACGGCTGTCGACGAACCCGGACAAGCCCGTCCTAAAGTACGGATGTTCGACGGCCGATCAGTCTCACCCGTACGGCCCCGGCCGGTGCCTCCGGCCGCCGTGGTCATCCGGCGGGCGGCCCCGCCGCGGAGCCGGCCCGGGCGTCGCACTCCTGGCCGCGCAGCGCGCGGGCCAGGTCGTCCCGCGCCTCCAGCACCAGCCGGCGCAGCGCGGGCGGCGCGTCCGGGTGCTCGGCCAGCCACGCGTCGGTGGCGTCCAGCGTCGCCCGGTCGCTCTGGAACGCGGGGAACAGGCCGCGGACCACCGACATCGCGATCTCGATCGAACGGGCCTTCCACACCCCCTCGATCACCTCGAAGTACCGCGGTGCGAACGGCGCCGTGAGCTGTCGCTGCCCGGGCTGCGCGAAACCGGCGAGGGTGGCGTCGACCAGGGCGTTCGACAGCCGGTCCGACTCCACCACGGACTCCCAGGCTCGCTCCTTGACCTCCGCCGACGGGCGGGCGGCCAGGCACCGCACCTGGTGCCGCTTGCCGGAGGCGGTGTCGTCCCGGTCCAGCTCGGCCGCCAGCTCCGGTGCCCCGGCCCGGCCGTGCGCGGCCAGCGGCTCCAGCAGCGCCCAGCGCAGCTCCTGGTCCACCTCCAGGCCCTCGATCCGCTCGGTGCCGGCCAGCAGGCCCTCCAGCAGCCGCAGCTCCTCCTCGCCGTCGGCGACGGCGGCGAAGAACCGCGCCCAGGCGAGCTGGTGGCCGCTGCCCGGCTCCGCCGCCCGCAGCAGGCGCAGCGCCCCCTCGCCCAGCAGCCGCCCGGCCTCCTCCCGGTGCCCGGGGGCGGTGTAGTGCACCAGCGCCGAGCGGGCCCAGGCGTGCAGCATCTGGAGCACGCCGACATCGCTCTCGTCCCCGGCGAAGCGCAGCACCAGGGCGAGGAAGTCGCGGGCCGGCAGCAGCGCGTCCCGGGTCAGGTTCCACAGTGCCGACCAGCACAGCGCCCTCGCCAGCGGGTCGGTCATCGCGCCCAGATGGGCGCGGAGCGTGGCCAGTGACCCGTCGTCGAGGCGGATCTTGCAGTACGTCAGGTCCTCGTCGTTCAGCAGGATCAGCTCGGGCCGCTCCGCCCCGGCCAGCTCCGGCACCACGGTGCGGGCGCCGCGCACGTCGGTCTCCGCCCGGGCGTACCGGGTCAGCGCGCCGCTCCCGTCCCGCCGGTAGAGGCCGACGGCGATCCGGTGCGGGCGCAGTACCGGGTGCTCCGCGGGCGCCTCCTGCACCACGGCCAGCTCGGCGAGCCGGCCGTCGGCGCCGTAGCGGGCCTCGGGTGTGAGCGCGTTCACCCCCGCGGTCTGCAGCCAGGCGCGGGACCACTCGGCCATGTCCCGGCCCGAGGTCTCCGCCAGCACCGACAGCAGGTCCTCCAGCCGGGTGTTGCCCCAGGCGTGCCGCTGGAAGTAGCGCCGCGCGCCTTCCAGGAAGGCGTCCCGGCCGACGTAGGCGACGAGCTGCTTCAGCACCGAGGCGCCCTTGGCGTAGGTGATGCCGTCGAAGTTGAGCTTGGCGTCCTCCAGGTCCCGGATGTCGGCGGTGACCGGGTGGGTGGAGGGGAGCTGGTCCGCGCGGTACGCCCAGGACTTGCGCCGGTTGGCGAAGGTGATCCAGCCGTCCCGGAAGCGGGTGGACTCCACCAGCGAGAGGGCGCCCATGAAGTCGGCGAAGGACTCCTTCAGCCACAGGTCGTCCCACCACTCCATGGTGACCAGGTCGCCGAACCACATGTGGGCCATCTCGTGCAGGATGACGTTGGCCCGGCCCTCGTAGGAGGCCTCGGTCACCTTCCCGCGGAAGACGAACTCCTCCCGGAAGGTCACGCAGCCGGGGTTCTCCATGGCGCCCAGGTTGTACTCGGGGACGAACGCCTGGTCGTACTTCCCGAAGGGGTAGGGGAAGTCGAAGTGGTCGTGGAAGAAATCCAGGCCCTGCTTGGTGATCCGGAAGACGTCGTCGGCGTCGAAGTGCTTGGCCAGGCCCTTGCGGCAGAGGGCGCCCAGCGGGATCTCCAGCGTGCCGCCGTCCGGCAGCGTCCGCCGGTAGTGGTCCGTGACGTGGTGGTACGGACCGGCCACCACGGCGGTGATGTAGGTGGAGATCGGCTGGGTGGGCCGGAACCGCCACACCGCCGCACCGTCGGCCAGCGACTCCTCCGCGCCGTCCTGGGCGGCGTTGCTCAGCACCGTCCAGTGGGCGGGGGCGGTGACGGTGAAGGTGAAGGGCGCCTTCAGGTCGGGCTGCTCGAAGGTGGCGAACACCCGGCGGGCGTCGGCCGGCTCGTACTGGGTGTAGAGGTACGCCTCGCCGTCCTCCGGGTCCAGGAAGTGGTGCAGTCCCTCGCCGGTGCGGCTGTACGCGCAGCGGGCGTCCACCGTCAGCTCGTTCTCCGCGGCGAGTCCGGGCAGGGCGAGGCGGGAGCCGTCGAAGTCGGTGTCCGGGTTGAGCGGGCGGCCGTTCAGGGTGGCCGAGAGCACCTCCGGGGCGACCAGGTCCACGAAGGTGGCGGCGCCCGGCTCGGCGCAGCGGAAGCGGATCGTGGTGGTGGACCGGAAGGTGCGCACGCCGTCGGCCGGCGGCGCGTCGAGGGCGGAGCGCACGTCCAGCGCCACGTCGTACCCGTCCACGGCCAGCAGCCTCGCCCGCTGCCGCGCCTCGTCGCGGGTCAGATTCTCACCGGGCACGTCGTGACTCCCTTGTCTCGCATACCGAACACCGGACACCGGGGATCATCGCATGCGGCGGAAGCCCGCCACATCCGGGAATGGACACGGCCGGTGCACGGGTTGCCCGGGGTGACGACCGCACCGCCCGCTGCACGGGACGATCGAGGAGAGAAGGACACATGACGGACAAGACCCCGGTGGATTTCTGGTTCGACCCGAAATGTCCCTGGGCCTGGCTCACCTCCCGCTGGATGCTGGAAGTGGAGAAGGTGCGCGACGTGGAGGTCCGCTGGCACGTGATGAGCCTGGCGGTGCTCAACGAGGACAAGCTCGACGAGCTCCCCGCGGAGTACCGCGAGATGCTGGAGGCCGCCTGGGGCCCGGTGCGGGTGTGCATCGCCGCCGAGCAGAAGCACGGCAGCGAGGTGCTCGGCCCGCTGTACACCGCGCTGGGCACCCGCTTCCACAACGAGGGTGCCGAGCAGGACCACGCCACCCTGGTCGCGGCCCTGGAGGAGGCCGGGCTGCCGGCCGAGCTCGCGGACGCCGCCGGCTCGGACGCGTACGACGCCGAGCTCCGGGCCTCGCACCGGGAGGGCATCGAGAAGGTCGGCCAGGACGTCGGCACCCCGGTCATCGCGGTGCCCGGCGCGGACGGGGAGCAGATCGCCTTCTTCGGGCCCGTGGTCACCCCCGCGCCCAAGGGGGAGGCGGCGGCCCGGCTGTGGGACGGCACCCTGATGGTGGCCTCCACGCCCGGCTTCTACGAGATCAAGCGGACCCGCGCGGCAGCGCCGCAGTTCGACTGAGCGCCCGCGCCCACGATGCGGGACGGCCCCGGTGTGTCACGCCCACACCGGGGCCGCCCCCTTCCCCACTGCCCGGTGAACGGTGAGAAGACGATCACGAGGGCAGGGGTCGCGCACCCGACGGAGGGTGCCTGCTCTCAGGGCGCCAGCAGCAGGGTGTGCGCCCGCTCCTTCGCGGCGCGGTGGCGGGCGGCCACGTCCTGCCAGTTGACGACGCGCCACATGGCCTCGACGAAGTCCACCTTCTGGTTGCGGTACTGCAGGTAGAAGGCGTGCTCCCAGGCGTCGAAGACCAGGAGCGGCACCGAGCCCTGGCCGACGTTCCCCTGGTGGTCGTAGACCTGCTCGACGATCAGCCGGCCGCTGACCGGCTCGTATGCCAGTACGCCCCAGCCGGAGCCCTGGGTGGTCGCCGCAGCCCTGGAGAGCTGCGCGCGGAAGCGGGCGAAGCTGCCGAAGGACTCGGCGATGGCGTCCGCCAGCTCCCCGGTGCCGTCCTTCTCCAGCGGCTCGCCGCCGCCGTCACCGGTCATGTTCTGCCAGTAGATGCTGTGCAGGATGTGCCCGGAGAGGTGGAAGGCCAGGTTCTTCTGCAGGCCGTTGACGGAGCCCCACTGGTCCTTCGCGCGGGCCTCCTCGAGCTGCTCGAGGGTGTCGTTGGCCCCCTTCACGTACGCGGCGTGGTGCTTGTCGTGGTGCAGCTCGACGATCTCGCCGCTGATCACCGGCTCCAGCGCCGCGTAGTCGTACGGAAGCTCCGGCAGTGCGTAGGTCGCCATGCTTGTTTCCCTCCCGAGCTAATTGCAAATTACTTGCAAGAGGACGCTACCAGCAAGTGGGAGGACGGGCGCGGCACGTCGCACACGCCTGCGGGGCGGCCCCTCGGTGAGGGACCGCCCCGCGGTGGTGTGCGTGGGGAGGAGCGCCGGCGCCGGTTCAGCCGGATTCGGCGGACTCAGCCGGACGCAGCCGGACTCAGTCGGCCGCCGTGGAGTCGCCGGCCTCCTCCTCGTCGGCGGAGCCGGCGGGACGGTCCTCCCCGGCGGGCTCGGTGCCGTCCGCCGCGCGCCGGGACGCCGGCAACTTCTGGCGCACCAGGCCCGTGACCGCCAGCGCCAGCGTCAGCCCGCCGGTGAAGGCGAGCTGGGTGCGGGTGTCGCCCTCCCGCAGCATCAGCAGCAGCACGCCGGCCATGCCCGCCAGCGCGAGCCAGGTGAGGACCGGGTAGGCCCACATCCGCACCACCAGCCGGTCCGGGGCCTCACGCTCCAGCCGGCGCCGGGTCAGGAGCTGGGACACGGCGATGAAGCCCCACACCACCAGCACGGCGGCGCCGACCATGTTCAGCAGCCAGGTGAAGACGGTCTCCGGCCACCAGTAGCTCAGCAGTACGGCGAAGAAGCCGAAGGCGGAGGAGGCCAGCACGGCGCGGCGCGGCACGCCCCCGGAGACCTTGCCCAGCAGGGCCGGGCCCTCGCCGCGTGCCACCAGCGAGTAGGACATCCGGGAGGCGCCGTAGATGTTGGCGTTCATCGCGGACAGCAGCGCCACCAGCACGACGACGTTCATCACCTCGGCCGCGGCCGGGATGCCCAGGGTGTCCAGCGCCGCCGCGTAGGGGCCGGAGGCCACGTCCTTCGCGTCCCACGGCACCAGGGTGACGATCACGGCCATCGAGCCGACGTAGAAGACCCCGATCCGCCACATGGCCGTGCGGACCGCCTTGGCGACGCCGCGCACCGGGTTCTCCGACTCGGCGGCGGCGATGGTGACCGTCTCCAGCCCGCCGTAGGCGAAGACGGAGGCGAGCAGTCCGACGATCAGGCCCTCGGTGCCGTTGGGCAGGAAACCGCCGCGGCCGGTGAGGTTGTCCGTCCCCGGGGCGTCCGTGCCGGGCAGCAGCCCCAGGATCGCCAGCACCCCCAGGACCAGGAACGCCGTGATCGCGGCGACCTTGAGCGCGGCGAACCAGAACTCGTACTCGCCGAAGTTCCGCACCTGGGCGAGGTTGGTGCCGCAGAAGACCAGCATGAAGAGGGCGACCCACATCCACGGCTCGGTGCCGGGCAGCCAGCCCGTCATGATCTCGGCGGCACCGATGCCCTCGGCGGCGATCGCCACGCAGAGCAGGATCCAGAAGATCCAGCCCGAGGTGAAGCCCGCCCACGGGCCGATGGCCCGCTCGGCGTGCACGGAGAAGGAGCCCGAGGAGGGGTACGCCGCCGACATCTCGCCGAGCATGCGCATCACCAGCATCACCAGCAGCCCGGAGGCCGCGAACGCCAGCACGATGGACGGACCGGCGGCCGCGATCCCGGCACCGGAGCCGACGAAGAGACCCGCACCGATGACGCCGCCGAGCGCGATCATGGACAGATGGCGCTGCTTGAGGCCGTGACCGAGGTGGCCGTCGCCGGCGGGGGGCGCGCCGGCCGCGTCTCCGGCCGGAGTCTGTTCCGTAGCGGTCATGAGGGGGGAGCCCGTTCCTTGGTGCGTTGGGGGGTGTGCGGGGGGACGGAAGGGGACAGCGGAGCTGATCATTCCAACCGGGACAGTCTCCGCAGACTCTCCCGGGACTTCAATAGCCGGTGATCACGTTCCATCATCCGGACACGTTCTTCACACTCCGCAGTCACCCGGCACTGTACGGACCCCACCGGCGCCCGCGGGCCGCGGTGTCACCAACGTCACGCGGGTGGAGCCCCCGGTGTGGGCTAGCGTCGAACAGTCCGTTCATCCGTGCCTACGTACCGGAGTTCTCCCCGTCATGAGCAGTACCGCCACCACCGTCCGCCCCGGAGCCGTCCTCGCCGACGCCCTGCCGGCCACCACCGCCGGCCGCGCCCGGGCCCGCGACGCCGCCCTCGTGCTCGGCGGCGCCGCGCTGACCGGCCTCGCCGCGCAGCTCTCGGTGCCGGTGCCCGGCTCCCCCGTGCCCGTCACCGGGCAGACCTTCGCCGCGCTGCTCGTCGGCACCTCGCTGGGCGCCCGGCGCGGCTTCCTGTCCCTGGCGGTCTACGCGGTCGCCGGGGTGGCCGGCGTGCCGTGGTTCTCCGAGGGCGCGTCGGGCGCCGCGATGCCCTCGTTCGGCTACATCCTCGGCATGCTGCTGGCCGCCACGGTCACCGGTGCCCTGGCCCGCCGCGGCGGGGACCGCGGCGCACTGCGCACCGCCGGGACGATGGCCGCCGGCACGGCGGTGATCTACGCCGTCGGCGTGCCCTACCTGGCCCTGGCCACCGGGATGACGGCCGGTGAGGCCCTCGCCGCCGGACTGGTGCCGTTCCTGATCGGCGACGCCCTCAAGGCCGCCCTGGCCATGGCCGCGCTCCCGGCCGCCTGGCGTCTCACCGGCCGCCGCTGACCCCTGCCCGGCCACCGGCGGCGCGGGGCGGCCCGCGCCGCCGGCGGCTCACGGCGCGTGGCTAGACTGCGCGCATGCGCGTCTACCTCGGCTCCGATCACGCGGGCTACGAACTCAAGAACCACCTGGTCGCCTGGCTGGAGGCCGCGGGCCACGAGCCCGTCGACTGCGGGCCGCACCTCTACGACGCCCAGGACGACTACCCGCCCTTCTGCCTGCGTGCCGCCGAGCGCACGGCCGCCGACACCGAGTCCCTCGGCATCGTCATCGGCGGCTCCGGCAACGGCGAGCAGATGGCCGCCAACAAGGTCAAGGGCGTCCGCTGCGCCCTGGTCTGGAGCCGGGAGACCGCCTCCCTCGCCCGCGAGCACAACAACGCCAACGTGGTGAGCATCGGCGCCCGGATGCACACCACCGGCGAGGCGGAGACGTATCTGCAGACCTTCCTCGACACCCCCTTCTCCGGGGACGAGCGGCACGTCCGGCGCATCGACATGCTCGCCGCGTACGAGATCACCGGGAAGCTGCCGCCCGTCCCGCCGCACCACCCCCAGCAGGACGACTGACCGGCGTTCCCTCCGCCGCACCGGCCGCCGCGCCCCGCCCGCGGCGTGTCCCGGCCGGCTCACCCCGTACGACTGAGGAAGCATGCCCGAGGGGCACACCATCCACCGCCTCGCCGCGGACTGCGCCCGCGCCTTCGCCGGCGCCGCCCCGCGCGCCACCAGCCCGCAGGGCAAGTTCTCCGACGGAGCCGCCCTGCTGGACGGACAGCCGATGACGGGCGCCGACGCGCACGGCAAGCACCTCTTCCTCGCCTTCGGCGGCACCGGCCGGGTCCACATCCACCTGGGCCTGTACGGCACCTTCCGCTTCGGCACCGGCCCGGCCCCCGCACCGGTCGGGCAGGTACGGCTGCGCCTGGCCACCCCGGAGACCTACGCCGACCTGCGCGGCCCCACCCGCTGCGAACTGCTCACCGACGACGAGGTGAGGGCCGTCGCCGCCCGGCTCGGCCCCGACCCGCTCCGTGCCGACGCCGACCCGGAGCGCGCCTGGGCCCGGATCTCCCGCAGCAGAACGCCCGTCGCGGCGCTGCTGATGGACCAGAAGGTCGTCGCCGGCGTGGGTAACGTCTACCGCGCGGAGGTGCTCTTCCGGCACGGCATCGACCCGTACCGGCCGGGCCGGGAACTCGCCCGGCACGAGTGGGACGCCCTCTGGGCCGACCTGGCCGCCCTGATGCGGGAGGGCGTCCGGCTGGGCCGGATCGACACCGTCAGGCCCGAGCACACCCCCGAGGTGATGGGCCGCCCGCCGCGGGTGGACGACCACGGGGGTGAGGTGTACGTCTACCGGCGTGCCGCACAACCGTGCCACATCTGTGGCGGCGAGATCCGCACCGCCGATCTCGCCGCCCGCAACCTCTTCTGGTGCCCCGGCTGCCAGAGCCGTTGACGCGGCCCGCCCTCCGCTCCGCGCCCGGGCGCGGAGCTCCGCGCGTCCGGTGCCGGCGACGCAGCCGTGCGTCCCGGCAACGCTCCGGAACACCGGGTGGTGGCCGGAACGCTCAGAAGCCGTGCGGCAGCCAGGGCGCCACCTCGCCGCGGAACGCCACCGCGGTCTCCGTCAGCGCCCCCGGCCGCAGCTCCCGCACCCGGCCGGCCGCCGCCAGCGCCGAGAGCGAGGTGCCGCCCAGAAAGGCCGCGGCCAGCTCCCGCACCGAGAGCGCCAGCTCCGCTTCGTCCCGGGTCCGTTCACAGGAGGCGCCGCCCGGACCGCCGGAGAGCCGCCAGCGCCCCTCGTTCCACGGGCAGAAGGGGTCCGACACCTCCAGCACCACGTCCACGGGGGCGGCATAGGCCCGCGCCGACAGCGCCGCGCCGACGTCGACCAGTCGCAGATGGAGGCCGTCGCGCACCCGGACCTCGCAGCGCCGCACGTCCGGGACGAGATGCAGCAACGGGTCGTCCACCGGGCGGTTGCCGATCCGCAGCCGGGAGGTCAGGTCCAGCCCGAAGAGATAGTCGTAGAGCGCGCCGTGTGCGGCGGGGTCCAGCGCCTCCAGGTCCCGCAGCAGCACCTCGCCGGCCGGGCTGCCCGCGGCGTCCCAGTCCGGGCGCACCGCATACCGCACATACCCGCGTAGTTCACCGTCCCGCTCAGCCAGGGCGCAGTACATCGGCGAGGCCCCCTCCCGGGAGGACTCGGGGTCGTGCACCGGGACCCGCTCCCACCCCGGGCGCCGCTCCAGCATGCCCGGGCGCAGCGGCACCCGGCGGGCGTACAACTCCTCGCAGGCGCGCCGCACCTCCGGGGCGAGAGGGTCCACCAGACGGATCCGCAGCGCGTCCGCGCCCTGCGGCAGGACCGGCCGCATCACCGCGGTGTCCACCCGCGCGGTGAGCTGCTCGGCCGCCACGCCGTACCCGAACCGCCCGTAGATCACCGGCTCCGAGGCCGTCAGCACGGCGAGCGGCTCGCCCCAGGAACGCACGTCGTCGAGCTGCCGGCGCATCATCGCCCGCAGGATCCCGCGCCGCCGGTGCGTCGGCTTCACACTCACCATCGTCACCCCGGCCGTGGGCACCGCCGCGCCGCCCGGCACGGTCATACGGAAGCTGAACGCCCCCGCCGTGCCGACCGCCTCGGAGCCGTCCCAGGCGCCGATCGAGCGCGCCGGCTCACACAGCGCACGCCACTTGTCCCGCTCCTCCGGGGCCTGGAGCGCCCCGCCGAACGCCGTCCCCAGCACGCCGAACCACGCGTCAAGGTCGGACCGGTGCAGCACACGCAGATCGAGGGTCATGCGGCATGCCTATCAAGTGCGCCACGCGCACGCGAATGCTTTTCGTGCGCCCCGCCGAACCTCCGTACGGGACTCCGGGAATCGACGCGCCACCGGCGGGATCGCTAAGGTCCCAGGCCATGAGGGCACGTCGCACGGGTGGCACACCCTTGGCACCGGCGGCCTGGTGGCTCCGGGCGCAGAAGTCCTGGCACCGGGCCCGGACCGGGGTGCGCCGCTCCGCCGTGGACTACTTCCGCGGCGGGGGCTCCGACTGGCTCGCCCTCACCGCACTGCTGCTCAGCGTCCCGGCGCTCACCGTCGCCACCGTGGTGCAACCGCTCTGGGCCGCGCCCGAGTCCCTGGTGCTCCCCATCCTCGCGGGCGGGCTGCTGCTGCGGCCCGCCAGCCTGCTGGCGCTCTACACCGCCGCGGGGGTGGCCCTGATGGTGGAGGCGGCGCTGCTGGACCCGTGGCCGAACGGAGAGGGACGCATCACACCCGGCACCATTCTCACGGTCGCCGCCGTGGGGCTCTCCGGGCTGCTCGTCGCGCAGTTCCGCAGCCGGGTCGGCGTGCCCTGGCGGCGTGGCGGCACCATGCTCTTCGACCTGCGCGAACGCATCCGGGTGCAGAGCAAGCTGCCGCCCCTGCCGCCCGGCTGGCACCGCGAGATGGCGCTGCGCCCGGCAGGCGGCCAGTCCTTCTCCGGCGACTTCGTCATAGCCGCCCGCACCGGGCCGGGCGGGCGGATCCTGGAGGTCGTGCTGACCGACGTCTCCGGCAAGGGGATGGACGCGGGCTCCCGGGCGCTGCTGCTCTCCGGTGCCTTCGGGGGCCTGCTCGGCAGCCTGCCGCCGCACGCCTTCCTCCCGGCAGCCAACGGCTATCTGCTCCGCCAGGACTGGGAGGAGGGCTTCGCCACCTCGGTGCACCTCGTGCTGGACCTGGACTCCGGCGACTACGAGCTCTACTCGGCCGGGCACGTGCCCGCGCTCCAGCGGGGCGCCGGCTCGGGCGAGTGGGAGGAGAAGGCCGCCGAGGGGCCGCTGCTCGGCGTCTACGACGGTGCCGCCTTCGACCCGGTGAAGGGCACCCTGCGCCCCGGTGACGTGCTGATGCTCTTCACCGACGGCCTGGTCGAGACCCCGGAGCGGGAACTCGGCGACGGCATGGACCGGCTCACCGGCGAGGCGGACCGCTTCGTGCTGGGCGGCTTCCACGGCGCGGCCTGGCACCTGATCGAGGCCGTCGCCAGGGACGTCAACGACGACCGCGCGCTGCTGGTGATCTCCCGGGACTAGCCGGTGCGCCCGGTGGGCACGGCGGGCGCACCGGCGCTAGCCGCAGGACCCACGGCCCGCGGTGTCCCGTTCCCGTACGGCGTGCACGCCCTCCGGGCCGCCGTGGCCGTCGGGTGCGCCCTCCCTCCCGGCGGGTGCGGGCCGCGGGCCGGCGCCCGCGGGGGCGCCGGTGCGGGCACGGTCTTCCGGGTCCGGACGGAAGAACCAGTCCATCCTGGGCTCCATCGCGAACCGGAACAGCCGCTGCACCGGCGCGGTGCACAGCGCGGTCATCATCACCGCCGCCAGGAGCGTGACGGCCACCCGGCTCAGCGGGTGGTCGACCCACGCCATCTCGTACCAGCCGAACTCCCGCGAGGCCTTGATGGGGTAGACGTGCAGCAGATACGCGTACAGCGTCCCGGCGCCCAGCGCCGTGAACCAGCGCTGCCGCCGCGGCACCCAGGCGAAGAAGCAGGCGGTGAGGACCAGGGCGCAGCCGAACAGCGCCAGGTACATCGTCCCGCCCACCCAGGACGGCACGCCCATCTCGGAGGCGGGACGGGTGTGCAGGAACCAGTTCTTGTCCATGCGCGGGACCGCCCAGTAGGCGAAGAGCAGCGCCGCGGCCCCGACCGGCACCGCGGCGATCCGCAGGGCCCGGCTCCTGACCTGCTCGAAGTGGACCGGCCGGAGCTGGAGCCCGAGCACGAAGAACGGCAGGAACTGCAGCACCCGCATGAGGTTCAGGTCGCCGCTGATGTTCTCGGTGACGCCGGCCGCCAGGCCGATGGCCAGGGCGACGGGCAGCGGCCAGCGCATCCGCTGCCAGAGCGGGGTGGTCAGCCGCCAGATGAAGAGCGCGACGAGGAACCAGAGCGCGAACCCCGGCCGGTGGAGGCTGAAGTCCCGGTCCGGGTTGTCGGCCCAGCGCATGAAGAAGGTGTAGGTGATCTCGAAGATCAGGTACGGGACCGCGATGCCGGTGATCAGCCGCTTGATCTGCCCGGGCCTGCCGGTGAAGCTGCGGGACAGATAGCCGGAGATGAGGATGAACGCCGGCATGTGGAAGGTGTAGACGACGTAGTACAGCGCCTCCGCCGTCCGGCTCTCGCTGCGCAGCGGCTCCCATGCGTGCCCGAGCCCCACCAGCAGGATCGTCAGGTACTTGGCGTTGTCGAAGAAGGGATCGCGTTGCTTCGCCCCGGACCCGCCGCCGCGCGGGGCCGGCGGCTCCGCGGATGTGGGGGGAGACTGCGACGTGGGGGTGTCCGGGCGGGCCGGCGGGAGCGGGGCCCGCTCATAACGAGCGTGCAACATCTGCCGCACCATAGCGTTCGCCCGGGGATAACGAAAATTCCTGCTCGGAGATTGCGCGGATCACCGGACGGGCGTCCGCGGGAATGTGGAGAACTCGCGGGAGGGCCTCCCCTGAACGACCTTCCGGGTGACCGTTTTGGTGAGGAATGACGGGCTTCGCGGTCCCTGTTGTGCCGTCCGTACGACGCCCGTGGCCCTCCTGTGGGCGGCCTGTGAAAGATCCCCGGAATTCCTCGGGGTGTGTTCCGGGCCACTCCGGGAATGACCCTTCCGAGGCAATCGGCGAATCCGCTGGCGAATTGACGGGGTGCCGATTCCCGAGCGGTCCCGGCGACCGTTCTGCGCCGTTCTCCCCGGGGTGGCCGACCGGTGTGATGTGGCCCGATCGCGCGTCACCCGGCTCCAACGGGCGCGGAGTTGGTGGCACGATGGTGCCGACGGGGAGCGGGGCGGCTTCCCTGCCGGGTGAGGTGCGACGACCAAGGGTGTGATCGGTGTGGAGCTTTCGCTGTCCGTGGTGCTGCTGCTGGCCATCGTCCTGGTGGTGATGATCAGAGGCGGCTCCATAAAGCCGGGCCCCGCCATCGTCGCGGCGCTCTTCGGCTTCTTCCTCGCAGCGAGCGGGATGGCGCCCTCCATCAACCGCTTCCTGGAGTCCGTGCTGCGCACGATCAACGACATCAGCATCTGACAGGCCGCAGGGCCCGCCCCGCGGAAGGGGACGGGCCCTGCGGCCGTCGGAGAGCGGGCGACGGGAATCGAACCCGCGTAGCTGGTTTGGAAGACCAGGGCTCTACCATTGAGCTACGCCCGCATGTACGCCGCGCACGGCGCATCAGGCCCGGCGCTCGCACCCGCCGTGACCGGCCCGTCACGGATGCCGGGCCGGCGTGGGAGGCCGAAGCCGGGAGCGTGCCGCCGGCCGGACGTCACGCTCGTCCGACCGCATGATACGGCCGTGGCCTGCCGTCCGCCGTGTTCACTGCGGCACGGTCTGCATCGTACGGCATGTACGCTACGTGTCGCACCGGCGGGGTGTGGCGCAGCTTGGTAGCGCGTCCGCTTTGGGAGCGGAAGGTCGTCGGTTCGAATCCGGCCACCCCGACCACGTACCATGGAACAACGTGCGTGCCTGTGTCGTGTCCGCATTTCCGTGTCGCATACGGGGCGCCCCTACACGAACACTTTCAGCAGACCCCAGCAGTCAGCCCCAAGGAGACCGACCGTGAAGAGCGCCGTGGAGACCCTGAACCCCACCCGGGTTCGGCTCACTGTCGAGGTGCCCTTCGAGGAGCTCAAGACCAGCCTCGACGCGGCGTACAAGAAGATCAACCAGCAGGTCACGGTGCCCGGCTTCCGCAAGGGCAAGGTCCCGGCCCGGGTGATCGACCAGCGCTTCGGCCGCGGTGCGGTGCTGGAGGAGGCCGTCAACGACGCGCTTCCGAAGCTCTACCAGTCCGCCGTCGAGGAGGGCGAGCTCAACCCGCTCGGCCAGCCCGAGGTCGACATCACCGAGCTCAAGGACAACGAGCTGCTGGCCTTCACCGCCGAGGTGGACGTACGCCCCGCCATCGAGATCCCGGACTACTCCGGCATCGAGGTCACCGTCGAGGCCGCCGAGGTCTCCGAGGAGGACGTCGACAAGGCCGTGGAGCAGCTCCGGGAGCGCTTCGCCTCCACCACCGTGGTGGAGCGTCCGGCCGCCGAGGGTGACGTCGTGAAGCTCGACCTGGAGGCCAAGGTCGACGGCGAGGTCCTGGAGGACGGCGTCGCCCAGGGGGTGGACTACACCATCGGCTCCGGCGAGCTGCTGGACGGCATCGACGAGGCGGTCACCGGCCTGGAGGCCGGCGGCTCCACCACCTTCACCTCCGAGCTCAAGGGCGGCTCCGCGGCCGGCCGGGAGGCCGAGGTCAAGGTCGACGTCCAGACCGTCTCCACCCGGGAGCTGCCCGAGCTGGACGACGACTTCGCCCAGCTCGCCAGCGAGTTCGACACGCTGGAGGAGATGCGCGAGGACAGCCGCAAGCGGCTCGCCCAGTCCAAGAAGTACGAGCAGGCCACCGAGGCGCAGGAGAAGGTGCTCGACGAGCTGATCAAGCTGGTCGAGATCCCCGTCCCGGAGAAGCTGCTCGAGGACGAGGTCAACACCCGCAAGCACAACCTGGTCAACCACCAGCTCTCGCAGATGGGCATCGACCTCGCCACCTACCTCAAGATGCAGGACAAGTCCGAGGAGGACTTCGACGCCGAGCTCAAGGAGCAGGCGGAGAAGGGCATCCGGACGCAGTTCGTCCTCGACGAGCTGGTCAACAAGGAGAAGCTCAACGTCAGCCAGGAGGAGCTCACCGAGCACCTGATGCGCCGTGCGCAGTCCTCCGGCATGAGCCCCGACCAGTTCGCCCAGGCCGTCGTCGAGGGCGGCCAGGTGCCGATGCTCGTCGGCGAGGTCGCCCGCGGCAAGGCGCTCGCGGTGGTCGTCGAGGCGGCCACCGTGAAGGACACCAACGGCGAGGTCGTCGAGCTCGACGAGGAGGACGAGACCGCCGAGACGGTGACCGCGGAGGGCGGCGAGGCCGAGGCCGCGGAGCAGCCCGCCGAGGGCGCCGAGGCGACGGCGGACGAGAAGCCCGAGAAGTCCGAGGGCTGACCCCTCGCACGCCCCGCACACCCCGTGGCCGGGCCCGGACGCCGTGCGTCCGGGCCCGTCGCACCTCCCGGGCCGGTCCCGCCGGCCCGGGCCGCCCCGCCCGGTGGCGGGACCGCCCCTGCGCGGACGGTTTCCACCCGGTCGGCGGGGCACCCGAACGGCGGACCCCGCGGTGGTCTCCCGCCCCGTCCGCACCGGGCACCGTCGCTGACCGGGCGGGACGCCCGCGCGCGGAGCCCATGCGCTCACAGCGAACAGTTCCGGATGCGGGATGGCGCCCGCCGACCAGCGCGTTAGGGTCCATAGATACGAGGGCAGGCGTGCCCCCGGACCCGCCCGCCCCGCACGACGGGCGGCCGGCCCGGAGCGCGCCCGGGCCCGTAAGACGACGCAGTGACGGCCTCGCCGAGTCGCAGCCGTCCGGATACGAGCAGGTGGACACGTGACGCTTCCGATGCCTTCTGCCGCCGCTGAGCCCAACTTCGGTGGTGGTCTCGGCGACCAGGTCTACAACCGACTGCTCAACGAGCGGATCATCTTCCTCGGCCAGCCGGTCGACGACGAGATCGCCAACCGGATCACCGCCCAGCTCCTGCTCCTCGCGGCCGACCCGGACAAGGACATCTACCTCTACATCAACAGCCCCGGCGGCTCCATCCCGGCCGGCATGGCGATCTACGACACCATGCAGTACATCAAGAACGACGTGGTGACCATCGCCATGGGGCTCGCGGCCTCCATGGGCCAGTTCCTGCTGAGCGCGGGCACGCAGGGCAAGCGCTTCGCCCTGCCGAACGCCGAGATCCTCATCCACCAGCCCTCCGCGGGACTCGCCGGCTCCGCCTCGGACATCAAGATCCACGCCGAGCAGCTGCTCCGGACCAAGCGGAAGATGGCGGAGCTCTCGGCCCTGCACACCGGCCAGACCGTCGAGCAGTGGACCCGGGACGCCGACCGCGACCGCTGGTTCACCGCCCAGGAGGCCAAGGACTACGGCCTGATCGACGAGGTGTACGGCTCCGCGGCCCAGGTTCCGGGCGGCGGCGGTACGGGCGCGTGAGCCCCGCCGAGTCCGCAGCCACCGACCGCAGCCACATCCTCACCAGGAGTACACTCCGATGACCAGCCTTCCCGGTACTTCCCAGGCGCGCTACGACGGGCCGTCGCCCGACGCCCGCTACGTCGTCCCCCGCTTCGTGGAGCGCACCTCCCAGGGCGTGCGCGAGTACGACCCGTACGCCAAGCTCTTCGAGGAGCGGGTGATCTTCCTCGGGGTGCAGATCGACGACGCCTCGGCCAACGACGTCATGGCCCAGCTCCTCTGCCTGGAGTCGATGGACCCGGACCGTGACATCTCGGTCTACATCAACAGCCCCGGCGGGTCCTTCACGGCGCTCACCGCCATCTACGACACGATGCAGTTCGTGAAGCCCGACATCCAGACGGTCTGCATGGGCCAGGCGGCCTCCGCCGCGGCCGTGCTGCTGGCGGCCGGCACTCCCGGCAAGCGGATGGCGCTGCCGAACGCGCGCATCCTCATCCACCAGCCGTACACCGAGACCGGGCGGGGCCAGGTCTCCGACCTGGAGATCGCGGCCAAGGAGGTCCAGCGGATGCGGACCCAGCTCGAGGAGCTGCTGGCCAAGCACTCCACCAAGGAGGTGGAGCAGATCCGCGACGACATCGAGCGGGACAAGATCCTCACCGCCGAGGAGTCCCTCGAGTACGGGCTGATCGACCAGATCGTCTCCACCCGCAAGACCTCCGTGGGGATGACGGTCTGAATTCCCATGCCCCCCTTGGGCCTCAGTCGGTCCAAGGGGGGCCCAATTCGGCGGCCCGGCAAGGTACCGTCGGAGTGCACGTACCTCGGTCCGCCGGAGCCGGCGGATCCCAGGCGAAGGGGAAGCACCTCGTGGCACGCATCGGTGATGGCGGCGATCTGCTCAAGTGCTCGTTCTGCGGCAAGAGCCAGAAGCAGGTGAAGAAGCTCATCGCGGGGCCAGGTGTCTATATCTGCGACGAGTGCATCGACCTCTGCAACGAGATCATCGAGGAGGAGCTCGCCGAGTCCTCCGAGGTGCGCTGGGACGACCTGCCCAAGCCGCGGGAGATCTACGAGTTCCTCGAGGGGTACGTGGTCGGCCAGGAGGCCGCCAAGAAGGCCCTCTCGGTCGCGGTCTACAACCACTACAAGCGCGTCCAGGCGGGTGAGAACGGCAGCGCCCAGGGCCGGGACGACGGCATCGAACTGGCCAAGTCGAACATCCTGCTGCTCGGCCCCACCGGCTCCGGCAAGACCCTGCTGGCCCAGACGCTCGCCCGGATGCTGAACGTCCCCTTCGCCATCGCGGACGCCACCGCGCTGACCGAGGCGGGCTATGTGGGTGAGGACGTCGAGAACATCCTGCTCAAGCTGATCCAGGCGGCCGACTACGACGTGAAGAAGGCCGAGACCGGGATCATCTACATCGACGAGATCGACAAGGTCGCCCGGAAGAGCGAGAACCCGTCGATCACCCGCGACGTCTCCGGCGAGGGCGTGCAGCAGGCACTGCTGAAGATCCTGGAGGGCACCACCGCCTCCGTGCCGCCGCAGGGCGGCAGAAAGCACCCGCACCAGGAGTTCATCCAGATCGACACGACGAACGTGCTGTTCATCGTGGGCGGGGCGTTCGCCGGACTGGAGAAGATCATCGAGTCCCGGGCGGGCGCCAAGGGCATCGGGTTCGGTGCGGACATCCGCTCCAAGCGGGAGCTGGAGGCGCGGAACCAGTTCGAGGACGTGATGCCCGAGGACCTGGTGAAGTTCGGGATGATCCCGGAGTTCATCGGCCGGCTGCCGGTCCTCACCAGCGTGCACAACCTCGACCGCGAGGCGCTGCTGCAGATCCTGCTGGAACCGCGCAACGCCCTGGTGAAGCAGTATCAGCGACTGTTCGAACTGGACGGCGTCGAGCTGGACTTCGACCGGCCCGCCCTGGAGGCCATCGCGGACCAGGCCATTCTGCGCGGCACCGGGGCGCGCGGTCTGCGGGCCATCATGGAGGAGGTCCTGATGTCGGTGATGTACGAGGTCCCGTCCCGCAAGGACGTGGAGCGCGTCGTCATCACCGAGGAGGTCGTTCACTCGAACGTCAATCCGACACTGGTGCCGCGGCACCGGGGCACCGACCGGGAGCGCCACGAGAAGTCGGCCTGACCCGCACCCGTACGCAACGAAGGGGGCGCCCGGCGATATGCCGGGCGCCCCCTTCGTGTGCCTTCCGGCGCCGCGGGGCGGCGCTGTGCCTTCCGGCGCCGCGGGGCGGCGCTGTGCCTTCCGGCGCCGCGGGGCGGCGCCGGGAAAGGCACGGGTGGAGGTGTCAGCCGACCTTCACCCGGGTGTCCTGCCGCACCTTGGCCGTGGTGACGGCCGCGTCCTCCAGGGACATGCCCCCGCCGGTCAGCGCCGAGGCCACGTCGGTGACGCCCACCCACGCCAGGGTGCTGTGGTCGGCCCACATGCAGATCGGCAGGGTGAACTCCTTCACCGGCGTGTCCGAGCTCGCCGGCGGGGTGAACTTGGCCGTCTGACACTTCATCACGGCGCCGTCGAGCTCCTCGGGGCTCTGCTCCTCGGGATCGCCCACCAGCTCCGCCTTGCCGCCGTTGTCCGTCTCCGGATCTTCGGCCGCCTCCTGGGCGATCTTGGCGAAGGCGGCGTCCAGCACGGCCTCCGGGTCCTCGATCTCGCCCCAGACGCCGGAGAAGTTGAGATGCTTCGCGGTGGCGGCCTCGCCGGCCTGGTAGGTCGCGCCGGCCTTCTCCGGGTTCTGGACGCCGAACCCCTCCAGCTCCCGGAGGTCCTCGTCCGTCATGTCGTCCTCGTCGGAGCCCGGCTGCTTCTCGTACTCCCCGGCGACGGTGTCCTGGGCGACCAGCTTGTGCGGGCCGTCGTCGGCGATGTCCGGACCGCCGCCCCCGCTGGTGAAGACCAGGACGCCGCCGATGACGGCGCCGACGGCGACGAGGGCGCCGGCGACGATGCCGATGGTCTTGCCCTTGCCGCCGCCGTTCTGCGGGGGCGCGGGCATGCCGGGCTGTCCGTAGGGCTGCTGGCCGTACGGCTGTTGTCCGTAGGGGCTCTGCCCGTAGGGCTGGCCGGGCTGGCCCGGCTGCTGCGGGTAGCCGTATCCCGGCTGGCCCGCGGGCTGCTGCTGCGGGTAGCCGTAGCCGGGCGCGCCGCCCGGCTGCTGAGGAGGCTGTCCGTAGGGCCCCGGCTGCGGGGGCTGCTGCCCGTAGGGTCCGGGCGGCGGCTGGTTGTGGCTCATGGTCCCCGTCACTACTCCTTGATCTCTTCGCGAGCGGCGTCGCGGATCTTCGCCGTCTCCTCGGCGAGCCGGCTCTGGTCCATCGGGTCGCCGTAGCTGCCTCCGCCGCCGGGCCCGGGCGGCGCACCGCGGTGCTGCACGATCCCGACGGCCGAACTGTCCGTCCAGATGCAGGTGGCGAAGGCGATGTCGATCGCCGTGCCCGCGATCTCCCCGGTCTGGCGCTTCGTCTCGCACGTCAGGGATGTGCCGTCGAAGCCGTCCGGGGAGTACTCCTGCCGCTCCGCCACCGTCTCGACGCGGTAGTCGTCGACGGTCTCGGCGCTCTCCTCCTGGCTCCGGTGGATCTCCTCCCAGAGCCGGTCGCTGGAGGCCCGGGGGTCGGCGACGTCGCCGTAGACCCCGTTGAGCAGGATGGTCTCCTTCTCGGTGTTCTGGTACGCGGCGCCGGCGCCGGTGCCGTTCTCGACACCGATCTTCTTCGCGTCCTCGTCGTCGGCGAGGTCCTGCTCGTCGGTGGGGCCGTCGGACCCCTTGGTGTACTCCCCGCCGAGCACCTCCTCCGGCGGCGCGATCCGGTACGGCGCCACCTCGCCACCACCGCCGTCACCCCCGCTGGTGAAGACCAGGACGCCGCCGATGACGGCGCCGACGGCGACGAGGGCGCCGGCGACGATGCCGATGGTCTTGCCCTTGCCGCCGCCGTTCTGCGGGGGCGCGGGCATGCCGGGTTGTCCGTAGGGCTGCTGGCCGTACGGCTGTTGTCCGTAGGGCTGTTGCCCGTAGGGCTGGCCGGGTTGCTGCGGGTAGCCGTATCCCGGCTGGCCCGCGGGCTGCTGCTGCGGGTAGCCGTAGCCGGGCTGGCCCGGCGCGCCGCCCTGCGGCTGCTGCGGGGGAGGGGCACCATAGGGACCGGGCTGGGGTCCGTACGGACCCGGTGGCGGCTGGCTGTGACTCATGGTGCGCTTCCCCTCCCGTTGAACATGTGCATGAACGCGCACCGCCATCCTGACGGACCGGGCGCCCCGGCGCTGCACCGGGGGCAGAACCGATTCCGGACCATGACATCTGAGACCGGACGGTGAGGGTCCGGTTCTCCGGGTGAGCCGGAGCGGAGGCCGGCATCCGGCGCCCGCCCGCCGCAGGGCAGGAGGACCTCCGTGGCTGTGCGCTGCGAACATCACATCGGGGCTTGACGCGAGCAGTTGGAACGCCAAGTATGGGAACTGATCAACGAACACGGTGGGCGTGCGACCGACGCTCCGAGTGAAGTAGTACCGGCTGCCGTGTCGGTGCTGCAAGGGGGAATGTGAGATGAAGACGGCTCTGCCATGCTCTTCGGGCGCTGCGGCGACGTGACCTCTCCGGACGCCGTGGATTCTTTCCCGCTCGTCTTCCTGCTGCGTACGTCCTGCCTTGTGGACTGTGCGGCCTGACCCGTAGCCGATACTTCTGCGGAAAACCGCTGCCTCTGTTCTCTGTCGTATCACAGGCTTCTTGCTGCCCTGACGCGCCCTGACCGAGGCGGTTTTCACTCGACATCTTGCTCTTCAAGGGGGAACTGCCATGGGTGCGGACCAATTCGACGGTGCGGTGGCGGTCGTCGGTATGGCGGGGCGTTTTCCGGGGGCGGCCGATGCGCGGTCGTTCTGGGAGAACGTGCGGAACGGTGTGGAGTCGGTGTCGTTCTTCTCGGAGGAGGAGCTCGAGGCGGAGGGGGTGTTGCCGGAGGTCTTCCGTCGTCCGGAGTATGTGCCGGCGAAGGCGGTGCTGGCGGACTGGGACCGGTTCGACGCGGATTTCTTCGATGTCAGTGCGCGGGAGGCGGAGCTGACGGATCCGCAGCAGCGGATCCTGCTGGAGACGGCGTGGGAGGCGCTGGAGGACGCGGGCTGTGCGCCCGGCCGGATGGAGGGGCGGGCCGGCATCTGGGCCGGAGCCTCTCCGTCCACCTACCTGCTCAGTCATCTCGCCGGCAACCCGGACGCGGCGCACCTGATCGCCGAGCTTCCGACACAGCTCGGCAACGGTGCGGACTTCCTGGCGACGCGGGTGGCGTACAAGCTGGGGCTGACGGGGCCCGCGATGACGGTGCAGACCGCGTGTTCCACCTCGCTGGTCGCCCTGCACCAGGCGTGCCAGGCGCTGCTCTGCGCCGAGTGCGACACGGCCCTGGCCGGTGGTGTGTCGGTGCAGATCCCCCAGCGCACCGGATATCTCTTCCAGAAGGGTGGCATCGCTTCCCGTGACGGGCACTGCCGGGCTTTCGACAACGAGGCCGCCGGTGTGGTGATGGGCAGTGGTGCGGGTGTGGTGGTGCTGAAGCGCTGGGAGGACGCGGTCGCCGCGG
>NZ_JACYHE010000086.1 GCF_021696945.1 Streptomyces sp. JJ36
CGGCGGCGCGGCGCCCGTGGCGCCGCGGACCCGCCCGGCGCCCGGCGGCTGCGGGCCCGGCGGGTCGTCCTGGCGGCCGGCACCTACGGCACCCAGACCCTGTTGCACCGGATGCGCGACACCGGCGCGCTGCCCCGCCTCTCCGCCCGGCTCGGGGAGCTGACCCGCACCAACTCCGAGGCGCTGGTGGGCGCGCAGACCGTGGCCCGCCGCTACCGCGGCAAGTACGGGGCGGACGCCACGCTCGACTTCACCCGCGGGGTCGCCATCACCTCCTCCATCCATCCCGACGAGAGCACGCACATCGAGCCGGTCCGCTACGGCAAGGGCTCGAACGCCATGGGCGCGCTCACCACGCTCCAGGTGAACCACGCCAGCCGGCTGCCGCGCGCGCTGGCCCACGTCGGCACGTATCTGCGGCACCCCGTGCAGGTGGCGCGGCTGCTCAACAAGCGGAAGTGGTCCGAGCGCATCATCATCGGGCTGGTCATGCAGACGCTGGACAACTCGCTGACCACCTACCGCAAGGAGAAGGGGCTCGGCAAGGGCCTGCTGACCGCGCGGCAGGGCCACGGGGCGCCCAACCCGCTCTTCCTCCCGGAGGGCGCGGAGGCCGCGCGCCGCCTCGCCGAGGAGATCAACGGCTTCCCGGGATCCAACATCGGGGAGGTCATGGGCACCCCGCTCACCGCGCACTTCCTGGGGGGCTGCCCGATCGGGGCCGACGCGGACAGCGGGGTGATCGACCCCTACCACCGGCTCTACGGCCACCCGGGCATCTCGGTGGTGGACGGCTCGGCGGTCTCCGCGAACCTCGGGGTCAACCCCTCGCTGACCATCACGGCGCAGGCGGAGCGCGCGATGTCGCTCTGGCCCAACAAGGGGGACCGGGACCCGCGTCCGGCGCAGGGCGCCGGCTACGAGCGGGTCGCGGCGGTCGAACCGGCCCACCCGGCCGTGCCGGAGGACGCCTTCGCGGCGCTGCGGCTGCCGCTGCTGCCGGTGCCCGCGGTGCCGGGAGCGCGGGGTGCGGCGCAGCGGGAGGCCGAGGCGGCGGACCCGGCGGCCGGCGGGGCCCCGGCGGTGGACTGAGGGGCCGGCACGCACGCGTGAGGGGGGCGACGGCGAGGCCGTCGCCCCCCTCACGGGCGTTCCGCGGAAGGTGTGCGCGTTACGCGGCGGCGGTGCCGTCCGCGGCGTTCCGGCGGCGCCGCACCACGTACATCGCCCCGGCACCGGCGGCCACGGCGACGCCGCCCGCCAGCGCGATCATCGGGAGCTGCGAGCCGGAACCGGTCTGCGCCAGCTCACCGACCTGGCCCTCGGGCTTCACGTCCACCGGGCTCTTGCCGCCCTGCGGCTTCACGTCGCCGACCGTGCCGGGCTCGGTGTCCGGGGCCAGCACCTCGAAGGCGTACCAGTTCTCGTCGAGGTAGCAGTTGTCCTCGGTGCCGTAGACGCCGAAGGCGATGGCGACGGCGGCACCCGGGTCGGCCTTCTCGGAGATCTTGATCCGCATCGTGAAGGTGACCTTCTCGCCGGCTTCGACCGGCAGCGAGCCCGCGATGTAGCCGCCCTCGGAGAGCTCGTCCCGCCACTCGTTGCCGTCGAAGTACTCGATCTCGGCGAACTTGGCGGCCAGGTCGCTCTGGTAGTCGCCCTCCGCGTCCTCCTTGTAGAGCACCGAGGCGCCGAGGATGACCTGCTCGTGGCGGTCGCCCTTGCTGTTGTCGAGGGTGAGCTGGAACTCCTTCCAGCCGGAACCCGCGACGATCTTGTTCGGGAAGCCGCTGAGGCCGGCCGAGAAGTCGGCGGGCGCGCACTCCTCGGCGGGCTCCTCGCTCTCGCTCGGGGAGGCGGACGGCTCCGGCTCCTCCTCCTCGTCCTCGGGGGTGCTCTCCGAGGGCGTCGGCTTCGGGGACTCGCTCTCCTCGCCGCCGGTGTCCTCACTGGTGGAGGGCGTCGGCTCCGGGGACTCGGACTCCTCCCCGGTGTCCTCACTCGTGGAGGGGGTGGGCTCCGGGGACTCCGTCTCCTCGCCCGGCGTCTCGCCGTCCGTCTCCTCGCCCCCGGAGGCGTCCTCCTCGCCCGTCTTCCCCTCCTCACCGGCGGGCGTCTCCGCGGTCTCGGTGGTGGTGTTGCCCGTGCCCGTCTCGTCAGCGTAGGCGGGCGTCGCCAGCAGTGCGGCCGGAGCGATGACGGCCGTCGCGGCGGCAGCCGCAAGGGCGCGACGAATTCTCATGAATGACCTCGTCTGGACCGGATGAAAACAGGGAATGCCAGCGGCGGTGGGGGGCGCTCGGCGTGGCGGTGGCCCGTACGCTAGGGCCGGCACAAAGGGCCTGTCAGCCTCGTTGCACGTCCGAGACCTGCGTCTCCGGGGCATTCCGGGGGGTCAAACCGGACACGTTGCCGCAGTTGCCCTCGGGATCAGGAATTCCGTGTGAGGTATCTCACCGAGGGGGAATCCTGCCCTCGTGCATTCCCGCCGCCGGGATGCCGAAAAGGGAAGCGGGAATTCCGTGCGTGGTCCCGTCCCCCGGTGGGGGAGGAGCCCCGGGTGGCCGCCGGGTGGGTGGAGCGGCCGCCCCGGGGCCCCTTCCGTCGGCACCGTGGGCAGGCGACGCCGGGTGCCGGCGGGGGCGGCGCCGGGGGGTAGCGCCGCCGGGACCGTGGATCCGCGGAGCGGTCGGTCCTGGGCGTCCCCGGGACCGACCGCTGAGGCCCCTGCCGCAGCAGGGGTCGTGACCGGGCTGCTGTCCCCTGCTGTCCGGTCACGGCACCGGAGCGAGGTCCCACGACGCGCCGTTCCCCTCGGGGAGTGGGGGCGTCTCATCGCTCCGGTGGCACCGCCCCTGAGCCGCCGGGCACCGGCTGACCTCGGGACACCCGGTCCAACGAAGTCCCGTGGGGCCGGTCACGCTCCGTACGGGTGAGTCGTTGTGCGCCCACCTGACGCCCGGTGCTCACCCGCCACACGGGCCACGCTGCGTCACGCCCGTCACCGGGTGGTCTGTGGGTGGTCTCCGGGTGCCGCCCGGCCCGGGCCCGTGACGGCCCCTCAGGCCCGGCCGCGGCTCAGCTCCAGCAGCGTCATCGCCAGCGCGGTGCCGGGGCGGCCGAGCTGCTCGCGGTAACGGGTGAGGATCTCCGTCTCGCGGGACAGGTTCACCCGCCGCCCTCCGGAGTCGATCCGCGCCCGCTGGATGTCCGCGGAGACCCGCACCCGTTCGCGCACCAGCGCGATGATCCGGGCGTCCAGCGCGTCGATGCGCTCCCGCGCGCCGGTGATCTCCTCCGCCGCCTCGCCGGTACGGGCGCCGGTGCCGTCCGTGGCTTCCACCGTGGTGTCCATGCTGTGCTCTCCTGGGCTCGTGGAGCCCCGCACCGCCTGCCCGGGGACGGAGGAACACGCACCGTGCGAACGCCAGGCGCCCCGGGCCGGCCGGCCCGGGGCGCCTGGGAAGGTCGCGTGTCAGTGGCTCACGCGGACGACCATGGCAGCCGGACGGGCCGGTCGCCATAGGTAAACGAGAAGATCGTCTGCGTGCGCATACGGCCAGTATGCCCGGGTGCGCGCGGGCCCGTCCACTCACCGCCCGGGGCCGCCGGGGCCGCCGGGGCGCCCGTGCGGCCCCGGTAGACTGGGCGGCGTCCCCCGGCTGCCTTCCGCGGCGCCCGAGCGCCGCGCCCCCGGCCGGACCCGCCCGCTCCACCGCCGAAAGGCCGCTCGTGCCCGACACCGCCCAGAGCTCCCCGGACACCGTCCTGGTCGTCGACTTCGGCGCGCAGTACGCCCAGCTCATCGCCCGCCGCGTGCGCGAGGCCCGGGTGTACAGCGAGATCGTCCCGTCCAGCATGCCGGTGTCCGAGATGCTCGCCCGCAAGCCGAAGGCGATCATCCTCTCCGGCGGCCCCTCCTCGGTCTACACCGAGGGCGCCCCCGCCCTGGACCGCTCCCTCTTCGAGGCCGGTGTGCCGGTCCTCGGTCTGTGCTACGGCTTCCAGCTCATGGCCCGGACCCTCGGCGGCACGGTGGACAACACCGGCAGCCGTGAGTACGGGCGGACGGACCTCACCGTCCTCAAGCCCTCCTCCACCCTCTTCGAGGGCACCCCGGCCGAGCAGCAGGTCTGGATGTCGCACGGCGACGCCTGCTCGGCCGCCCCGGAGGGCTTCGCCGTCACCGCGTCCACGGACACGGTGCCGGTCGCCGCCTTCGAGGACGACGAGCGGAAGCTGTACGGCGTGCAGCACCACCCGGAGGTCATGCACTCGACCTTCGGCCAGCAGGTGCTGGAGCACTTCCTCCACCGCGGGGCCGGCATCAGCCCCTCCTGGACAACCACCAGCATCGTGGACGAGCAGGTGGCGGCCATCCGCGAGCAGGTCGGCGGCAAGCGTGCGATCTGCGGTCTCTCCGGCGGTGTCGACTCGGCCGTCGCGGCGGCGCTGGTGCAGCGCGCCATCGGCTCCCAGCTCACCTGCGTCTACGTGGACCACGGGCTGATGCGCCAGGGCGAGACGGCGCAGGTGGAGAAGGACTTCGTGGCCGCCACCGGCGTGCAGCTCAAGGTGGTCGACGCCGCGGACCGCTTCCTGGACGCCCTCTCCGGCGTCTCCGACCCGGAGGAGAAGCGGAAGATCATCGGCCGGGAGTTCATCCGGGTCTTCGAGCAGGCGCAGGCCGAACTGGTCGCCGAGACGGAGGAGCAGGGCGGGACCGCCCACGAGTACGCCTTCCTGGTGCAGGGCACCCTCTACCCGGACGTCGTCGAGTCCGGCGGCGGCACCGGCACCGCCAACATCAAGTCCCACCACAACGTCGGCGGGCTGCCGGAGGACCTGGAGTTCGAGCTGGTCGAGCCGCTGCGGAAGCTCTTCAAGGACGAGGTCCGGATGGTCGGCCAGGAGCTGGGTCTGCCGGAGGAGATCGTCCAGCGGCAGCCGTTCCCGGGTCCCGGCCTCGGCATCCGCATCGTCGGCGAGGTGACCCGGGAGCGCCTGGACACCCTGCGCGCCGCCGACGCCGTCGCCCGCGAGGAACTGACCGCCGCCGGGCTGGACCGGGAGATCTGGCAGTGCCCGGTGGTGCTGCTGGCCGACGTCCGCTCGGTGGGCGTCCAGGGCGACGGCCGGACGTACGGGCACCCGGTGGTGCTCCGGCCGGTGTCGTCCGAGGACGCCATGACGGCCGACTGGTCCCGGCTGCCGTACGACGTGCTGGCCCGCATCTCGACGCGGATCACCAACGAGGTGCCCGAGGTGAACCGGGTGGTGCTCGACGTGACGAGCAAGCCCCCGGGCACCATCGAGTGGGAGTGAGCCGGACCGCCGCCCGGCCCGCCCGGGGCTGAGGCGTGGGCCGCCCGGCCCTCCGTGGACGGGGGCGGCCGCCCGGGCCGGAAGGCCCGGGCGGCCGCCGTCCCTCCCGGCCGGATCAGGCGGAGGCGCCGGTGAGGGAGGCGAAGACGACCACGTTGTCGGAGTAGTAGTGGCGCTCCGGGTCGTAGTCGCCCCCGCAGGTGATGAGGCGCAGACCGGCGTGGTCGAGGTTGCCGTAGACCTCCAGCGTGGGGAAGTCGGCCTTCGGGTAGCGGGCGACCCGGTCCACCGCGAACTCGGCGGTGCGCCCGTCCTCCCGGGCGACCTCGATGCGGTCGCCGGCGCCCAGTTCGCCGAGGCGGTAGAAGACCGCTTGTTCACCGTTCCAGGTGACATGCCCGGAGATCACCGCGGGGCCCTGCTCGCCCGGGGCCGGGCCGGGCGTGTACCAGCCGGCCAGCCCGGGGTCCTGCGGCGTCTCCATCGCGCCGTCGGACTGGCGGCCGAGCCGCTCCAGGGCCGAGTCCACCCCGAGCGAGGGGATGGACACCCGCACCGGATCCGACTCCGGCAGCACCGTGCCCGGTGCGGCACGCTTCCCCCGTCCCGCGCCGCGGTCACCGGATTCCTGTGCCCCGTCCCGGGCTCCATCCCGCGCGGTGTCCTGGCCCGCGGGGGCGGCCTGCGGCGGTTCGGGCGGGCCGGTCCGGCCGCCGCTGGAGAGACCCGCGGTGATCAGGCCCGCCGCCAGCACCCCGAGCAGCGCCGCCACCGCGACGAGTCCGCGACTGCGCATGGCCGCCCCCTCAGTGGTCCCGCCGGGGCGCCCGGCACCACGCCACGAGCAGCGCACCGCCCGCGGCGACGAGCCCGGCGCCGCCCGCGGCCACCAGCCCGTCCGCGGCGAGGGCGGAGGCGGGGCCGTTCTCCGTGCCGCCGCCGGTCTCCACCCCGCCCTCCGGCATCGTGCCGATCGCCGCGCCCTGGACCAGGCCGCAGGCCGCGGGCGCGGTCGCCTCGAGCGGCAGTTCCTCGTTCAGCGGGCTGGGACCGGCTCCCGCGTCGTACGCGCCGTCGCCGTTGACGTCGATGCCGTGCTGCACGATGTGCAGGTCCTTGATGTGGTCGGCGACGTCCTGCGACACCTCCAGGGTGCGTTCGTAGGACAGCTTGCCCTCGGCGTCGGCGGTGGGCATGCGGTCCACGGCCAGGGCGCTGTCCGGGGTGGTGTCGCCGTCGGTGGTCAGGGCGATCTGCACGTTGCCGTAGGAGGGGACGCCCTCGGGGGTGGAGACGATGCCGTCCCCGTCCTTGTCGTCGTCCGGGGTGGGGCAGTGGAAGTCCCGGCCCTCGGTGGAGCCGTGCAGATGCTGGGCGTGTGGTGCGTTGGGGACCAGGCCCTGCGCCTCGATCTTCACGGTCAGCCGGGTGCCCTGCACGCTCAGCATGGCCGTGCCGGAGGCACCGGAGTCGTTGAGGTGTTCCAGGTCGATCTGGTGGGCGGCGGGGGTGCTGCCCCCGCCGTCGGAGGAGACGGTGGCGGTCGCCGGTATGGCGACGGCGCCGCCGATGGCGAGCCCGGCCAGCGTGGAGATGGTTGCGGTGCGCCTGGACATCACGGTCGATCACCCTTTTCGGTGGCGGAGTCTTGCAGGGGATTCGGGGCCGCGGGGAGGGCGGATTGGTCCGGTGTCAGAAACGCCGCCCTGTCACCGGGCCTGTTGCCAGAGCACTGCGAAATGTAGTAGTTCTTATACATGGGTGAGCACGTGCACAACAGGCTGGCGGTGGTCCGGGCGGAGCGGCGGGTCTCGCGGCAGCAACTGGCCGAGGCGGTCGGCGCGCACTACCAGACGATCGGCTACATCGAGCGCGGGCAGTACAACCCGAGTCTCGATCTGGCGCTGCGCATCGCGGCCTTCTTCGAGCTGCCCGTGGAGGCGCTGTTCTCGCTGGAGCCGTTCCGGCCGCTCACCGACGAGGTCTACGGGAGGAAGGCGACATCATGACGGGGACCACCCGCACCGGGACACCGGGCGGCACGCGGCACACCACCCGCTACGACCGGTGGGCGTACCGCACCATGAACGACGCACGCATGCGGCATCTGCACGCCACCGCAGGCCGCCGCCGCCTCTTCGTGGCCGCCCATGTGCTGCTGACCGCGGGCGCCACGAGCGGCGTCGTCCTGCTGACCGCCACCGGTCAGCCGGGGTGGGCGGCGCTGCCGGTCGCCGTCCTGCTGGTCTGGGTGCCGGTGACGGGCGTGCTCAACTCCGCCACCCGCGGCCTGCTGGAGCTGCGGAGCCGGATGCTCGACGAGCGGCAGGTGCACGAACGCGCCACGGTCCACGCTCTGGCGCACCGGGTCTCCTTCCTGGTGATGCTGACCGCCTTCGCGGGCCTCGCGGTGGCGCACGGCGCCGGCGCGGGGCTGGACGCCCTCGCGCCGCCGATCGCCGTCACCGGGCTGGGTGTGCTCGTCGTCCACTGGCTGCTGCCGCTGTGGATCGCGGTGCTGCGCGCCCCGGACGAGCCGGGCCCGGACGAGGACGACGCGTTCGCGGACGACGACGGGGAGGCGCCGGGGCGGGCGCCCGCGCCCACCGCCTGGCCCGGCGCGCCGCGCTGAGCCGGGCGCCGGCGCTGAGCCGTGCGCAGCGCACGCGCGGGTCGTACGGGCCGCGGGGCGCTGCGCACGCCTGTGCCCCGGGCGGCCCGGGGCACAGGGCGCCCGGGCCGGCCGCAGGCGACGACCGTCCTCGGTGGACGGGGATTTCCCACGCTGCGGCCGAGCCGCCGCATTCTCCCTTCTTGCCGTCCGTGCCTTCCGTGCCGTCCGTGCCGCCCGGTTGTTTCTTTCGCGCCGGGCGAGAATTGCCCGGCGCTGTCCGGGGGCCGGCGACGGTGGCCGTGGACATGTTCCCGGGTTCCGGAGGCGCCGGAGCACGCGCCGGAAAATGCGGGTTTCCGCGGCTCCGGGGCCCGGCGCGGCCAGCGGGGCACGAGCGGAGCGCGGGGGTGAGCCTTGCCGTCCGCACTGGTCAGGGGAGTGCGGGGGGGGTGCGCCGGGGTGTGCGGTGACACGGCTGCACGTGCAGGTATTCCGTTTGCGTCGGATACGCCGGGTGCCGGGGGATTACGGAAGACGGAGCAACCCGAAAGGGCGGAAAGGGCGCCGCGCCGGAAAAGTAGTATTGACCCGGATGCCCGTTCCTCAGGATTGTGGACACGGCCCGCTCGCCGGCGGGTCCGGCGCCCGGGTAATTCCCGGGGGTGCGGCAGCGGGGAATTCCGCCGCGGCGCCCGTCGCGGCGGACACCGCCGGCGACGAGCCGGGCGGGGTGAGGGCCGGCCAGGCGGCGCCACCCCTCGGCCCGCCCACCCCGGACCGGGGCGGACGCCGGCGTGTTCACCCTCCACCGCCGGCCTCCGCCCCACCACGACGCCCGGCGCCGCGCGGCGCGCCGGACCGGAGAGAAGGAGCACTGTGCGTTCAGCCTGGCGGAAATCTCTCGTCACCGCGGCGGCCGTCGCCGCACTCTGCGCCCTGACCCCCGGCGGGGGCAGTGCGGCCGTTCCGTACGCCGTCGCCCCCCGGGCCGACGTCGTCGCGCTGGTCAACGCCTACCGGGCGGAGGCCGGTTGCCCGGCGGTGCATCCGCATCCGGCGCTGCGGCACGCGGCCTCGGTGCACAGCGATCACATGGCCCGTACGCAGCGGCTCACCCACCAGGGCGCGCGCGGCTCGGGCCCTGGCCAGCGGGCTGACGCGGCGGGGTACGACGCGTCCCGGGTGGCGGAGAACGTCGCCCACGCCGGGCCGGCGGCCGAGGTGGTCGCCACCTGGATGAGCAGCCCCGGGCACCGGCGGAACATGCTGGACTGCCGCTACCGCAACATCGGCGTGGGCATGACCCCGGACGCCGGGGGCCTCTGGTGGACGCAGCTCCTCGCCACCGGCGCACGGTGACCCGGGTGCGCCGCCCGTACGGGCCACGGCACCCGTACGCGCCGCCTCGCCCCTGCGGACCCGGGGCCCGCAGGGGCCCCGGCGCCCGGCGGCCGGCGGCTCGCCGCCTCAGACCAGCCGGCGCGCCGTGGCCCAGCGGGTCAGCTCGTGCCGGTTGGAGAGCTGGAGCTTGCGCAGCACCGCCGAGACATGGGACTCCACCGTCTTCACCGAGATGAAGAGCTGCTTGGCGATCTCCTTGTAGGCGTAGCCGCGGGCGATCAGCCGCAGCACCTCGCGTTCCCGCTGGGTGAGGCGGTCCAGGTCCTCGTCCACCGGCGGAGCGTCCGTGGAGGCGAAGGCGTCCAGGACGAATCCCGCCAGCCGGGGTGAGAAGACGGCGTCCCCGTCCGCCACCCGGAAGATCGCGTCCACCAGGTCGGACCCGGTGATGGTCTTGGTGACATAGCCGCGGGCGCCGCCGCGGATCACGCCGATCACGTCCTCCGCGGCGTCCGAGACCGAGAGCGCCAGGAAGCGCACCGGGTCCTCCGCGGCCGCCGTCAGCGAGGCGCTGCGACGCAGCACCTCCACCCCGCCGCCGCCCGGCAGATGGACGTCCAGCAGCACCACGTCCGGGCGGGTGGCCCGGATCACGGTCATCGCCTGGTCCACGTCGCCGGCCTCGCCGACGACCTCCACGCCCGTGCTCTCCGTGCGCCCGATCTCGGCCTGCACGCCCGCGCGGAACATCCGGTGGTCGTCGACCAGCACCACCCGCGCCCGGCGTCCGCCGGTCCACTCCGCCGTCCCGGCTGCCTCGTCGCTCACGCTTCCGCCCTCTCCATCTCCAGCTCCACCTCCGTGCCCCCGCCCGCCGCGGAGCGGATGCGTGCCGTGCCGCCGTTGCGCTCCATCCGGCCGATGATCGACTCGCGGACGCCCATCCGGTCGGCCGGCACCGCGTCCGGGTCGAACCCCGGGCCGCGGTCGCGCACCGAGACGAACACGGTGTTCCCCTCGACCTCGGCGAAGACCTGCACCGTGCCGCCCTCGCCACCGTACTTGGCGGCGTTCACCATCGCCTCGCGCGCGGCCTGGACCTGGGCGCCGAGCCGTTCGTCGAGCGGGCAGTCGCCGACGCACACCACCTCGACCGGCACCCCGTGGTGGTCCTCCACCCCGGCCGCGGTGGCCTTCACCGCCTCCGCCAGGGTGTCCGGCTCGTCGGACTCGTCCCTGCCGTTGCCCTGCGGTTTGTAGAGCCAGGCCCGCAACTCCCGCTCCTGCGCCCGGGCGAGCCGCGCGACCTCCCGCGGGTCCTCCGCGTTCCGCTGGATCAGGGTGAGGGTGTGCAGCACCGAGTCGTGCACGTGGGCCGCGACCTCGGCGCGTTCCTGGGCGCGGATCCGCATCAGCCGCTCTTCCGAGAGGTCCTGCATCATCCGCACCAGATACGGGCCCGCGAGCAGCGCGATGCCGACCACCACGGCGAGCGCCGCCTGCAGCACCGGCCCGAGCTGGCGTGCCGAGCCCTGGATGACCACGATGCCCGTCACCCCGGCTGCCACCAGCGCCACCCCGGCCGTGCTGCGCACCATCCGCAGCGTCCCGGTGCGCCGCCCCACCTCGGCCCAGTGCGCGCGCCGGGAGTCGTCCGCCTGCCGCCACACCAGCACGACGCCGAGACCGATGAGGATCAGCGGCCAGAGATACGCGTTGGCCCGGCCGAACGGCAGCGGGTCCCCCAGTACCGTCACCCCGACCAGCAGCGCCAGCACCGCCAGCACCTGTCCCTTGTCGAGGCGGGGCACCAGGCGCAGCCGGCGCCGCCGGCGGGCGGCGTCCACCCCGCCCTTGCCCAGCGGCACCACGAACCAGAAGGCGGCGTAGAGCAGCACGCCCAGACCGTTCGACATGCACAGCGCCACGAAGACGATGCGCACCCAGGCCACCGGCAGCCCCAGGTGGCCGGCCAGGCCGCGGGCGACACCGCCGAGCATGCGGCCCTCGGCCGAGCGGTAGAGCTTCCGCAGCGGTTCGTCGTCGGTGGCTCCGGCATGCGCCGGCGCATGCGTGGGCGGGGCTGCGGAGGTCATGCCCCGATCGTCACACGGGCGGGCGGCGGCGACATCAGGGCAGACCCTGATCCGTCCCCCAGGCCGGCCCCGGCCCCGGTGCCGCGCGGGGCCGGGATCTCAGGGACGGCTCGGGGACAGCCCCGATGCCGGGCCGCCCCGGGACACGACACCATGGGGGCCATGAGCGACGACCAGCAGCCGCCGCCCGGCACGGGCGGAGGCCCGCGCCTGCGCAAGGAGCCCGGCGCGGGCGGCGCCTCCGGCAGCGACGGCGCGTCCGGCGCGCCCGGCCCGGAGGAGGCGCCGCGGCGGTTCGTGCGCAGCCGCAAGCACAAGATCGTCGGCGGGGTGTGCGGCGGGCTCGGCCGGTACTTCGACCTCGACCCGGTCGTCTTCCGGGTGCCGCTGGCCGTGCTCTCCGTGATCGGCGGCCTCGGCCTGGTCTGCTACGGCCTGGCGTGGCTGCTGGTTCCCCTCGACGGCCGCCGGGACAACGAACTGCGCCGGCTGCTCTCCGGGCGGGGCGAGGGCGCCTCCCTCTCCGGCGTCCTGATCGCCCTGGTCGGCTGCGCGTTCTTCCTCGCGTCGGTGGGCACCTCCCGGACGCCGTTCTCCTCCGCACTGCTGGTCGCCGGCGCAGTGGCGGCCGCCGCCCACTGGTCGCAGCGGCGGCGCCGGGCGCAGTCGGCGGGCCCCGAGGGGGCGCCCGGTGATCCGGCCGCGGCCCAGGCGGCGGCCGAGGCGCCGCCCGAGACGGAGGCGCCACCGGTACCGGCCACCCCCTCCTGGTGGCGCGAGCCCGCCGCCGGGCAGGCCGGGCGGGACACCGGTTATCTCTGGGGCCCGGACGACGTCACCCCGTACACCCCCGAGGACCGGGCCGCCTTCCGCCGCCGGCGGCGCCGTGAACGGCAGTCGATCGGCGGGCTGGTCTGCCTGCTGGCCGCGCTGGCCGCGCTGTTCGCACCGGCGGAGAGCTGGGCCTCCGAGCCGCTCTCCACCAGCCTCACCCTCTCCCTGGGCAGCGCCCTGGCGGTGCTCGGCCTCGGCATCGCGGTCAGCGCCTTCGTCGGGCGGGTCGGCGTGGGCACCGTCCTCGCGGTGCTCCTCACCGGCGGCCTGCTGGCGGGCGCCGCGGTCGTCCCCGAGGACATCACCACCCGCTGGGACGACACCCGCTGGGCACCGGCCGCCGCCCCCCTCGTCCGGGACCGTTACGAGCTGGGCACCGGCCGCGCGGTGCTGGACCTGACCGGGCTGCGGCTGGACGAGGGCCAGACCGTACGCAGCGAGGTCCGGCTGGGCGCCGGGGAGCTGCGGGTGCGGGTGCCGGACGACGTACGGGTGCGGCTGCGGGTCGACGTCGGGGTGGGCGGGTACCGCCTGCCGGCGTCGTACCCGGCCACGGGCCCGGCCACGGACGACGCCACGGGCGGTACGGACGGGTCGCGGGGGAGCGACGGGGGGCGGACCGGCGGGGGTCTGGGTGCCGAGGCCCGCCACCTCCTCCGCCCCGCGGGGGAGGCCCGGGGCACACTGGTGCTGCGGCTGAAGGTCGGGGTCGGGGAGGCGGTCGTGGTACGCGAGGAGGCGGCGCGCGGTGCGGCGCGACAGCCCGTACGCGCGCCCGGGACGCCCCCGCCCGCGAAGCGGCCCCCGGAGGACGTACGGGAGGGAACGGCACGATGACCCGGCACCGTTTCGAACCCGCCCGGCTGCTCCTCGGCCTCCTGCTGCTGGGCGCGGGGCTGGCCCATGTGCTGGACGCCTCGGGGGCGCTGGACCTCCCCACCGCGCTGCTGCCGACGCTGGTCCCGGCCGCGCTGGCGCTCGGCGCGCTGGCCGGCCTGGCGGTCTTCCTGGTCCGCCGGGGGAGGTGCGGGGAGGACCGGCGTGCGGACCGGCGTACCGCCTCCGCTCCCGGCGCGGCCCCGGAGCCCGGTCCGGAGGACGGCGCGCCGCCCGGGACCGGGCGGGAGCCGGACCCGCCCCCCGCCCCGGAGTTCCCCCTGGAGGAGTTGCGGCGCGGCTACGAACGCTCCCGCGGCCCGCACCCGGACTGACCCGGCCCCGCGTGCGGGACCCGCCCGTCGTGCCCGGCCGGCTAGCCGAAGATGTGCCGGCCGCGGCGCCGGCGCCGGGTCGCCAGCACGGCGTCCAGCGACAGCAGCGGTGCCCCGGCGAGGATCAGCGGCGTCCACGCCATCAGGTAGGGCAGGTCGTTGCCGTAGTAGTAGGGGTCGCTGGGCCAGCTCACCGTCAGCCAGAACGTCAGCGAGATGACGGCTCCGCCCAGTGCCGCCAGCCGGGTCCAGAGGCCGGCCAGCGTGCCGAGGCCGACCGCCAGTTCGCCGGTGGCGATGGCGTAACCGAACCCCTCCGGGTTCTCCAGCGCCAGATCCACCATCCAGGCCGCGCCGGCGGTCTCCCGCACGGCCTCCAGCATCTGGGCCAGCGAACCGGGCCCGGAGGACGAGAGGAACGCGTCGTCGGTGAGCTTGTCCAGGCCGGCGTAGACGAAGGTGAAGCCGAGGAAGATCCGCAACGGCAGCAGCGCGTGCCGCGCGGCCGTGGCCCGCAGCCCTCCGTCCCCCGGGGCACCGGCGCCGGGCGGGCCCCCCGCGGGGCCGAGCCCCCCGACCGCCGGTCCGCCGTCGCCGCCCCTGCCTGCCCCCAGTGACATGACCGTCCCGCCTTCCGTCTCCGTCGGTGCGTGCGGTGTGCTGCGGACCCGATTCTTCCGCGCCCGCCCGCTCCTGAGGCAATACGGCTGCACGCGGCAGGTCGTTCAGCGCCGGGCCGCGCCCGCGCACCGGCGCGGGCGCCTCGCGCGCGCCGGGATCCGGGGCGGCCGCACCGGGTTCCGCGGCGGTCCGGCCACCGGGCGCCCGCCCCCGCCCGTACCGGCCCCCGGCCCGCGGGCGCCGGAGGCAGCCTGGCTAGGCTCGCGCCCATGGAGACCCTGACGCACGTCTTTGTCGGCCTGCACATCCTGGGCATCGCCGCGCTGCTCGGCGGCTTCTTCGCCCAGCTCACCGCCCTGCGCAACGGCACCGCCCGGGTCCAGCCCGGCATGCTGCACGGCGCGCTCACCATGCTGGTGACCGGCGTCGTGCTGGTCGGCCTCAACCAGGCGCGGGACGTGCCGGTGGACAACGTCAAGATCGGCGTGAAGCTGGCCGTGCTGGTGGTGATCCTGGCGCTGGTCTACGTGAAGCGGGACGAGGAGCGGCTCTCCCCGGCCGTCTTCGGCAGCATCGGCGCGCTGACGACGGCCAACGTCTTCATCGCCGTGCTCTGGACGTGAGGCCCCGGGGGTGACCGGGGCGGCACGTCCAGCGCACGGCGGCCGCGGGAAGCCCCCCGCGGCGGCCCGTCACGCGGGCCGCACCGCGCTGTGGAACGGCATGTAGTCGATCGACTCGTAGCGGACGACCGTGCCCGGCTTCGGCGCGTGGATCATCTGCCCGTCGCCGGTGTAGATGCCGACATGGCTCACGTCGTCGTAGAAGAACACCAGGTCGCCCGGGAGCAGCTCGGACCGCGGGACCGTGGTGCCCGCGTCCACCTGGTCGAAGGTGGTGCGCGGCAGCGAGACGCCCGCGGCCTGCCAGGCGTCCTGGGTCAGCCCCGAGCAGTCGTAGGAGTTGGGGCCCGTGGCGCCGTAGACGTACGGCTTGCCGAGCTGTGCCTTGGCGAACTCCAGCACCTTGGCGGCCTTCGCGGCGTAGGAGTCCGTACCGGAGTCCGCGCCGCCGGTGTCGGTGCCGGTGTCGGTGCCGGTGTCCGTGCCGTCGTCGGGCGGGGTCGCCGCCTCCTGCTCCTGGCGCTGCTCCTCGGCCTCCCGGCGCCGCTCCGCCTCCGCGCGCTCCGCCGCCTTCCGGCGGGCCTCCTCCTGGCGCTCGCGTTCCAGCGCGGCCAGCCGGGCCTTCTCCTCGGCGGTCAGCTTCGCCAGCAGCTCCCGGGCCTCGGTCAGCTTGCCCTGCACGCGCTTCTTGCTCTTCTGCAGCTTTTGCTGCGCCGTGGTCAGCGAGGCGAGCTGCCGCGTGGCCTGCGCCCGCTTCTCGGCCGCCTCCCGCTGCCGCTCCCGGAGGTCGGTCACGGCCTGCTTCTGCCGTCCGGTCATCCGCTCCATCAGGTGCCGCTGGCTGAAGTAGCCCTGCGGGTCTTCGGAGAGCAGCAGGGTGGCCGTGCCGGACATCCCGCCCGTGCGGTACTGCGCGGCCGCGAAGCGGCCGAGGGTGCGGCGGGCCTCGTTCACCTTCCCGGCGCGCCGGGCGACCTCGTCCAGCAGCCCGTCGACCTTCTTGCGCTGCGTCTCGGTCCGCTCCTTGGCGGCGTTGTAGCGCTGGGTCTCGCTGCCCGCCTGCCGGTAGAGGGCGTCCACCCGCTTCTTCACCTCCTCGATCGACGGCTTGTCCCCGGTGCCGGGGTCGGCCTGGGCCGTCTGGGAGAGGAGGGTGACGGAGGCGAGCGCCGCGGTGGTGACGCCGACGGCGCCGCTCCGGGAGGCGGTGGACTGCAGCAGACTCGGACGGGGCTTGCGGTGGGACGCCAAGGCCGGAGGGCTCCTTCCATGGACCGCCTACCGGGTTAGCTGACGGGTTCGGGCCTGTGGGGACACGGAAGGCGGCCCTACGGGACGCGCGTGGCACGCGCCCCGATTCACCCCGGGAACGGTGGGTCCCCGGCTCCGGCGGTCGCCGGACTCGGCGGAGACGGCCCGTGCCGGGCTCCTCGCCGGCTGCGGGGCGGGCCGTCTGGCACGGCACCGTAGCGAAGGTGTGGTACCGGTGTGAAGCCGAAGGTCGATACGTCCGATATCTTTCCGTGACCTGACGGCACCGGCGCGGGTGTGTCGGCGCGGCGGCCTAGACTCGGACGACGATGAGCAGCCTCTTCGACGACAGCTTCCTGGCGGACCTCGAGCCCACGGGCGCCCGGGACCCCCTGGGCCCCGGGGACGTGCTCCCGGGGGACGACCCGCCGCCGCCCGGTCCCGAGGAGCCGGAGGGGGCCGAGGAGATCCCCGACGGCCTCTTCAGCGGCTCGTACGCGGGCTCCGGCGGCCGGGACGCGTACCACCGGGACGGCGCGCCCCGGACCGTCGTCGACGCCGCGGCGCTGCTCGAGGGGATGAACGACCAGCAGCGTGAGGCCGTGCTGCACACCGGCTCCCCGCTGCTCATCGTGGCCGGCGCCGGGTCCGGCAAGACCCGGGTGCTCACCCACCGCATCGCCCACCTGCTGGCCGCCCGCCGGGTGCACCCCGGGCAGATCCTCGCCATCACCTTCACCAACAAGGCGGCGGGGGAGATGAAGGAGCGGGTGCAGGAGCTGGTCGGTCCCCGCGCCGAGCGGATGTGGGTCTCCACCTTCCACAGCGCCTGCGTGCGCATCCTCCGCCGGGAGAGCAAGAAGCTCGGGCTGACCTCCAGCTTCTCGATCTACGACGCCGCGGACTCCAAGCGGCTGATGGCGCTGGTCTGCAAGGACCTGGACCTCGACCCCAAGCGCTTCCCGCCGAAGTCCTTCAGCGCGAAGGTCTCCCACCTGAAGAACGAGCTGATCGACGCGGAGGACTTCGCGGCGCAGGCGCAGGACGGCTTCGAGAAGACGCTGGCCGAGGCGTACACGATGTACCAGGCGCGGCTCCGCGAGGCCAACGCGCTGGACTTCGACGACCTCATCATGACCACCGTCCACCTCCTCCAGGCCTTCCCGGACGTCGCCGAGCACTACCGGCGGCGCTTCCGCCACGTGCTGGTCGACGAGTACCAGGACACCAACCACGCGCAGTACATGCTGGTGCGGGAGCTCGTGGGCACGACCGCCCCCGGCGAGGAGCGGCGCCCGGGAAGCGCCGACGGGGACGCCGACGGGGGCGAGCGCCCCGTACGGGAGCAGGCGGAGCTGTGCGTGGTCGGGGACGCCGACCAGTCGATCTACGCCTTCCGCGGCGCCACCATCCGGAACATCCTCCAGTTCGAGCAGGACTACCCCGACGCCACCACCATCCTGCTGGAGCAGAACTACCGCTCCACCCAGACGATCCTCTCCGCCGCCAACGCCGTCATCGAGCGCAACGAGAACCGCCGCCCGAAGAACCTCTGGACCCAGGCCGGCGAGGGCACCCGCATCACCGGGTACGTCGCCGACACCGAGCACGACGAGGCCCAGTTCGTCGCCGAGGAGATCGACCGGCTCACCGACGCGGGGCTGGCCCGCGCCGGCGACGTCGCCGTCTTCTACCGCACCAACGCCCAGTCCCGGGTCTTCGAGGAGGTCTTCATCCGGGTCGGGCTGCCGTACAAGGTGGTGGGCGGCGTCCGCTTCTACGAGCGCCGCGAGGTCCGGGACGTCCTCGCCTACCTCCGGGTCCTGGCGAACCCGGAGGACGCGGTGCCGCTGCGCCGCATCCTCAACGTCCCCAAGCGCGGCATCGGGGACCGTGCCGAGGCCATGATCGAGGCGCTGGCCCTCCGGGAGAAGATCACCTTCCCGCAGGCCCTGGCCCGGGTGGACGAGGCGTACGGGATGGCCGCCCGCTCGGCGAACGCGGTCAGGCGGTTCAACACGCTGCTGGAGGAGCTGCGCACCGTCGCCGAGTCGGGCGCCGGGCCCGCCACGGTCCTGGAGGCCGTACTGGAGCGGACCGGCTATCTCGCGGAACTCCAGGCGTCCACCGACCCGCAGGACGAGACCCGCGTGGAGAACCTCCAGGAACTCGCCGCCGTCGCCCTGGAGTTCGAGCAGGAGCGGGGCGAGGAGAACCCGGGCACGCTCGCCGACTTCCTGGAGCAGGTCGCGCTCGTCGCCGACTCCGACCAGATCCCCGACGACGAGCGGGAGGAGAGCGACGGCGTCATCACCCTGATGACGCTGCACACGGCCAAGGGGCTGGAGTTCCCGGCGGTCTTCCTGACCGGCATGGAGGACGGCGTCTTCCCGCACATGCGTGCCCTGGGGCAGACGAAGGAGCTGGAGGAGGAGCGCCGGCTGGCGTACGTGGGGATCACCCGCGCCCGGGAGCGGCTCTACCTCACCCGTTCCACCCTGCGCAGCGCCTGGGGCCAGCCGCAGTACAACCCGCCGTCCCGGTTCCTGGAGGAGATCCCGGAGCAGTTCGTGGACTGGCGGCGGACGGGACCGGCGGCGCCACCCGGGCCCTCGGGCCCCGGAGCCGGCCGTACGGGCGGGGCCGCGCTCGGCGCGGGCGGCGGCCGGCGCGGGGCCTCCGGGTTCGCCACCCGGCGCGCTGCGGAACGCCCTGTGGTGGCGCTCTCCGTGGGTGACCGGGTCACGCACGACACCTTCGGTCTGGGCACCGTGACGGGCGTGCGGGGCAGTGGGGACAGCGCCGAGGCGACGATCGACTTCGGCGGGGAGAAGCCCAAGCGGCTGCTGCTGCGGTACGCGCCGGTGGAGAAGCTCTAGTTCCTGTCCGGCTCATCATCTCGGGCCCGCGACGCCCGGCACGCACCGGCGGGCCCCGGCGATCGGTGGCCGGTCGCCTCCCCGGGGCGGCGGGGTGGTGCCGTGGCCCGGCCGGTCAGCCGGGTTCGAGACCGTGCGAGCGGAACCAGGGCAGCGGGTCGATCGCGGAGCCGCCGCCCGGCCGGACCTCGAAGTGCAGATGCGGGCCGGTGGAGTTGCCGGAGTTGCCGGTGTAGCCGATCACGTCGCCGGCCTGCACCGAGCCGGACCGGATGCGGGTGCTGCTGAGGTGGCAGTACCAGGTCTCGGTGCCGTCCGGGGCGGTCACGATCATCATGTTGCCGTAGGAGGAGTTCCACTGGGTGGTGACGGTGCCGTCCGTCGCCGCCTTGACCGGGGTGCCGTAGCTGGCCGGGAAGTCGATGCCGGAGTGCACGGACATCCAGTTGATGCCTGCCTGGCCGTAGTAGGCGCTGATCCCGAAGCCCTCCACCGGGAGTGCGAACTTGGGGCGCAGGGCCTCCCGGCGGGCGGCCTCCGCGGCCCTCCGCCGGCGCTCCTCCTCCTGGCGCTTCTTGAGGTCGATGCGCTCCTGGGTACGGCTGGCGCGGTCGGCGAAGTCGTCGGCGTTGTCCGAGAGGGTGGCGAGCTGGGTGTCGAGCTTGCTGTCGGCCTTCGCGGTCTTCTCGGCCGGGGCGGCGTCGGGTGCGGCGGCCTGCGGGGACTCCTCGTCCTCGCCGGGGGCGCCGACGGAGGCGGCCGCGATGCCGGCGACGCCCAGGACGCAGACGGAGGGCGCGGCCACGGTGAGCAGTGCGGAACGGCGGGGCTTCGGGGAACGGCGGCGGCCACGGCCCTGCGGCGCGGGGATCCGGGACGCCGCCGGGGGATCGGGTTCCGCCTCGGGAGCGCCGGACGCCGCGCCCGGCGTGTCCGGGGCCTCGGGATCGTCGGCAGGGTACGGCGCCGCGTCGTCCGTCGGCGCCGTCTCCGCGGCTTCCGTCCCGCCGGTGCCGTACTGCTCGCCGTAGGGATCCGCCGGGTAGGCGTCGGGGCCGTACGCACCGGAGGCGTCGGCGGGGACGTCGGTCCCGAAGTCCCCGCCGTACGCGCCCGCGTACGTGTCCGGCTGCTCGCTGCCGTAGGGGTCGCTGCCGTACTGCTCCGTGCCGTAGGGGCCGGTGGGGTGGCTCTCCGCGTCCGGCGCCTCGCCGCCGTATGACCCGACGCCGCTCATGTCGAACGAGCCGCTGCCCCAGGCGGTGGCGTCGTAGCCCCCGGTCTCGTACGTGCCGGTGTCGTAGCCGGTCGTGTCGTACGCGCCGGTGTCGTACGCGGGGCTGCCGTAAGCGGGGGTGTCGAAGGTGCCGTGGCCGGTGTCGTACGCGGCGCCGTCCCAGCCGGTGTGGGCGCCCGGGGCCCACTGTGCTCCGGCGTCCGGGACGGGGAAGCCGTGGCCTGGCTGCTCCGGGCCTGGCTGCTGCGGGGCGGCAGGGTAGCCGTCCGTGGGCCAGCCGGCCTGGAAGTCGTGGGCCGCCGGGGCGTAGCCGTCCTGGGGGGCGCCGTAGGCGCCGGCCAGGGGGTCGGTGTGCGCCCAGGTGCCGGTCTCCGGGGAGCCGGGGAGGGCGCCGAAGAGCGGGTCGCCGTCGCCGTAGCCGCCGTAGGGGGCGGACGGACCGCCGTAGGCGCCGTAGGCCTCGGGCGCTTGGCCGTCCCAGCCGGTGGTGTCGTAACCCCCGGTGTCGTACGAGCCGTAGGCCGGCCCGTCGGGTGCGCCGTCCTGGGCACCGTACGAGAAGCCGGAAGCGGGCTCGGCCGGAAAGCCGGTTCCCGGCGGGTGACGGTCGTTCACCACCAACTTCTCTTTCGCCTCGGCAGCAAGGGGCGGAGCAGTGGCGGTGACTGTACCCGGCGGTACCTGACGGCGACAATCTTCGGCAGGTTTCGGGGGGCCGGGAAACGGGCATTCGGACGTCTTTCGGCGGACTACGGGCCGGTAGTCGGCGGGGCGTTCGAAGTGTGTTCGAGGTGGTTCGGTCGGTCACCGGTGGTGTCCGACGACTTCCGCGGCGTTCGACGGCGTTCCGTGTGGCTTTCCTGCCGGAGCGTTTCGTCACCGGGGGTCCTCCGACCCGGCCGGCGGCCTGGGCGACGGCCCCGCGTCCGGCGCGCGGCCGGTTTCCGTGTGATTTCCCCCTCCCTGTGGAGCGCGGAGGACGACCGATGCGCGATCCTGGCGATAACGTGCGTTCACTCGGTCGTCAGAGAAGACGCCGAGGCCGTCGTAGAGGGAGGCAGTGATGGGTGTGTCGGGTCCGATCCGCGTGGTGGTCGCCAAGCCGGGGCTCGACGGCCACGATCGCGGCGCCAAGGTCATCGCGCGGGCGCTGCGCGACGCCGGCATGGAGGTCGTCTACACCGGGCTGCACCAGACGCCGGAGCAGATCGTGGACACCGCGATCCAGGAGGACGCGGACGCCATCGGCCTCTCCATCCTCTCCGGCGCGCACAACACGCTCTTCGCCAAGGTGCTGGAGCTGCTCCGGGAGCGCGACGCGGAGGACATCAAGGTCTTCGGCGGCGGGATCATCCCCGAGGACGACATCGTGCCGCTCAAGGAACAGGGCGTCGCGGAGATCTTCACCCCGGGCGCACCGACCACCGAGATCGTGGACTGGGTCCGCGACAACGTGCGCGGCATCTCGGCCTGAGCCGGGCGCCCGCCCGCCCCGCCGTGCGGCCACAGCGGGGCGTGAGCCGGGCGGGACGGGCGGGGACGGCGCCCTCAGGAGCCGCGGTCCCCGACCTTGGGGTCGACCGCGGAGGCGGTCAGGTAGTGCTCGTCCTCCCAGTCGGCGAAGAGGTCGTCGTCCCAGTCCAGGCCGAGGTCGTCCGCCACGTCCACCACCCGGAAGCCGTCCCGGAGAACGCCGGTGACCTGCACCGTCTCGCCCTCCGACACCTCCGTGCCCGCCGCGGAGACGACCGGCAGCGGGTCGGTGCCGTCCTGGCCGGTGGGGGCGACGGTGAAGGCGCTGTCGTTGACGACCTCGTGCACCTTGGCGGTGAGCCGGATCTTCTCGCCGGACCAGCGGTCGACGTCGGCCCAGAAGTCGTCGCCCCGGACCTTCTCCACCTCCCGGGACGGTTCGGGAGCGGCGGGCTCGTCGTCGCCGCAGGCGGCCAGACCGGCCGAGCCGATCACGAGGGCGCACAGCAGGGCGCCGGTCCTCCGGGTGCGGCGACGCTGCACCGTGGCAGGCATGGGATGCGGTCCTCTCGGTCGGGTCCGTCTCTCCGTGCGCACCTGAGGGGTTGACAGACGCCGGCGCCGTGAAACGGACCGGCGTGGAACCCGTGCCCCCGGTGTGCACCGCCCCGGTGCCCACCACGTCCGGGCCGCATCGCGCCGTCCGGCCCGCCGGACGTCCCGGACCCCGCCGCCCCCTCCGGAACGGACACCGCCCGGACCGGGGCGGCCTCCGCTGCTGCCCGCGCATGCCCCGGCGCGGGGTCTTCGGGACTCCGCACCCGGCCGCCACCGACCCTCAGCCGGACGGCGTCGCCCCCTCCGGGGGCTCCTCCCCGCGCAGCTCGGCGAAGATCGTGGCGCGCAACCGCAGGGTGGCCACCAGCCGCTGGAACGCCTCGGCCCAGTAGCCGCCGGCACCCGGCGAGGCGCCCTCCGGCTCGTCCGGCACGGCGGCGAGCGGCGCCAGCCGCTCGGCGTCCTCCGGTGCGAGACACCGCTCGGCCAGCCCCATCACCCCGCTGAAGCTCCACGGGTAACTCCCCGCGTCCCGGGCGATCTCCAGAGCGTCCCGCACCGCCCGCCCGAGCGCCTCCGACCAGGGCACGGCGCAGACGCCGAGCACCCGGAAGGCGTCCGAGAGCCCGTGCGCCCCGACGAACTCCGCCACCCACACCGCGCGTTCCTCCGCCGGGAGCGCCGTCAGCAGCCGCGCGGGGTCGCCGGGGCCCTGCGCCGGCGGTGCGGTGGCCGGGCCGAGCAGGGCCCGCGCCCACGCGGCGTCCTGCTGCCGCACCGCGGCCCGGCACCAGGCCGCGTGCAGATCCTCGCGCCAGCCGTCGGCCACCGGCAGGCCGACGATCCCGGCGGGCGGCAGCCCGAACACCCGCGGCCAGGTGCCGAGCGGGGCGGCCTCCACGAGCTGACCCAGCCACCAGGCCCGTTCGCCGCGCCCGGCGGGCGGCTTGGGCAGGACGCCGTCCCGCTGCATCGCCGCGTCACACTCGTGCGGCGCCTCCACCGCGACCCGGGGGCCCGTCCCGCTCGTACGGTCCGGCCCCACGCAGGAACGGGCCCGCTCGGCCATCCGGCCCGCCAGCGCGGAACCCGGAAGCGCGGACAGCAGCTCCGCCGCCGTGGCCCGCACGGTGCGGCTGCGGTCGCTGAGCGCCCGCTCCAGAAACGGCTCGTCCGCGGGCGACAGTTCCTCCCGCAGGGTGTCCAGGAAGAGCAGGCGGTCCTCCGCCCGCTCCTCGGCCCAGCTCCCGGCCAGCAGCGCCAGGCCCGCCGCCGGATCGTGCCGCCGCACCGCACCGAGCAGCGCGACCCGCTCCGCGAACAGCCCCTCCTGCCACACCCGTTCGGTGGCGGCAACCTGCTCCGGGCCCGTGGCCGTGTCCGCCCCGGCGCCCGCCCCCGGCGCCGCCGGGACCGGCCATCCGTCCCCGCCCTGGCGGAGTGCGAACTTCCAGTCCGGGTTCAGCCGCGCCAGCCACCGGGCGCGGGGACCCGCGAAGGTCAGGACCTGCGCCCGCAGGTCCGTACGGGAACGGGCAGCGTCCAGCAGGGCCGGCACCCGGGCCTCGGGCGCGCGGTAGCCGTGCCGGTTGGCCGCCGCCAGCCACTGGGGCAGCAGCTCCCCGAGGTCCGGAGCCGCACCGCGCCGCCCCCCGCCCCCGCCGCCCGGCCGGTGGGCGAGCAGCAGGACCAGCCGCTGCTCCGCCGCCGGGGGCAGCGGCGGGCGCGGGTCCCGTGGCGCCCGCTCCGGGCGCGGGGCCGCCACGACGGGGCGTATCCCGGCTCTGCGCCGCACCGTCTCGACGGCTGCGGAGTCCAGCAGCGCCGCCACGCTCCCTCCCGGCGGGGTCCGCCGTTCGGCCCCCAGCAGGGCGGCCGTGACCAGCTCCTGCCACGACGCGGTGCCCGCCATCCCTCGCTCCCCTCCGTCGGTCCGCTCCGCACCCCGGCCGGTGCCCGGCCGGCCCGCCGTCCCGGCCGTCACAGGGCCACCGCCGCCGGCGACGTCTCCTCCTCCGCCCCCGGCCGCCACGCCGTGTACGGGGCGAAGCCCCGGTGCCCGCACTCGCCGAAGACCGTCACCGGCTCCCCACCGGAGAGCGCCGCCAGCCGCCACAGCCCCGACGGCTCCGTGCCCGGCGCGACGGGCAGCGCCGCGTCCCCCGCCGCCTCCACGAGCTGCCAGCACCCGTCTCCCAGCGGCACCGGCACCACCCCGGTCAGCACCGTGGGCCAGCCGTTCAGCCAGGGGTCCTCGCAGAGCGCCGCGCCATAGCCCGCCAGAGCGCCCGCGACCGGGCCCCCGGAGGCGGCGGCCGCGGCCGGCCGCGGCACGAACCCGGGGCCCGGCACGCCGTGCCGCTCGCCCAGCGCGGCCCGCAGCGGACGGGCGCCCGGATGGAACGCCACGTCCGCCTCGAACGCCGCGCCCACCGGCAGCGAGGGCTGCGGGGCCCGCCCCGCCGCACCGAAGGCGAGCACCAGCGCGTGCCGGCCCGACTCCCGCCCGTACAACCAGATCCGGCGCACCGTCAGCTTCCCCTCCGGGGCGTCCCGCTGGGCCAGCACCAGCCAGGTGTCCCGCTGCCGCGCCGCGGCGTCGGCCAGCAGTCCGGCGGTGTCCACGGTGAGCCCGACCCGCGCCCGTACCGTCGCCGCCAGCGGCTCGGGCAACCCGTCCAGCCCGAGCCAGGCACGGTTCAGCAGATGCAGCAGGGCGCACTCCGCGAGGAGCCGCTCCGGCCAGTCCGCGCCCGAGGCGGGCACCGAGCCCAGCTCGCGGATGCGGGAGGCCAGCCCGGGGGCCTGCGCGTCGACCATGCGGGCCGCCATCTCGTCCCACGGTGCGTACCCCGCCCGGTCCGCTCCCGCCAGGCCGCCGCGCAGCAGATCGGCGAGACGCTGTTCCAGCTCCGTCGCCCCGGCGGCGATGGCGCGCGCCCGGCGCTCCGCCCGGCGCCGGGCGGCCTCCGGACCGGCGGCCGGTCGCGCCCCGCCC
>NZ_JACYHE010000087.1 GCF_021696945.1 Streptomyces sp. JJ36
CAGAACGAACCCGCCACCCACCACCCCTCCCCCCGTAGCCCGCCAAGCAGTGACCCCAACCCAGGGCAGCCCGCACCCGGCAACGCACCCGCCGCCACCCCGACCGCGACACCGCGCCCCCGCCGCACCCGGCAACACACCCGCCACCACCCTTCGGCACCGGGCACTCAGCGGCCGGCCGGCGCAACAGGAGACCCCGCGCGGGAGCCGGGCTCCCGCGCGGGGTGGGGGCGAAGGGCGTCAGCAGACCGGGACGCCCGGGAGTTTGGACGCCGGGTGGTCGATGTAGATGTTGGTGATGAAGCCGTTCTGGTCGCGCAGCTTGCTCCACCAGTTGTTGGTGTAGCCCTCGGCGTGCACGGTGTCGCCCTGCTTCTGGCACAGCACCCGGACCTGGGTGGGCCCGCTCAGGCTGGTGACGACCGGCGAGCTGAGGTAGGCGTCGGCGCGCACCCGGACCCCGGAGCCCCAGGTGGTGAACGGCTGGCCGGCGCCGCCGCAGCCGTTGTCGCTGGTCAGGTAGTACTGGTAGTAGCTACCGGGGTAGGCCAGTCCGGAGCCGTTGATGCGGATGTTCTGCCCGACGCCGTTGTAGAGCTGCTCGTAGTGGATGTGCGCGCCGGTGGAGTTGCCGGTGCTGCCGGTGGTGCCGATCTGCTGCCCCTGGCTCACCTGGGCACCGTTGGGCACGGAGAAGCCGGCGAGGTGGAAGTAGTACGTCTTCCAGCCGCCGCCGTGGTCGATGGAGATGTAGTAGCCGGCGCCGCCCGGCTGGTTGTGGCGGTAGGCGGTGCCCGGGGCGGAGGCGAGGACCGGGGTGCCCGCGGTGGCGCCCCCGTCGGCCCGGACGAAGTCCAGCGCGCGCCGTACCTCGGCGGAGTGGTGGCTGTACGTCCACCGCTGCCCGCACGGGTACGGGGCCTTGAAGTTCGGTGCCGCAGCGATCCCGGCGGAGGTGTCCGCGCTGCTCGCCTGCGCCGGTGCGACCAGTAGCCCGACCAGCGCCAGCAGCGCGGTGGCCAGGACGGCCGCAAGACGTCTCGGGTGCGTCATGGTTGCTCCTCGGTGGGGGGCGCGGCAGAGCGCTGCGAGGTGACCGCAGCACCCTGCGGGACGCAGCGAACGTAACGACGCGCCCCCGGCCCCACAACGGGTGACCGGGGCCTTTCGACGGTGACGCAATGTCTTGGCCCGGCGCTGACCGGAGCCGCACCATGACCCCTTGACCACCGCGTCCGCGGCGGCGTCTGTCCTCCCCTTCCCCCACCCCGAGGAGCGGACCCATGCGCCTTCTGCCCACCGGACCCCGCTCCGCCGTACACCGGCCCGCACCCGGCGCGGGACCCGGCACGGGACCTGACGCTGCGTCAGAGCGGCGCGCACGCCGCTCCGGTCGCTCCGTCCGCTCCGGCCGACCGTCCCGGACGGCGCTTCGGCCGCTCATCGCTCTGGGGTTGGGACTGGGCCTGCTCGGGGTGCCGGTGGCGGCGCCCGCGGGCGGTGCGACGCACTCCGCCGGTGCGGACTCTCCCCGGTCGAACGCCGCGCACGCCGCGCACACGGCGGACACCGCCGACGTCCCGGCGGGCGTCACCGCGGGCATCGCGGTGTTCGACCGCCGCACCGGCGAGTTCACCGAACGGCGGGAGGCGGACCGGCGTTTCCGGTCGGCGTCCGTGGTGAAGCTGCTGCTGGTGCTGGACGTGCTGTGGGACCGCGCCCCGTCCGCCCTTCCGGCGGAGGAGCGCGCCCGGCTGGAGGCGATGCTGCGGCACAGCGACGACCAGGCGGCCAGTCACTACTGGGCGCAGCGCGGCGGCAGCCGGATCATCGAGCGGATGGTCCCGCGGCTGGGCCTGACCGGCACCGTGCCGCCGCCGTCCACCCACCCCGGCTACTGGGGGTACACCGCGCTCACCGCCGCGGACACCGTACGGATCTACCGCCATCTGCTGGAGGAGGCACCCGCGGCGGTGCGGGACTTCGTGCTGGGCCACCTGCACCGGGCGACACGGTGCGCCGGTGACGGGTTCGACCAGTACTTCGGCATCGCCTCGGCGTTCGACAAGCCGTGGGCGCTCAAGCAGGGCTGGTCCGGGTTCACCTCGGGCGGCTGTACGGCCGGCGCCTCGCCGGCCCGTACACGGGGACCGCACCCCGGCCGGGACGGGCGGGCGGCACCGGAGACGCGGAGCGAGCCGGACGCCGGGCACCGGCCGGAGGGGCGGCCCTCGGACCCGCCGGTCGTGGACCTGGTGAGCGAGGCCCTGCACACCACCGGCACGGTCGGCCCGGACGACCGCACCATCGTGGCCGTCCTGACGCTGCACCCGGACGGCACGCCGTACGGCACCGCCTACTCCCGCCTCACCCGGCTGGCCGGTTCGCTGGACGTACCGGGTGCCGAGCGCCCCGCGGGCACCTGGTTCGGCACCTGGGGTTCCGGGGTGCGGGTGCGGGCCGCGGCGACCACGGGCTCGGACGTGGTGACCACGCTCCCGGCGGGCGTCGAGGTGCTGGTCGCCTGTCAGCAGCGCGGCCAGCGGGTGGAGGTGCCGCCGTACAGCAACGACTGGTGGGCCTATCTGCCCCAGTACGGCGGCTATCTGACCAACATCTACGTCGACACGCCCGGCAACACGCTCCCGGACGTCCCGGAGTGCCGGCAGGCCCGCTAGAGCCCGCCGCGCGGCCCCGGGCCCCGGTTCCCGGCACGGCGGGACTCCCGCACGCGCCCGCACCTCCGCGCGGCGTCCGCACCACCCGCGCATCCCCGCGCATTCCCGCGTATCCCCGCGTATCCGACGAAAGGACACCCCCCCCCATGCGTGGTGACAGAGTGCAGCGAGCGACCCGACGGAGACAGGGCACCCTGGTGGGTGCGCTGGCCCTGCTGGTGCCCGGCCTGCTGCTGACCCCGTCGGCGTCCGCGGCCGGGCACCGGGCCCCGGCGGAGATCCCGGCGCAGACCACAGGCGCGTCCACCGCCGCCCCCGCGGCCCAGCCCGGCGCCCAGCCCGGTGAGCGGGACGGAAGGGTCTCCTGGCGGCCGGAACTGTCCCGGCTGGACGGCGACGACGTCAACGTCACCCACTCCTCCGGCGCGCTCCGGGTGCGGGGCGACGCGCTCCGCCCGGCGTCCGTGGACGCCGGGCGCGGCTACGGCTCCGCCGTGCTGGAGGCCCGCTCGCTGGACCGTACGGTCGACCGGGTGGCCGTCCGGCTGGACGCCCGGGTGCCTTCGGGGGCGCGGGTGGCGGTGGACGTCCGCGGCCGGGCGGACGGCGGCTCCTGGACCGAGTGGCGCGAGGCCCGGCGCGGCGATCCGGCCGCGCTGCCGCGCGCCGTCTCCGAGGTGCAGGCACGGCTGACGCTGTGGAGCGCCGAGGACGGGACGAGCCCGGCCGTACGCGGGCTGCGGCTCACGGCGGACGCGACGGGGCGGCCGGAGGAGGCCCGGGAGCGGCAGACGGCCGGGGCGTTCACCGCCCGGGTCTTCGCCACCCGCGAGGGCCTGGTCGGGCACACCACCGCGAACGGGCACGTCATCCAGCCGAACGACCACTTCGTGGCGCTGCCCTCGCGGCGCGGGCTCTCCCCCCGGGGCAGCGGGGAGTACTCGGTGCGGGTGTGCGGCCCGGCCCGCTGCGAGACCGCGCCGGTGTGGGACGTCGGCCCCTGGAACACCCGCGACGACTACTGGAACCCCTCGGCCACACGTGAGCAGTGGAAGGACCTGCCGCGCGGCCTCCCGGAGGCCCAGGCTGCCTATCAGGACGGCTACAACGGCGGCCGCGACCAGTACGGCCGGCAGGTGGCCAACCCGGCCGGCATCGACCTGGCCGACGGCACCTTCTACAACGTCGGGCTGAACGACAACGGCTGGGTGACCGTCACCTATCTGTGGACCGACGACGGCGGGGACACCACCTCCTTCCCGACCTGGGGCTCCGACGTGAACATCCGGAAGTCCGCGACGACGGACTCGGCCGTCGTCGGCACCCTGCCGAACCCGACGACGGTGCGGGTCCGCTGCCAGGTGCGCGGGCAGCTGGTGCACTACAACGGCTACAGCAACGACGCCTGGGCCTATCTGCCGGACTACGGCGGGTACGTCTCGAACATCTTCATCGACGTCCCCGAGGCGTGGTTGCCGGGCGTGCCCACCTGCTGAGCCCGTGCCCGCCGTGGCCTCCGCGGCCGGGCCCGCACACCGGACCGGGCCCACGGGCCCGCACGCCGGCCCCGCACACCGGGCCCCCGCGGGCCACGGCCGCCGCGCCCCCGCCGGGCGGGCCGCGCCCCGAGGAGCGGCCCGCCCGGGCGTGTGCCCCTCCGGCGCGGCCGCGCGGCGTACCCCCTCCCGCCTCCCGGCGTACGCACAGCAGCGCAGGCCCCGGGCCCTACCGCACCGGCCCGTCCAGCAGCGCCCGCCCCAGCGGCGTCCGGTCGTGCAGCACCCGGTTCCCGTCGCGGCGGGTGGTGAGCAGGCCCGCCTCGCGCAGCACGGAGGCGTGCCGGCTGGTGGTGGAGGGCACCAGCCGCATCGCGGCGGCCAGCGCCGTGGTGGTCATGGGCTGCTCCAGCAGTTCCAGCAGCCGGGCCCGCGAGGAGCCGATGAGCTGCGCCACGGGCGGCGTGACCTGGGACTGCCGGAGCCGGGTGAGCCAGCCGGGGGCCGGGGCGAGCGGGTGCACGAGCACCGGGGGCAGCGACTCGTCGACCAGCGCCAGCGGGGTCCGTACGCAGAAGAAGCTGGGGACCAGCGTCAGCGGCCGCCCTCGCAGGCGCAGCACCCGCTTCACCGGGTACGGCGCGCGCAGCACGTCGCCGTGGCGTTCCCAGCCGGGCCGGGCGGCGAAGCCGTCCAGCAGCCCCTCGGCGCCGCCGGAGAGGTACGCCTCGGCGCGCCGGGAGCGGTCCGCGGCGGCCTGCGCCCGTACGGCGCCCGCGTACGGCGCCACGGCGACGCGGTAGTAGCGCAGCAGCACCTCGCCGAGCCGGCGGAGCGCCTCGGGTTCGCCGCGGGCGAGCCGGCGGACGCTGTGCGGAACCGGGCCGCGGGCGGGGGTGTAGAGGCGGGAGAGCTCGGCGCCCAGCCGCCGCCGCGGGGTGGTGAGCACGCGGTCGACCCCCGCCTCCAGGCCGGCCTCGCCGCGGCCGGGGGTGAGGAAGTCGGGGAAGTAGGCGGCGGAGGGGCAGATCAGCATCAGGCTGCGGACGGCCGTCACCAGGCCGGCGCGTTCCAGCCCGGCCCGCACCTCACGGCGCCAGGGGCCGAAGACCGGTGGGGCCTGCGGGCTCTGGAGCAGGTGCAGGCTGAGGACGATCTCCCAGAGCGGGTCGACGCCCTCGGCTACCCGTATCCGGGACAGCGCCCCGTCCCCGAAGTCCACGTCCAGCACTGCGCACCCCTACACAGTCGCGCGCCCGCCCCGGTCACGGGCGGGCCGGGCGCGTCCGCCGGCCGGGCGGCGCGCCCGGGGCTCACTATAGGGAGCGCGCGACGTTATGGACACGAGCATGTCAACTCACTGCCGCCTCCCTGGCAGCTTCCTGCACCCCGCACTCCACCCGCCTTCCCCCGCCCGGCCCCCGGCCGCACCCTGGACCGGGCGGCGCGAAACCCGCGCAAAAGTTACCGATCGGTAGCGGAGTGCTCCGAAGAGAGGCCAGGGTCACAGGTGTGACCTCTGCTGCTCGTCCGTGCGCCTGATCTAGCCTGCTGTTATGACGGTCCTGCCTGACGACGGGCTCTCCCTGGCCGCCGAGTTCCCCGAAGCGACCCGTACGCAGTGGCAGCACCTGGTCGCAGGTGTGCTGCGCAAGACGGGCGCGACGGAGGCGACGGGCGCGGCAGCCGAGGAGGCGCTGTCCACCACCCTCGAGGACGGACTCGCCACCCAGCCGCTCTACACGGCTGCGGACGGCGCGCCCGCCGGGCCCGCCTACCCGGGCTTCGCCCCCTACACCCGCGGCACCACGCCGACCGGCCACGTGCCCACCGGCTGGGACGTGCGCCAGCTCCACGCCCGCCCGGAGCCGGAGCGCGCCAACGAAGCCGTCCTGGCCGACCTGGAGAACGGCGTCTCCTCGCTCTGGCTGGCGGTCGGCGCACACGGCCTGCCCGTGGACGGCCTGGAGACCGCGCTGGCCGGCGTCTACCTCGACCTCGCCCCGGTGGTGCTGGACGCCGGCGCCGACACCGGGCCCGCCGCCCACGAGCTGCTGCGCGTCCTCGACGCCCGCGAGGTCCCCCGGCACGCCGCCGCGGGCAACCTCGGCGCCGACCCGCTGGGCCTCCTCGCCCGTACGGGCGAGGAGAGCGGCCTCCCCGAGCGCACCGCCACCGCCGCCGAGCTGGCCGCGCTCTGCGACCGGGAGTACCCGGGCCTGCGCGCCCTCACCGCCGACGCCCTCCCCTACCACGAGGCGGGCGCCTCGCCGGCGCAGGAGCTGGGCTGCGCCCTCGCCACCGCCGTGGCCTACGTCCGCGAGCTGACCGCCGCCGGGCTGCCGGTGGACGCCGCCTGCGGCCAGCTCGAGTTCCGCTTCGCGGCCACCGCCGACCAGTTCCTCACCCTCGCCAAGCTGCGCGCCGCCCGCCGGCTCTGGGCCCGGGTCGCGCAGGTGTGCGGGGCTTCCGACGGCCCGGGCGGGCCGGCCGCGCAGCGGCAGCACGTGGTGACCTCCCCGGTGATGTACACCCGCCGCGACCCGTGGGTGAACATGCTGCGCGCCACCATCGCCTCGCTGGGCGCCGGCCTCGGCGGCGCCGACGCCGTCACGGTGCTCCCCTTCGACCACGCCCTCGGCCTGCCGGACGGCTTCGCCCGCCGCATCGCCCGCAACACCTCGACGATCCTGATCGAGGAGTCGCACCTGGCCCGGGTGACGGACCCGGCCGGCGGCTCCTGGTACGTCGAGCGGCTGACGGACGAGCTGGCGCACGCAGCCTGGGCCTGGTTCCAGGAGCTGGAGCGGGCCGGCGGCCAGGCCGCCGCCCTCCGCTCCGGGCTGGTCGGCGAGCGCCTCGCGGAGAACTGGCGGCGGCGCTCCCGCCGGCTGGCGCACCGCACCGAGCCGATCACCGGCGTCAGCGAGTTCCCGCTGCTCGCCGAGCCCCCCGTGGAGCGCGACCCGGCGCCGGAGCCGCCGTCCGGCGGCCTGCCGCGGGTCCGCCGGGACGAGGACTACGAGGCGCTGCGCGCCCGTTCGGACGCAGCGCTGCGCGCCCGTTCGGACGCAGCGCTGCGCGCCCGTTCGGACGCGGCGCTCGCGGCGGACGGCGCCCGGCCGCGGGTCTTCCTCGCCGCGCTCGGCTCGCCCGCCGCGCACACGCCCCGCGTCACCTTCGCCGCCAACCTCTTCCAGGCCGGCGGCATCGAGCCCGTGCACGACCCGGTGACCGTGGACCCGGAGTCGGCCGGCGAGGCGTTCGCCGCCAGCGGCGCCCGGATCGCCTGCCTCTGCTCCAGCGACACGCTCTACGCCGAACAGGCCGAGCAGGTGGCCGCGGCGCTGAAGGCGGCCGGGGCCCGCCGGGTCTACCTCGCCGGGCGGCCCGACGAGGAGACCCGCGAGAGGTACCTGCGGGCCGGAGTGGACGAGTTCGTCTTCGCGGGCGGCGACGCGGTCGCCCTGCTGAGCTCCGCCCTGGACCGGATGGGAGTGGCCTGATGACCGCACAGCAGCACCCGGGCTCCGCACCGCACCCGGCCGGCATCCCCGACTTCTCCGAGGTCCCGCTCGCCCCGGAGGAGCCGCGGCAGCCGGACGCCCCGGCCGCGGAGGCGCCCGCGGGCGCCCCGGCCGGCCCGGCCGCCCCGACCGAGGACACCTGGCGCGCCGCCGTCGCCGAGGCCACCGGCAAGACCCCCGAGGACCTGGTCTGGGAGACCCCCGAGGGCATCGCCGTCAAGCCGCTCTACACCGGCTCCGACCTGGACGGCCTGGACTTCCTCCAGACGTACCCGGGCATCGCCCCGTACCTGCGCGGGCCGTACCCGACGATGTACGTCAACCAGCCCTGGACGGTCCGGCAGTACGCCGGCTTCTCCACCGCCGAGGAGTCCAACGCCTTCTACCGCCGCAACCTCGCGGCCGGCCAGAAGGGCCTCTCCGTCGCCTTCGACCTGCCGACCCACCGCGGCTACGACAGCGACCACCCGCGGGTCACCGGCGACGTCGGCATGGCGGGCGTGGCCATCGACTCGATCTACGACATGCGGCAGCTCTTCGACGGCATCCCGCTGGACCGGATGAGCGTGTCGATGACGATGAACGGCGCCGTGCTGCCCGTCCTGGCGCTCTACATCGTGGCCGCCGAGGAACAGGGCGTACCGCCCGAGAAGCTGGCGGGGACCATCCAGAACGACATCCTCAAGGAGTTCATGGTCCGCAACACCTACATCTACCCGCCCCAGCCCTCGATGCGGATCATCTCCGACATCTTCGCGTACACCTCGCAGAAGATGCCGCGCTACAACTCGATCTCCATCTCCGGCTACCACATCCAGGAGGCCGGGGCCACGGCCGACCTGGAGCTGGCGTACACCCTCGCGGACGGGGTGGAGTACCTGCGCGCCGGGCGGGAGGCGGGCCTGGACGTGGACGCCTTCGCGCCCCGGCTCTCCTTCTTCTGGGCGATCGGCATGAACTTCTTCATGGAGATCGCCAAGCTGCGCGCGGCCCGGCTGCTGTGGGCGAAGCTGGTCAAGCGGTTCGAGCCGCAGAACCCCAAGTCGCTGTCGCTGCGCACGCACTGCCAGACCTCCGGCTGGTCGCTCACCGCGCAGGACGTCTTCAACAACGTCACCCGCACCTGTGTGGAGGCGATGGCCGCCACCCAGGGCCACACCCAGTCGCTGCACACCAACGCCCTGGACGAGGCGCTGGCCCTGCCCACCGACTTCTCCGCGCGCATCGCCCGCAACACCCAGCTCCTCCTCCAGCAGGAGTCCGGCACCACCCGGGTCATCGACCCGTGGGGCGGCAGCGCCTACGTCGAGCGGCTGACGTACGACCTGGCGCGCCGCGCCTGGCAGCACATCGAGGAGGTCGAGGCGGCCGGCGGCATGGCCAAGGCCATCGACGCGGGCATCCCCAAGCTGCGCGTCGAGGAGGCCGCGGCCCGCACCCAGGCCCGTATCGACTCCGGGCGGCAGCCGGTGATCGGCGTCAACAAGTACCGGGCGGAGAGCGACGAGCAGATCGAGGTGCTCAAGGTCGACAACACCGCCGTACGCGCCCAGCAGGCCGAGAAGCTGCGGCGGCTGCGCGCGGAACGCGACGAGGACGCCTGCCGCGCCGCGCTCGGCCGGCTGACCGAGGCGGCCGGCCGCGGCCACCGGGACGGCGACGGGCTGGAGCACAACCTCCTCGCCCTGGCGGTGGACGCCGCCCGCGCCAAGGCCACCGTCGGGGAGATCTCCGACGCCCTGGAGAAGGTGTGGGGGCGGCACGCCGGGCAGATCCGTACCATCTCCGGCGTGTACCGGAACGAAGCGGGCCCGTCGCCCGCCGTCGAGCGCACCCGCGGCCTGGCCGACGCCTTCGAGGCGGCCGAGGGCCGCCGGCCGCGGCTGCTGGTCGCCAAGATGGGCCAGGACGGGCACGACCGCGGGCAGAAGGTGATCGCCAGCGCCTTCGCCGACCTGGGCTTCGACGTGGACGTCGGCCCGCTCTTCCAGACCCCGGCGGAGGTGGCGCGGCAGGCCGTGGAGGCCGACGTGCACATCGTCGGCGTCTCCTCGCTGGCCGCCGGGCACCTCACGCTCGTACCGGCGCTGCGGGAGCAGCTCGCCGAGGCCGGGCGGGAGGACATCATGGTCGTGGTGGGCGGCGTGATCCCGCCACAGGACGTGGACACCCTGCGGGAGATGGGCGCCGCCGCGGTCTTCCCACCGGGCACGGTGATCCCGGAGGCCGCGGGCGACCTGCTCTCCGAGCTGGCCGAGTCGCTCGGCCACGACCTCTGAGCCGGGGAACGCCGGGCATGCCGGACCGCACACCGAAACCACCCCCGGGCGACGCGCCACACGGCGGGGACGGGCCGCACGGGCCCGCGGCACCGCGCGAGCCGGGAGCCGCCCGGAGCGGGGACGCAGCACAGGCCGCTTCGGCGCGTCAGCGCCGGCCCCGGCCGCGGATCGACGTGGACGCCCTCGCCAAGGGCGTGCTGGACGGCTCGCGGGCGCACCTCGCCCGCGCCGTCACGCTGGTGGAGTCCACCCGCGCCGACCACCGCGCCCTGGCCCAGCGGCTGCTGACCGAACTGCTGCCGCACACCGGCACCGCCCGCCGCATCGGCATCACGGGCGTGCCCGGCGTCGGCAAGTCCACCTTCATCGACGCCCTCGGCACCCGGCTCACCGGGAACGGCCACCGGGTCGCGGTGCTGGCCGTCGACCCGTCCTCCAGCCGCACCGGCGGCTCCATCCTGGGGGACAAGACCCGGATGGAACGCCTCGCCGTCGACCCGGCCGCCTTCGTCCGCCCCTCGCCCAGCGCCGGCACCCTCGGCGGGGTCGCCCGCGCCACCCGGGAGAGCATGGTGCTCATGGAGGCCGCCGGGTTCGACGTGGTGCTGGTGGAGACCGTCGGCGTCGGCCAGTCCGAGACGGCCGTGGCCAACATGGTGGACACCTTCCTGCTCCTCACCCTCGCCCGCACCGGCGACCAGCTCCAGGGCATCAAGAAGGGCGTGCTGGAACTCGCCGACGTGCTCGCCGTCAACAAGGCCGACGGCCCGCACGAGCGCGAAGCGCGCTCCACCGCCCGCGAACTCTCCGGCGCCCTGCGGATGATGCAGCCCGCCGACGCCACCTGGCGGCCGCCCGTGCTCACCTGCAGCGCCCGCGAGGGCACCGGCCTGGACACGCTCTGGGACACCCTGGAGCAGCACCGGCAGCACCTGGACTCCACCGGGCGGCTGGCCGCCAAACGGCGCGACCAGCAGATCGACTGGACCTGGTCCATGGTGCGGGACGAGCTGCTCGGCCGGCTCCACGCCCACCCGGCCGTACGGGCGCTCGCCCCGGAGGTCGAGGCCGAGGTGCGGGAGGGCGCCCTGACCGCCACCCTCGCCGCGGAACGCCTGCTCGCGGCCTTCGAGGAGCGGCCGGAGTCCTGACCGGGCAGACGGCGGGCGGTGTGCGGCCCGCGGTGCGGGGCCGGCGGCCCGGTTCAGGGGGGCCAGGGGTGGCGGCTCCCGGTCGCGGGTCCGCCCGGCTCAGGGGTGACGGCCCGCCAGGACACAGAACTCGTTCCCCTCCGGGTCGGTGAGGACGACCCAGCTGTGCTCCCCCTGGCCGACGTCGGCACGTCGAGCACCCAGGCCGAGCAGGCGGCGGACCTCCTCGTCCTGATCCCGGTCGGTCGGGTTGACGTCGATGTGCAGCCGGTTCTTGACGGTCTTGCCCTCGGGCACCCGCGCGAAGGTCAGCGCCGGCGGCACGGGGCCGGGGCGGTCCTTCCCTTCCGGCACCAGCGGGGACCCGATGGCGACGAACCCGTCCTCCTCCTCCAGCACCTCGTAGCCGAGGACCGCGCACCAGAACCGGGCGAGACCGCGGGGGTCGGCACAGTCGATCGCCAGCTCGGTGAACTTACTGGTCATCTCAGGGTCTCCCGGTCGGTAGGTGGCGGTTCCTCGGCAAGGTCACACGTGCACCGCAGTGTCACAGCCGGGGCCGGTGCCCACCAACACGTTTTCCGTCGCGGCAGGCGGTCTCCGTGGCCGCGGAGGCCCGCCCGCGGGCCCTGCCCGTCCCGTAAGACTTCCGTAATGCCCTGACCGGCGCCTCCGCGGGCGGACGAGGGTTGAATGGGGGCGTCCGTACGACGACGCCGACGCCTCCCGGGAGCCCCGCCATGATCCGCCGTCTGCTGCGCAGCCCCCTGGTCATCGGTGCGCTGGTGCTCGGCCTGATCGCCGTCGGGACCGGGCTGTACTGGTTCCAGCCGTGGAAGCTGTGGGTGGACGAGACGGTCAACGAGTCGCTGCCCACGCCCACCGCCGCCGCGGAACGGCAGCCGGAGCAGCCCGCCGGCACACCCGCCGCCTCACCGGACGCGGGCACCCCGTCGCCGCCGCCCGGGCCGCGCACGGTGGCCGACGGCGAGCTGATCACTCACGAGCACGCCACCAGCGGCACCGTGAAGGTCGTCGAACTGGCCGACGGCTCCCGGGTGCTGCGCCTGGAGGGCCTGGAGACCAGCAACGGCCCCGACCTCAAGGTGTGGATCACCGACGCCCCGGTGAAGCCCGGCAAGGCGGGCTGGCACGTCTTCGACGACGGGAAGTACGAGAACCTCGGCGACCTCAAGGGCAACCGCGGCGACCAGAACTACCCGCTCCCGGACGACCTCGACCTGGACACCTACACCAGCGTCAGCATCTGGTGCGAACGCTTCGGCGTCTCCTTCGGCGCCGCGGAGCTGGCCGCGACGCAAGCCTGAGCCCCGGAGCCGACGCCCTCCAGGCGTGGTGCGGGGGCGCCGGCCGTGCGGCGGGCGTCACCGGCCCGGTGCAGCCGTGCCGTCGGGGGGCGGCGCGGTACCGCTGCCGCCGATGGTGAGGTGGTGGACGTCCCGGCCCTGCACGACCGGGCCGTGCTGGGTGCCGCCGCTGATCTCGTTGTGGACGGTGGCGGGGCGGGCGGCGGCGGGCAGCTCGTCGATCAGGGCCCGCAGGTCGGCGGCCACCGCCTCCCGCTGCTCGGCGGGAACGACCTCCAGTAACCCCTCGAAGCGGGTCTGCCAGGTCGCCTCCTGCCGCGCCCGTACGACCTCCGCGGTGCCGTCGTCCGTGGCGGTCGTCAGCTCGGCCGCCGTACGGTCCAGCCGCTCCAGCTCGTGCCGCTCGCACTCCGGCTCGCCCCGGCCGAGCAGCACCGCCACGCGCGTGCGCAGGCCGCTCCACGCGTCGGTCCCGGCCGCCTGCACGACGGCGGTACCGCCCGCGGCGGCCAGCGCCGTCATCGCCTCGGTCATCATGCGTTGCACTCCCCCTCGTGTCTGCGAACGCGCCGTCGCGCGAGGTCAGTCCCGGGCGGCGAACTCCACGAACGCCGCCCAGGCGGCGGGCTGCACGTCCAGCTCGGGGCCGGGGACGTTCTTCGAGTCCCGCACGTGCACGGTGCCGGGGCAGGCGGCGATCTCGATGCAGTTGCCGCCGTCCGGACCGCTGTGGCTGGACTTACGCCAGGAGACGGCGACTTCGAGGCAGTTCCCGCCGCCACTACCGCTGTAGCTGCTCTTGAACCAGTCCCGCTCGGCCGTCATAGCTCTCCCGCTCCCCGTTCGATCAGACGCGCGGACTCCTCCATACTGAGGGCTTGCGAGCGCAGCTTGCCATACCGCAGTGCGAAGGCGCTGACCTTCACCGGATCGGTGATCACCATGCCGTTGTCTTGCGACTCCAGGTAGCCGACCTGGCGATGCTCGTCCGTCTCCAGCAGGACCATGGGACCGTCCAGTCCGGGATGCATCGCGGAAGCGAGAGGCATCACCTGGAGCTCCACGTTGGGCAGTTGCGCCACCTTGCCCAGGTGCCGGAGCTGCTCGCGCAGCACCCGCGTCCCGCCGACCGGGTTCCGCAGGACGGGCTCCCAGAGCACGAAGGAGAACTGCACCATCGGCGTCCGGGTCAGCAGCTTCTGCCGCTCCATCCGGGCCTCCAGGTGCTGCTCCAGGATCTCCTGCTCCAGCGGCGGGCAGTGCCCGGCGAACACCGCCCGCGCGTACTCCTCGGTCTGGAGCAGCCCCGGCACGAGCTGCGGCTCGTACTCGAAACGACTGACCGCCTCCAGCTCGATCTTCGCGAAGTCCTGGAAGAACTGCGGCAGCTTGGCGAGCTCCACCTCCTCCTGGAGCGCCAGCAGCGCGCCCTGCGTGTGCAGCACCCGCTCGACCGCCTCGGTGAACGTGCGCTGCGCCGGGCGCCGCGCCTGCTCGACGGAGGCCGTCTGCTCGTACGAGTACCCGATGCGGTCCGCCAGTTCGTTCTGCGTCAGGCTCGCCTGGTCGCGGAAGAGCCGCAGCAGGCGGCCGTAACACCGCCAGGCCTCCGGCCGGTTGTCGTTCCGCCGCTGCTGCTGGACTCGCTGCGCCTGCTTCGGACGGCCCATCGCCGTCACCTCCCCGTCCGGTCCCGGGTCCCTCCCGTACACCCCTCGTACCGGCACGTACCTGCACTGACGTACAGTCGGCCGCTCTGTCCAGGGTAGTTCCGGTGACGACATGGTCACCGTGTGAAGTCAGAGATTCCCTCTTCCGTGGACGTCCGTCCCCCGCGCCCCTTCCGCATGCTGTTCACCTCGTCGCGGCGCAGCGCCCGGCTCGCCCGGCGACTGACCGCCGAACGACTGGACGCCTGGGGGGTGCCGTACGACAGCGAACCGGCCCGCTCGGCCGAGCTGATCGTCGCCGAGCTGGCGGCCAACGCCGTCCGCCACGGCTTCGTCACCGGCCGGGACTTCGAGCTGCGCCTGGACACCCCGCCGGGTCTGGTCCGGGTCGAGGTCTCCGACGCGCTGGGCGAACGGCTCCCTCCGCAACACCCCTCAATCCCACCCGCGGGCGCCGAGTCCGGCTACGGGCTGCTGCTGGTCGACGCCCTCGCCTCCCGCTGGGGCGTCACGCCCCGCGCTCCCGTCGGCAAGACGGTGTGGGCCGAACTGAAGCTGTGAGGCGTGGGGAGACGGCCTCGCGGCCGGGGTGGTGGCGGCCGGACCGGAGGGTACGGGCGCCTTCCGGCCGCGTGCCGTCACGTGGCGGGCCGCTCGGGCAGTCGCAGCAGCTTGTCCGCCACGTCCACGAGGTTTTCGCCGGTGACGTCGGCGGGCAGGAAGACGTCCCCGGGTTCGCCTTCGAGCCGGGAGCACCAGCCGGTGAGCGCTCCGGCCCGCTTGGCGCCGTGGCAGTCCCAGGCGTGCACGGCGACCAGCGCCATGCGCTCGATCGGCGTGTGCAGCTGTTCCGCGGTGACGTGGTAGATCTTCGGGTGCGGCTTCCACACGCCGGCCATCTGCGCGGTGACGACATGGTCGACGAACTCGGCGAGTCCGGCGCCGTCGAGGAAACGGCGGGTGTTGTCGGCACTGCCGACGGTCAGGCAGGCGACGGTGACCCCGGCCTGCGAGAGGGTCCGCAGAGCCGGTGCGGCGTCGTCGAAGGCGGGCAGCGTGGCGAATCCGGCGAGCACATGGTCGATGCCGGCTTCGCTGAGCGTGTGCTGCGTTTCGGTGCGCATCGCCTGCCGGGCCACCGGCTCGAAGACAGCTTCGTCGCCTGCCAGGGTCAGTGCCATGGCGTCGCGCTGGAAGCGCAGGAACCACGGCGCCAAGACGGCAGCAGGCTGCCCCACCTCTTCCAGTCGTGCCGCGAGCGGATCAAGGTCGAGCAAGGTCTCCAGGACGTCGAACACGACCACGTCAGGCCGGTCAGGCATGCGGTCTCCTCGGTGCCGTTATGGGTGCTTGTGCAGCATAGGCCCGAGATGGGGTGTCACCGCGAAACCTCGAGGCCCGAAACCCCGACAGCTCGAGAGCGCCTCGGTACGCAAGGCCGACGAAGACCCTCACGCAGCATCGGGCTTGCTGTCACTGATCGGCGGGCTACGGGACGGCCCGCACCCGGCGGTCAGGCCGCCACCACCCCAGCCGCGAAGCCGCCCCCGCAGCCGCAGCCGCAGCCCGGCGACAGCCGCAACCACCGCCGCCACCACGGCCGCAGCCGCGCCTCGCAACCGTCAGCAGTCGTACAGCGAGCTGGGGTGCACCTTCTCGCAGTACCGGATGTGCAGGTGGTTGTCGTGGTTCGGGTACTCCGTGGTCAGGCCCTCCGAGATGAGCTGGGGGTCGTTGAAGAAGATCAGCTTGATGTGTCCGGGTGCCGTGGCGCGGATGCGCTGCACGAGCTGCCGGGTGGCGGCGCGGTCGTAGGCGCCGGAGCGCCAGGTGATGCGGGCGCCGGAGCACTGGTTCGAGTCGGTGCGGATCGGCCAGACGTCCACGTCCAGGCCCCGCTCGTGGCTGGAGTGGCCGTAGATGTCGCCGCCGTGCTCGAAGCTCACGTCGCCGACGGGGATCTGCCCGTTGCCCGTGCCGCCGAAGGAGGAGGCGGCCGCCTCGAGCTGGCCGGTGGCGGCGGCGGTGCCCCAGTTGGCGTTCCCGTTGCCGTCGGGGTCGACGTCGCACAGGGCGCCGGAGAAGTCCGGCGCCTCGTAGTGCCAGAGCAGGTTCTTCCAGGTGTTCGGCCCGACGACGCCGTCCACGCCGATGCCGGCGTGGCTCTGGAAACCGCGTACGGCCGAGGCGGTGCCGGACCCGAAGATCCCGTCCACGGCGAGGCCGGCGCCGCGCTTGGCGTTCAGCAGGTACTGCACGGCCTTCACCGCGGGGCCGGTGTCGCCCTGCCGCACCGTCTTCTGCAGGGCCGCCCAGGTGTTCGGCCCGACGATGCCGTCGACGCCGAGTCCGCGGGAGGACTGGAAGGACCGTACGGCGGAGTGCGTGCCCGGTCCGAAGATGCCGTCCACGGCGGGGGACTGGCCGTGCGCCCGCAGCAGGTACTGGATGGCGACGACGTCGCTGCCGCGGTTGCCCTGGCTCTGGGTGGGGTTGAAGGCGGCGCCGAAGGACTGGGCGGGCGCGGTGGCGCCGAGCAGCAGGGTGAGGACGGCGGCGAGCAGCAGGCCGAGGCGACGTGCGCCGCGCTGGCGGGCCCGGGGGGCGGGAGGTGCGGTGTCCATGGGGGGGCTCCTCGTGTCGGTGTGGGGCCTCCGGGCCGGCCCGGAACGGTCGTCGTGCACGCCGGCGACGCCCCGCACGCCAGGGTGTGGGGCGCCATGAGCATGCCATGACGCCGGAGTCCTACCCCGGGGAACACGTCCCTGCACCCACCCGCACCCCTCGTCCCGGCCGCACCCCGCGCCCCGCGCCCCGTCACCGCGACCCGCCGCCGGCCCGGACATCCCGCTCGTACGGCCGATCCGCCGGATGGCGCAACGCGGCGCGTCTCCCGGGCACTGAAGAGGCGAAGCGGGACAAAGGGTGAGAGAAAGCAACGGAAACGTTGAATCGGACGCTGTCGCGGACGGGAGACACGTCACATGCGGCTCATGCTCATCCATCCGAGTGCGCTGATGTACTCGGAGATCTTCCTGCGGCTGGAACCACTGGGCCTGGAACGGGTCGCGGCCGCGGCCCGGAACGCCGGTCACACCGTGCACGTCGTCGACCTCCAGGTCCTGCCCCGCTCCGTACTGGACAAGGAGATGGAGTCGTTCGCGCCGGACGTGGTCGGCCTCTCGCTGAACTACCTCGCCAACATCCCCGAGGCCCTGGAGATCGCCCACGCCGCCAAGGCGGCCTCCCCCGGCTGCTTCGTCTTCTTCGGCGGGCACAGCGTCTCCTTCATCGCCGAGCACGTGCTGGAGCAGGGCGAGGGCGCGGTCGACGCCGTGGTACGCGGCGAGGGGGAGCCCGCCGTCGGCCCGCTGCTGGAGGCCGTACGGGACGGCGGTGTGGCGTCGGTGCCCGGCGTGGTGAGCACCGAGGGGCGCGGACCCGCGCCGCTGCTGCTGGACAGCCTGGACGAGCCGCGGCCGGCCCGGGATCTGATGCGGAAGCGGAACCGCTACTTCATCGGCGAGCTGGACCCGTGCGCCTCCATCGAGTTCACCCGCGGCTGCCCGTGGGACTGCTCCTTCTGCTCCGCCTGGACCTTCTACGGGCGCAGCTACCGCAAGGCGAGCCCGGAGGCGGCGGCGGAGGAGCTGGCCACGGTCCGCGAGCCGAACGTCTTCATCGTCGACGACGTGGCCTTCATCCGCCCCGAGCACGGCCACGGCATCGCGGAGGAGCTGGAGCGCCGCGACATCCGCAAGCGCTACTACCTGGAGACCCGCAGCGACGTGCTGCTCCGCCAGCCGGACGTCTTCGAGCGGTGGACGAAGCTGGGGCTGCGCTACATGTTCCTCGGCATGGAGGCCATCGACCGGGAGGGCCTGGACCTCTACCGCAAGCGGGTCAGCCCGGACGACAACTTCCGGGCCCTGGAGGCGGCGCGGAAGATGGGCATCACGGTGGCGATCAACCTGATCGTGGACCCGGCCTGGGACGAGGAGCGCTTCCGCGTGGTGCGGGAGTTCGCGCTCTCCGTGCCGGAGATCGTGCACCTGACGGTGATGACGCCGTACCCGGGCACGGAGGTCTGGCACACCGACGCCCGCCGGCTGACCACCCGGGACTACCGGCTCTTCGACATCCAGCACGCCGTGGTGCCGACCACGCTGCCGCTGGACGCCTTCTACCGCGAGCTGGTGCGCACCCAGGAGGTGATCAACCGCAAGCACCTGGGACTGAGCACGGCGTTCCGCGCGCTCGGCATCCTCGGCCGGAACCTCGCACACGGGCAGACGAACTTCGCCCGCATGCTGTGGAAGTTCGGGCGGGTCTACAACCCGGAACGGCAGCTCGCCGACCACGCCCGGCGGGTGGAGTACGAGCTGCCGCTGCCGCAGCGCCGGGAGGCACCGGGCCGTCAGGACCTCTACATCCACACCCGGCCGCCGTCCGGCCGCGCCCGCAACCGGGCCCGCTGACGCGGTCCGCGGCGGCAGCTCCGGAAGGCCCGGGGCGCCGCCACGGGCGGCACCCGGGCCTGCGCAGCCGGTCCGTGCCGCTCCGGAGGCCCGCCCGGGCCCCGGTGGCAGTTCTCACAGCGGCGGCGCCTGGGCACGCCCGGGTGCCGCGCGTAGACTCGACCCGTTCCGCTGTGCTGCGGAGCCACCACTCGACGCGTACGCGACCAGGGGGAAGCCGGTGCGAGTCCGGCGCTGACCTGCAACCGTGAGCGGCCGGAGGGCCGCGAGCCGGGACACCCGTCGCGTATGTGACCAGAGCTTCTCACTGTCATGGTCTGCAGCGTGGAGCCCGAACCTCCGGGTCACCGGCCCCTGGCGCCGCCTCCGTACGGACGGCGCGTCGGGGGTCACGTGTGTGCCGGGCAGGCGGGCCCCGGTGCCGGCCCCGGAGCGGAAGGGCGCCACGATGACCCGTGCGACACGCGCGTACCCGGCCGCGCCCGCGCCGCTCGCGGGCGCCCCGCACCTCCACGGCACCCGCCGCACCCCCCGTACCGCCGTGGTGTCCGCCGCCCGGGGGCGCGCGGGCTCCCGCCCGGACGCCGGCCGGGTGCCCGTGACCGCCGGCCGGGGCGACCGGGCGGACTCCTCACCGTGAGCGGCCCCGGCGGCACCGGACGGGCCGGCACCGCGCCCACGACCGCAGACCGCCCGGCCGGCACCGGCACCGGTCCCGCCCCCACCGCGGCGCCGTGGCGGCCGCTGCCACGCACCCTGCACCCGGGCGCCTGGTGGCTGTGGGCGCTGGGCCTGGCCGTCGCGGCCACCCGCACCACCAACCCGCTGCTGCTCGGCCTGCTCCTGGCCGTCGCCGGGCTGGTCGTGGCGCAGCGGCGCAGCGACGCGCCCTGGGCGCTGTCCTTCCGGCTCTATCTGCTGCTGGGCGCCCTCATCGTCACGCTGCGGGTGGTCTTCCGGGTGGTCTTCGGCGGCGGGCAGGGCGACACCGTCCTCTTCGTCCTGCCGGAGATCCCGCTGCCCGACGTGGCCGCCGGCATCCGGCTGTTCGGCCCCGTCACCGCCGAGCAGCTCCTCGGCGGCTGCTACGACGGGCTGCGGCTGGCCGCCATGGTGGTCTGCGTGGGCGCCGCCAACGCTCTCGCCAACCCGAAGCGCCTGCTCAAGTCCCTGCCCGGCGCGCTCTACGAGATCGGCACCTCGGTGGTGGTCACCCTCACCGTCGCACCCCAGCTCGCGGAGAGCGTGCAGCGGGTGCGCCGCGCCCGGCGGCTGCGCGGCGGCCTCGGCGGCGGCCGGATGCGGGCGCTGCACGGCGTTCTCATCCCCGTGCTGGAGGACGCGATGAACCGTTCGCTGGCGCTGGCCGCCGCCATGGCCTCGCACGGCTACGGGCGCACCGGCCACGTCGCCCCGCGCACCCGGCTGCTCACCGGCACCCTGGTGCTCACCGGTCTGCTCGGCGTGTGCGCCGGGCTGTACGGCGCGATGGGCGGCGGCACCCCGCACTACCTGGGCGCCCCGCTGCTGCTGGCCGCGCTGGTGCCGGCCGTGGCCGGCTTCCTGCTCGGCGGGCGCCGGGTCCGCCGCAGCCGCTACCGGCCGGACCGCTGGCTGCCCGCCGAGTACCTGGTCGCCCTCTCCGGCCTCGGCAGCGGCGTGGCCCTGTACCTGGTCTCCCGCGGCGACGCCGCCGCGGTGCTCCACCCCACGCTGTCGCCCCTGGTGTGGCCCGGGCTGACGCTGCCGGCCGCCGCCGCGGCGCTGCTCGGCGTGCTGCCCGCCTTCCTCGCACCCCCGCCGCCCGCAACCCGTCCGGACCGACCGAGGGGAGCCGCCGCGTGATCCGCTTCGACCAGGTGACCTTCCACTACGCCGACAGCGCCGAGCCCGCCCTCCGGGACGTCGGGCTGACGGTCGAGGAAGGCGAACTCTGCCTGGTGACCGGCCGCACGGGCGTCGGGAAGTCGACCCTGCTGGGCGCGGTGAACGGCCTGGTGCCGCACTTCACCGGAGGCCACCTGCGGGGCACCGTCAGCGTGGACGGCGTCCGCACCGCCGACCGGCCGCCGCAGGAGTTCGCCCACCTCGTCGGCAAGGTCGGCCAGGACCCGCTGAGCGGCTTCGTCACCGACACCGTCGAGGAGGAACTCGCGTACCGGATGGAGCAGCTCGCCGTCCCGCCGGAGGTGATGCGGAAACGGGTGGAGGAGACGCTGGACCTGCTGGGCATCGCCGGACTGCGGCACCGGGCGCTGCGTACCCTCTCCGGCGGCCAGCAGCAGCGGGTCGCCATCGGCTCGGTGCTCACCGCGCACCCCCGGGTGCTGGTGCTGGACGAGCCCACCTCGGCGCTGGACCCCACGGCCGCCGAGGAGGTGCTGGCCGCCGTCACCCGGCTCGTGCACGACCTGGGCACCACCGTGCTGGTGGCCGAGCACCGGATGGAGCGGGTCCTCCAGTACGCCGACCGGCTGGTGCATCTCACCGGCGACGGGCGGGTCGTGGACGGCGACCCCGCGGAGCTGATGCGGCACGCGGACGTGGCCCCGCCGGTGATCCGGCTCGGCCGGCTGGCCGGCTGGGACCCGCTGCCGCTGTCCGTACGCGACGCCCGCCGCACCGCACGCGGCCTCCGCGCAACGCTGGAGGGGAGGGCCCCGGAGCCCCGGACCCCGTCGCAGGCGACCGTCGCGGGCGGCGGACCGGCGCTCGCCGCGCGCCGGGTCACCGTCACCCACGGCTCCACGGTGGCCGTCCACGAGGTGGACCTGGAGCTGGCCCCGGGGCAGGTGACGGCGCTGATGGGACGCAACGGCTCCGGCAAGTCCTCGCTGCTCTGGGCGCTCCAGGGCTCCGGCCCGCGGCGCTCCGGCTCGGTCGCCGTGCGGGGCGGCCGCGACCCGGGGAGGGTCTCCGCGCGGGAGGCCCGGCGGCTGGTCGGGATGGTGCCGCAGACGGCGAGCGACCTGCTCTACCTGGAGCGGGTGGACGCCGAGTGCGCCCAGGCAGACGCCGAGTCGGGCGCGGAGCCCGGCACCTGCCGGCGCCTGCTCGACGCCCTGGCCCCCGGGGTGCCCGGCGCCCGCCACCCGCGGGACCTCTCCGAGGGACAGCAGCTCGCGCTGGTGCTGGCGGTGCAGCTCACCGCGGCACCGGACGTGGTGCTGCTGGACGAACCCACCCGGGGCCTGGACTACCACGCCAAGGAGGCCTTCGCGGGAGTCGTGCGCGAGCTGGCGGACGACGGCCGCGCGGTCGTGGTGGCCACCCACGACGTGGAGTTCACCGCCCGCGCCGCGGACCGGGTGGTGGTGCTGGCCGAGGGCGAGACTGTCGCGGACGGGCCCACCGCCGACGTGGTGGTGTCCTCCCCCGCGTTCGCCCCTCAGGTGGCGAAGGTCCTCAGCCCGCAGCCGTGGCTGACCGTGGAGCAGGTCGGCCGGGCGCTGGCCGACCGGACCGCGCCGGCGGAGCACGTGTGAGCACGGCGGAGAACCGCGGGACGCGGGCGCTGCCGGTCCGGCTGCGCAGCGGCGTGGTGCTGACGCTGGCGAGCGTCGCCGGGCTGGCGATGTTCTGCTGGCCGCTCTTCGTGCCGCCGCAGCCGTCCCTGGCCGCGCACACCGCCGACGCCCCGCTGGTCTTCCTGCTGACCCTGCCGGTGCTGCTCGCCGTGGTGCTGGCCGAGATGTCCTCCGGCGGCCTCGACACCAAGGCGCTGGCCATGCTGGGCGTGCTCTCCGCACTGAACGCCGGGCTGCGCCCGCTGGACGCCGGCACCGCGGGCATCGACACCGTCTTCTTCCTGCTCGTGCTGGCCGGACGGGTGTTCGGGCCCGGGTTCGGCTTCGTGCTGGGCGCCACCTCCCTCTTCGCCTCCGCGCTGCTCACCGCCGGGGTCGGGCCGTGGCTGCCGTTCCAGATGCTCGCCTCCGGCTGGATCGGGCTCGGTGCCGGGCTGCTGCCGCGCCGCGTCACCGGCCGCGCCGAGATCGCCATGCTGGCGGCGTACGGGGTGGTGGTGGCGTACGTCTTCGGCTTCCTGATGAACCTGTGGTTCTGGCCCTACGCGCTGGGTCCGGGCACCGACCTCTCCTTCGTGGCGGGCGCGCCCGTGCTGGAGAACCTGCACCGGTTCGCCGTCTACACCCTCGTCACCTCCACCGCCGGCTGGGACACCGGCCGGGCGCTCTTCAACCTGCTGGCGATCGTGGCGCTCGGGCCCGCGGTCCTGGCGGTGCTGCGCCGCGCGGCGCGCCACGCCGCCTTCGGCGCGCCCGTCACGGTCACGCCCGCGGGGCCCGCCGCGGACGGCGCGGAGGGGCGGCCCGGGGCGCGCTGATCGCGCGCGCGACCGGTCCGCGTGGTGCCGGTGCCCCGTCCGGCCCCCGGGGGCGTCGTGTCGTGACACCGGCCGGGGATGACGGTCCTTAAGGTCCTGGTGTGGGCGATCCGTGCTCGGGGGTCCCCGCAGCTCGGGCTGTTCCGCCCCGCCGAGCGCCCGAAGCCGGGCAGGGACGGCCCCGCCCGGCCGACCAGGAGTGCCGCCTTGCCTGCCACGGAAGCCTCATCAGCGCCCGGTGGTCTCGGCTGGAACCGTGAGACCGCGACGCTGGCGCTGCTGTCGTTCGCCATGCTGATCGTCTCGCTGGACCAGTACATCGTCGTGGTGGCGCTGCCCGACATCGCCCGCGATCTGGGCTACTCGGCACAGACGCTCCAGTCGGTCATCAGCGCCTACGCGGTGGCCTCGGCCGGCTTCCTGCTGTTCGGCGGTCGCGCCGCCGACCTGCTGGGGCGGCGCAGGGTCCTGACGACCGGACTCGCGCTGTACGCCGGGGCGGCGCTGGCGGGCGGACTCGCCACCGGGCCGGGCATGCTGCTCGCCGCACGCGCCGCGCAGGGACTCGGCGGGGCGCTGGTCTTCCCCACCACGCTGGCGCTCATCAACACCACCTTCCCCGAAGGCAGGACGCGCAACCGCGCTCTGGGCGTCTGGGGCGGTGCAGGCGCGGCCGGGCTGGTGATCGGCGTGCTGCTCGGGGGACTCCTGACCCAGGCCTTCGGCTGGGAGGCCGTCTTCCTGGTCAATGTCGCCCTGGCGGGACCGGCGCTGCTGCCGGCGTTCGTGGTGATCCCGCCCGACGGGGCCCGCGAGAAGGGCCGCACCTTCGACCTGCCGGGCGCGCTGAGCGTCACTCTGGGCGTGACCCTGATCGTGTTCGCCCTGGTTCAGGGGCCCGGGCTGGGCTGGCTCTCGCCGGGCATCCTGGTCAGCGCCGTGGCGGGCCTGCTGCTCGTCGGGGCCTTCGCCGTGATCGAGCGGCGCAGCGCGGACCCGCTCATGCCACCGGGGCTGCTGGCGAACCGGAACCTCGTCACCGGCTCCGTGATCGCCTTCACGTTCATGGCCACCTTCGGCTCGGTGCTCTACTTCCTGTCGCTCTACTTCCAGCAGGTCCTCGGTTACGACGCCCTGGAGACCGGCGCCGGGTTCCTCATCCCCACCGCCGTCGTGGTGGCCGGCTCGACGACGGCCGGTCAGTTCGTCTCCCGGTTCGGGCTCCGCAGCACGCTGGTCGTCGCCCTGGCCCTGGGGGCGCTCGGAGCGGTCCTGCTCGGCGTGGCGGTCTCGCCCGACGGCTCGTACGGCGCACTGATCCCGGGGCTCGTGGCACTCGGCATCGGTGACGGCGTGGTGTTCACGGCCATGTTCATCGCCGCCGCGACCGGCGTGGCGGCCCGGGAGCAGGGCATCGCGTCGGGCATCGCCTCCACCGGTTCCGGGGTCGGCGCCGCGGTCGGCCTCGCCGTCCTCGTCCTCGTGGCGACCGCCGGCCTCGACGACCTCACCGGCGAACGCCTGCGCGCCGCGACCGCGGACGGGATCAGCACCACGCTGTTCGTGGTGGCGGGCGGCATCGCCGCCATGCTGCTGCTCGCGGTGACCCGGTGCCCGGCCCCGGCGGCGCCGGCACCGGCTCCCGTACCCCGCCAGTGGCGTCGCTGCTGAGCACCGGGGCGACGCGGCCCCCGGTGGACGCACGACGGGCCCGCGCCCTGCCCGCCACGGGCCACCTCGAGGCGCGGGCCCGGCGCGCCGCGAGCGCCGGTCCCCGGCCGGGCC
>NZ_JACYHE010000088.1 GCF_021696945.1 Streptomyces sp. JJ36
CGGCGGGCGCGCGGGGCCCGTGCCCTGTCCGTGGCGTGGCGGGCCGTCCGGGCCTGCCGGTGCGGCGGCAGCGCCCGGGCGGGCGAGGCCGGTGCGGGGCCGGGCGCGTGGCGTCGGGCGGCCGCCCGTGCGGCCGGTCCCGGCGCCCGGCTCTCAGCTCGTGCGGCCCTTGGCGTCGAAGGCCTTCATGCGGTCCAGCACCGAGTCCGCGGTCGGGTCGGTGATGTCGTCGACGATCCGGCCGTCGGCGAGGAAGACGATGCGGTCGGCGTAGGCCGCGGCCACCGGGTCGTGGGTGACCATCACCACGGTCTGCCCCAGCTCCCGCACCGAGTTGCGCAGGAAGCCGAGGACCTCGGCTCCGGAGCGGGAGTCCAGGTTCCCGGTCGGCTCGTCCCCGAAGATGATCTCCGGGCGGGAGGCCAGGGCACGTGCCACGGCCACCCGCTGCTGCTGGCCGCCGGAGAGCTGGTTCGGGCGGTGCTTCAGCCGGCCGGAGAGCCCGACCGTGTCGATGACCCGGTCCAGCCACTCCTTCTCCGGCTTCCGGCCGGCGATGTCCATGGGCAGGGTGATGTTCTCCAGCGCGTTGAGCGTCGGCAGCAGGTTGAAGGCCTGGAAGATGAAGCCGACGCGGTCCCGGCGGAGCTGGGTGAGCTTCTTGTCCTTGAGCCTGGTCAGCTCGGTGTCGCCGATGGACGCGCTGCCGCTGGAGACCGAGTCCAGCCCGGCCATGCAGTGCATCAGCGTCGACTTGCCGGAGCCCGAGGGCCCCATGATCGCGGTGAACTCCGCCTGCCGGAACTCCACGGAGACCCGGTCCAGGGCGACCACCTTGGTCTCGCCCTGTCCGTAGACCTTGGAGAGGTCCGTGGCGCGGGCGGCCGCGACGGCGCCGGGTGAGGCGGGGGCGGCGGCTGCGGCGCCGGAGAAGGTGGTGGACACGTCGGGGTGCTCCTGTCGGGACGGGTGACCTCGGGACGCTTCCATCCTCCCGGTGCCGTCGCCGCGGGGGATCCGCCCGCGAACCTGTTTCCGGGGGAGCCCTGGGAGGTATGCCGGGGAGCGGCCGTCCTACCCAGGTAGGACCCCGGCCCTGAGACGCCGGGGCGGGCAGGGCCGCCGGGACGGCCCCGGACGGCACGGCGGGGGCGGCGTACAGGCGGCGCACCGGGGGCGCACGGGAGCGTGCAGGGGGACGGAAGCTCCGTCGCGATCATGCCATGGCGGGGACGAGTTCGCGTCAATTCTTGCTGCGTACCCGCCCGGCACGGACGCCCCCGAAAAGCGACGAACACCTCTGACGGGTGATCAGTTGTCAAGAAAATAAGACAAGATCGGTCTCTTGTGCACCTACGCGACGGGAGTCGTGGATAGGCTCGTCCTGCACCCCGCGTGGAGCATCGCTCACGCTCCGGCGCCGCGGTGCGCCGTGAGCCAGTGCCCGGATGGTGGAATGCAGACACGACGAGCTTAAACCTCGTTGGCCCTCGGGCCGTGCCGGTTCAAGTCCGGCTCCGGGCACCACCCACTCCTCGTCGCCCTCGGGTGGAGGGCGTCGCGCGGCACTCTTGACAGGTTCCCGTCGCTATCCACACCATCAGTTTGGGAGCGCTCCCATAACCGGCAGGGTCCGAGAGTGCCGGGGGACCGGCTCCCGCGCACCGCTCGTGTGCGAAGTGCCGCAGTCCGGCGCCGTCGCACCCTCATGCCGCGGGCTCACGACGGAAGCCACGCGGCACCACCCCCCTGAATGAGGTTCACCGATGCGCACACTCATACGCGGAGCAGTGGCAGCGATACTCGCACTGCCGCTGTTCCTGGCCTCGTCACCCTCCGCGCCGGCCGCGTCCACACCGCTCGCCATGACCAGCGGCTTCTACGTGGACCCGGACTCCAGCCCCGCGCGCTGGTCGGCCGCCAACCCGGGAGACGGACGGGCCGCCGCCATCCGCAGCTCCATCGCCGGCGTCCCCATGGCCCGCTGGTTCGGCTCCTGGAGCGGCGACATCCGCTCGGCCGTCAACGCGTATACCGGCGCGGCCGAGGCCGCCGACAAGCTGCCGCTCCTCGTCGCCTACCACATGTACGGTCGCGACGCCTGCGGCGGGCACTCCGGCGGCGGAGCCGCCTCCCCGGCCGAGTACGCGGACTGGATCGCCGCCTTCGCCCGGGGCATCGGCGACCGTCCGGCCGTGGTCGTCCTCGAGCCCGACGCCCTCGGCGACTACAGCTGCATGAGCCCGCAACAGATCGATGAGCGGCAGACCATGCTCACCGACGCCCTCTCCCGGTTCCGGTCCACGGCACCGAACGCATGGGTCTATCTCGATGCGGGCAACCCCGGCTGGGTCGACGCCTCGACCATGGCCGGGCGCCTCCACGCCTCCGGCCTCGGCCTCGCGAGGGGCTTCTCCCTCAACGTCTCGAACTACTTCACCACCTCCGAGAACGTGTCCTACGCCGGCAGCGTCAACCAGGCGCTCAGCCGGCGTCACGGCTACACGAAGCCGTTCGTCGTGGACACGAGCCGCAACGGCAACGGCTCGAACGGCGAGTGGTGCAACCCCGGCGGCCGCCGGATCGGCACGCCCACCCGGCAGGGAGGCGGCGCCGAGATGCTCCTGTGGATCAAGACGCCCGGGGAGTCCGACGGCGACTGCGGTGTCGGATCGGGCTCCACAGCCGGGCAGTTCCTGCCGGAGGTCGCCTACAAGATGATCTACGGCTACTGACACCCGCAGGCAGCCGCACCGGGGTGCGGTCGGCAGCGCCGGCCCCTCCCGGCCGGCCTCGCGGCAAGGCCCGTGGCGTTGCCGACCGGCTCCACCGCGTCGTGCCCGGGAAGCCGCACAGGCTCAGGTGGTTTCTGAGCCTGTGCGGCTCGGTTCCGAGCCGGGGCCGGAGGGGCAAGCACCCGCCGGCGAGGGGAGCGCGCTTCACGACCAGCGGCCTTGCGTCGCTCCTCCAGCGAACTCACGGAACGCCGACCCGCCGGGCCGGCGGGGTCGTACGGCCCGCCCGCCCACCGGGTGCCGTCGGTGAGCGGCAGCCCCCCTTCGGCGCCGGGGGCGCCGAAGGGGGGCTCACGGCGGTCCGGCCCGCAGCGGGCCGGACCGCCGGCCGGTCTCACCCGAGCGTCCACCGCTGGTTGTCACCGCCGGAGCAGGTCCACAGCTGGACCAGTGCGCCGTTGGCCGTCGAAGCGCCGCTGACATCCAGGCACAGCCCCGACTGCACACCGGTGATGGTGCCGTCGGCGTTGAGGTTCCACTTCTGGTTGCTCCCGCCGTGGCAGTTCCAGATGACCACCGGCGTGCCCGAAGACGTCCCGGCGTCCTCGGCGTCGAGACACCGGCGCGAGCCGCCGCTGTAGACCGTCAGCTCGCCGGCCGAGGTCAGCGTCCACTGCTGGTTGGCCCCGCCCCAGCAGTCCCAGATCTGCACGCGCGTGCCCGGCTCGGTCGACTGGTCCGGCACGTCCAGGCACTTGCCCGCGGCCACCGCCCGGAGCTCGCCGCCCTCGCCGCCGCCGGTGTCGCCGCCGTTCAGCGCGTCGAGTACGGCGTGGTACGCCTCCTTCTTCTGGTAGTTCTCGTCGAACAGCAGCGGGGTCTCGTCACCGCGCCAGGAGTGCCGGTCGGTGATGCCCCACGTGGTGATGCCGGTGCAGCGGGCGACGGCCATGCACGCCTCGGTGACCTGCCGGTAGACGTTGGCCTGCGCGGAGCCGGAGCCGCCGACGTCCAGCTCGGTGATCTGCACGTCGACGCCGAGGTCGGAGAAGCGCTGCAGGTTCGCCTGGTAGCTGCTCAGGTCGGAGTTGGAGCCGAGGTGGCTCTGGAAGCCCACGCAGTCGATCGGCACACCGCGGCTGCGGAAGTCGGCGACCATGTTGTAGATCGCGGTGCTCTTGGCGTTGATGCCGTCGGTGCCGTAGTCGTTGTAGCAGAGCCTGGCGTTCGGGTCGGCGGCCCTCGCGGCCCGGAACGCCTCCTCGATGTAGCCGTTGCCGAGCCGCTGCTGGAAGACCGACTGGCGGCGGCTGCCGTCCCACTCGAACGCCTCGTTGACCACGTCCCACGAGTGGATCTGGCCGCGCCAGTGGCCGGCGACGCCGTTGATGTGGCCGACCATCGCCTGGCGCAGGTCGTCGCCGTACAGGCCGCTGACCCAGCCGGGGAGCTGAGCGTGCCAGACCAGGGTGTGACCGCGCACGCTCATGCCGTTGCTCTGCGCGTGGCTGACGATCTGGTCGCCGCCGCCGAAGGTGAACTGCCCCCGGTTGGGCTCGGTGGCGTCCCACTTCATCGCGTTCTCGGCCACGACGCTGTTGAACTCGCGGTTCAGCGTGGACCCGTACGAGGCGTCACCGAGCAGGTTGGGGACCACGGCGGCGCCGAAGTACCGGCCGCTCTGCGCCGCCGCGGTGCCGAGCGTGTCGGCGGCGTGGGCGGTGCCGGCGGACACCAGGGTGGCCGCCGCGGCGAGGCCGGCGGTCGCTAAGGCGGCGACGGCCTGCCGGACACGACGGCGTCGTGGCATGGCTGATCTGCTGAGCATCTCTGTCCTCTCCGTCTCTGCTGTGGACTGGTCCGTGTACGTGGAGGGGCCCCGTCACCGGGGCGGCCCGGGACGGCGTCAGGTGTCTGGCCCCGAGGCCCGCGTCAGCTCTGCAGATCCCACTGCTGGTTCGCTCCGCCCCAGCAGCTCCAGAGCTGGATCTTCGTGCCGTTGGCGGTGTTCGCGCCGACGGCATCGAGACACAGGCCCGACTGCACTCCGGTGATGGTGCCGTCGGCGTTGATGTCCCACTGCTGGCTCGGTTGCCCGTTGCAGTCCCAGATCACCGCGGCGGTGCCGTCGCCGGTCCCGTTCCCGGAGGCGGTCAGGCACTTGTTGCCGTAGACCGTGAGTTGCTTGTCGTCGGTGTAGGTCCACTGCTGGTTGGTGCCACCGTGGCAGTCCCACAGTTGTGCCTGGGTGCCGTTGGTCGTGGCGTAGTCGGGGATGTCGGCACAGCGGCCCGACTGCCGGCCCACGAGCGTGCCGGTGGACGTGGGGGGCGGGGTCGACGAGCCGAACTGGGTGAAGAACCTCCACACCTCTCCCGACGTCCAGGTCTGCCAGCCGCCGCCGGTGGACCCGTCGATGGGGGCGGGGTCGTGCCCGCCGTCGAACGCGGCCCAGACGACGGGATACCCGGCGTCGCACCCCGAGTAGGCGGTGACGATGTGCGTCAGGCTGCCCTGCGCCGGCTCGGGCGGGTTCTGCGGGGTGCAGCCGTTGTTCCGGACGAACGTGTCGCGCAGCTCCCGTCCCGCGGAGATGGGCAGCACGTTGTCCCGGAGGCCGTGGAGGCCCATGTACGCGACGGGCTGACCACCGCCGCTGCAGCCGCTGAGGTTCGCGCCGGAGTAGACGGCGACCGCGCGGAAGACCGTCGCCCGGGAACAGGCGAGGGCGTACGACATCGCACCGCCGTAGCTGAAACCCGCGGCGAAGCGCTGTGTCGTGTCGACACACAGTCCCGCCTCGATTTGCCGGACCATGTCGTCGACGAAGGTCACGTCCCGGCCGCCGGAATTGGCCCAGCCGTTGTCGAGGCCCTGGGGCGCCACGAAGATCGTGCTGTCGTTCGCGCTGTCCGCCAGTCGCCTGAGTCCGTAGTAGGACCAGTTGTACCCATCGGCTCCGCCCGAGTCGACGTCATGGGCGGTGCCGCCCAACCAGTGGAACCCGAAGACCAACCGGTGAGGGCGGTTGTTGTCGTAGTCGGCGGGGATCCGGAGGATGTAGCTGCGGTTCTGGCCGCTGCTCGAGATCGTGTGCGTACCGCTGGTCAGCGTGGGCGCCTTGCCGCATCCGGCACTCGCAGCGGCGGCACCGGCACGTGAGGGCGACACGCTCGCGTCGGGACTGCTGCTCAGCGCCGTGCCGGCAGCGGACATGACGAGGAGTGCCGCAGCCACAAGCGGTGTCACGAGGGATCTACACCTCATCTGCTTCTCCCTTTCCGTGGGGGGACGTAGGTCGCCCGCGTGCGCGCCGACCGGCCGGCACCCGTCACGGCCGGGGCGGCTCGGACGGCCTTCGGGTGCCGGTGAGGGCGGCGTTGTGACGTGCGCGGGTCAACCAACTGTCTGGGAGCGCTCCCACGGCTCGGACCGTACCGCTCCTCCTCCGGGCTGTAAACGGATAGGGGGCGCGGAATTTCGAGTCCTGTACGGCAACTTGCGACGGCACGGACGCCCGGGGGCGGGGGCGGCCGTGCCGGGCGCCACCTGTCCTGCTCGGGCGATTGAACCCGCTTGACGTGCGAAGATGCTCTCTCTGTGGCACCGCGAATGTTTCGGCCTTCCCGGCGGATCATGCGGAGGGTGTTGACGCTGTGCGCAGGTTCCCTATCATCCTGGCTGCCCGATACTTCGACCCGTGGTCGATATGTCGAACACGGTGGAGCGCTCCCTCGCACACGCAGTCCGGGCAGCCTCTGACGGGGCCGACCGGAACCTCCCACTCAAGGATGACGAGGTCCCCATGCGCAGACGACATTCCCGTCGCAAACGTCCGTCCGTGGTGTTCGCCGCTGTGGTTGCGGCTCTGGTCGCGTTGGCGCCGGCGCTCGTCGCCAACGCCGCCCAGGCGGCCACCAGCGGCGCCTTGCGCGGTGTGGGCTCCGACCGGTGTCTCGACGTGCCGAACGCCGACCAGGCCGACGGCACGCAGTTGCAGATCTGGGACTGCTGGGGCGGGACCAACCAGCAGTGGACGCTGACGGACGGCAACCAGCTCAGCGTCTACGGCGACAAGTGCCTGGACGTTCCAGACCACGCCACCACGCCCGGCACCCGGGTGCAGATCTGGACCTGTCACGGTGGCGCGAACCAGCAGTGGCGAGTGAACTCCGACGGCACGGTCGTCGGCGTGGAGTCCGGGCTGTGCCTGGAGACTGCGGGCGCCGGTACGGCCAACGGCACTGCGGTGCAGATCTGGACGTGCAACGGCGGCAGCCACCAGAAGTGGACCGGCCTGTCCGGGACGCCGGGCGGCGAGTGTTCTCTTCCGGCGACGTACCGGTGGACGTCGACGGGTGCGTTGGCGCAGCCGCAGCACGGGTGGGTCGCGCTGAAGGACTTCACCAACGTGGTGCACAACGGCAAGCACCTGGTCTACGGGACGAACGTGTCGGGCTCTTCGTACGGCTCGATGATGTTCGGTCCCTTCACGGACTGGCCGGACATGGCGTCGGCCGGCCAGACCGGGATGAACCAGGCCACGGTGGCGCCCACGTTGTTCTACTTCGCGCCCAAGAACATCTGGGTGCTCGCGTACCAGTGGGGGCAGTGGCCCTTCCTCTACCGCACGTCGAGCGACCCCACCGACCCCAACGGCTGGTCCTCGCCCCAGCCGCTGTTCACCGGGAGCATCCCCGACTCCGGCACCGGCCCGATCGACCAGACCCTGATCGGTGACGGCCGGAACATGTACCTGTTCTTCGCCGGTGACAACGGCAGGATCTACCGGGCGAGCATGCCGATCGGCGACTTCCCGGGCAGCTTCGGCTCGTCGTACACGACGATCATGAGCGACTCGACGAACAACCTCTTCGAGGGGGTGCAGGTCTACAAGGTCCAGGGCCAGGACCAGTACCTCATGATCGTTGAGGCGATCGGCGCGAACGGGCGCTACTACCGCTCGTTCACGGCCTCCAGCCTGGACGGTTCGTGGACCCCGCAGGCCGCCACCGAGAGCAACCCCTTCGCGGGCAAGGCCAACAGCGGCGCCACCTGGACCAACGACATCAGCCACGGCGATCTGGTCCGCAACAACCCCGACCAGACCATGACCATCGACCCCTGCAACCTGCAGTTCCTCTACCAGGGCAAGTCCCCCGACGCAGGCGGCCCCTACGACCAGCTTCCCTGGCGGCCGGGCATCCTCACCCTGCAGCGCTGACTCCCCTGGCCCGACGGTGATCGCGTTCCGGTGCGGTCCGCCGACGGGGACACGAGCGGTCCGCGGCGTGGGCGATTCCGCCTGCCGACCGGTACCCGCCGCCTCGGGGAACCCCAGCCGTGCGTCGGCTGGGGTTCCTCCCGTGGCCGTATGCGTGGCGATCCTACGGGCAGGCCGCCCGGAGTCCCGGTAGCCGCGCAAGCCCGAGCGCGCCATGTCCCCCTTGGTGGCTGCCGCCCGGAGACGCCCCGTCCTAGTGCGGGATGGTGTCGATCAGCTCCCGCGCTCCCTGGCGCAGCAGGGAGACCGCGACCGACATGCCCAGCGTCGCCGGGTCCAGCCGCCCGGCGTCCTCCCGCGCTTCCAGCACCTGCTTGCCGTCCGGGGAGAACACCCGTCCCCGCAGCGACAGTTCGCCGTCCGCGCCGTGCTCGGCGAAGCCCGCGATCGGGCTGTTGCAGTGGCCCTGCAACACGTGCAGGAACATCCGCTCGGCCGCCGTCTCCCGCCATGTCGGGGCGTGCCCGAGCCCCGACACCAGGTCGATGAGGTCCGTGTCGTCCTCGCGGCACTGGAGGCCCAGCACGCCGGCGCCGATCGGCGGGCACATCGTCTCCACCGGCAGCACCTGGGTGACGACGTCCATGCGGTCGATCCGCTCCAGCCCGGAGACGGCCAGCACCAGCGCGTCCGCCTCGCCGGCGTGCAGCTTCTCCAGCCGGCGGTTGGCGTTGCCGCGCATCGGCACGCACTCCAGCTCCGGATGCGAGAGCGCGAGCTGCGCCGCACGCCGCACCGAGGAGGTGCCGATCCGGGCGCCGGCGGGCAGCTCGTCCAGGGTGAGCCCGCCGGGGTGGATCACGGCGTCCCGTACGTCGTCCCGCGCCATGTACCCGGCGAAGACGGTGCCCTCCGGGAGGGGCCGGTCCGCGGGGATGTCCTTCATGCAGTGCACCGCCAGGTCGGCCACCCCGGCCAGCAGGGCGGCGTCGACCTCCTTGGTGAAGGCCCCCTTCCCGCCGAGCTTCGCCAGGTCGCCCATCCACCGGTCGCCGGAGGTGGTCACCGGTACGACCTCGGTGCGGATCCCGGGGTGAAGCGCGGCCAGCTCCGCCCGGACACGCTCCACCTGGGCGAGTGCCATGGGGGAGGACCGGGAGACGATGCGGATCAGATCGGTCGCCATGTGCCGACGATAGTCCGTCGGTTCCGGTCCCGGGGCGCCGCCCCCGGCGTCCACCGCATCGGAGGACCGCCCGGCCCCGGGAAGGCGCGCGAGGCCGCGGGCGCCGCGCCCGGTCACAGCCCCGCACGCCCCCCGACGCCGCCCCGCGGTCTCACCGCCCCAGCCAGGCCTCCGCGACCGCCAGTGCCGCGGCCATGATGCTGAGCTGCGGATTCACCTCGGGACAGCCGGGCAGCACCGAGGCGTCGGCGACCAGCACCCCGCGTACGCCGCGGAGCCGTCCCGCCGGGTCGGCCGGAGCGCGGGCGGGGTCGGCGCCCGCGGCGACCGTACCGGTGGGGTGGTAGGCGGACAGATGCAGCCGGCGCGGGCACAGCTCCGCGAGGACGGAGTCCAGTTCGGCCGGGGTACGGGCGCGTGGAGCGGTGGGGACGCCGGTGAGGACCTCCTCCGCGCCCGCGGCGAACAGCACCTCGCCCATGGCGCGTACGGCCCGCAGCAGCCGGGCCCCGTCACGGCGGTCCAGGGCGTACCGGAGCAGCGTGCGGTCGCGGCCCAGGACCCGGCCCGAGGGGCGGTCGGCGATCATCGCGCCCAGGGTGGCGAGGTGCTCCGCGCCGTCCAGTTCCCGCCGCAACTCCCTGCCCAGGCCCGGCAGGACGAACGAACCCATGCCCGGCGGGGTGGCGGTGGCCTCGATCAGGACGCCCGCCCCGTGGTGCTCCTCGATCCCGGCGCTCTGCAGGACGCCCTGCCAGGCCGTGACCGGCTCGGCGAAGCGCCCGGCGAGGCTGGTGGCGGGGTGGACGCTGAGGTTGCGGCCGAGCCGCGGGTGACCGCCGAGGCCGGACCGGCGCAGCAGCGGAGGCGACTGCAGAGCGCCCGCGGCCACCACGACGAGCGGGGCGAGGATCTCGGACTCCCGTCCGTCGTCCCCCCGCACGCACACCCCCGCGGCACGCGCCCCGCCCGGCCGGTCCCGGTCCACCAGGATCCGGCGTACCCGCGCGCCGGTGACGATGCGGGCTCCCGCGGCGCAGGCGTCGGGCAGGACGGAGAGCTGGACGCTCTGCTTGGCGCCGGTCGGGCAGCCCACGACACACTGGCAGGAGCCCGCGCAGCCGGGTGCGTTGCGGCGCAGGGGCGCGGCCTGCCAGCCGAGACGTGCCGCACCGGCGAGCGCGAGGCGGCCGTTGGCGCCGAGGACGTCGAGGGGCTGGCGAGCGACGCGCAGGGTCCGTTCGGCCTCGTCGAGGCAGGGCCCGAGGCGTTCGGCGAGGACGAAGCCGAAGTCGCGGGCCCAGCGGGCCTGCACGTGGTCGGGGGTGCGGTAGCAGGTGCCCGCGTTCACCACGGTCGTGCCGCCGACCGCCCGGCCGGTGGGGAGCAGCACCGGAGGGGCGCCCAGGGCGACGGTGGCGCCGCCGTCCCGGTACAGCCCGGCGAACCGGTCCAGCGGCGTACGCCGGCCGAACGAGGCGGTGGAGTGGTGGTGCCCCTCCTCCAGGACGACGACGCTCAGCCCCGCGCGGGCCAGGGTCCGGGCCGCCATGGCACCGCCCGCGCCGGAGCCGACGACGACCGCGTCGGCGGTGGAGCGCGCGGGCCAGGCGCCGGCGGGGGTGCAGTCGAGCGGTGGGTCGGGGCGGGCCGGCGCGACCGGCGGCAGGCCGTCGTGGAACAGGCGCTCGGTGCCGGCGGCCAGCAGGACGGGCACCTTGAGCACGTCCAGGAGCGGCAGCAGCGCCCGGTGGGAGCCGAGGCCGGCGAGCACCGCCTCGCGCTCGCCGGGGCGGAGGGCGGCGAGCCCGCGGCCGGTGCGGGCCACGGCGTACGTGTCGACGGCGCGTGCCGCGGCCCGTACGCCGGCGCGGGCCGGGAACGGCAGCGAGGCGAGCACCGCGTCGAGGCGGGCGGGGACGCGGGCGGGCCAGGACGCGGTGCCGTCGTCGGCGAGCAGCGCCGCCACGAACCCGGGGAGGCTCACCGGGTGCCCACTTCCGCGTGGGCGGTGCCGTCGAGGTGCCACTCGGCCTCGGTGCGCCAGCCGCCGGGCCACCGGCGGCGCTCCAGGAGGACGTGGGCGTCGGCCCGTTCGCTGTTGCGGCAGACCGCGGCGGCGCCGTCCGGGTCGGTGTAGTCGAGGGCGAGGGTGCGGTCTTCCGGCTGGGTGACCTCGACCCGGATGCGGCGCCGCCCCGCGCGCCCGGTCACGGTCCAGACGGGCCGGCCGAGCCTGGCGCGGAACCGGCCGAGGCCCGCCCAGCCGGCCGCGCTGCGCTCCGCGCGGCGCGGCCAGGTGGTGCCGCGCCGGCGGAGCCGCAGGAAGACCAGCGGAGGCAGGCGGCGCAGGACCGGCCGCAGGGAGACCGCAGCGACGATCTCGAGGACGTCGCCTCCCCCGAGGTCCGCGTGGAGCCAGGCCCAGCGGCGGGCGTTGCCGTGCCCGTAGATGCGGGCCGGGGCGCCGGGCGCGCCGGCGAGGGACAGGGTGGTGCCGTCGAAGCCGAAGCTGCCGTCGTACGTGGCCCGCGCGGCAGGCAGGATCTGGGCGGCCGGGAGCAGCGGCCGGCGCCAGGACCACCGCGGGAAGGTGTACAGCGGGGCGTCCGCCGGGCGTTCGGCGAGGTCCCAGCGGAACGTCCCCGCCGAGCCGGTGAGCCGCCCGGGCGTGGCGGAGACCCCCGCGGCCGTGAACCCGTCGCCGGGCCGGCTCCACGGGGCGGGGCCGAAGCGGGCGTGGCGCACGGGGCCGTCCGGGGGGAAGGCCGCGGCCCAGCCGTGCGCGTACGCCGGGGACCCGTCGGCGGGCGCGACGAGTTCGTGGTGCAGCCAGAGCCCCGTGCCGGTGGCCGGGTCGGTGAGGGTGGTGTACCAGACCTCGGTGCGCCCCGGCTCGCCGTGCCAGCGGGGTGCGGTGAGCGCGTCCGCGGCCTCGCGGCGGGGGAAGCGGAGGCTCGCCAGGAACGGCACCAGGCCCGTGGCGAGAGGAAAGCGCAGCGTGCCCGTCCCGGCGCGCGTGACGTTCGCGGAGTCCTCGTGGGCCTCGGAGTCCTCGGCGGCCGCTGAGCCCGCGGGGTCCTCGTACACCGTGAAGGGCAGCACCGTCAGGGAGCCGAGCGGCCTGCGCGGGGTGACGGACTTCCAGCCGTCGAGCGTGAGGCGGCGGCCGTCCGCGGTGAAGCGGAGGCGGTAGCGGATCCGGCGCCCGGCCAGCGGGGAGATGTCCAGCTCGCCCTCGGCGGCGGGGTCGTCGGCCAGCCCCGCGATCCGTATACGTCCGGTGGCGCGCGCCGGGGTCCCGGCCCACGGACGCAGCACCCGGTCCGCCGTGACGTGCAGGTCGAGGCGGACGGGGCGCGGGCGGTCCGCACCGTCCATCCGGACCGTGCCGAGCAGCGTCTCGCGGAACGTGGTGCCCCGCGTCGCCGGTGTCCGCCGCGCCTGGCTCTCGGCCGCGGCCGCCTTCCCGGCGGCCGTCATGCGAGACCCTCCAGCATGATCCGCTCGGTCGCCGTCAGATACGCCTCGGCCGCCTGCCGGGCGCGGGCCTCGTCGCCGGCCGACACCGCGTCCACCACGGGGGCGAGCCGCGCATGGGCGGCCACGGGGTCGGTGAACGGCCCGACGAGGGCGGCGCGCACCGGCAGATAGGCCCGGAACAGGGTGTTGGTCAGCAGGGCGTAGACGCGGTTGCCGGTGGCGCGGGCCAGCGCCCGGTGCACCTCCACGTCGGCGAGCTGGACGGCGTCCCCGCCGTCGGCGCGGCGTACGGCGTCGAGCAGGGCGTGCAGCGCGGCGCGGTCCTCCGCGGTGGCCCGGGCGGCGGCCCGCTCGGCGATCAACGCGCCGATGCTGCGCCGGACTTCGAAGACCTCGCCGATCCAGTCCGGGCTGTGCTCCACCAGCATGGGCAGCAGGTCGGTGCCGCCGAGGCGGGTGAAGTCCCGCACCCGGGTGCCCACGCCGTGTTTCGTCTCCAGGAGCCCGGCCTGTACGAGGCGGCCGAAGGCGTGCTTGAGCGTGGTGCGGGTGACGCCGTACCCGTCGGCGAGCCGGCGTTCCGGCGGCAGATAGCTCCCGACCGGGTGCCGCCCGGACAGGATGTCCTGGCGCAGCCGCCCTTCCAGGACGTCGACGACGGTGTCGCGGGGCAGTGCCTCCACGGGGGTCCCTTCCTCGTGTACCGGCAGTGGCTCAGTGGATGAGCCACTGAACCAGTGACTCCCGCCGGAGTCAACGGCCCGCGCCGGCGCGGGCCCGGCCCGGCGGGCTAGCGTGGAGGCATGAACGGCTACGCCGCGCTGCACGAGCCGGCCTCGGAGGCGTTCCCGGCGTCCGGCGACGCCGGGGTCCTCGAGGTCGCCGGGACCGTGCACGCCGCCCGCACCGACGCGAGCGGCCGGGAGCCGGCGCCGTACACGCTGTGCGGCCTGGACACCAACGACCTGGAGCGCACGCCGGGGGACCGGCCGGCGGACCCGGGTGAGACCTGGTATCCGGCCGGCCGGCGGTTCGCCGGGGTGTGCGCGGTCTGCGACCGCGCCGCCGTCGCGGGCGGGCAGCGCACCTGACCGGGTGACCGGTCCTCCCGTCGGCCGTTCGGCACCGGGCCCGCGCGCCGGCACCGGGCGCCGGGGAGACGTACCGCCGTCGTGCCCCGCACGTCGGCTGCCGGACCGTCAGGGCCGGCGGTGCGTCGCGCGTGGCGCGGCGCTCACCCTCCGGCGCGCGGCGCGCCCGGGGGTGCCGGGAGGTGCCCGCCCGGTGCCGTCCCCGGCACGGCGCGGCGCCTCCGTCCCCGGGGCGCGGCGCCATGCCGCGCCTCCGGGCCCGTCCTCACGGGGCGTCAGGGCCAGACGTCCGGGCCGCCGCCGAGCCACTCGATGACCGTCGGGTCGTCCAGGATGGCGTCGTCCGGGTCCAGGCCCGCAAGCCGGAGGAATGCGAGCAGGTCGCTGGCGTCGTACGCGGTGCCCAGGGTGCGGCCGGAGGCCTGCACCGTCCGGCCGCCGCCGGCGCTGGGGCGGTGCACGACGATCGGGGCGTGTGCCTCCATGGCACCAGGCTGCGCCTGCCGGCGCCGGTGTGCAACGGGTGACGGCCGGGGGCGTGAACACCCGGCGGCGCGCCCACTGCTGGAGCACACGCCGGGTACCGGAACAATCACGATCCTTCCCTCGTTCTTACCCCTGCACTAGCGTGCTGTCTTTGCCCACGCATTACTCTGGAGGCAAGGCCGCGCCGTGCGGTCATGGAGGAGTGAGATGAGGAGTAGCAACCCGGTCTTCTCGCGACGGGGATTCAGCCGCGACGGCAGCCAGGCCGGTTTCCACACCGGTGGGCAGCCGCAGGCCGGGAACCCTTACGCGACCGGTCCCGCCGCCGACAACCCCTACGCCGCGAACCCGTACGCCCAGCAGCCCGCGGGCGCGCCGCAGGGCGCCCCGCCCGCCGCGCCGCCGAGCGCGGACCGGATGACGATGGACGACGTCGTCTCCCGTACGGGCATCACCGTCGGCACGGTGGTGGCCACGGCGACCGTGGCCTGGGTCACGGACCTCGCGCTCGGCCCGGCGTTCCTCTTCGCCCTGGTGGCGATGGGCCTGGCGCTGGTGCAGGCGTTCAAGCGCACGGCCTCGCCGCCGCTGATCCTGGCGTACGCCGCCTTCGAGGGCCTGTTCCTCGGCGCGATCAGCAACTACGTGGACAACCGCATCGCCGACGGCGCCGCCATGCAGGCGGTGATCGGCACCATGGCGGTCTTCGCGGCCGTGCTCTTCCTGTACAAGGCGCGGATCATCCGGGTCACCCAGCGGTTCTACCGCTTCGTGCTGGCGGCCGCGATCGGCTTCATCCTGCTGATGGGCGTCAACCTGCTGTTCGCCGCCTTCGGCGGCGGTGACGGCCTGGGCTTCCGCAGCGGTGGGCTCGGCATCCTCTTCGGTGTGATCGGCATCGTGCTGGGCGCCTGCTTCCTGGCCCTGGACTTCAAGCAGGTCGAGGACGGCGTCGCCTACGGCGCGCCGCGCAAGGAGTCCTGGCTGGCGGCCTTCGGGCTGACCCTGACCCTGGTCTGGATCTACCTGGAGTTCCTGCGGCTGATCGCCATCCTGCAGAGCGACAGCTGACGCCGCACGCCGCCGCGGCCCCGCGCCGCGGCGGCTCCGGCGGCCGGGCCGGAGGGCCCGCGCCGGTCATGCGGAAGGCCCGCGAAGCACCTGCTTCGCGGGCCTTCCGCACGTCCCGGGGGGACGGATGCCGGGTGTCCCGGAGGGAGGGGGCGTGCGCGCAATGCACGCCGGATGGCTCAGGGGCCCGCAGGGCCCGTCGGATGTCTTCGTCGCTGCCGTGCGTGGGTGCCGTGCACCGGACGCGGGTCAGCGGTAGCGCGCGGCGCGCCGCAGGTCGTGCTCGTGGATGATCGCCTTGGCATAGCCGTACGAGAGGTTGTGCTCCCCGCGCAGCCAGCTCACCTTCTCCTCGAAGCGGAAGAGAGCGGGGCCTTCGTCGACGGTGCGGAGCCAGTCGGAGATCTCCCGGCCGGTGCAGTGCGGGATGCGGGAGAGGAGGTTCTGATGGGTCTCTTCGGAGAAGGTCTGGGACATCGGCGCCTCCGGACGCTGCCGTATGGAGTCCTTCACGCCACGGTGCCTGAGTGTCGGCCCGTTGGCAACCGTCCGAAGGTCCCCATCGCCCCGGAGCTAGGCTGGTGGCGTGCTGGATCCGACGCCCCTGAATCTCGCCGTGGACCGGTTCGCGGACCGGCTGCGGGCCCTGCCGCAGAGCGCGTTGCTGCGGGGAGCGGCCGCCGAGGGGCATGCCCTGGCCCGGGAACTTGCGGGGCGCGCCCAGCGGCTCGAATTCCCGGGACGCGCTCCCCGGGAGCTTCCGGACGCCGGTCCGTTCGCCGTCGGGGACCAGGTGGCGGTGGCGGGACACGATCTCGCCGAGGCCCTCGCGACCGCCGGCACGGAGGCCGAGCTGGCCGAGGCGGTCCGTCTGGTCGAGGCGTCCGCCGCCGCGGCTACAGCGAGGCGATGACCCGGTCGGCCAGGGCGTAGATCCGCTCCTCGCCGAACTCGAAGGTCAGCGTGTACGCGCCGGAGACGCTGGAGCCGCCGAGCAGCACGGGGGAGAGGCCCGCCTCCAGGGCACCGGCGAGCCGCTCCGCGGTCTCCCGGTGGCCGGGGGACATGCACATGGTGGTGCCGTCCTCGAAGGCGTAGACGTCCAGCGTGCCCAGCGGCCCGGGGCGCACGTCCACCAGCGGCGTACGGGCGTCCGCGAGCTCCGCGAGCCGCCGCACGGTCCGCTCGTGCTCGGCGGCGCCGGGGACGCCTGCGGCGGGCACCGGGGCGGGGGAGACCGGCTCGCCGTGCAGCGTGAAGTCGGGGTGGGAGGGGTGCCGGCGCCGCGCGGCCGCCAGCTCGGCGGACTCGGGCTCCGTCCCCGTGCCGGGGCCGTCCTCGGCGTCGGGGCCGCCGGCTCCGGGAGCCGGCTCCAGGTCCGTCGCGGGGTCGGCGGCCGCGTCCGGACCCGGCTGCCGGGGGACGAAGACGTCGCCGTCGGGGGCCTCGTGCAGCCCCTCCAGGCCGTCCAGGCGGCCCTCCAGCAGCGCCTCCAGGAGGGTGTGGTCGAAGGGGGGAGCGACTTCGTACTCGGTGCCGTGCCCGGCCAGCAGCGGCCCGGCGTCCGGGCCCGCGTCACGGGCCTCCTGCGCCGCCCAGAAGGCGCGCGCCTCGGCCAGCTCCCGCTCGCGCTCCTCGGCCAGCGCCTCGGCGACGGCCGTACGGATCTCCTCGGCCGGGGTCTGCCGGGCGGCCGGCACGGTCGCCGTGGGCCCCGGGGCCGGGGTGGCCGGGGCGGACGCCGCCGCCTCCGCACGGGCGGTCTCCGCGGCGGCGAGCTGGGCGCGCAGCGCGACGAGCTGGCGGTGCAGGCTGCGAGCGGTGTGCAGGGCGGCGCCGCCCAGGGCCGTGGCGAGGCCCGCGGCCGCAAGCAGGATGAGGGATATGGCGCTCACTGACAGACTCCCGGTTGCGATCGATCCCCCGAATTCCTACCGCAGATTCCACGGCAAGACCTCTCGACCGTAGTGCAAACCGGCACCAAAGGGACAGGTGGCGACGGGGACGGGGTTCCGGTGCGCCTCTGTGACCAGGGAAGACGGAGCGCCTCAGGGGATATATCACATCCTGAGGGCGCTTCGGTCTCGCTGAGGTGGAGACGGTGGAACGACGGTGGAACGGGGTGCGCCCGGCGCGCGGGAGCCGGTTCCGAGGCGTCGTGCGCCGGGGAGCCCCCGTCGTGCGCCGGGGCCCGTCGTGGGGCGAACCCCCCTCATGCGCCGGGCCGCAGCCGTCGCCGCAGCCGTCGTGGCCCGGGCCGCAGCCGCCGGGCGGACCGGGCCGCCCGGCGGGGGCCCCGGCGGGGGTCAGCTCAGCCGCTCCAGGACCATCGCCATGCCCTGACCGCCGCCGACGCACATCGTCTCGAGGCCGAACTGCTTGTCGTGCCACTGGAGCGAGTTGAGGAGCGTGGTGGTGATGCGGGCGCCCGTCATCCCGAAGGGGTGGCCGACGGCGATGGCGCCGCCGTTCACGTTGAGCCGGTCCAGGTCGATGCCCAGGTCCCGATAGGAGGGGATGACCTGGGCGGCGAAGGCCTCGTTGATCTCGACCAGGTCGATGTCCCCGATGGACATCCCGGCGCGGGCCAGCGCCTGCCGGGAGGCCTCCACGGGGCCGTAGCCCATGATCTCCGGGGAGAGCCCCGAGACGCCCGTCGAGACCACCCGGGCGAGCGGGGTGACGCCCAGCTCGCGCGCCTTGGTGTCGGACATGATCACCAGTGCGGCCGCGCCGTCGTTGAGCGGGCAGCAGTTCCCGGCGGTGACCAGTCCGTCCGGGCGGAACACCGGCTTCAGCCCGGAGACGCCCTCCAGGGTCACCCCCGCCCGCGGCCCGTCGTCCTTGGCGACCACGGTGCCGTCCGGGGTGGTGACCGGCGTGATCTCGCGCTCCCAGAAGCCGTCGGCGATGGCCTTCTCCGCGAGGTTCTGGGACCGCACGCCGAACTCGTCCATCTCACGGCGGGTGACGTTCTTCGCCCGGGCGAGGTTCTCGGCGGTCTGACCCATGGCGATGTAGACGTCCGGCAGCTCGCCGTCCTCCCGCGGGTCGGTCCACCCCTCCCCGCCCTTCTCCGCGCGCTCGGCGGTACGGGCCTCGGCGGCCTCGAAGACCGGGTTGTGGGTGCCGGGCATGCCGTCGGAGGTGCCGTTCACCTGGCGGGACACGGTCTCCACGCCCGCGGAGACGAAGACGTCGCCCTCGCCCGCCTTGATGGCGTGCAGCGCCATCCGGGTGGTCTGCAGGGAGGAGGAGCAGTAGCGGGTGATGGTGCAGCCGGGCAGGTGGTCCATGCCGAGCTGCACGGCCACCACCCGGCCGAGGTTGTGCCCCTGCTCGCCGCCGGGCAGGCCGCACCCGAGCATCAGGTCGTCGATCTCCCTCGGGTCCAGCTCGGGGACCTTGGCGAGCGCGGCCCGGACGATCTCGGTGGTGAGGTCGTCGGGGCGGACCTCCTTCAGGGACCCCTTGAAGGCACGTCCGATGGGCGAACGGGCGGCAGAGACGATCACTGCTTCGGGCATCACGGGCTCCCTCAGGGGACGTCGGGTGGGCGGCTGCGTTGTCACAGGAAGCTACCTGCACGTAGCGCACGGGTCACGGTTCACACGGTGTGATGCGGGCCTCTTTTCTAAGCGCTTGCTTTGTCAGGTCACCGCCGCCTCGGCCCGCGAGGAGCCGCGCACCGGCCGGCTCACGGGCGGCTCACGGCCGGCGCGGGGCCGGCCGCCGGGCCGGGTGCCCGGCCCCGCCCGCTCAGCGGGCGGCGTCCGCGTGCGAGGCCGGCTCCCGCTCCTCCGCCGGCGGCAACCGCCGCCGGCGCCGGTGCTTGAGCAGCGCCCACGGACCGCGCACCGAGGTGACCTCGGTGCCGCCCTCCGCGGCCGCCTCCGCCGCCGCGCGGGCCACCGGCAGGATGCCCTCGCGCCGGGTGGCGTCCGGGCGCTCGTCCTCGGTGGGCCACAGCCCCAGCGCCGCACACATCGTCGGCAGGATGGCCATCGCAGCCGTCGCGTACCCCTCCGCCGAGGGGTGATACCGGTCCGGGCCGAAGAGCTCCCGGGGATTCGCCAGGAACTCGGGACCGAGCAGATCACCCAGCGAGACCGTGCGCCCGCCCTCCTCCACCACCGCGATGGTCTGCGCCGCAGCGAGCTGGCGGCTCATCCGCCGGGCGATCCACCGCAGCGGCTGCGTGACCGGCTCGATCGTCCCCAGGTCGGGACAGGTGCCCACGACCACCTCGCAGCCCGCCGTACGCAGCCGGGCGACCGCGTCGGAGAGCAGCCGCACCGAGCGGGCCGGCGGCATCCGGTGCGTGACGTCGTTGGCCCCGATCATGATCACGCAGACATCCGGCGGGTATGCGCCGTCCCGCTCGCTGAGCAGCATCGTGACCTGCCGCTCCAGATCGTCCGACTGGGCGCCGGGCAGCGCCACGTTCCGCAGCTCCACGGGCCGCTCGGCGACCGCCGCCAGCGCCGAGGCGAGCAGCGCCCCCGGGGTCTGCCGCGGCCGGTGCACGCCCTGGCCGGCCGCCGTGGAGTCGCCCAGCACCGCCAGCAGCAGGGGGCGGGCCGGCGGCCTGCCGTGCGCGTGCGGGACCATGCCGTAGCGGGCGTAGGCGGCGCCGTACAGGCCGTCGGCGACCGGCGGCACGTCGTCCGAGCCGCCCACCCGCCGCTTGGCGATCGCGACCTCGGTGAAGAGCAGCCCGACGGCGGCCCCGCCGACCAGCCCGATCCCGCCGCCACCGTACGCGGCGGCGGTCGCGATCCGGCGTGCCACTCTGGCCGTCGCCGCCTTCGACATCGACATGGTGCTGGTCCGCCTCCCCGTGGTCGGTACGTTCGGAACATGAGGTTCGTCCCCGTACGCGGAAAACTTCCTCAACAACGTGTTGCCCCGTACGGGCCGTTCCGCAACGCACACGTGGGGTGCACGTGTTGCGCAATATGGTGTCGGCACCGGTAGAGCGACGGCAGCGCCCGCTGCATTCCCCGGGGGCGAACCCCCCGAACCCCCGAAAGGCTGTGGAGAACGTGCAGTATCACGACTCGATGATCGAGCTTGTCGGCGACACCCCGCTGCTCAAGCTGCGGAACGTCACCCAGGGCATCCAGGCCACCGTCCTGGCGAAGATCGAATACTTCAACCCCGGCGGCTCGGTCAAGGACCGCATCGCGCTGCGGATGATCGAGGCGGCCGAGCGCAGCGGCGAGCTGCAGCCCGGCGGCGTCATCGTGGAGCCCACCTCCGGCAACACCGGCGTGGGTCTGGCCATCGTGGCCCAGCAGAAGGGCTACCGCTGCATCTTCGTCTGCCCGGACAAGGTCTCCACCGACAAGATCAACGTGCTGCGGGCCTACGGCGCCGAGGTGGTGGTCTGCCCCACCGCCGTCGACCCGGAGCACCCGGACTCCTACTACAACGTCTCCGACCGGCTCGTCCGGGAGACCCCCGGTGCCTGGAAGCCGGACCAGTACAGCAACCCGAACAACCCCCGCTCCCACTACGAGACCACCGGCCCCGAGCTGTGGAAGCAGACGGACGGGCGCCTCACCCACTTCGTCGCCGGCATCGGCACCGGCGGGACGATCTCCGGAACCGGCCGCTACCTCAAGGAGGTCAGCGAGGGCCGGGTGCGGGTGGTCGGCGCCGACCCCGAGGGGTCCGTCTACAGCGGCGGCTCCGGCCGGCCGTACCTCGTCGAGGGCGTCGGCGAGGACTTCTGGCCGGACGCCTACGACCGGGAGATCGCGGACGAGATCGTCGCCGTCTCCGACAAGGACTCCTTCCAGATGACCCGGCGGCTCGCCAAGGAGGAGGGGCTGCTGGTCGGCGGCTCCTGCGGAATGGCCGTGGTCGGCGCGCTCGAGGTCGCCCGGCGGCTCGGGCCGGACGACGTGGTGGTCGTGCTGCTCCCGGACGGCGGGCGCGGCTACCTCAGCAAGATCTTCAACGACGACTGGATGAACGACTACGGCTTCCTCGACGAGGGCGCGCCCACCGAGGTGCGCGTCAGCGACGTGCTCCGGCACAAGGAGGGCCCGATCCCCTCGCTCGTGCACATGCACCCGGAGGAGACGGTCGGCCAGGCGATCGACGTGCTCCGCGAGTACGGCGTCTCCCAGATGCCGGTGGTCAAGCCGGGCGCCGGGCACCCGGACGTGATGGCGGCCGAGGTCGTCGGGTCGGTGGTGGAACGCGAACTGCTGGACGCCCTCTTCGCCCAGCGCGCCTCCCTCTCCGACCGGCTCGACAAGCACATGAGCCCGCCGCTGCCGCACGTCGGCTCCGGGGAGTCGGTCGCCGACCTGATGACGGTGCTGGAGGGCGCCGACGCGGCACTCGTGCTGGAGGAGGGGAAGCCCACCGGGGTGCTCAGCCGCCAGGACCTGCTGACCTACCTGGCCCGCGGGGCACGCTGACGCCCTCCCGGGGCGCGGTCCCGGCGGGGCGGCGCCCCGGGCGGCCACCAGGCGGTCCCCGGACGTCACACGGCCGCATACCCGGGTTCACAACCGCCGGGAAGAGTGGGCGGCGGCGCCACGGGCGGCCGGAGCGGCTCCCGGGCCTCCGCGGGCGCCCGGGCGCGGCCGTCCCGTCTCAGCGGTCCGTGTCCCGCGCGGGGGTCCGTCGTCGTCCCGTCCCGGCCGCCGTGCCGGGGTCCGGCGGCCCCCGCACCCCCTCCGCCGGTGTACGGCCTTACACCTGTACGCCGGCGTCGCGGGCGGCCGGCGGGGAGTGTACGGGGGAGCCTCAGCTCCCGCCGGCCGCCGGGTCCCCGTCGCCGGGGCGGGACCGGGTGCGCCCGCCCGTGGCGAAGTCCAGCCAGGAGCGGCTCGCCTGCAGCGCGTTCACCGCCACGATGCCGCCCCAGCAGGCCAGCAGCCCCGGCAGCCCGGTGTTCACCGCGGCGATCGCGGAGAGCGGGATCGCCAGTACCAGCGAGGCCACCGCCAGCCCCAGCCGGGCGCCCAGCCCGTCGGGGTAGGTGGGCGACTCGGGGGACGAGGCGCCGCCGCGCGGGCTCCGCCCGCGCGCCACCACCATCTGCTGCTCGGCGAGCTGCCGGCGTATGCGCCGCTCGACCGTGCTGTCCAGCTTCTCCAGGAAGCTCTCCACGAGCTCCGCCTCGTACTCGGGCCCGAGCTCCTTGCGGGTCTGCAAGGTCGCGTCGAGTTCCTTCTTCAGCTCAGGGTCACGGCCGTCCATGGGCGCCAATGTACGGCGCGAGGCCGTCCCGCACAGTGGGGCCAACCCCCGGGTCGTCCGGGGGCGGGCGCCCCGTCTTGCCCGCTCTGCATAGGGTCATGCAGAGTCGAAGTGCGATGAATGGCGGCCGGCCGTGGCGTGCGGCGCCGCGCGGACGGCGGCGGTCGCGGGCCGCCCGGAGGCGCACGCGGTGGCCGGCCCGGGAGACGGAGGACAGGTGGCGCAGGTGGGCGCGACGAGCGGTGCGGGCCCCCGGGGCTCCGCGGACGGGGAGACCGTGCGGGTCGCGGAGCACGCCGCCGGGGACGGCGACGGGTCCGGGGACCGTACGGCGGACCGCACCGGGCCCGGGGTTCCCACGGAGCCCGGTGGGGCCGGCACCCCGGGCGGCGACCGGTCCGGCGCCGGCCGCGAGGGAGCCGGCGCGGGCAGCGCGAGCGCGCGCCTGTTGCGGCTCTTCGAGGGGCACCGGCTCACCCCGACCCAGCGGCGCATCGCGCACTGCATGGTGCGGCGGGCCGCCGACGCCCCCTTCCTCTCCAGCGTGGAACTCGCCGAGCTCGCGGGGGTCAGCCAGCCCTCCGTGACCCGTTTCGCGGTCGCCCTCGGCTTCGACGGCTACCCGGCGCTGCGCCGGCACCTGCGCGAGCTGCCGCCCCCGGCGTACGAGACCGACGGCTCCGGGGACGCCGCCGGTGCCGGGGACGGCACACCGTCCCCGGCGCGCAACGCCTACCAGCAGGCCGTCCAGGGCGAGATCGAGAACCTGCGCCACCTCGCGGCCCTCCTCGCCGAGCCCGAGCCGGTGGAACGCGCCGGGCGCCTGCTCGCCGGCTCCCGGCCGCTGCCGGTGCTGGGGCTCCGGGCGGCGGCCGCCCAGGCCCGCGGCTTCTGCTACTTCGCCGCCAAGGTCCACCCGGACGTACGCCTCCTCGACGAGGGCGGCTCGATGCTCGCCGACCGGCTCGACGCGGCCGTACGGGCGGGGGCGGGCGCCCTGCTCTGCTTCGCCCTGCCGCGGTACCCGCGGGAGGTCCTGGACGCCCTCCGCCAGGCCCGGGGCGCCGGGCTGCGGGTGGTCACGGTCGCGGACAGCGCCTTCGCGCCGGTCGCCGACCCGTCCGACCTGCTGCTGCCCGCGGCGGTCGGCACCGGCCTCGCCTTCGACACGGCCTGCGCCCCGATGCTGCTCGGGCGGGTCCTGCTGGAGGCCATGTGCGACGCGCTGCCGGACGCCCAGGCCCGGCTGGAGGAGTTCGACGCCCGCGCGGCCCGGCGCGGCCTCTTCCTCGACTGACCTCTCGTCCCGGCCTCCGGCCCCCCGCGGCGAGGGGGTGCGGCGGGGCGGCGCCCGGCGTACGGGCGCTCGCGCGGCCGGGACCCGCCCGGCCCCGTCGAGCGCCCCCGGCATCCGCGTGCCCTACCCCCCGCGCAACCCTTCCGGCGTGCCGGCGGCCCGCACCGACGGTGCGGGCCCGGCCGCGTCCGCGGCGGCGC
>NZ_JACYHE010000089.1 GCF_021696945.1 Streptomyces sp. JJ36
CAGGCCGTCCTCACCCTGCACCTGGCTTGCTCAGACTGAGGGTGGAAAACGCTCACTGCTTCGCACTCAACTGGTGCGGAATTCTTCCACGTCGGACCACTCCCACACGGCGATACCTTCAAGTTCTCGAACCACCTCCCATACGCGAGCTACCGATCCACCCAACGGGATATTGATTGCAACGTGTCTATCTCCACTCCACTCCGCCTGCAAATCTGCATCACGAATAGCGGAAGTCACGTCATCTTTCGCTGAATGAAACTCCTTCGAGGGGGTCGAGAGAGGGAAGAAGATTCGAAATACACGATTTCCAGAATGCCGAACTATTTCATTGACGCTTCTGGCTTCCTTGTCGAGCGAGACAACGTCACCCATCGCCATCCCGTAGACCCTAAAGGGCAAGCAGCAGACTTCGTATTCTCTATCGTTTAGAGGGCGCAGCCAAATTTGCTCCATCTGGCGAGAAAATCCGAAGGGCGCCAGATCGACCACGGCGATATACGCCTGATCGGGTCTGACGGCAGGCTCATTATGAACAATAAAACTGACTTGTGAACTCATGAACTACCTCTCTTGGGTGAAGATGGGTCTACCCCGGCACACGATCGGCGCCGGGGTATACCAACGTCCAGAGACCGCTACCATCTCCTGATGTGAGGTGGCCAATGAGGAGGCGGCCACGGGCCAGTATAACCGGCCGGCGGGTTCAGGGGCGCTCCCTGATCCCTCTTTGAGCTATTGCAGTGTCGGCATGCAGGCGTCGTATTCGCGTCGGTTAGATCACCACCACGAACGCGCGGCTCGACATGGTCCACCGCTTGTGCAGGATTCGTCCTACAGTACGAACACAATGGCGTGGGAAGACTTGGGTCCGCGTTAACCCCGATGTTGTAATCACGGAGCATATCAGCGGGAATCCTTTGGCCCGCTCCAGGCCCTCCACTTGATCCAGCGGGGATGTCGTAGATTGGCTCACCATTCAGACCGCAGCCGATCGGCGCATTTGTATTGTGAACCAGGACGGGAGTTTCGCCTGCCAGCACATAGTACGTGTGGGTGTCGGCGATGGTGAGGTTGTAGACGCGGGTGACGAGGGTGGTGTGCTCGATCGCGGTGACCTTGACCCAGGTGCCGGCGCTGGTGCGGAGCCAGGTGCCGGGCTTGAGGTCGGTCGCGTCGACCCACTTGCCGATCTTGGGGGCCCAGAAGGGGTGCTCGTCGGTGGCGGTGATCCGGCTTGTGTCGTCTCCCTTGTCGCCGTCGGTGTCGACGGTGAGGGTGACCAGGTGCTTCAGGCCGTCCCCGATGATCTCGGCGGTGACGGTCTTGACCGCCGTCCGCCCGGTCTCTTCGTCGGTGGCCAGCACCTGGTCCCCGACCTCGAGGTCCTCGATCGGCTTGGTGCTCCGGTCGGCCATGAGGACGGCGGTGCCGGCGATGAAGCTGTTGGGGTCGCAGCTCTTCTTCCCGGCTCCGGAAGCCTTGGTCGTGGATCCCTTGGTGTTCTTGGCCGCCTTGACTCCGCGGCTGGCACCCTTGGTCAGGGCCGCCAAGCCGATATCGAAGGTGAGCTTGCCGAGGCCCTCCTCGATCCTGCCTGCGGACAAGTCCCCGTAGATCTCGGTCCCGCGGGACCATAGGCCCATTCCCGCTCTGACGCCCGCGACGATGGGCTGATAGTCGACGAAGGCGTTCTTAGCCGTCTCCTTGCATGCGCCGCCATCACCGGTGAGACAGCCTGCGGCGTTGCCGTACAGATCTCCGGCGGCCTGCTTGGCACCGGACAGGAACTTCGAGCCTTCCTCCTTGAGCGTGCTGCCGAACTCGCCCCAGTCCCAGTCCCACATATGTCCGTCGAGTTCGATGCGGGAGATGGGATTGCCGGCGGTGAAGGCGTAACGGTTGCCCGTGAAGGGATCCATGCCCAGGGACATGTCGGCCAGGGCGCCGGTGTACATGTCGCGGGTGGTGAAGCGGTTCAGGCCCGGGTCGTAACTCCGGAAGCCCATGTCGTAGGTGCCGGACGCGGCGTCCCAGCGCTTGGAGTTGAACCGGTACGGGTTGTACGCCTCCTTGTCCGGGTTGGCGACATCAGGCTTGTCGATTCCGGTGAAGTGGTCCTCATCGTTCGAGCCGTAGGCGGTGTAGCCGTAGGTCGCCTTCGTACTACCGCTGTCCGTGGTGAGCGTCTCGACGTCGGTGTGCGAGTTGTAGCCGTAGTAGGCGTCCTCACTGGTGCCGTCCGAGTTGTGGGTGACCTGCGACAGCCGCTGGCCCCACGGGCTGTACTGGTACGACTTCGTGACCTCGCCCGCGACCTCTTCATCGAGCACCTGGCCGGAAAGCCCGAGGTAGTCGAACTCCGTCGTCTCGCCATCCACGGTCTTGGCAGCCAGACGGTCCAGCGGGTCGAAGGAATAGGTCGTGGTCTCCATCGCACCGGAATCAGTGCGCTTGGTGTGCTCCACCACGTGGTCGAAGCCGTCGTAGAGCTTCCTGGCGATGACCTCACCAGCGAGCGTGACTGACTCCTGACGCCCGAACGGATCGTAGTTGTGCTGAGCGCTCTGCCCGTCCACCGAGACCGTCAGCAGCCGGTTGCGGTCGTAGGTGTAGGTCGTCGTAGTGCCGTCGATCGTCTGGGAGATGACGTTGGCGTTGGCGTCGTGGACGTAGGTCTCCGTCCCCGCGCCGGTGCCGGTGGTGACCACCTCGGCCAGACGGTCGGCCGGGTCGTAGCTGTACTCCTTCGTCGCCGACAGATACGCCGAAGTGTCATCGGCGTTCATCTTCTTCGACACGTCCCGCGCCTTGTTCCCGTTCGGGTCGTAGGCGTAGGTGTGCGAGGAGACCAGCGTCCCGCCCGGCTTGTTCTCCACCTGCGTCTTCAGCGCACCGTCGAGGAAGTAGGTGTGGTCGACGATGTTGCCGTTGCCCTTGACCTCCTGCTTCTTCTGCCCCCGCGGGGTGTAGCCGAAGGTGGTGATCTTCGGGTCCGCGTCGGTCGGGGACTTCCCCACGGTGACCTTCGAGACCAGGTCACGCACGTCGTACTCGTAGGCGGAGTGCTGGTCCGGGTGCGTCAGCGTCAGCGGGCGCCCGTTGGCGTTGTACGTGTACGAGGTGGCCTTCTGCTCCACCCCGCCGGACAGCTCCCGCACCTCCTGCACCTGGTTCAGCCCGGTGTAGGCGATGTCGTAGCTGTCGACATCGGCGTTCGAGGAGTTGTCGGTGATGCCGGTCAGGTTGCCGTTGACGTCGTAGGTGTAGGAGAAGTCCCGCTGCTCGGTGTCCGTCTCCCCGCTGGTGTCCCGCACCAGCTTCACCGCGTCCGCCAGGACCTTCCCGTCGGCGTCCTGCGCCAGCTCCAGTTTCGCGTCGTTGCCCTGGGTGAAGGCGTACGAGCCCAGCGACACCCAGGTGCCGCCCCCGGCCGACTGGTCCACGGTCCGGTCCGCGGTCCCGGTGGAGTGCGTGACCGTGTACGTCGCCGAGGCCGACGCCGAGGCGTCCTCCGGGTACTTCACCGCGACGTCGTACGTCCCGTCCTCCGGGATGTTCAGCGTCCAGGTGAAGACGTCCGTGCCCGTCCCGGCCGCGTGTGTCGCGTGGTCGTACCCCTGCTGGCCCGGCGCGTCCGCCAGGTCCCAGGTCCCGGTGAACGAGGTGTTCTGGGTGTCGGAGTTGTCGGCCAGCACCACGTGCTTGCCCACCGGCACACCGTCGTCCGTACGGGACTTCAGCTTGCCGTCCGGGTAGTACGACCACCCCATGGTCCGGGACGAGGAGCCGCCGGCCGAGGTGAGCGTACGGGCGGTCTGCTGCCCCAGGGCGTTGTAGTCGTAGCTGGTGGTGATGTCCCAGGCGTCCTCGGAGGACTTGATCCAGCCGTTGTCGTAGTAGCTGTAGGTGGTCTCGTTGCGGACGGACTGGCCCTCGGAGGGCGGCATGGAGGTCTTGCTCACCCGGCCGACCGCGTCGTACGAGGTGATCGTCTTGACCGGGGTGTGGTAGCGCGCGTCGTCCGGGTCGTAGGGCTGGATCTGCTCCTTCGGCCGGTTCAGCGCGTCGTAGACCGTCTCGGAAACGAAGTCCTGGTCGTCCCCGGTGGTCTGCACGCCGCGCGGCGAGATGACCTTGGTCCGGTTGCCCACCTGGTCGTACGCGAAGCGCGTGGTCCGGTAGGTGATGTTCCCGGAGCCGTCCTTGCTGTGCGGGACCTTGACCTCGGTGGGCTTGCCGCGCTCGTCGTACGAGATCCGGGTGGTGTTGCCCTCGGCGTCCGTGGTGGAGAGGACCAGGCCGTCCTTGTCGTACGTCCGCGAGGTGCTGTGGCCGGCGGCGTCGGTGACCGAGGTGACCCGGTGGTTCAGGTCGTAGGCGGTCGTGGTCGTGTAGTCGTCCGGGTCGGCGGTGTCGTCCTTGCGCGGGTCGACGACCTTGGTGACGTTCCCGACGTTGTCGTAGGTGTAGGTGATCCGGTCGCCCTGGGCGTTGGTGACCGAGGTGAGCTGGTAGATCGCGTCGTACGCGTGCGTCGTCGTGTAGTCGCCGGTGGCAGTGGTCAGGTTGCCCTTGGGCTCGACCGTGGTGAGCAGGTTGCCGACCTTGTCGTAGGCATAGGTCGTCCTCCGCTCGTCCCCGGTCGGGGTGTCCTTCGGGGCCGTGGCCGCGGTGATCTGGTCGGCGGCGTCGTAGGTGGCCGTGGAGACCGCGCCGTTCGGGGCCGTGGCCTGGGTGACGTTGTCGTTTGCGTCGTACACGGGCGCCGGGGTGGTGAGGAACTCGCCGGCGTCCTGGTCCTTCGGGACCGTCGACTCCAGCGGCCGCCCGAAGACGTCGTACGTCTGGGTCGTCTTCTTGCCCAGCGCGTCGACGGCCTCCAGCACCTGGCCGCGCTCGTCGTAGACGTACGTCGAGGAGTGGCCGAGCGCGTCGGTGATCGTCTTCGGATAGCCGGTGGGCCCGAAGTCGCTGTGGGTGGTGGTGTTGCCGCCTGCGTCCGTGGCCTCGGTCAGCCGGCCGTGGGAGTCGTAGGCGTAGGTGGTGGTGTAGTCGCCCGTCGTGGTGGTGGCGACGCCCTTCGGGTCGGTGACCGAGGTCAGGTTGCCGTAGCTGTCATAGCCGAACTGCCAGGTGCGGCCTTCCGGCGAGGTCTTCTGCCAGAGGTCGGCGACATGGCCGTTGAGCGAGGTGGCGTACGTCAGCGTGGTGCCGGCGGTGCCGTTCGCGTTGGCCTCGGCGTCCTTGGTCTCGGTCGGGTAGCCGGTCTTGGGGTCGTACGCGTACGTGGTGACCGCGCCGTTGGCCTCCTCCAGCCGGGTGACGTTGTTCTCCGCGTCCCACGACAGCTTCGTCGTCTCCGACTGGGCGTTGGTGATCTGCGTCGGACGGCCGTACCCGTCCTGCACGTACGTCGTCGTGTGCGCCTCGGCGTCCGTGACGTCGGTCCGGATCACCGAGCCGGAGGTGCCGTCCGGGTCGGTGTAGGCGAAGCCGGTGTCGTGGCCCAGCCGGTCGGTGATGGTCTGCGACCGCCAGTGCCAGGCCGGGTCCTCGCCCTCGCTCGGGTCGTAGTAGTCGAACGCGGTGGCGTTCCCCCGCGGGTCGGTGACCTCGACCAGCTTGACGTTCTTGTTGCCCTGGGTGGCGTCGTAGGTGAAGCGGAACACCTTCGGCTGGGCGGAGCCGGCACCGTCGGTCAGCTTCGCCATCAGGCCCTTCGCCGTGTAGACGAAGGTCACCTTCCGCCCGGAGATGTCGGTGATCGACCGGATGTGGTCGATGATCTTCGGGTTGGTGAGGTTGGTGTCCGACTGCTCGGTGCCGGTGTCGTCGATGTAGGTGTAGTCGTCACCCTTGGCGTAATAGTCGACCGTCAGCGACTGCCGGCCCGCCGGGTCGGTGAGGTACCGCAGGAACTTGACCGGCTTGTTGCGGGACTTGCGCTCCTCGTAGGTGTACGTCTGGGTGTTGCCGTTCTTGTCGGTGATCGCGGTGAGATAGCCGTCGCAGTCGAAGAAGAACCGCGTCCTGTCCGGCCGCGTCATCGACCACGCCCGCGGATCACCGTCCGCCGACGGTTTGCAGTCCACCCCCGGCTTCTGCTCCAGCAGATAGTGCACACCCGCCGGCGCCTCCCACACCTGGTTCGTCTCGTCCCAGGTGAAGGTGTGCGAGGTGCCGTCCCCGTCCGGGAGGGTGACCTCGGTCGGGTTCGGGTTCGGGTGGAAGTCCAGCGCCGCACCCGAGCGCAGCGGCGCCGCGAGCTGCGCCGACCAGCCGTGCCCGAGGACGGTGTCGGAGGTGTCCAGGGAGTTGTAGGAGAAGCGGGCGAAGGTGGACAGCCCGCGGCCGGGGTTGGTGAAGGCGTTGTACGACCAGACGTTGTTGCCCGCGTACAGGTTGTTCATCACCGTCGACCCGGCGCCGGTGTTCTTGCCCGCGTAGGAGTAGAACGACTCCAGCCCGAGCTGGTTGGAGGTCGGCTCCTCCACCGCCACGTCCTGCGCCAGGCCGGGAATGCCGTCGCTGCCGGAGACCCAGGCGCCCGTGCTCTTGTTTCGCACGTCCCAGGTCAGCACGTAGTCCGTGCGCTTGTTGCCCGCGGTGGAGTTGATGGGCGCCTTCACCTGCGCCTGCACGGTGACCGACTCGCCCGGCGCCAGCGAGGTGCCGGCCGGAAGGGCCGTGGCGATCTGGTTGCCGCCGGTGGTGGCGTCGGTGCCGTCGGGGAGCGCCCAGCGGTAGGACAGCTCGTGGTCGGCCGCCGTCCAGGTGCCGCCGGTGGTGTTGGTCAGGGTCACGTCCACGGTGCTGGTGTCACCGGGGATCATGCGGGAGGGGGTCTGCGGCGCGTAGTAGGTGTTGTCCGCGGTGGCGTCGACGTAGATGACCTGCAGATAGGGACGGAGCTGCTTGTCCTGACCCTCGGCGGACAGGAACATGGTGCGTTCCTGCGGCCCGGACGCCGATTCGTCGGCCAGCTTGACCATGACGCCCTTGTTGCCGGCCGGGTCGTCCACCCAGGACTGGGTGAGCGAGGTGGCGTCCCACCAGTGGCGGCCGACGTCATTGCTCCACTGGGGCGTGTAGTCCGAGATGACGGAGCTGTAGTCACCGCCGGGGTTGCTCCAGGGGGTGGTGGTGTCGGCGTTGTTCCAGGTCGCCGTCTGCTCGTCGAAACCCCGGTTCAGGGGGTGCAGGTTGTAGACGGCGCCGTCCGACTGCGTGAACGTGCGGTGCGCCCACATGTAGAAGGTGGACTTGATCACCGTCGCGCTGTCGGGGATGTCCGCGGTGGGGAAGTCCAGTACGGCACGGGTGGTGCCGTAGGTGCCGTAGTTGCCCACCTCGAGCCAGGTCTGCGGCTCCCCGTAGCTGGGCCGGTCGTCGAGGTTGGTGTCCGGGTCGGCGCTGGACAGGGTGGTGTCGGTCTGCCCGGCCTGGATGATCTTCATGGTCCGGCCGGCCTTGGGGATGCCGACGATGCGCGTGGGCGAACCGAGGAGTTCGCCGCTCTTCGTCTTGACGGCGATCTGGTAGAAGTACGACTTCCCGATCTCGCCCTGGTTGTAGCTGTCCGGTGTCGGTACGGCCGTCGTGTCGGTGAAGCTGGTGGCGCTCTTCTCCACCGGCGCCACCAGGGTGGCGGCCGACGGGGTGAAGTCCTGCTGGCTGGAGCGGTGGATCTGGTACTCGACGATCTCGTCGCCCGGGTCGCCCGTGCGGTTCTCGTACGCGTCCCAGTGCAGTTCCGGGCCGGTGCCGTGGACGACGGTCGGCGAGTCGAGCGCGGTGCCCACCTTGCCGTAGGTGACGGTCAGGCGGGGGTAGTTGGCGATCTCACCGCCGTAGGCCGTGGCGTGCGCCGACTCGTAGCGCGGACCGCCCAGGGGCCCTGCGGAGTCCTCGTGCTTGGCCTTGAGGACGAAGCCGTGGTTGGTGTGGGTGCCGTCGACCCACTGCTGCACGGTGTCCTTGACCGGGAACTTGTGCCATTCGCTGTACTCGGCCGCGTTCTTCCAGATCTGCGCGGGGTTGACCACCCGCACCGCGTCAGCGATGACGGCGGTGTCGGAGGAGGCCGGGGTGTCGTCCAGGACGACCTTGGCCTTGGTGCCGCGCTGGTAGTAGAGCTGCTCGTAGTTGCCCAGGGTCTGCCACTCGCCCCCGGATCCGGCCGACTGGTCCACGGTGTAGCTCTTGCTGCCCCCGTCGTGGTGGACGGTGTAGGGGGCGTTGGTGGCGCGGTCGAAGGCCGGAACGTAGTGCACGTACGTCCGGTAGGTGCCCGATTCGGTGATCTCCGGCTGCCAGGTGTAGCTCTCCCCGCCGGTGCTGTTCTTGTTGTACTGGTAGTCGTCACCGATGGCGTCCGCGGTCAGGGACGAGGTCGACTGGGGCCACGTGCCGCTCGCCGCGGTCTCCGGGTCGCCGTTGTCGACCATGACGCTGTTGGCGGAGCGCTCGCCCAGCAGGCCGCTGGTGTTGTCCCAGGTGGCCGTGGACTCGTCCCAGGCCCCGGTCGCACGGTGCGCCTTGACCAGCACGTCGGTGTTGCCGTCGGTGTGCGCCTGGTCGAAGTAGACCTCGAGCCGGGCCGCGTCGACGTCCACGCCGGCCGGGATCTCGTCGAGCGGGAACTTCAGCAGCGAGCGTGCGACGCCGCCGTTGTAGCGGCCGACCGAGAGGTTCCAGGCTCCACCGAAGTTCACTGCGGGCTGGTCCGACAGCACCATGGCGTCCTGGGCCTGCGCGTCCAGGGGCATCACGGTGATCGTCGGGTCGATGACGACCGGGTACCGCCGCTTCTCCGACAGCAGCCACTCCGGGTCCGGGGTGACCGTGAGTTGCCAGTTCTCGCCCTTGCGGGTCAGCTTCTGGGTGACGTCCCTGCTGTAGGCGTGCTCGTACGGGGACGCGGCCACCTTCTTCGCGTCCGTCATGTACGGCGCGGGGATCACCATGACCTCGTCGCCGGAGCGCGGGGCGCGGAAGACGATCGAGCCGTCCTTGCGCGCCTTCGGCTTCAGGCCGTCGGTGTCCAGGGTGAAGGTGAAGGAGACCGGGCCGTCCGGGCGCTTGTCGAGGGTGATGTCCTCCTTCAGCCGGCCGCGGCCCACCCGGTAGGTCAGGTCGGCCCCTGCCACGGCGTCGGTGTAGACGACGGTGTCGCCGTCGACCTCCGGCTTCAGCGTCGCGCCCCGCGCGTTCTCGAGGCCGAACGTCACCGCACGGCCGCCCTCCCCGGCGAAGCGGACGAGCCGCTTCGCGCTGTCGCCGAAGGAGGTCCGGGCGAGGTTGGTGGTGTTGGCATGGGTGAAGCCCTGGTGACGCCTCGCCCGGACGGCGGTGTCGATCTTCTTCCAGTCGCCCTCGGCCGTCTTGTAAGCGGTGGGGACGGTGGAGAGTTCGGCCTGGACCCGGCCGTCGTCGAGCTGCCAGAAGCGCGCGTTCGGGGTGCGCTTCGACGTCAGTTCCTTGACCCGCTCGGCCTTCGGAGCGTTCTTGCCCGGCGGGAGCTTGTCCCGGCTGGGCAGCCCCTTCCGGTCGTCGTGGGGTGGATCGGCCCGGTGGGAGTCGTCCTCGTCGTCGGAGAACCAGCCCTTGACGGTGTCCACGACACCGGTGTCGTCGTCTCCCGTGTCGGGAGCGGCGTAGGCGACCTGCGGCAGCAGCGTGCTGAGGACCGCGGACATCGCCAGGCAGGAGAGGAATCTGCGGTACCGGACCTTCATATCCACTTCTCTCCCGGCTGCCTTCCGCGCATCAGCGAGAATGCACGCAGAAGGGCATGCCGAATTCACCGCACGAGAAATCCCGTACGGCCCGGGGACACGACACGCCACGACTTCCGGCGACACACGGAAACGCGGCGACGCGCCTCCAGGGGGAGCCCCTGGCCAGGGGGTCCGCCAAGAGATACGTCGCTCCGAGCGACGCTTTCGTTGTGGTGACAGAGGTTCTACGCACAGCGACGTGTCGCCGTCAACCGGTCGCCGATAACGGGCATATGGCGACATCGCCGTGCGGATGACAAGGCGGAGGGCCGTCGGGTATAACCCTTCCGTTTGGAATCCGGGGACCCCCGGAAACAGGCAGGAAGTACCTCCGGAATCAGGGTTTCGAGGGAGACGGGAATGGGTAACGCGCGGAATTCAGAGGAGGCGGAGCGCTCCGTCGCCGGTATTCCGCAAGCCGACCGGGAGCCTGCGGAACCACCTTCCGGAAAGGCCGACGGCGGGTGTCCGGGGACCGGCGGAGCGAGCGACGGGATCACTGCTGACGCGCCGGGCCGGGCCGGCGGGACGGAGCCGGAGGCGGGGACCGACGGCGCCGGACAGGGCTCCGACTCCCCGCCCGCACCGGACGCCGAGCACGCGGAGGGCACCGGCGACCGGCCACGAGCGGCCGTCCTGCGCAGGCACCGCTCCAGACTTCTCGCTGGGGCCGGCGTCCTGGCGGCCGCCGCTGCGGTCGGCGCCGCCGTCGTCCTGGGCATCGGCTCCGGCGAGACCTCCGCACCCGAACCCGAGACCGTGGCCGTGACCTACGAGGTCACCGGCGAGGGCACGGCCACCCTCACCTACAACTCCGGTGCCGCAGGGGCGCCGGCGGGCCGGGAGCAGTCCGTCCGGCTGCCCTGGACCAAGAACCTCGAGGTCGACCCCGAGAGCGGCCCGGCCCGGGTGTCGATCGTCCTGGGCGAGGACGGCGGCCGGGCGCAGTGCGCTCTCGCCGTCCGCGGCGAGCACCGGCAGCGGGCCACCGCCTTCGGCGAGTTCGGCCGCGCGACCTGTTCGGCGGAGCTGTCCCGGAAGCCCCGTCCGTGAACCTTCCGTACACCGGAAGCCCCGTCCGTGAATCACCCGTACCCCAGGGGGACCTGCATGTTCAGACGCAAGCACCGCATCCTCGCCACCACCGCACTCGCCGCGCTCGCCGGAGGCGCGTTCGTGTCCCCGGCCATGGCGGCGCCCGCCGCGCAGACCGGGGCCGCCGCGGGCTCGGGCCTGCACGGCGACTTCGACGGCGACGGCTTCCGTGACCTCGTCGCCTCCGCCCCGGACGCCGTGATCGACGGGCAGAGCGGTGCCGGGGCGCTGACCGTGGCGTACGGGTCCCCGGACGGGGCCGGCGCCACCGAGGCCGCGCGGACGGTACTCAGCCAGAGCAGTCCCGGAGTGCCCGGAGTCCCCGAGGTGGACGACCACTTCGGCGCGGGCCTGGCGGTGGGCGACTTCAACGGCGACGGTTACGCGGACGTCGCTGTCGGCACCTCGGGCGAGGACGTCACCGGGGACAACGACGCCGGGCTGGTGCAGCTCGTCTGGGGCTCACCGGAGGGACTGTCGGGGGCCACCACGCTGTCCGAACCCGGCCGGTTCGACCATGACGCCCACGGACGGGCGCTGGCCGCGGGGGACTTCGACGGAGACGGGCGCACGGACCTGGCCACCGGGAACTCCTCGGCCCAGGGGTGGCTGTACGCGGGCGGCATGACGGCCTCCGGAGGCACCGGCGGCACCCACCCGCTCGGCTCCCTGAACACCTACAACTTCGAGGTCGACGCCCTGACCGCCGGGGACCTCACCGGTGACGGCGCCGACGACCTGCTGGTGAGCCACTCCACCCTCTGGGTGAGCGGCGCGACGGACGGCACGCTCGGCTGGACCAGCTGGGGAGCGTCGGCAGCCAGTACGACTACGCCTCCGCCTTCGCCGACTTCAACGGCGACGGCTACGGGGACCTGGTCACCGCACGGCGCGGCGACGGCGGCGGCGAGTACACCGTGACCCCCGGCGCCCCGGAGAGCCAGAGCGACCCCGCCTGGCGCCTGGACCACGACCGCCGGTACACGATCGACCAGCACCAGTTCGGGGTGGAGGGCGAGGCGGACAGCGACGACCGCTTCGGCTCGGCGCTGGCCGTCGGCGACATCGACGGCGATGGCTATGACGACCTGGCCGTCGGCGACCCGCGCGAGGACATCGACCCCGTCACCGACGCGGGGTTCGTCCGGGTGTCGTACGGCGCCTCCATCGGCCTCACCAACGAGACCCAGATCCTCCACCAGGGCACCGCCGGCGTACCGGGCGCCAACGAGACCGGGGACGACTTCGGCTCGCGGCTCCTCCTGTCCGACCTCGACGGCGACGGCAAGGACGACCTCACCATCGCCGCGGGGAACGAGAACGGCGGCAACGGAGCGCTCGTCGTGCTGCCGTCCTCGGGGGAACAGCTCACCACCACGGGCGCCCGTGCCCTCACCGCGACCGCCTTCGGCCTCCCCACGGCCGGGCAGCCGCACATCGGCGTCCGCATCGGCTGACCACCGCCGGCCGGGCGGGTACGCACCCGCCCGGCCGGGTGCGGCTCCCGTGCCCGGTCACCGCCCCACCGAGACCTCCTCGTAGCGGGTGGTGAACTCCTTCCAGCCGGCGTCCGGCTTCCGCGGGTCCCAGAGCTTCTGGGCGGTGGCGGCCAGCGGCAGGCGGATGCCGGCGGCGACCTGGGCGGGGGTCTGGGAGTCGGCGAGGTCGCACCAGACGGCGAAGCGGCCGCCGAGGATGCGGTCCGGGCCGGAGAACTCCTCCGGGACGGGCTCGGTGCCGCGGAGCACGGCGGGGGTCCACTGCTCGTAGATGCGCTCGCCGGTGGGGTAGGTGAACTCGTTGGGCTCGCCGAGGACGTAGTAGAGGTACTCGTCGTTGAAGTTGATCATGTCCCAGCCCTCGCGGAGGTAGTCCACGGGCGGCCGGGCGCCGATCTCCTTGCCGGTCCAGTAGGCCACCTGCCGGGGCTTGCCGGGCCGGACCTCGCCGCCCTCGTGCATGCCGTCGTTCCACACCTGCGGCAGCTTGTCCTCCGCGCGCACGGTGCGGGCGCGGTCGTTGAGCCAGGCGGTGGCGAGGTCGGCGATGTCCGCGCCGGAGCCGAAGCGCTCCCGGGCCGCGGCGGCCAGCCCGGGGTAGGTCGCCTCGGGGTTCTCGGCCATCAGGGCGCGGTACTCGTCGCCGCCCAGGTGCCACCAGCGGCCGGGGAAGAGCCCGGCGTACTCCCGCAACAGCTCGTCGATCAGCCGGCCGGCGGCGGGCTTCGAGATGTCGATGGCGCCCTGCACCGGCTCCCCGGCGGCGGTGCGCAGCTGCAAACCGGGGTGGGCGTCGAGCACGGCGCCGAGGTGGCCGGGCGAGTCGATCTCCGGGATGACGGTGATGTGCCGGGAGGCGGCGAGGTCGACGATCTCGCGGACCTGCTTCTTGGTGAGGTGCGGGTCGGAGACGATCTCCGGGTGGGTGTCGCTGGCGACGCGGAACGCCTGGTCGTCGGAGAGGTGGAGCTGGAGCTGGTTCAGCTTGAGGTCGCCCATCTCCCGGATGCGGGCCTTGATCCAGTCGGCGCTGAAGTGCTTGCGGGCGATGTCCAGCATCAGGCCCCGCTGGGCGCGGGCGGGTTCGTCCCGCACGACGCCGTCGGCGAAGCGGCCCTGGGCGCGGACGGTCTGGAGCAGGGTGCGGGTGCCGTAGAAGACGCCGGCCTCGGCGGAGCCGGAGATGCGGACCCGGCCGTTCTTGCTGGTGAGGACGTACGCCTCGCGGCTGAGCTCCGAGCCCTCGGCGAGGCGCAGCTCGACGTCGCCCTGCCGGGCCGGGCCGTCGGCGTGGGAGAGGTCCAGCTCGCGGGCGAGCAGCCGGGCCTCGTCGGTGAGGGCGTCGTCGGCGGTGACGACGCGGGCGTCCTCGCCGGGCTTCCAGCCCGGTCCGCGGGTGGCCTGCCACTTCCGTACGGAGGGGACGGAGACCGGCGCGGGGCCGAGCCGCTGGGGCAGGGTGGCGGTCGGGGAGTGCGGGGAGGCCGGGGTCGACTCGCCGGCGGCGGGCTCGCCGTCGCCGCCGTCGCCGCCCAGGGTGAGGAGGGTCACTGCCAGCACCACCGCGCAGAGCGCGGCCACCCCCGCGATCAGGGCGTTTCGCCGATTGCGTCGCATGGGCCTACGGTATTGACCTTCCGGGAGGGTGTCCGTCCGTCGGAGTCGCCCTACCCGCACGTACGAGTGAAAATCGGGACCGTTGCTGCGTCCCCGCGGCGCGGCCGGGCGCGCGCACCGCGGCGTCAATCGCTTGTGCGACACCCCTCCCGTACGGGTGAGATTCGCGCACACGTCGGACACGGATCTTCACCCTCCGTTACCGTGAACGGGGTTGCCGCCCGCGCGTCCCCACGTCCTGCCCCGTCCCCGTCAGGTCCCAGGTCCCGCCACAGGTCCCGTCAGGGCCCGCCAGGGCCACGCACCGTCCCGCCACCCCCCCGAGGAGCCCATGCGTCTGCATCCGCCGCGCAACGGCGCCCCCGGCGACCCCGGTGACACCCTGCACGTCACGCCACCCGCCCCGGCCGCACCGGCAGCCCCGGCCACGTCTCCGGAGCCGGGAGCGGCCCCGGAGACCCCCGCGGACGCCGCTCCGCCGCCCGTGCCGCCCCGCCCGGGACCGGCCCCGGCCCCGCTGGACCGGCTGAACGCCGCCGCTCCGGAGGAGGCCGAGCGGGCCCTGCTGGACTGCTGCGGCAGCACCCGCTGGGCACGCCGGCTGGTGGCGCACCGGCCCTACCCCGACCCGGACGCCCTGCTCGCCGCCGCCGACGAGGCGGGCTACGACATGACGCCCGCCGATCTCTCCGAGGCGCTCACCGCCGAGTCGTCCCACCACCCGCTGACCCGGGGACCGGCCGCGCTCGCCGCGCACACCGCGCTGCGGGCCGCGCATGCGGCGTACGAGGCGCGGTTCGGCCACGCCTTCGTGGTCAGCCTGGCCTCCCACCCGCCGGAGGAGCGCCTCGACCAGGCACTCTTCGCCCTGCGCACCCGTCTGGGCCACACCCCGGAGCGGGAGCGCGAGGTGGTGGCCGAGGAGCTGCGGCTGCTGGCCCGGGAGCGGCTGACGCGTCTCCTCACCGGACCGGTCCCGGTGCCGTGAGCCGGCGGCGCGCGCGACCCGGCGGGTGGGTGCCCCGACGGCGGCCCCGGAGACGAGGCCGACCCCGGCACGGCCGGTGATCCCGGCGGGCCCGGGGCGGGGTTCCCGGCGCGGGCCCCGGATGCGTGACGGATACATCACACCTGCACACCCCCGTACCGGCAGGCCGGAACGGCGTCGCTACGATGGCGAAGGCCGGTGGACCGTACCCGGCCGGGCCCGACCGACACCGCCCGCGTTGCTCGAGTGGAAGATGGCGGCAGGCCCCGATCCCGCTCCCGGAGGGTTGTTTCCGTGCCGGCTGGAACGCTGTACCGCGGCCGGGAAGGAATGTGGTCCTGGGTGGCTCACCGAGTCACCGGCGTCCTCATCTTCTTCTTCCTGTTCGTGCACGTCCTGGACACCGCGCTCGTCCGCGTCTCCCCGGAGGCGTATGACGAGACGATCGCGCTGTACAAGACGCCGCTCGTGAACCTCATGGAGTACGGCCTCGTCGCCGCCGTGCTCTTCCACGCCCTGAACGGCCTGCGGGTCGTCGCCGTGGACTTCTGGTCGAAGGGCGCGAAGTACCAGAAGCAGATGCTGTGGACCGTGATGGGCATCTGGGCCGTCCTGATGGCCGGCGCCTTCTACCCCGTCCTGGAACACACGCTGCGCGAGCTGTTCGGGAGCTGATCGAGATGGCCACTGAAATCGAGATGACCGGCGGCAGCTCCGGCTACGGGCCGGACAACCCGGCTCCGGTGATCGAGCCGCCCCGGGCCCGCACCCGCAAGACCCCGAAGTCGACGCGCACCAACTTCGAGCTGTACGGCTGGATCTTCATGCGGCTGTCCGGCATCGTGCTGGTCGCCCTGGTGATCGGCCACCTGGTGATCCAGCTCGTGGTGGACGGCGGCGTGTCCCGGATCAGCTTCGCCTTCGTCGCGGGACGCTGGGCGTCCCCGTTCTGGCAGGCGTGGGACCTGATCATGCTCTGGCTGGCGATGCTGCACGGCGCCAACGGCCTGCGCACCGTCATCAACGACTACGCCGAGCGGGACAACACCCGCTTCTGGCTGAAGATGCTGCTCTACACCGCCACGGTGTTCACCATCCTGCTGGGCACGCTGGTGATCTTCACCTTCGACCCGAACATCCGCTGAAGCCGGGGCTGAGGTAACCGTCATGAAGATCCACAAGTACGACACCGTCATCGTCGGCGCCGGCGGCGCCGGGATGCGCGCGGCCATCGAGGCGACGAAGCGCAGCCGCACGGCGGTGCTCACCAAGCTCTACCCCACCCGCTCCCACACCGGCGCCGCCCAGGGCGGCATGGCCGCCGCCCTCGCGAACGTCGAGGAGGACAACTGGGAGTGGCACACCTTCGACACCATCAAGGGCGGCGACTACCTGGTCGACCAGGACGCCGCCGAGATCCTGGCGAAGGAGGCCATCGACTCGGTCCTGGACCTGGAGAAGATGGGCCTGCCCTTCAACCGGACCCCGGACGGCACCATCGACCAGCGCCGGTTCGGCGGTCACAGCCGCAACCACGGCGAGGCCCCGGTGCGCCGCTCCTGCTACGCGGCCGACCGCACCGGTCACATGATCCTCCAGACGCTGTACCAGAACTGCGTCAAGGAGGGCGTGGAGTTCTACAACGAGTTCTACGTCCTGGACCTGCTGCTCAGCGAGTCCGAGGGCGTGAAGAAGACCGCCGGCGTGGTGGCGTACGAGCTGGCCACCGGCGAGATCCACGTCTTCCGGGCCAAGGCGGTCGTCTTCGCCTCCGGCGGCAACGGCAAGTTCTTCAAGGTCTCCTCGAACGCCCACACCCTCACCGGCGACGGGCAGGCCGCCGCGTACCGGCGGGGGCTGCCGCTGGAGGACATGGAGTTCTTCCAGTTCCACCCGACCGGCATCTGGAAGATGGGCATCCTGCTCACCGAGGGCGCCCGCGGCGAGGGCGGCATCCTGCGGAACCGGGACGGCGAGCGCTTCATGGAGAAGTACGCCCCGGTGATGAAGGACCTGGCCTCGCGTGACGTCGTCTCCCGCGCGATCTACACCGAGATCCGGGAGGGCCGCGGCTGTGGCGCGGACAAGGACCACGTCTTCCTGGACCTGACCCACCTGCCACCGGAGCAGCTCGACGCCAAGCTGCCGGACATCACCGAGTTCGCCCGTACGTACCTGGGCATCGAGCCGTACACCGACCCGATCCCGATCCAGCCCACCGCGCACTACGCGATGGGCGGCATCCCGACGGACGTGCGCGGCCAGGTGCTGGCCGACAACACCACTCCGGTGCCGGGCCTGTACGCGGCCGGCGAGGTCGCCTGCGTCTCCGTGCACGGCGCCAACCGGCTGGGCACCAACTCGCTGCTGGACATCAACGTCTTCGGGCGCCGGGCCGGCATCGCGGCCGCCGAGTACGCGGCCGGCGCCGACTTCGTGGAGCTGCCGGAGCAGCCGGAGCACCAGGTCGTCGAGCAGGTGGAGCGGCTGCGGGACTCCACCGGCAGCGAGCGGGTGACGGAGATCCGCAAGGCGCTCCAGGACACCATGGACCGCAACGTCATGGTGTTCCGCACGGAGCAGACGCTGAAGGAGGCCGTGGAGGACATCGGCCAGCTCCGCAAGCGCTACAGGAACGTCAGCGTCCAGGACAAGGGCAAGCGGTTCAACACCGACCTGCTGGAGGCCATCGAGCTGGGCAACCTGCTCGACCTGGCCGAGGTGACGGCGGTCTCGGCGCTCGCCCGCAAGGAGTCCCGCGGCGGGCACTACCGCGAGGACTACCCCAACCGCGACGACGTCAACTTCATGCGCCACACCATGGCGTACCGCGAGGTGGGCGACGACGGCACCGAGTCGATCCGGCTGGACTACAAGCCGGTCGTCCAGACCCGCTACCAGCCGATGGAGCGTAAGTACTGATGAGCACCCCCGTCATGGACAAGACGGCCGAGGCGGACGCCAAGGAGGTCGCCTCGCACCTGGTCACGGCGACCTTCCGGATCCGCCGGTTCAACCCGGAGGTGTCGGCCGAGGCGGTCTGGGAGGACTTCCAGGTCGAGATCGACCCCAAGGAGCGGGTCCTCGACGCCCTCCACAAGATCAAGTGGGAGCTGGACGGCACCCTGACCTTCCGGCGCTCCTGCGCACACGGCATCTGCGGCTCGGACGCGATGCGCATCAACGGCCGGAACCGGCTGGCGTGCAAGACGCTGATCAAGGACCTGAGCCCGGAGAAGAAGCCGATCACCGTCGAGGCGATAAAGGGCCTCACCGTCCTCAAGGACCTGGTGGTCGACATGGAGCCGTTCTTCCAGGCCTACCGGGACGTCATGCCGTTCCTGGTGACCTCCGGGAACGAGCCGACCCGCGAGCGGTACCAGTCCGCCGAGGACCGCGAGCGCTTCGACGACACCACCAAGTGCATCCTGTGCGCCGCGTGCACCTCGTCGTGCCCGGTGTTCTGGAACGACGGGCAGTACTTCGGCCCGGCGGCGATCGTCAACGCGCACCGCTTCATCTTCGACTCCCGGGACGAGGCGGGTGAGCAGCGCCTGGAGATCCTCAACGACAGCGAGGGCGTCTGGCGCTGCCGTACGACCTTCAACTGCACGGACGCCTGCCCGCGTGGCATCCAGGTCACCAAGGCGATCCAGGAGGTCAAGCGCGCGCTGATCACCCGCCGCTTCTGAGCGCGCGGCGCCGCTGCTGAGCGCATCGCGCCGCCGGGCACGCGACGCCCGTACCGAACGCTGCGGAACCCTGCGGTCCCGCATCCCCGCCAGGGGGTGCGGGACCGCCGCGTTTCGGCCAAATCTACCCGCGGGTTGTCGTGCCCCTGACGCTTTGCCGGGTCCGGTGGCACGCTTCCTGTACCGGCGGTACGGCCGGCGGCGGCACCCGGACGGCCGCCGCGACGCCCGTACCGCCGGACCGCAGAGCACGTCGCATCCGCACCACTCGTCTGCCCGGACCGCCCGAACCCCGGCGGTCCGCTCCCCACACACGCCGCGCCCACCGGCGCGGCCGTCGCAGAAGGAGTAACGCGTGAGACGCAGCCGCACGACCCGGACCGCACTCGGCGCCCTGCTCTCCGTCGGCGCCCTCGTCGCCACCGCCCTGCAGGCCGGTGCCGCCACCGCCGCTCCCCCGCCGTCCCCAGCGCCCGCCGCCACCCACCCGGCCGCCCAGTCGGCCGCGGAGCAGCAGCGCACGCGCGACTTCTGGACGCCGGAACGGATGCGTTCGGCCACCCCGCTCGACCTCCTCGAGGCCGAACGCGGCGAGGTCTCCGGCGCGGTGCCGCGTGGCGAGAAGCAGACCGTCGCCCCGACGGCCGCCCCCAGCGAGACGGCCACCCCGATGGCCTTCCCGCAGGGCGGTGGCCCCTGGACCGGCGGTGGCGACGTCGTCGCCACCGCAGGCCGGGTGTTCTTCACCTACCAGGGCCGCACCGCCTCCTGCTCCGGCAACGCCGTCACCAGCGCCAACAAGAGCACGGTCATGACGGCCGGGCACTGCGTGAAGCTGGAGGGGAGCTGGCACACCGACTGGGTCTTCGTGCCGGGCTACCACGACGGCCAGGCGCCGTACGGCGAGTGGACGGCCGCCGAGACCCTGGCCACGCCGCAGTGGTCGGCGAGCGAGGACATGAACTACGACGTCGGAGCCGCAGTGGTGAACCCGCTGGGCGGGCAGCTCCTCACCGACGTCGTCGGCGGCCAGGGACTGGCCTTCAACACCGGCTACAACCGCGACATGTACGCCTTCGGCTTCCCCGCCGCCGACCCGTACGACGGCGAGAAGTTCATCTACTGCAGCGGGACGACCATCCGGGACTTCCTGCTCTCCGACGACCACGGCATGAACTGCGACATGACCGGCGGCTCCAGCGGCGGGCCCTGGTTCACCCAGTTCGACGAGGGGTCCGGCACCGGGCTCCAGTCCTCGGTGAACAGCTTCAAGTACACCTTCCTGCCGAACTACATGTTCGGCCCGTACTTCGGAGCCGACGCCCAGAACCTCTACAACGAGGCCCAGTCGAGCTGACGCAGACCTCCGGCGCACCCTGCACGGTTGCCGGTGCGGCGGGGCTCACCGCCCCGCCGCACCGCCTACCTGACGTCCTCGAGCCTGACGTCCTCGAGTTCCTGGAGCAGCCGCCGCTTGGACCGGGCGCCCACCATGGACTTCACCGGTTCCCCGCCGACGAAGAGCATCAGCGTCGGCATCGCCAGCACACCGTAGGCCACCGCCGTCTCCGGGTTGGAGTCCACATCGATCTCCACCACTTCGAGACGGCCTTCCTCCTCCGCCGCGACGGCACTCAGCACCGGGCCCAGCTGGCGGCAGGAACCACACCAGCTCGCGGTGAACTTCACCAGCAGCGGTACGTCCGCCCCTCGCACCCGGTCGGCGAAAGTGGCGTCCGTGACCTCGCCCACACCCGCTGTACCGCTCATGGTCATCCCTCCATCTGGCATCGTGGCTCGGGCCCGTCCGGCAGCTCCGCCTCCGCCCGGACCAGCTGTGCACGCACCTGGGCGCGCACCGTCCGCAGTTCCTCCATCAGCGCGTCGAGCTCGGCGAGCTTGCTCCGGTAGACCTGGACCGCGGCCGGGCAGGAATCGCCGGCGGGATGGCCGGCCTGCAGGCACTCCACGAAGGGGCGGGTGTCCTCCAGCCCGAACCCGAAGTCCCGGAGCACGCGGATCTGCTCCACCTGCCGCAGGTCGTCCTCGTCGTACACGCGGTATCCGTTGACCGCGCGACGAGCAGGAAGCAGACCGCGGAATTCGTAGTAGCGCAGAGTGCGAGTGCTGACACCCGCGCGCTCCGCGAGTTCGCCGATGCGCATGCCAGAACGCTAGACCTTGCCGCCGACGTCAAGGCAACGCGTGGCCGTGGGCAGGGGTAGGGGGCAGGGGCAGGTGGGCGGTGGGCGGGGGCAGGTGCCGAGCCGGAGGGCGGGGCCGACGCGCCGGAGCCGGGTGCGGGTCGTCGGTGGTCGGGGTCACTGCTTGGCGGGCTACGGGGGGGGAGGGGTGCCTTGCTGGGGCGCGTTCATGCTGCGGGCGCGGGTGGCCTGGTCGGCCGGCGTTCACCCGCCTGTGACGGGGCCGGGCGGCGGGGCGGTCGGTAGCCGGTGACGGGGTTGCCCTGGCGGGCTGCTGCCGCGCTGTGCCTGAGCTTTCGTCTTCTCGCTCCGCTCGTTGCACGCCGGTGGCAGTGCGGGGTCCGGCTGCGGGCCGTTCCGGAGTGGGGGTACGCGCGACCCGCAACCGGTGGGAGCCGGCGCGGCCGGGCACCCGGGCTGCGGCCGGGCGGGCGCCGAGCATCCGCCGGGTCAGCCCGGGGGAGGTGAGGGCCGGGCTTCCGGCGCCCGACCTGCAGGACACGCGCCACAGCCCGGCAGGCCGGACCTGCACCCGGCGAGCACCCCGGAGCCCAGGCGTAAGTGCCGCCAGTGGGCACGACCCATGACGATGCCGCAATAGGCGCCGCCCAGCGAGGCCCCTTACATCCCGGTTCACAGCAGGGCGACCCCGTCAAGAAAAGGGACATAGGGGGCATTTCATGAGTGGACCAGTACATGATCACGACGCGGGCAGGCCCCCGGCGACCCCCGACCGGCCCCGCACGGACAAGCGGATGCCGCCCCGCCCAGCTCGACCCGCCCCACCGAACCTCCGGCACAACCCTGGCCGCGCGCACCCCCACTCCGGAACGGCCCGCAGACAGACCGCGCAGTGCCACGCACGTGCAACGAGCGGAGCGAGAAGACGAAAGCTCAGGCACAGCGCGGCAGCAGCCCGCCACCGCAACCCCGTCACCGGCCACCGACCGCCCCGCCGCCCGGCCCCGTCGCTGGCGGGTGAACCCGGCCGACCAGGCCACCCGCGCCCGCACCATGAACGAGCCCCAGCGAGGCACCCCTCCCCCCGTAGCCCGCCACGCAGTGACCGCAACGACGAGACCTGCCGCACCGGGCCAGAACCCCCAACCACCCCGGCCGCAGGCGGCGGGCCCCGGGGGGCAGCCCCGGCCTGCACAGCCTGGCGGCACCCGCACCACACCCCCGCACCCCCGCACACCGCCACGCGCCCCGGTCAGGCCCCGGAACGGCCCCGCCTTCGTCACGCCTCCCGCGACGCCAGCGTGACCACCGTGATGTCGGACTCGGCGCCGACGCGCACCGGCGGGCCCCAGGCCCCGGCGCCGCGGGTGACGTAGAGCTGGGTGTCGCCGTAGCGCTCCAGGCCCGCGACGGTCGGGTTGGCGAGGGCGGCGAGGTGGTTTCCCGGCCAGAGCTGGCCACCGTGGGTGTGGCCGGAGAGCTGGAGCCCGACCCCGTAGTCGACGGCGTCGTGGATCTGCACGGGCTGGTGCGCCAGCAGCACGGAGGCGCGGGAGGTGTCGCGGTCGCCGAGGGCCGCCTCGAAGTCCGGGCCCTGGCCCTCCTCCTCGCCGGCGAGGTCGTTGACCCCGGCGAGGTCGAAGGCGGGCAGCTCGCGGCGGGCGTTCTCCAGCGGGTGGACGCCGAGTTCGCGGAGGTGCTCGATCCAGGAGCGGGCGTCGCCGAAGTACTCGTGGTTGCCGGTGACGAAGTAGGAGCCGTGCCGCGAGCGCAGGTCGGCCAGCGGCTCGGCGGCCGGCCCCAGGTCGTCCACCGTGCCGTCGACCAGGTCGCCGACGACGGCGACCAGGTCCGGCTGGGTGCGGTTGATGGCGTCGACCACCCGGCGGGAGTGACCGCGGCCCAGGACCGGTCCCAGGTGGATGTCGCTGACGACGGCGATGCGGTAACCGTGGGCGCGGCGCGGGAGTCTGGGCAGCGGGACGGTGATCCGCTTGGTGGAGGGGCCGTTCAGGACGCTGTAGGCGCCCGCGCCGACCGTGGCGGCGGCCACCGTGGTGGCGCCGAGGGCGACCGTACGGGCCACGAAGAGCCGTCGCGTGGGCTCGGCGGCCCGGCCGCCGGCCTCTCCGGCGCCGGAGCGGGGTCTCGCGGCCGCGCCGCCGTCGGTACCCGCCGTCGCGGGCCTGTCGTCACCCGCCGTCGCGGGCCTGTCGTCGGTGTCCCCCGCAGGCGTGGCCCGGCCCGCAGCGGGGTCCGGTGTGGGGCTCTCCCGCGCGATGTCGCCCTTCTCCGCCGGGCCCCCGTCCACGGACCTCTCCCGGTCCGCGGTGGCGACGGCGCGGTCCCGGGCGGCGGGTGAGGTCCGGTCGCCGGAGGCCGCCGGAGCCCCGGCTTCCGCCCTCCCCGTGGGGGCCGAGCCGGCACGGGCCGGGGGTGCCTCGCCGGACGCCGCTGCGTCCCGGCCCGCGCCCGGCGCCGCGTCCGGCGCCGCGTCC
>NZ_JACYHE010000009.1 GCF_021696945.1 Streptomyces sp. JJ36
ACCCGGCCGGCGTCGCCTGGGCGCTGCACGCCGGCGGCGCCCCGGGCGGCGGCACCGGTGCGGGCGGACCCGGGCCGGGAGGCCCCGGTGCGGGCGGACCCGGTCCGGGCGGTCAAGGTGCGGGCGGCCATGGTGCGGGCGGCCATGGTGCGGGAGGCCCCGCTCCGGGAGGCCCCGGTCCGGCGGGCCACGGGCGAGGCCCCGCCGGAGGCGCGCAGGGCGCCGAGGGGGCGGACGGTCCGTATGGTGCCCCCGGCCCGGACGCCCCGCACGATGCCGGCGCACCGTACGCCCCCGCCGCCCCGGACGAGGCGGACGAGGTGGTCGCCACCCTGGTCTCGCTGGGCTGGCTGGAGGAGGACGCCGGCCGGCTGACCGTCGCCCACGACGTGGTGGCCGACCAGCTCGTGGAGTCCGTGATGCTGCCCGAGCGCGGCCGGGAACCGGACGCCGCGGGTACGGCGGCACTGCTCGCCGGCGGGCTCACCACGCCCCGCACCTTCGGCCGCTTCGCGGTCAACCTGGGCCGTCTCGTCTACGACCTGACGCTGGCGCAGCGCGCCGGGCCGGTCTCGCCGCTGCTGGACGCCTGGTTCGGGGAGCACGCAGCGGAGCTGGGCAGCCTGGTCGTCGGGGGCGAGCCGGACACCGGCGGCTACGCGCTCGGGGCGGTGTGCAGCGGTCCGCCCTGGTCCGGGGCCGCGGTGCGGCACTGGCACGCGGTGGTCACCCCCTGGCTGACGGAGCACGGCTCCGACGCGAGCGCCCGCCACCTGCTCTACCGCGGCCTGCGCCACCTCTCCGACGAGGGCGCCGCCCGGCTGGTCCCCACCGCGCTGCACTGGCTGGCCCGCCATGTGGGGGCGCTGGACGCCAGCTTCGTGCTGGGTCCGCTGCTGCAACGTACGGAACTGACGGCCGAGCAGGCCGAGGTGGCCGTGGACGCCGCGCTGACGTGGCTGGAGGGGCACGGGCGGGCTGTGGTGGCGCAGTTCGTGCTGGGGCCGGTCCTGCAGCGTGCCCAAACGGAGCGTCAGTCCCGCGAGGCCGTACGGGCCGCGGTCGACTGGCTGACCGAGCACGACACCACGGACGCGGCACAGTACGTCCTCGGACCGCTGCTGTACCGCCCGGAGCTGGCGGGCGAGCAGTACGCCGTGGTGGTGCGTGCCGCCCTCGCCTGGCTCCGCGGACGCGCGGGGATGGCGACGGCCGGTCATGTGCTGGGCCCGCTGCTGCTGCGCGCCGACCTGTCCCCGGAGCAGACGCGCGAGGCGACCGGGGCGACGCTGCGGTGGCTGGCGGATCACGCCCCGCAGAGCGCCGCGCGCTACGTCCTCGGCCCGCTGCTGCAACGCGCGCTACCGTCCGCGGCGGCGGCGGAGGCCGTACGGGCGGCCCTGTGCTGGACGGCCGAGCACGAGGGCGAGGTGGCGGCGCAGTTCGTGCTCGGGCCGCTGCTGGGCCGGGACGACCTGCCGCCCGAGCCGGCGCGGGAGGCCGCGGCCCTGGCCTTCCGCTGGTGCGCCGAACACGGGACGCTCGCCACCGCCGACTTCGTGCTCATCCCGCTGCTGCAGCGGCCCGAACTGCCGGCGGCGGAGGCGTCCGAGGCGCTGGAGCGCGCGCTGCGCTGGCTCGCCGCCCACCGGGACTCGGTGCAGGCGCAGTTCATGCTCGGGCGACTGCTCGGGCACCAGGGGCTCACCCCGGAGCAGGGACGGCGCACCGTCCGGGAGGCGTTGCGCTGGCTCCAGGAGCACGGCGGCACCATGGACGCCAGCTTCGTGCTGCCGCCGCTGCTCGGCCGCCCGGACCTGACCGCGACTCAGGAGGAGCAGGCCGTCGAGACCGCACTGGCCTGGCTGCGGGCCGACCCGGCGCGGCAGGACGCCGACTTCGTGCTGGGATCCCTCATCAAGCGGCTGCCCCGGGAACGCATACCGGAGGACGCCACCGCGCTCGCCGACGCCTGGATCGGCAGCCACTCCACCACCCGGGACTTCACCTACCTGGGCAAGTGGATCCTGCGCAAACGGCTGATGAGCGAGACGATCTTCGGCGCGCTGATGGAGTGGGCGCGGGCGAACCCGCACGACGAGGACCTGCACTTCCGGCTGGCTGCCGCCGCGCCCCAGGTCTTCGCGCACGTCCTGGACGCGGCGAACGCCGACCGCTGGCTGGACTGCGTCGAGCGTGCCGTGGCCCGCGCGGAGCAGGAGGGGGAGTCCTGCAACGTCAACGGTTCCCTGGACGTGCTGGTCTCCGAGCTGCCGGTGCAGTTCCGTACGGGCGTGGCCGCCGCCCGCGCCGACGACCTGATCCAGCGCTGGGCGGTGCTGCCCTGCGCGATGAACCCGGAGGCCTTCCGCTACCGCGAGGCCGTCATCCCGCGCTGCCTGGCGCTGGCGCTCTCCGGACGCTTCGGGCGGGCGGAGGCGCGGGAGATCGCCGACCGGCTGGCGGCCTGGGTGGAGGCATGGGACTCCCCGGAGCGGCTGGCCCGTGCCCAGGCCCTGCTCGCGGACTTCCGGGCACGGATCGGGGAGTTGCCGGAGCGGGCGGGGGAGGCGGGTTCCCGGCCGGGGGCCTCTCCGGAGGCGGGGGCCGGTCCGAGGTCGGGGGGCTCTCCGAGGCCCGGAGCCGGTCCGAGGCCGGGGCCTCCGAAGCCGGAGCCTCCTCCGAGGCCGGAGCGCTCACCGCGTCTCGGGCCCTCTTCGAGGCCGGGGGCCGGTCGGCCCGCGGGGCCGGATTCCGCGTCGGGGCCCGGGCCGGGATCCGGGGAGGCCACGGGGCCCGTACCCGGGCCGCGCCCGGGGGCCGCTTCGGGGCGGCCACCCCGGCCGGGGCCACCGCCGGACCCGCGGCGGGACGCGCGGTCGGGCCCCGCACCGGGGGCGGACGCGGTTCCCGGGCCGCGCCCCGCTGCGGCTCCTCGGCCGGGAGCGGCGCCTGCGCCTGCTGCCCGTCCGGACGCGGGAGCGACGTCCCCGCCGGCGCCGGGGCCGGCTCCCCGGCCCGGGCCACCGTTGCCGGGGCCGCCATGCGGGTCCTCCGGACGCCCGCGGCCTCGGCCGTAAGGCGCTTACGGTCGCGGGCAGCAGCACAGCAGCACAGCAGCACAGCAGCACAGCAGCACAACAGCACGGCAGCACGCGAGCGGGTGCCCGGGCCCGGACCGGGTGCCCGGAGGCGCGGCACGCGGCCCGCCGGGCGGAATGCAGTGGGCGGCCCGGGCGGCTTGCTGGCAGACTCGGGTGCCATGACCACGCTCAAGTCCCGGCTGCAGGACGACCTGACCGCAGCGATCAGGGAGCGCGACGAACTGCGCTCCGCCACCCTCCGGATGACCCTCTCCGCGATCACCAAGGAGGAGGTCGCCGGCACCGCCGCGCGCGAACTCTCCGACGACGAGGTGCAGAAGGTGATCACGCGCGAGGCGAAGAAGCGGCGGGAGGCCGCCGACGCCTTCGCCAAGGGTGGTCGTACGGAGCAGGCCGAGCGCGAGCGCGCCGAGGGCGAGGTGCTCGCGGACTACCTGCCGCGGCAGCTCACGGACGAGGAGCTGGAGGCGCTGGTCGCCGAGGCGGTGGCGGAGGCGCGGGAGACGGGCGCCGAGGGCCCCAGGGCCATGGGCGCCGTGATGAAGCTGGTGAACCCGAAGGTCGCGGGCCGCGCCGAGGGCGGCCGGGTCGCCGCGGCCGTGAAGAAGCGCCTGGCGCAGGGCTGAGGCTCCTGCGGTGCCCGGGGTGGCCGGGGATCCGCCCGGCCACCCCGGGTACGGGGCCGGGCCGTCTCGGGGCTGCCCCCGCCCTACGCCGGGCTCCGCGCCCCGGGTGCCGGAGCAGCGGGAACGCCGTTCCGCAGCTTCGGCCCGGGCCCCTGGTGCGAAAGCTGCAGCGTGAGAGGGGCGTCACTCGGCGGTGACCCCCCGGGGTCACCAGGCGCGACGCCGTACGTGTCTCCCCGGCAGTCCGGCGTGCCGCCTCCGCGGAGGGCACGACGGGGGCGTCCTGAGCGGTCGTCAGACCCGCGGACGCGGGGCCGGTGCCGGCCGTGCCCGGGTCATTCGCGGCGGCCCCAGTCGCCGCCGTCGCCCCAGCCGCCGTTGCCCCCGCCTCCGTTGCCGTCGCCGCCGCTGCCGCCGTTACCGGTACCGCCGTTCTCACCGCCGCCGATGAGGTCCGGCGGGATGGAGATCTCGGGCCAGGGCTCGCCGCCTCCGTTGCCGCCGGGCCGGCCCTCGTCCTCGTCGCGGTCCTCGTCCTCCTTCTTGTCCTTCTCCTTGTCGGTGTCGCCGCGCGGCACCTGCACGTCCTGGAAGGGTGTGGGCGGCACGCCGCTCAGGGCGCCGGTCATCACGTCCCGCCAGATCGGGCCGGGGAGACAGCCACCGCAGACCTTGGGGTAGTACTGGCCGCCGACGGTGATGTCGTACATCGACACCTTCTCGGCGCCGTCGCCGCCGACCCAGACGGCCGTCGCGACGTCCGGGGTGTAGCCGACGAACCAGGCGTTGTGCAGTTCGTCCGTGGTGCCGGTCTTGCCCGCGTTGTCCCGGTCGGTGAGGCCGGCTCGCTTGCCGGTGCCGTCCTCGACGACGCCGGAGAGCATCGTGTTGAGGCTGTCCGCGGTGTGCTCGTCCATGGCCCGCTCGCACCGGGTCTCCGGCACCTTCATCTTCTTGCCCTTGGCATCGGTGACCGACTCGATCGCGATGGGCGTGCAGTGCACGCCGCGGTTGGCGAAGGCGGCGTAGGCGCTTGCCATGGTGAGCGGGGTCATCTCCAGCGACCCGAGGGTCATGGAGGGGGTGGCGGGGAGCGGCTTGCCGTTGCCGTGGCGCATCTTCAGCTTCTTCGCCATGGCCGCCGTCTCGCAGATGCCGGCCTTCTCCTCCAGCAGGACGAAGTAGGTGTTGATCGACTTGGCGAGGGCGCTGGACATGTCCCAGGTGCCCTTCTCGCTCTCCAGCTCGTTCTGCACGTCCCAGGGCTCCTCGCCGTACGTGCCGCCGTCGCAGGTGCGGAACCGGTCCTGGTCGATCGTCATCTTGTAGTCGGTCGAGAAGGTCTGCGCCGGGCTGATGCCCTTCTCCATGGCCGCCGCCGCGGTGACGGGCTTGAAGGTGGAGCCGACCTGGAAGCCGTAGGTGGAGCCGCTCATCTTCTTGCCGACCGACAGGTTGATGGTCGTCTGGTTCTTGCCGAAGCCGTACGGGCGGGACTGGCCCATGCCGAGGATGCGGCCGGTGCCGGGCTCGACGACGGTGACGGCGGTGGCGACCGAGTCCGTCTCGTGGACATGGGTCTGCACGGCCTTGCCCAGGGACTCCTGGGTCTTCGGGTCCAGGGTGGTGCGGATGGTCATGCCGCCCTGGTCCCAGCGCTCGGCGCGCTCCTTCGGGGTCTTGCCGAAGGCCGGGCTGGCGTGGAAGACCTCCTTGACGTAGTCGCAGAAGAAGGCTGCGCCGTCGACGGCGGTGATGCAGCCGTTCTGCGGCTGGCTCACGTTCAGCCCGAGGGGCTTGGCCCGGGCCTTCTCGGCCTCCTCCCGGCTGATGTCGCCGACGTCGGCCATGCGGTCCAGCACCACGTTCCGCCGCTTCTCGGCGGTCTTCGGGTTGCGCACGGGGTCGTAGCGGCTGGGGGACTGCACGAGGCCGGCGAGCAGGGCGGCCTGCTCGAGGCTGAGTTCCTTGGCCGGGATGGAGAAGTACCGCTGGGAGGCGGCCTCGATGCCGTACGCCGCCTGCCCGAAATAGGTGATGTTGAGGTAGTTCTCCAGGATCTGCTTCTTGGAGAGCTCCTCCTCGACCTTGATGGCGTACTTCAGTTCGCGGATCTTCCGGCCGACGCTCTGCCGGATGGCGGCGGCGATCTTCTCCTGGTCGTTGCGCGCCTCCTCCACGAAGACGTTCTTGACGTACTGCTGGGTCAGCGTGGAGGCGCCCTGGGTGACCTCGCCGGACTGCGCGTTGCGGTTCAGGGCCCGGAGCACGCCCTTGAGGTCGATGGCGCCGTGCTCGTAGAAGCGGGAGTCCTCGATGGCCACGATGGCCTGTTGCATCACCGGCGCGATGTCCTCGAGGTCCACCACCGTGCGGTCCCGGGAGTAGACCTTGGCGATCTCGTTGCCGTCGGCGTCCAGGATGAGGGTGCGCTGGCTCAGCGGGGGCCGCTTGAGATTGGTGGGGAGTTCGTCGAAGCCCTCCACCGAGCCCTTGGCGGCGAGGCCGAGCAGCCCGGCGGCCGGCAGCGCCAGGCCGGCCAGTACCGCTCCGGCGAGAACGCTCACCCCGAGGAACCGGGCGACCTGTTGTGTGGTCGAGAGCCCACCGCCCGCGCGCTTCGTAGCCATGAGGGGAAGCCTAGCCCGCGTCCCGGCAATGCCCGAAGGCCCGGGGGCGCGTACGAGCCGGGTGGCCGGTGCGGCGCCGAGCGCCCGGCGGGTGCGTACGGCTCGCCCGCACGCGGCCTCGGGCTCGGTCTCCGGCGCGGTGCGGGCCCCGGGTGCGCCGGGCGTTCGCCGGGGCGCGGGCCGCGCCGGCGGTGCTCACATGGCGCAGCCCTGGCTGTCGACCTGGCGCTCGGCGCCCCGCCCGCGCCGTATGTCCTGCCGCACCTCGTCGGCGGTCAGGGCGTACCCCGTGCGGTCGTCCTCCAGGGACTTGGCGAAGATCACCCCGTAGACCTCCCCCTGGGGGGTCAGCAGCGGGCCGCCGGAGTTGCCCTGCCGGATCATGGTGTAGAGGGAGTAGACGTCCCGGGAGACGGTCCCGCGGTGGTAGATGTCCGGCCCGTTGGCCTCGAGACGGCCGCGCACCCGGGCGGCCCGTACGTCGAACGCGCCGTTCTCCGGGAAGCCGGCGACGATCGCGCTGTCGCCGCTGGAGGCGTCGGAGTCCGCGAACTCCAGAGCCGGGGCGTCCAGGCCCGGCACCTCCAGTACGGCGATGTCCCGCTCCCAGTCGTAGAGCACCACCTCGGCGTCGTGCAGCGGGCCCTCGCCGCCGACCTGCACGGTCGGCTCGTCGACGCCGCCGACCACGTGCGCGTTGGTCATCACCCGCTCGTCGGCGAAGACGAACCCGGTGCCCTCCAGCACCTTGCCGCAGCTCGGCGCGGTGCCCACCACCTTCACGATGGACCTCTTCGCCTGCGTCACCACGGGGCTGTTGGTCAGCTCCGGGTCGGGGGGCGGCACGGAGGTGATGGGCTCCTTGGAGAACGGCGAGAAGACCTGCGGCAGGCCGTTCTGCGCGAGGACCGAGGAGAAGTCGGTGAACCAGGTGTCCGCCCCCGCCGGCAGCGCCCGGGACACCCCGAGCAGCACCTGCGAGTTGCGGACCTCCTTGCTGAGGGTGGGCAGCGCCGTGCCGGCCAGCGCGGAGCCGATCAGCCAGGCGACCAGCAGCATCGCCAGGACGTTGACCAGGGCGCCGCCGGTGGCGTCCAGCACCCGTGCCGGGGACCAGGTGATGTGCTGACGCAGCCGGTTGCCCAGGTGGGTGGTGAAGGCCTGGCCGACCGAGGCGCAGACGATCACGACGGCGACCGCCGCCACCACACCGACGGTGCCGGGCGAGGCACCGTCCGTGAGCTCGTTCCAGAGCACCGGCAGCACGAAGATGGCGGCGAGCCCGCCGCCGAGGAAGCCGATCACCGACAGGATGCCGACCACGAAGCCCTGGCGGTACCCCACGAAGGCGAACCACACGGCCGCGACCAGGAGCAGGATGTCGAGCACGTTCACCGGGTCACCGTCTCATGCGCGCCAGTCGAGGGTGACGAGCTTTCCCCGGTCCCAGGGGCGCTCCCAGCCCGCGTGGTGCAGGATGCGGTCGATCACGCCGGCGGTGAAACCCCAGACCAGCGCGTCCCCGACGGTGAACGCCGGGCCGCGGTAACCGCTGGGGTGGACCGTGGTCGCGCGGTGTGCGGGGTCCGTGAGGTCGGCCACCGGCACCGTGAAGACCCGGGCCGTCTCGGCCGGGTCCACCGGCGCCACCGGGCTCGGCCGGTGCCACCAGCCGAGCACCGGGGTGACCACGAAGTCGCTCACCGGGATGTAGAGCGCGGGCAGGGTGGCGAAGAGCTGCACGCCCCCGGGGTCGAGCCCGGTCTCCTCCTCCGCCTCGCGGAGCGCGGCACGCAGCGGCCCGTCGCCCTCCGGATCGCCGTCCTCCGGGTCCAGCGCGCCGCCGGGGAAGGAGGGCTGCCCGGCGTGCGAGCGCAGACTGCCGGCGCGCTCCATCAGCAGCAGCTCCGGGCCGCGGGTGCCCTCGCCGAAGAGGATCAGCACCGCCGACGGGCGGCCCCCGTCGGGCGGCGGCAGGAAGCGGCTGAGCTGCTCGGGAGCGACCGTCCGCGCGGCCCGCGCCACCGGGGCGAGCCAGTCCGGCAGGTCCCGGTCGCTGACGGTGACGGGCGGCGGCGTCCCCGTCGTGTCGCCGTGCCGGGGGTTCGTACGGGTCACGCCGGCCTCCCGCGATACGTACGGGACACGCCGGGGCCGGGAACGCCGCGGGCGGAGCCGCCGGGGCCGGAGGCCCGGCGGCCGGCCGCCCTGCACGGGAACGCCGCCGGGAGGCGGACGGGGACGCCGCGGGTGCCGGGGGCGGGCGCCGCGCCCGCCGGGGCGCCGCTCACGAGGCGCCCAGCGGGGGAGCGGGCTCGCCCGGATAACCGGCCGGGGGTTTCAGACGCTGCCCCGGGGCACCGCCCATCTCGTACTTGAGCAGCTTCTTCGCCTTCTCCGGGTCCAGCTCCCCCTCGCCGTAGGAAGGGCAGAGCGCGGCGACCGGGCAGGCGCCGCACGCGGGCTTGCGGGAGTGGCAGACCCGGCGGCCGTGGAAGATCAGCCGGTGCGAGAGCATCGTCCACTCGCTGCGCGGGAAGAGATCGGCGATCTCCGCCTCGACCTTCTCCGGGTCCTGCTGCTCGGTCCAGCCGAAGCGGCGGACCAGGCGGCCGAAGTGGGTGTCCACGGTCAGGCCGGGGACGCCGAAGGCGTTGCCGAGGACGACGTTGGCCGTCTTCCGGCCGACGCCCGGGAGCGTCACCAGGTCCTCCAGGCGTCCGGGGACCTCGCCGCCGAAGCGGTCCCGCAGCGCCGCCGAGAGGCCGAGCAGCGACTTCGCCTTCGCCCGGAAGAAGCCGGTGGGTCGGATCAGCTCCTCCAGGGCCTCGGGCTCGGCGGCCGCCATGTCCTCCGGAGCCGGATAGGCGGCGAAGAGGGCGGGGGTCGTCTGGTTGACCCGGAGGTCGGTGGTCTGTGCGGAGAGCACCGTGGCGACCAGCAATTCGAATGGATTCTCGAAATCCAGCTCGGGGTGGGCGTACGGATACACCTCGGCCAGTTCGCGGTTCATCCGGCGGGCCCGGCGCACCAGCGCGAGCCGCGACTCCGGCTTGCCCGCTCTCCGCGACCGCGACCGTGTGGTCTGCGCCGGTTTCGCGGCACCCGCTCGTGGCGCGGGCGTGTGTTCGCCCACAGCGGAATTCTCCGACGCCGTCACCCGCCCGGCCCCCTTTCTCCGTGCTCTACCGGGGTATTGGACACACGGGCAGCCTAAAGGGGACGGCCGACATTCGCCCCGCTCGTGGGCAATCGCCGGGCCAATCGGCCCCCTGCCGTAGGGACAGCCGGGTGGGTACGTCAAACTTGTGACTGATCGCACTGCTTTACCGTCCGGCATCATGGGGGCCACGGTCCCCATGGGCAGGTCGACAAGGAGAGAACTCGTGGACGACGTTCTGCGGCGCGCCCCGCTCTTCGCGGCGCTCGATGAGGAGCAGGCCGCTGAGCTGCGCGCCTCCATGACCGAGACGACGCTCGCCCGCGGCGATGCCCTCTTCCACGAAGGAGACCCCGGCGACCGCCTCTACGTGGTCACCGAGGGCAAGGTGAAGCTGCACCGCACCTCGCCCGACGGCCGGGAGAACATGCTGGCGGTGCTCGGGCCGGGCGAGCTCATCGGCGAGCTCTCCCTCTTCGACCCGGGCCCCCGTACGGCCACCGCCTCCGCGCTCACCGAGGTGAAGCTGCTGGGCCTGGGCCACGGCGATCTCCAGCCCTGGCTGAACGTCCGCCCCGAGGTCGCCTCCGCGCTGCTGCGGGCCATCGCGCGCCGGCTGCGGCGCACCAACGACTCGATGTCCGACCTGGTCTTCTCCGATGTGCCGGGCCGTGTCGCCAAGCAGCTCCTGGACCTCTCGCGCCGCTTCGGCGTGCAGTCCGAGGAGGGCATCCATGTCGTGCACGACCTCACGCAGGAGGAGCTCGCCCAGCTCGTCGGCGCCTCCCGGGAGACGGTCAACAAGGCGCTGGCCGACTTCGCGGGCCGCGGCTGGCTCCGCCTGGAGGCGCGGGCGGTGATCCTGCTGGACATCGAGCGGCTGGCCAAGCGCAGCCGCTGACCTCGGGGTCGCGCGCCCGCGCCCGTGGCCGGGCCGGGGGCGCGTCCTGCCGGCCCTGGGGCGGGTGCCCAGGCGAGGCGCGGGTGCCGTCGCATGGTGTGCGGCGGCGCAGGGTGCGGGCAGCGTGCGCCGGGCGCACGCCGTCGGTGCGCCGCAGCCGGGCGCACACTCCGTGACGCGCGCGAGCCCGGGCGCCCCTCGGTCGGCCCGTGGCCCCTGCGCCGGCCCGTGACGCCTAGACCAGCCCGTGCTCGCCCAGATAGTCGAGCTGCGCCCGCACCGAGAGCTCCGCCGCCGGCCAGAGCGTCCGGTCCACGTCCGCGTACACCTGGGCGACCACCTCCGGCGCCGTGCGGTACCCCGCCTCCACGGCCGTCTCCACCTGGGCCAGCCGGTGCGCCCGGTGCGCCAGATAGAAGTCGATCGCCCCCTGGGCGTCCGCCAGCACCGGCCCGTGGCCCGGCAGCACCGTGCCCACGCCGTCGTCCACCGTCAGCGAGCGCAGCCGCCGCAGCGAGTCCAGATAGTCGCCGAGCCGTCCGTCGGGATGGGCCACGACCGTCGTGCCGCGCCCGATCACGGTGTCCCCGGTGAGCACCGCGCGGTCCGCGGGGAGGTGGAAGGAGAGCGAGTCCGCGGTGTGCCCCGGGGTGGGCACCACCCGCAGCTCCAGCCCGCCGGTGGTGACCACGTCGCCGGCCCCCAGCCCCTCGTCACCCAGCCGCAGGGCGGGGTCCAGCGCGCGGACCGGCGTACGGGTCAGTTCGGCGAAGCGGGCCGCGCCCTCCGCGTGGTCCGGATGGCCGTGGGTGAGCAGGGTGAGGCCGACCCGCTTCCCCAGGCGCTCGGCGACGGAGACGACGTGCCGCAGATGGGTCTCGTCCAGCGGGCCCGGGTCGATCACCACGGCCTGCTCGGCGTCCGGCTCGGCGACGATCCAGGTGTTGGTGCCGTCCAGGGTCATCGGGGACGGGTTCGGGGCCAGCACGCAGTGGGCGCGCGCGGTGCCCGTACCGTCGATCGCGCCGCCGCGCGGCCGGCCGGGGAGGGCTGCGGCGTCGGTCACGGCGCCACCCGCTTGGTGAATTCGTCGTGGCCCGGCCAGCTCAGCACGATCGCGCCGTTCTCGTCGAGGTCCGCACGGGCCAGCACCGGGTCCAGGTCGCGGTCGGCGGCGTCCGCCAGCGCGGCGGCGGTGTCCGGGTACGGCTGGAGCTGACGCAGCGTGGCGATGGTGGGCGGCATCATCAGCAGCTCCCCGCGGTCGTAGCCCGCGGCGGCCTCGGCGGGGCGGGTCCAGACCGTGCGGTCCGCCTCGGAGGAGGCGTTGCGGGTGCGCTGGCCCTCCGGCAGGGCGGCGACGAAGAACCAGGTGTCGTAGCGGCGTGCCTCGAACTCGGGGGTGATCCAGCGGGTCCAGGCCGCCAGCAGATCGCTGCGGAGCAGCAGCCCGCGGCGGGCCAGGAAGTCGGCGAAGGACAGCTCGCGCTCGACCAGTGCGGCCCGGTCCGCCTCCCAGTCCTCGCCGGTGGTGTCGGCGACGACGGTGTCCGGGCCGGGACCGGCGAGCAGTACGCCCGCCTCCTCGAAGGTCTCCCGGACGGCGGCGCAGACGATGCCCTGCGCCCCGGCCTCGTCGGTGCCGAGCCGTGCGGCCCAGGCGGCACGGGAGGGGCCCGCCCAGCCGGGGGCGTCCTCCGTCCGCTCGTCCCGGGGGTCGACCGAGCCGCCGGGGTAGGCGTAGGCGCCGCCGGCGAACGCCATGGAGGCCCGGCGGCGCAGCATGTGCACGGCGGGGCCGTCGGCGGTGTCGCGGAGCAGCATCACGGTGGCCGCCCGGCGCGGGGCGACCGGGGTGAGTTCGCCGGCGGCGAGCGCACGGATGCGCTCCGGCCACTCCGGCGGGTACCACTGGCCGTTCGTGGTGGTCATGTGCGGGATGCTACGGGCCGCCGCGCGGATGTTCGAGGGGGCCCCGTGCGGCGGCGGGGCACCCGGCGTCCGCGGCGGCCCCGGGGCCCGGTGGCCGGGCCCCGGGCGGCGTCCCGCGGGGCGGCCGCCGTACGGGCCGAACCGGCCGGGCCCGCCGGAACGGGGCTCAGCTCTCCAGCTCGACCTGGAGCTCCACCTCGACCGGCGCGTCCAGCGGCAGCACCGCCACGCCGACCGCGCTGCGCGCGTGGGTCCCCTTCTCGCCCAGCGCCTTGCCGAGCAGCTCGCTCGCGCCGTTGACGACGCCGGGCTGCCCGGTGAAGCCGGGGTCGGAGGCGACAAAGCCGGTCACCTTGACCACCCGGGCGATCCGGTCCAGGTCGCCGGCGACGGACTCGACCGCGGCCAGCGCGTTGAGCGCGCAGATCCCCGCGAGCTCCTTGGCCTGCTCCGGGTCCACCTCGGCGCCGACCTTGCCGGCCACCGGCAGCGCACCGTCGACGAACGGCACCTGACCGGCCGTGTAGACGTACGGCCCGGAGCGCACCGCGGGCACGTACGCACCCGCCGGGGCGGCGACCTCGGGCAGCGTGAAGCCGAGTTCGGCGAGCCGCGTGCGTACGGCCCCGCTCACTGCTTCTCCCGCTTCATGTACGCCACGAGCTGCTCGGCGTTGGGGCCGGGGACGACCTGGACGAGCTCCCAGCCGTCCTCGCCCCAGGTGTCCAGGATCTGCTTGGTCGCGTGCACGAGGAGCGGCACGGTCGCGTATTCCCACTTCGTCATGGCACGACCCTAATCCCTCGCCGGCCCTCCGCCGGGGCGGCCCTGCGCGTAGCGCGGGGCGGGGCTGGTTACGCTCGCCTGTGTGAGCAGGCTGCACGTAGTCACCGGCAAGGGCGGGACCGGCAAGACGACGGTCGCCGCCGCACTCGCGCTCGCGCTGGCGGACGAGGGGAGGCGGACGCTGCTGGTCGAGGTCGAAGGACGACAGGGCATCGCACAGCTCTTCGAGACGGAGGCGTTGCCGTACGAGGAACGCAAGATCGCCGTCGCTCACGGCGGCGGCGAGGTCTTCGCGCTGGCGATCGACGCCGAACGGGCGCTTCTGGACTACCTCCAGATGTTCTACAAACTGGGCGGCGCGGGCCGGGCGCTGCGCCGGATAGGAGCCATCGACTTCGCCACCACCATCGCCCCCGGGCTCCGGGACGTGCTGCTGACCGGCAAGGCGTGCGAGGCCGTGCGGCGCCGGGACCGGGACGGCCGGCCGGTCTACGACGCGGTGGTGATGGACGCGCCGCCGACCGGGCGCATCGCCCGCTTCCTCGGGGTCAACGACGAGGTGGCCGGGCTCGCCAAGGTCGGCCCGGTGCACCGGCAGGCGCAGGCCGTGATGCGGGTGCTGAAGTCCGCCGAGACCGCGGTGCACCTGGTGACGCTGCTGGAGGAGATGCCGGTGCAGGAGACCGTCGACGGCGTTGCGGAACTGCGGGCGGCCGGGCTGCCGGTGGGCGGCGTGGTGATCAACATGGTGCGGTCGCCGGTGCTCGACGGCGGGCTCGACGCGACCGATGTGGCGGCGGCCGAGGAGAACCGCACGGAGCTGGCGCGGGCGCTCTCCCGGGCCGGGCTGGGCGGGGCGCGGCGTGGCGGCCGGGCCGGGCAGCTCGTCGCGCCGCTGCTGCGGCAGGGCCGCGAGCACGCCGAGCGGCTGGCGCTGGAGCAGGCCCAGCGGGCCGAGGTCGACGCGCTGGGGCTTCCGGTGTACGAGCTGGAGTTGCTGACCGAAGGGGCGGATCTGGCGGGCGTCTACGGCCTGTCGATGGAACTGCGGGATCAGGGGGTGCACAAGTGAGCGACAAGCCGTCCGGCACGGAGTCCGGCATCGCATCCGGTACTGCGTCCGGCGCGCAGTCCGGCACGCAGTCCGGCACCCGGCCCGGCGCCCGGCACGCCGAGCCGGCCGGGCACGCGGCGCTGGAGGACGTGCCGGTGCTGGAGATCGACCCGCTGCTCGACGACCCCGGCACCCGGATCGTGGTCTGCTGCGGCGCGGGCGGCGTCGGCAAGACGACCACCGCGGCGGCGCTGGGGCTGCGGGCGGCCGAACGCGGGCGCCGCGTCGTGGTGCTCACCATCGACCCGGCCCGGCGGCTGGCGCAGTCGATGGGCCTCACCGAACTGGACAACACCCCGCGCCGGGTACCGGGCGCGGGGCACGGGGCCGGTGAACTGCACGCCATGATGCTCGACATGAAGCGCACCTTCGACGAGATCGTCGAGGCGCACGCGGACCCGGAGCGGGCCCGCGCCATCCTGGAGAACCCCTTCTACCAGTCGCTCTCCGCGGGCTTCGCCGGCACCCAGGAGTACATGGCGATGGAGAAGCTGGGGCAGTTGCGGGCGCGCGACGAGTGGGACCTGATCATCGTCGACACGCCGCCCAGCCGGTCCGCGCTGGACTTCCTGGACGCGCCCAAGCGGCTGGGCTCCTTCCTGGACGGGAGGCTGATCCGGATGCTCACCGCCCCGGCCAAGGTCGGGGCGCGGACCGGCATGAGGTTCGTGAACATGGGCATGGCCGGGCTGTCCCTCTTCACGGGCGCGCTGGACAAGCTGCTGGGCGCCGGGCTGCTGCGGGACGTGCAGACCTTCGTGGCGGCCATGGACACCACCTTCGGCGGCTTCCGCACCCGGGCGGACGCCACCTACCGGCTGCTCCAGGCCCCCGGCACCGCCTTCCTGGTGGTCGCGGCGCCGGAGCGGGACGCGCTGCGCGAGGCGGCCTACTTCGTGGAGCGGCTGGGCGCCGACCGGATGCCGCTGGCGGGGCTGGTGCTGAACCGGGTGCACGGGAGCGACGCGGTGGCGCTCAGCGCGGAACGTGCGCTGGCGGCCGCGGAAAATCTTGTGGAGAACGGCATGGCGGATCGTCGTACCGGGAAAGGAGAGGAGGAGAACGACCCCACCGGTCCCTCTCCCACGCTGGCCCCTGCCGAATCCGAGGCCCCCCAGGACGGCGACACCACACCGGAGAGCGCGTCCGGCACCTCCCGTGCACCGGACGACGGCCACGACGACGGACATGTCGAGCGGCTGGCGGCCGGTCTGCTGCGGCTGCATGCCGAGCGTATGCGGGTGCTGGCGCGGGAGCGCCGTACGCGGGATCGTTTCGCCACGCTGCATCCGGAGGTGCCGGTCGCCGAGATCGGGGCGCTCGCCGGGGACGTACACGACCTCGCGGGGCTGCGCGCCATCGGCGAGCTGCTGGCGGCGCAGAGGGAGTCGGCGACGTCCCGCGGGTGACGGCCGCGGGCGTCCCGGAGGCCGTACGTGCGCCCGCGGCGTCCGTACGGACCCGGCGGCCTGCGACCCTGCGGGCCGGCCGGTGTTCCGGTGGGGGTGACGTGGGGGGTTGGTGTGCGAGGAGACGCCGGGTCAGCTCGCGGCGGCGGCGTACCCCTCGTAGCCCTCGTACTGCCCCTCCGCCGGCGACGGGACCGGACCCGTGTCGAGTGCCGCCGGGAGCGCCCCGGTGCTGCGCTCGTACTCGGTCCGCGCCGTCTCCAGCAGGCGGCGCCAGGAGGTGACCGTCGGGCGGCGGCGCAGCAAGGCCCTGCGCTCCCGCTCCGTCATGCCGCCCCAGACGCCGAACTCCACCCTGTTGTCCAGGGCGTCGGCGAGGCACTCCGTCCGCACCGGGCAACCGGTGCAGACCGCTTTGGCGCGGTTCTGCGCCGCACCCTGTACGAACAGTTCGTCCGGATCGGTCGTGCGACAGGCTGCCTGTGCACTCCAGTCGGTAACCCAGCTCATAGCCGGTGCCGTCCTCTCCCGAATCGAGGCTCCCCCACGGCGGCAGCGGCATATTCACCGTTGCCAGTTGAGGACGTTACGGAAGCGTGGCCAGCGCGCAACACCCCCTGCGGGTCCAATCTTGCATGGCCCGAACGGACTATGGGTGCGCGGCAGATCACCCAACGGAGTGAGGGGTGGGGCCTGTGTCACCGGCGCGCCGGCCGGCAGCCGTGCACCCGGCGGCGGGGGAGCAGCGCAGGGGAACGGCGGGACGAACACCCGGCCCGGAGGCCGGCGCCGTGTCGATGCCGGTGTCGACGCCGGTCCGCCGGTGTCGATGCCGGGAGAGGGGAGGCTCCCGGCGCTCTCCGCAAACCCTTGGCCCAGGCTAAGCGAAGACCCGGGCCCCTGTCCGGCGAATACGTACGTCTGCACGCGGGGAGGCGGGGGCGCGCGCCGAGGTGCGGTGGTGGCGGTTCGGGCGCACCCCGCGTACGGGCGCGGCAAACGGGGGCGCGCGGGAGGCGCGAGCGAAGCACGTGTGCGCCCTGCGGGAGTCCGCGTGCCGTGGGGGCCCGCGGTGAAATCCGGTGTCTGCGCCGAGCGGGGTGCCGCCGGTGTGCCGGGCGAGCCGCCGGCCGGTCGGACGGTCAGCCGGTCAGCCGCGCGGATGGCGCAGCCGCGCGCCCACCCAGCGGGCGCGGCGGCCCAGAATGCGGGGAATGCCCAGTTCGTGGGAGGGATGCCGCAGCAGCAGCCGCTCCGCGCGCCGCGCGGCGAGCCGCTCCCTCGGACCGATGCGCTCACGTGTCACGTCACGAACGTCGTGCGTCCAGCCCATACCCCGGACTCTGCCCCCCGCACATGGTCGGTAACCGTGCCGGAGGCAACCGTTCGGGGCCGCCGCGCACGGCTGTGGACACGGCAGCGCACGGCTCCCGGCCACCGCGACCGGCGCCCGCAGGCGGGCCGGGCGGGCCCGCAGCGGATGTCCGGGGGCGTGCCGAGCGGGCGCCCCCGCCCTCAGCGGTCCGGCTCCGGATCCCGCAGCCACTCGACCAGCTCGCCCGAGAAGCCCTCCGGGTCCTCCTCGTGCGGGAAGTGCCCCAGCCCGTCGAAGAGCCGCCAGCGGTACGGCGCCTCCACGTAGATCCCGGAGCCCGCCGCGCTGCGGGTGCGCAGCACCGGGTCCAGCGAGCCGTGCAGATGCAGCGTCGGCACCCGCACCGGCCGCTTCATCCGCCGGTTGAACTGGAAGCCGTCGGGACGCGCCATCGAGCGCACCAGCCAGCGGTACGGCTCGACCGCGCAGTGCGCCGTCGACGGGATGCACATGGCGCGCCGGTAGTGCCGTAGCGCCTCCTCGTCCAGAGCGCCGGCCATCCGCGGGCCGGACCAGTCCCGGATCAGCCGCTCCACCAGCGCGCCCTCGTCGGCGACCAGCCGCCGTTCGGGGATCCAGGGCCGCTGGAACCCCCAGACGTACCCGCCGGCCGCGGTCTGCCGCGGATCGCCCAGCATCGCCGCTCGCCAGCGGCGCGGGTGCGGCATCGACACCACCGCCAGCCGGCGGATCAGCTTGGGCCGCATCACCGCCGCCGTCCATGCCAGGTAGCCGCCCAGATCGTGGCCGACCAGCGCGGCGTCCGGCTCGCCGAGGGAGCGGATCACCCCGGTGACGTCCAGCGCCAGGTTCGCCGGGTCGTAGCCGCGGGGCGTACGGTCGCTGCCGCCCACGCCGCGCAGGTCCATCGCGACCGCCCGGTAGCCCGCGGCGGCCAGGGCGGTGAGCTGGTGGCGCCAGGCCCACCAGTACTGCGGAAAGCCGTGCACCAGCAGCACCAGCGGGCCCTCGCCGGTCTCCGCGATGTGGAAGCGCGCGCCGTTCGCGGCCACGTCCCGGTGCACCCAGGGACCTTCCGGGCGTACGACCGCGAAGGAGTCGGGAAGCGTCATACCGACGAGCGTGTCACAGCCGGGGGCTTCTCCATGGCGACGCCGGACTGCGGGGACGCCCCGTTCGGGTAAGGACGGGGATGCGGCTTGACGTTCTGCAGCAGGGCGGCGGTCTGCTTCGCCGAGGCCATCGACTTCTTCGGCGGCTCGATCCGCTTCAGCGCCGCCTTCGCCGCCAGTCCGAGGGCTCCCGCGAGCACCAGGAAGGCGCCGCCCACGATGAGGAACGACCAGGCGAGCCCGAGCCCCAGGTTGTGGATGCCGTAGGCCGCGGCGAAGCTCAGCACCGGCAGCGAGAACAGCACCAGCACCAGGGCGACGACCGCGGCGCCGCTGCCGATCGCGCCGCGTTTGACGTCCTGCCGGATCTCCGCCTTGGCCAGGGCGATCTCGTCGTGCACCAGTGCGGACAGCTCGGTCGTGGCCGCGGCGACCAGCTGGCCGAGGCTGCGGCCGTCGTCGGCTGCGCTCATCGGTGTCTCCCTACTCCCCTGCTGCGACGCGGGGTGGCTACTCGTCAGTTACCGGCCCGTCAGATGATGCCGGACCCTCATCCTCCTGCGTGTACCCCCGCGCGGCCACTTCGGCGAGCCGACGGTGTTCGGCGGCCTTCTCGTCGTGCAGCGCGGCCATGCGGAGGTGGAAGTCCGGGTTGTGCCGCTCGTAGACGTCCGGGATGCCGTCACCGTCCTCGTCCCGGTCCTCCTCCTCGCACAGCCGGCGGTAGCGCCGGGCCCGCATCTTGAGCAGGACGCCCGCCAGCACCGCCGCCAGCAACGAGCCGGTGAGCACGGCGGCCTTGGCGGAGGAGGTCAGCTCCGCGTCGCCCTCGAAGGCCAGCTCACCGATGAGCAGCGAGACGGTGAAACCGATGCCGGAGAGGGCGGCGATGGCGAACACGTCCGCCCACTCCAGCTCCTCGTTGAGTTCCGCCCGGGTGAAGCGGGCGGTGAGAAAGGCGCCGCCGAAGACGCCGAGCGTCTTGCCCGCCAGCAGCCCGAGCACCACACCCAGCGTCTCCGGCTGGGTGAACACCTCGCCGATCTCCCGGCCGGAGACCGGCACACCGGCCGCGAACAGGGCGAACAGCGGCACCGCCAGGCCGGCCGAGAGCGGGCGCACCCGGTGCTCGATGCGCTCGGCGGGCGACTCGCCGCCCGGGTCGCCGGAACGCCGCGTACAGCGCAGCATCAGCCCCATCGCGACGCCGGCCACCGTGGCGTGCACCCCGCTGGCGTGCATCAGGCCCCAGATCACCAGGGCCAGCGGGACGTAGACGTACCAGACGCGCACCCCCTTGCGGTGGAGGAACCAGAACAGCGCCAGCCCGGCGAGCGAGCCCGCCAGCGCCCCGAGGCTGATGGCGGAGGTGAAGAACACCGCGATGATCACGATGGCGCCGAGGTCGTCGACCACGGCCAGGGTGAGCAGGAAGGCCCGGAGCGCGGAGGGCAGCCCGGTGCCGAGCACCGCCAGCACGCCCAGCGCGAAGGCGATGTCGGTGGCCATGGGGATCGCCCAGCCGCTGAGGTCGCCGCCGCCCGACGCGGCGCTCACCACGTACACCAGGGCGGGCACGGCCATGCCGCAGAGCGCCGAGACGATCGGCAGCGCGGCGGCCCGCGGGTCGCGCAGCTCGCCCGCCACCAGCTCGCGCTTCAGCTCGATCCCGGCGACGAAGAAGAAGAGGGTGAGCAGGCCGTCCTTGGCCCACTCGGCGACCGTCAGGTCGAGATGGAGCGCGTGCGGGCCGAAGGTGAAGTCCTTGACGTCGGAGTAGACGTCGCTCAGGCCCGTGTTGGCCAGCAGCAGCGCGAGAACGGCGGCGAGCAGCAGCAGGACGCCGCCGACGGTCTCGGTGCGCAGGGCGTCAGCGAGGAAGTTGCGTTCGGGGAGGGAGGGACGGCTGAGGAACTCGGAACCGTCGGGGGCGTCGGGTGCGTCGGATGTGCCGGGCGTGTGGTGCGGCGCGGGCAAGGCGAACCTCCGGGTACGCGGGGTACGGGGCGGTTGCGTACGCCCGCCGTCCGGCTGCCGCCGTGCGGGGCGTACGCCTGCTGCTGTGTGCCGACCAGACTTCCCGGCGCGCCCTGTGGTGTGTCCTGCCGATCCGCCGTCCTTCCCGGGGTGACCTGGTGACCTGGGCGCCAGCCTATCCAATGCGCGTGCGGGGCACCCGGCGGCCACCGGGTGCCCCGCACGCGGCCGGGCCCGCGCCGGGCCTGCGCGCACTCCGCCGTGCGGCGCTCAGTCCTCGCTGGGCGCGCTCGGCAGCTTCGCCTGGATGAGCTCCATCACCGAGGAGTCGGTCAGCGTCTGGGTGTCGCCCAGCGTGCGGTTCTCCGCGACGTCGCGGAGGAGACGGCGCATGATCTTGCCCGAGCGGGTCTTGGGCAGCTCCGCCACCGGCAGGATGCGCTTCGGCTTGGCGATCGGGCCGAGTTGCTGGGCCACATGGCCGCGCAGCTCCTCCACCAGGCCCTCCTCCTCGGCGGCGTTGCCGCGGAGGATGACGAAGGCGCAGATGGCCTGGGTCGTCTGCGGGTCCGTGGCGCCGACCACGGCTGCCTCGGCCACCTTCGGGTGCGAGACGAGGGCGGACTCGACCTCCGTGGTGGAGATGTTGTGCCCGGACACCAGCATCACGTCGTCCACCCGGCCGAGCAGCCAGATGTCGCCGTCCTCGTCCTTCTTGGCGCCGTCACCGGCGAAGTAGCGGCCCTCGAAGCGCGACCAGTAGGTGTCCAGGAAGCGCTGGTCGTCGCCCCAGATGGTGCGCAGCATGGACGGCCACGGCTCGGTGAGCACCAGATAGCCGCCCCCGCCGTCCGGCACCTCCTGACCCTCGTCGTCCACCACGGTCGCCGCGATGCCCGGCAGCGGCACCTGCGCGGATCCCGGCTTGGCCTCGGTCACGCCCGGCAGCGGGCTGATCATGACGCCGCCGGTCTCGGTCTGCCACCAGGTGTCCACCACGGGGGTGCGGTCGCCGCCGATGTGGTGCCGGTACCAGATCCACGCCTCCGGGTTGATGGGCTCGCCCACCGAGCCCAGGATGCGGAGCGAGGAGAGGTCGTACTTGGCCGGGATGTCGTCGCCCCACTTCATGCAGGCGCGGATCGCGGTCGGAGCCGTGTAGAGGAGGGTGACGCGGTACTTCTCCACGATCTCCCACCAGCGGCCCTTGTGCGGCGAGTCCGGGGTGCCCTCGTAGAGCACCTCGGTGGCGCCGTTGGCCAGCGGTCCGTAGACGATGTAGGAGTGCCCCGTCACCCAGCCGACGTCGGCCGTGCACCAGAAGACGTCGGTCTCCGGCTTCAGGTCGAACACGGCGTGGTGGGTGTAGGCCACCTGGGTCAGGTAGCCGCCGGTGGTGTGCAGGATGCCCTTCGGCTTCCCGGTGGTTCCGGAGGTGTAGAGGATGAAGAGCGGGTGCTCGGCGTCGAAGTCCCGGGGGGTGTGCTCCGGCGACTGGCGGTCGACGACGTCGTGCCACCACACGTCCCGGCCCTCGGTCCAGGAGATGTCCTCCTGACCGGTGCGGCGCACCACCAGCACCGACCGCACGTTCTCCGTACCGGGGCGGGTCAGGGCCTCGTCGACGGCGGGCTTGAGCGCGCTGGCGCCGCCCTTGCGGAAACCGCCGTCCGCGGTGATCACGACCCGGGCGTCGGCGTCCTCGATGCGGGTGGCGAGGGCGTCGGCGGAGAAACCGCCGAAGACCACCGAGTGCGGGGCGCCGATGCGGGCGCAGGCCAGCATCGCGACCACCGTCTCCGGGATCATCGGCATGTAGAGGGCGACCCGGTCGCCGGCCTGCACGCCCAGCTCGGTGAGGGCGTTCGCCGCGCGGCAGACGTCCTGCTGGAGGTCGGCGTAGCTGACGGTGCGGGTGTCGCCGGGCTCGCCCTCGAAGTGGAGGGCGACGCGGTCGCCGTGGCCGGCCTCCACATGGCGGTCCACGCAGTTGTAGGCGACGTTCAGCCGGCCGTCGGCGAACCACTTGGCGAACGGCGGTTTCGACCAGTCCAGGGTCTGCGTCGGCTCGGTGCCCCAGGACAGCCGGCGCGCCTGCTCGGCCCAGAAGCCCAGCCGGTCGTCCCGCGCCTGCTCGTACGCCGCCTCCTGCACGTTGGCGCCGGCGGCCAGCTCGGCGGGCGGCGCGAACCGGCGCTCTTCCCTGAGCATGTTGGCGATGGAAGGACGCTTGTCCATGTCTCGGCTCCCGGTACGTCGCGTGGTGTAGACCAATAACTGCATGCTCGTGAACAGAGAAGGCGGGGTCAAGGGTCGGCCCCTAGCGATCCTGGCACTAACCACGCGGCGGGTACAGAACGGTGTCTTCCGGCGGGGCGATTCGTCGCCGGAGGGCGCCGACGCGCGACGAACGGACGCCCGCGGCCGCTCGGCGGCGGCCCGGTACCCGGTGGTGCGCGCCAGGCCGGGGCCGACCGCACCGGGCGCGCCGTAACGCTGCCCGGCGCTTCCGCCAAGTACGGGAAAGGCCGGACGACGACGGGAGGGCGACCGGTGAGCGACGAGGAACGGAACCGCGGCGGGCCCGCCGCGGCGGTGCGGGACCCCGGACTCTTCGCGGAGTTCTACCGCCGGCACATCGACGGGGTGACGCGCTTCGTGGCGCGTCGTGTGGCGGATCCGCACACGGTGGCGGACCTGACCGCCGAGGTGTTCCTGGCGGTGATCGACTCGGCGGACTCGTACCGCCCCGGCCGGGGCAGCGAGGCGGCCTGGCTCTACGGGATCGCCCGCAACGTGGTGTCGACGGAGCACCGCCGCACCTCCCGGGAGGCCGCGCTGACCGGGCGCATCGCCGGGCGGCGGCTGCTGGAACGGGACGACATCGCCCGGCTCGAGGACCGGCTCGACGCGGAGGCGGCCGGTCGCCGCGCACTCGCCGCGATGCGCCGGCTCCCCGCGGGCGAGCGGGCCGTGCTGGAACTCGTCGCCGTCGACCAGCTCACCGTCGGCGAGGCGGCCGCCGCACTCGGCATACGACAGGTGACCGCGCGGGTGCGGCTGCACCGGGCCCGTAGGGCGCTGCGGGACGTCGCGGAACCGGCGGGGGCGCCGGGCGCGGCGGAGCAGCGGGCCGGAGGGAACGGCTCCGCGGCGCACGGCTCTGCGAGGGAGGGCTCCAGGGGGGAGGACGCCGTGCGGGACGGCCTCGCGGTGCACGGCCCCGCGGGGACGCGAGGTGCCCGGTCGGCGGGAGAGGCGAGGTCCCGGCCGGAGGCCCGAACCGCGCGGCGCGCGGAGCCCTCCCGTGGGCCGGCCACCGTGGGGGCGGCGCCGGTCCGGTTCTCCGGCACACGGGCGATCACCAGGGGAGAGGCTTGACGAGGATGAACGGCATGAACGGCATGAACGGCGTTCCCGGCGCCCGCGGCGCCGGCGGCAGGGACGGCACCACCGGCACGGGCCGTACGGACCGGGGGGACCGCGGCACCGCAGGCGGCCTGGCGGCGGCAGGGGTGTCCGGCGCGGGCAGCGCTCGGCGGCGGCCCGGTGCCGAGGGGGACGCGGACCCGGCGTGCGGGTCCTTCGAGGACCGGTTGCTGGCGGAGCTCCAGCAGGAGCTCGGGCGCGGCCGGGACGGCCGGTCGGTGGCCGCCCCCGGCGCCCCGCTCCGTCGCCGCCCGGTCGTGCGCCGGACGGCGATGGGTCTGGCCGCCTGCGCCGCGGCGGGAGCCGCCGTGGTCGCCGTCCCCGGCAGCCCGGCCGAGTCCCCGGCCTATGCGGTGGAGCAGAACCCGGACGGCTCCGTGGAGTTGCAGATCTCCGACTTCACGCTGGATCGCGACGAGCAGCGCGAGCTGGCGGCCACGCTCCGGGAGATGGGCATCGACGCGGTCGTCGACACGCCACCCCCCGGAACGGTCTGCCAGTACCCGCGGGGCGAGGACCAGTCCCCGCGCACCGGGATGATGCTGGTCTCGCCCGGGGCGCCGGAGTCCGGGAAGCACCCCGGACCGGGCCCCACGGCGCCGGAAGACGCCGGGGAGAGCCTGGCCTGGTCGGTCGAGCAGGCCGAGGGGCTGGGGATCACCGATCACCAGCTCTGGGGACAGACCCTGAACCGCGGCGACACGCTGATCATCGAGAACTACGCGTCCTCCGGAGGGGCGGAGATCCGCCAGACCGTGTTCTCCTACGTCACCGGTGAGGTCGCGCCCTGCGATCCGCAGGAGGCGTCGCGCTCCTGAGGAGGGCCCGGGATCACCTCCTCCGGCCGTACGGGCGTGAAGAGCGCAGGCGTCGCGCCGGGCTCGTCCCCCGGAGACACACCGGGGAGCGTGCGGCCGGAGGCCGGCGGGTCGAGCACATAGGCCTGGGCCTCGCCCACGTCGAAGTACATGCCGTGCAGCTCCAGCCCGCCCTCTGCGATCCGGCGCGCCACACAGGGGTGGGCCCGCAGATTCTCGAGCTGCTGGACCACATTGGCGAGGCAGAGCGTCTCCAGGGCGTCCGAGGACCGGGTGACGATCCGGGGCGGCGCCCCCTCCGGGGCCGCCGCCCGGTGGAGGCTCGGTGCGGCGTGGCGCAGCCACCGCCCCAGGGAGGTGTCGGCGGCGACGCCCTCCTCGCCGGCGCTCCGCAGCGCCTGCATCGCGCCGCAGCCGGAGTGCCCGCACACGGTGATGGACTCCACCTTCAGCACGTCGACCGCATACTCGATGGCGGCCGCGACCGACTCGTCCGTGGTCGCCGTACCCGGCAGCGGCACCAGATTGCCCACGTTGCGCACGGTGAAGAGGTCTCCCGGCCCGCTGGAGGTGATCATGCTGGTGACCAGCCGGGAGTCGGCGCAGGTCAGGAAGAGCTGAGAGGGGCGCTGGCCCTCCCGGGCCAGCCGCGCCAGCTCCTCCCGGACCAGGGGTGCGGTGGTGCGCTGGAAGTTCCGCACCCCGCCGAGGAGCTGACCGTGCCGGGGCGTGTGGGACGCGGGCTCCGGCTGCCGCGGCCGGATGCACTGGTGGTTCCGCCAGGGCATCCACGGCGAGCAGGTGTGCGAGGTGCGGGGCTCGGCGATCTGCCGGCCCGCGCGGCCTTGCACCTCCACCGTGCCGCCCTGCGTCCGGTGGGTGGTCTGCCACTCGTGCAGCGTCTCGTAGGCCGCGTGGTCCATGAAGGAGCCGTCCAGGACCACCACGACGTCCGCCCCCTCGGGCATCTGTGCCAGGGCACGGCTCAGCCGGGGCACGGCCAGGAAGGTGAGCTGCCCCCGTACCACCAGGCGGTGGGTGCCGTCCTCCCGGACCTCGGTGGTGAAGCGCGTGCGGGTGAGCCGGTGCAGGGCGACGGACACCGCGACACCGATGCCGATGCCCACCCCCTCGAGCACCCCCAGGAAGACCACACCGGCCGCGGTCGCGGCGTACACCACCACCTCGCGGTGGCGGGTCACGGTGCGGATGTGGGTGATGCTCACCATCTGGATGCCCACCACCATCACCAGGGCCGCCAGCGACGCCAGTGGGATCAGCTCGATCACGGACACCAGCAGCAGGGCCGCGAGCAGCACCCAGACGCCGTGCAGGATCGCGGAGTTACGGCTGACGGCGCCCGCGGAGACGTTCGCCGAGCTGCGGACGGCCACCCCGGCGACGGGCAGCCCGCCGAGCGATCCGGAGACCATGTTGGACACGCCGAGCCCGCGAAGCTCCCGGTCGAGATCCGCGCGGGGCACGGGGGACCCGCCCGGCCGCCGGGCCGCCAGCTTGTCGATCGCCACCGCCGACAGCAGGGTCTGCACGCCGGACACCAGGGTGACGGCGAGCACCGCGGCGATCAGCCCCAGCACCGGGCCGTCCGGCAGCTCCGGAAGCGCGTGACTGCGCCAGGACGGCAGATCCACCCGGGGCAGCCGCATGCCTGCGGCGGCGGCGAGGGTCGTGGCCGCCACGACCGCTGCCAGCGCCGCCGGCAGCCGGGCGGCGATCCGGCCGTACCGCCCGCGCTGCTGCCGGAGCCGCGGCCAGAGGAGGAGCACCGCCACCGTCACCCCGCTGACCGAGAGGGCGGCCGGGTGCGGGTCGGTGAGCTGGCCGGGGAGCGCCAGGACGTTGGCCACCGCGGAGCTCTCCGGGCTGCCGCCGAGCATGATGTGGAGCTGGGCGAGGGCGATGGTGGCGCCGATCCCGGCCAGCATGCCGTGCACGATGGCGGGGCTCACCACCAGTGCTGAGCGCGCCACCCGCAGGAAGCCGAGGAGGAGTTGACCGGCCCCGGCCGCGACCGTGATGGCGCAGGTCACCCGCCAGCCGTACATCTGGATGAGGTCGGCCGTGACGACGGTGAGACCGGCGGCGGGCCCTCCGATCTGCAGCGGTGCGCCGCCCAGTCTGCCGCCGACGATGCCCCCCACGGCCGCTGCGACGAGCCCGGCCTGCAGGGGGGCGCCTGCGGTGAGCGCGATGCCGAGGGAGAGCGGAAGGGCGATCAGAAAGACCGTCACGGACGCCGACAGATCGGCCGCGTGGCGTCCGCGCCACCGCCGGACACCGTGATCGCCCGTCCCCGCGCGTTCTTCCCCGTCCCCACCTTCTTGCGGCACACGCACCAGACCACAGCTGGACATCGGGCAGGTCACCTCCTCGATGTCACATGACGTGACGTAGTCGCTACTCCAAGCATTGGTAAACAGATCGTAATGGACCGTAAAGACTTGGAGAAGTCGGCGAGGTCGATCTTGACCCAGGTTCCGTCCAACGGGTGAAACGCGTCGCGGAACCGCTTGTCATACCGGTGCCTCTTCTGGGACATGCGACGTTGGACCGGCGTAAGTCCGTTTGTCATACGTATGAAGAATGAGGTGAGCCGATGACAGGCACTCGGCGTGGCGCCGGGGGCATGGCGGCGCTGACGGCGTTGACCCTGCTGCTCGGCGGCTGCTCCGACGCCGGCCCGGAGCCCGGCGTGGGCGGCGAGAAGACCTCGGCCCCGGGCCCGGACGACGAGAACGCGCACGAAGGAGGCCAGAAGCCGGAGGAGAAGACCCGCATCCTCGGGGACGGCTCCACCTCCGTCACCGGCCCGCAGCCGCACCAGCCGACCCCGCGGAGACTCCCACCGGGCGAGAAACCCCCGCAGTTCGTGGTCTTCTCCTGGGACGGCGCCGGCGAGGACGGCAACCGGCTCTTCTCCCACTTCCGCAAGGTCGCCAAGGAGAACGACGCCGCGATGACCTACTTCCTCAGCGGCCTCTATCTGCTCCCCGAGGACGAGGCGGAGCGCTACCACGGGCCCGGGCACGAGCCGGGCGCCTCGGACATCGGCTTTCTCCGCGACGAGAACATCCGCGCCACGCTCGAGCAGCTACGGCTGGCCTGGCTCGACGGCAGCGAGATCGGCACCCACTTCAACGGTCACTTCTGCGGCCCGACCGGCGTGGACACCTGGTCCGTGGACCAGTGGAAGAGCGAGATCCGCCAGGCCAAGTGGTTCGTCGAGCACTGGAAGACCACCACCGGCTGGAAGGACATGGAGCCGCTGCCGTTCGACTACGACGAGGAGCTGATCGGCGGCCGCACACCCTGCCTGGAGGGCCGCGACAACCTGCTGCCGGCCGCCGCGGAGATGGGTTTCCGCTACGACTCCAGTGGCAACGGCACCCAGGTCTGGCCGGACAAGGAGGGCGGCCTCTGGGACCTTCCGCTCCAGCAGATCCCGATGCCGGGCCGTTCCTTCGAGACGCTCTCCATGGACTACAACTTCCTCGCCAACCAGTCGAAGACCGTCGACGGGCCGGTGGCCATGCGGCCCGAGTACCGGAAGCAGTGGCACGACGGCCTGATGCAGGGATTCGAGCGGGCGTACGAGGGCAACCGGGCGCCCTACATCATCGGCAACCACTTCGAGCAGTGGAACGGCGGCATCTACATGGAGGCCGTCGAGAACGTCATCAGGGAGATCTGTCCCAAGGAGGACGTCCGCTGCGTCTCCTTCCGGCAACTCGTCGAGTGGCTGGACGTACAGGACCCGAAGCTGCTGGCCCGGCTGCGCACCCTGGGCGTGGGGGAGAGGCCGGAGGGCGGATGGCAGGAGTTCCTCGCTCCGCCGGAACGGCGGGAGGCCGCGGGCACCGGGGCGCCCTCCCCCGGCTCGGAGGGGGCCGCCACCGGCTGACGTCACGGTGCCCCGCCGCAGCCGGAAGGCCGCGCCGACCCGGGGTGCGGCGGGGCGGCCCGCACCGGGCGCGGCCGGCCTCCTCAGGCCGGCTGCGGCGCCGCGCCCAGCACGAAGCCGGGATCGACCTGGGCGGCGAGGTCCGCGCCCGTCCGGGCGTTCCCCCAGCTCTCGGCGTTGCGCAGATGGAAGTGGATCATCTGCCGCATGTAGCGCTCCGGGTCCCGGTGTGCGTACGCGGCGTCCGCCGCGGCGTGCAGGACGTCCAGGGCGGCCCGGTCGGCCTCCTCGAGCTCCGCGAAGGGCGGGGTGCGGCCCTTCTCCAGCGCGCGCACCCAGTCGGAGTGCCCGAAGGCCACCAGCAGGTCGTCGCCGGCCGCGTCCTGCAGGAACTCCAGGTCGTCCGGGCCCTGCACCTTGTTCCCCACCACCTTGAGGGCGATCCCGAAGTCCCGGGCGTACTCCTTGTACTGCCGGTAGACCGCGACGCCCTTCCGCGTCGGCTCGGCCACCAGGAAGGTCATGTCGAACCGGGTGAACATCCCGGAGGCGAAGGAGTCGCTGCCCGCCGTCATGTCGACGACCAGGAACTCGCCGCGCCCGTCGACGAGATGATTGAGGAACAGCTCCACCGCTCCCACCTTGGAGTGGTAGCAGGCGACCCCGAGGTCCGACTCGGTGAAGGGGCCGGTCGCCAGCAGCCGCACGTCGCCGCCCTCCAGCGGAACGGTGCGGGCGCAGGCGTCGTAGACCGGGTTGTCCTCCGTGATCCGCAGCAGCCGGGAGCCCTCGCCGGGAGGCGTGGTCTTGATCATCGTCTCCGCGGAGGTGATCCGCGGGTTCGCACCACGCAGGTACTCCTTGATGAGCGGCAGCCGCCCGCCCATGGAAGGCAGCTCGGCTGCCTCCGCCTCGTCCAGCCCCAGCGCGACGCCCAGATGCTGGTTGATGTCGGCGTCGACGGCGATGACAGGGGTGCCGTGGGCGGCCAGCCGGCGGACGAACAGCGAGGACAGCGTCGTCTTGCCGCTGCCTCCCTTCCCAACGAAAGCGATCTTCATGTTCGTTAGCGTAATCGCATCCGTGCGGTGTGTGGCGAACGTGAGTGAAGAAGACCACTCGATCGGGGGGCTTGGACCGCGCCGGTGGGTGCGTAGGGTCATACGCATGAGTAACGCCGCTGACTCCCGGACCTCCGATCCGCTGGCCGGTCTGGCGGACCTGACCGGGGTCGCCGAGACCGTCGAGTCCGTACGGAAAGCCGTGGACCGGATCTACGGCCACCGGGTGATGCGGCGTCGCAGCAGCGAGGTGAGCTCCGAGGCCGCGCTCCGCGGGGCGCGGGGCTCCGCCGCCCTCGACGGTGCCGACTGGGCGCTGGAGGAGGTGCGGCGGCGCAGCGACTTCGGCGTCGCGGGCGAGACCCGCACGGTGGGTGCCGCGCTCCGCGTCACCGCCGAGACCGGCCAGTTGCTGGACGTGTGGCGGCAGTCGCCGCTGCGGGTGCTGGCCCGGCTGCACCTCGTCGCCGCCGGCGGCGACGCACCGGACGAGACCGTCGGGCGCCCCCGGCTGGCGGGCGAGCAGGTGACCGGTCCGGAGCAGGGGCCGGAGGCCGGGCTGCCGCTGCCCGGCGCGGACGAGGTGTCGGGCCGGCTGGACGGGCTGGCGCGGCTGCTGGTGGCGGGCACCTCCGCGCCCGCACTGGTCACCGCGGCGGTGGTGCACGGGGAGCTGGTGGCGCTGCGCCCCTTCCGCAGCCACAACGGCCTGGTGGCGCGCGCCGCGGAGCGCATCGTGCTGGTCGCCGGCGGACTGGATCCGAAGTCGGTCTGCCCCGCCGAGGTCGGGCACGCGGAGCTGGGCACGGAGGCTTACGGGCGGGCGCTGGAGGGCTATGCCGCCGGGACGCCGGAGGGCATGGCGGAATGGATCCGCCACTGCGGACGGGCCGTGGAGCTGGGCGCCCGGGAGAGCACGGCCGTCTGCGAGGCGCTGCAGCGCGGGGCCGCCTGAAGGGCGGGAAGGGTCCACGGAAGGGAACCGCCCGGGGAGGCGGCGGAGGCGGCGCATCCGGGGGAAACGCGGGACGGGGCCGTACACGGGCTGCGGCGGCACCGTCGGGGCGGTACCGCCGCTGGCATGTCCACCGGGGTACCAGTGCGTGCACCTCATAGCGTCCATCAGGTCGGGACTTCGCCCGTCACCTGGTGCGACTGGCCCGTATCGCGGGTCGGCTGCGCGTGGGTTCCCGGTATTCATGCGAACGGTCCGTGGGGCCGTGCGTGCAACGGGATCCTCTCGGATGCCGCCGGTCTCGCGGGCCGCTGATTCCTTTCTACTCCCGCGACGGTGGCAAGCGGAACCCTCCCCCACAGATCTTTACGTTCGTTGTGGAAAAGTTCAAAAAGGGCCGAAACGGGCCCGTCGCCGGCTCGTGTACCAGACGAGTCCGGCCGTCGCGGCGGCCGCCACCACGGCGGCCCCGGTCACCGCCAGGGCGGACCGCGAGGGCATCGACAGCGACGGCAGGCGCTGCTTGAGTCGTACCGGCCGGGAGAAGGTGAGCACGGGCCAGTCGCGGGCGGCCGCCTCCTTGCGCAGGGCCCGGTCCGGGTTGACCGCGTGCGGACGGCCCACCGCCTCCAGCATGGGTACGTCGGTGGCCGAGTCGCTGTACGCGTAGCAGCGGTCCAGGTCGTACCCCTCGGAGCGGGCGAGTTCCCGGACCGCCTCCGCCTTGGTCGGCCCGTAGGCGTAGTACTCGACCTCACCGGTGAAGCAGCCGTCCTCCACCACCATGCGCGTCGCCACGACGCGGTCGGCGCCGAGCATCTCGCCGATCGGCTCGACCACCTCCGCGCCCGAGGTGGACACGATCACCACGTCCCGGCCGGCCAGATGGTGCTCCTCGATCAGCGAGGCGGCCTCGTCGTAGATGATCGGGTCGATGAGCTCGTGCAGCGTCTCGGCGACGATCTCCCGCACCTGCTGGACGTTCCATCCACGGCAGAGGGCGGACAGATACTGCCGCATCCGTTCCATCTGGTCGTGGTCCGCTCCGCCGAGCAGAAAGACGAACTGGGCGTAGGCGGTGCGGAGCACCGCTCTCCGATTGATCAAGCCACCCTGGTAGAAGGACTTGCCGAAGGTCAGCGTGCTCGACTTCGCAATGACCGTCTTGTCCAGGTCGAAGAAGGCGGCGGTCCGGGGAAGCGACTGGATTTCCACGAGGGTGAGCATAGGCGCCCACCATTCGGCGTAAGGTGGGGCGCGTGGGTTTGCCTGAGAAGCCTCTCGGGTACACCATGGAAGTCACGGATCGTTCGCGACCGTGCTAACCCGGCCCGACTCCTCCCCCCCGAGTCGGCCGCGGAGACGACCCCCGCTCTCCCCCCCGGCGGGGGTCGTCGCATGTCCGGCCGTCTTGACGCGGCCTCCTCCCCTCGTTCCGCGTGGCTGCCGGCTGCGTCTGCCGTACCCCTCGTACGCAGAGACGTGTAACTGAGGGTAATCGTTGAGTTCCTCTCCGGAAGTCACCGGTTCGGGCGACCGAGTTATTCACAACCGCCGAGTTGTCCACCGTTTCAGAGCATGATCCCCAAATTCCTTCGGATCGCTGCACGGTGTTTCCCGAAGGCGCTCGCCGAGTTTGCGGGCGCGATGCAGCGATGTGCGAAGGGGCTCTGGATCATGGCCGAAACCATCCTGATCGTCACCGAGGACGCCGCCCTCCTCGACGACCTGCTGCGGCTCTGCGCGGCCGCCGGCGCCGAGGCGGAGGTGGCGCACGGGGCGCCGCCGGACCACGGGGCCTGGCACGGCTGGAGCGGCGCCGCCGCCTGGGAACGCGCCCCGCTGGTGCTCGTGGGGGACGACTGCGCCGGCATCGCCACCGGCCTCGGGGGCGGAGGCTCCGGTCCGCCCGCCGCCGTGCGCCGGACGGGAGTGCTGCTCGTGGGCCGGGATCTGGACGACTCCGGCGTGTGGGAGCGCGGAGTACGCATCGGTGCCGAGGGCGTGGTGATGCTGCCGGACGCCGAGACCTGGCTGACCGGCCGGATCGCCGACGCGGCGGAGGGCGTGGGCCCGCCCGCCCTCACCGTGGGCGTGGTCGGCGGGCGGGGCGGTGCCGGTGCGTCCACTCTCGCCTGCGCCCTGGCGGTGACGGCCGCGCGGTCCGGGACGCGGACGATGCTGATCGACGCCGATCCGCTGGGCGGCGGGCTCGACGTGCTGCTGGGCGGCGAGCGCACGGAGGGGCTGCGCTGGCCGGCCTTCGCCGAGTCGCGTGGCCGGGTGGGCGGGGTGGCGCTGGAGGAGTCGCTGCCCCGGCTGCACGACCTGAGCGTGCTGAGCTGGGACCGCGGGGACTCGGTCACCATCTCCGGCGACGCCATGCGAGCCGTGCTCACCGCGGCCCGGCGGCGCGGCGGTGTGGTCGTCGTGGACCTGCCGCGCCGGATGGACGAGGCGGTGGCGGAGGCGCTGGCCCAGATCGACGTCGCCTTGCTGCTCGTGCCCGCCGAACTGCGTGCCGTCGCGGCCGCGCACCGGATCGCCGCCCGCACCCGGATGGTGCTGCGCGACCTGCGGGCCGTGGTACGGCCCCCGCACGGGCCGTACGGCGCGCGCGGATACCGCTCGGGCCTGGACGAGCAGGAGACCGCCCGCCTGCTGGGGCTGCCGCTCGCCGGGGAGCTGCCCTGGGAGCCCGGGCTGCTCGAGGGGGTGGAGCACGGCCGGCCGCCCGGCTCCCACGAGCACGGAGCGTTGGCCCGCTTCTCCCGCGCGTTCTGGTCGCGCACGCGGGCCGCGCCGGCCGGCGAGGAGGTCCCCGGCGGCCGGACGCCGGGCGCCGCCGTGCCCCCCGCCCGTTCCGGACCGCCGGGCGCACCGGACCGGGCTCCGGCAGCCGGGCGGGCGGCCGGCGAGGGCGGCCTGCCCGCCCGTGGCACCGACAGTCGTGACGGAGATCTTCGGGACCGCGGCGCGGAGGACGGGGGCTGGTCCGTATGAACGCCGCCGTGCACGCCACGCACCCCGGCCCCACCGCACCGGCGGCCACGGCCGGGCACCCGGCCGGAGCCGGGGCGGCTCCGGCCGTCCCCTCCCGCCTCCGGGCCGCTGAGGCCACTGTGCGCCCCGGCTCCGGCGCCGGCTCCCTGCCGGGTGGCGAGGCACTTCTCGACGCCGTCCGTGCCCGGCTGGCGGAGACGGGAGCCGAACCCACCCCCGCCCGGGTCGCCGCCGCTCTGCGCGCCCAGGGGCGCCTGCTCGGCGACAGCGCCGTCCTCCAGGTGGTGGAGGCGCTCCGCTCGGAGATGGTGGGCAGCGGCCCGCTGGAGCCGTTGCTGGCGGATCCCGCGGTCACGGATGTGCTGGTCACCGCACCGGACGCGGTCTGGGTGGACCGCGGAGCCGGACTGGAGCGCACCCCGGTCCGCTTCCCGGACGCGGCCGCCGTCCGCCGGCTCGCCCAGCGCCTCGCCACCTCGGCCGGGCGACGGCTCGACGACGCCCGCCCCTGGGTGGACGCCGGGCTGCCGGACGGCACCCGCATGCACGCGGTGCTGCCGCCGGTCGCAGTCGGCTGCACCTGCCTCTCCCTGCGCGTCGTCCGGCACCGGGCCTTCGACCTGGCGGAGCTGACCGCCGCGGGCACGGTGCCGCCCGGCGGCGACCGGCTGCTCCGGGCCCTGCTGGACGCGCGGCTCTCCTTCCTGGTCACCGGAGGCACCGGCAGCGGGAAGACCACCCTGCTCAGCACCTTGCTGGGCCTGGTCGGGCCCCGGGAACGCCTGGTCCTCGCGGAGGACTCCGCCGAGCTGCGGCCGGACCACCCCCATGTGGTCCGGCTGGAGGGCCGGCCGCCGAACCAGGAGGGCGTCGGCCGGGTCGGCTTGCGGGAGCTGGTGCGCCAGGCACTGCGGATGCGCCCGGACCGGCTGGTCGTCGGGGAGGTCCGCGGCTCCGAGGTGACGGAGCTCCTGACCGCGCTGAACACCGGGCACGAGGGTGGTTGCGGCACGCTGCACGCCAACGCCGCGGCCGACGTGCCCGCACGGCTGGAGGCGCTCGCGGCCACCGCGGGACTCGACCGTGCCGCCCTGCACAGTCAGCTCGCGGCCGCCCTGGACGTGGTGCTGCACCTGGTGCGGGACCGGACCGGTCGCCGGAGGATCGCCGAGATCCATGTGCTGGAGCGGGACCAGCGGGGACTCGTCACCACGGTCCCGGCAGCGATCTGGAGCCCGGGCGGCTTCCAGGCCGGCCCCGGCGCCGCCCGGCTGGAAGAGCGTTGCGCCCGTACGGGAGGCGGACGGTGACCGGGGCGGGGGCCCCGGGAGGGCCGCTGCTTGCCGTGGTGCTCTGCGTGGGCGCCGTCCTCTGCCTCACCCGCGGCCGGGACGGCCCGGACCGGGCGAGACTGCTGCTCGCCGCGAGCGCCGCCACACCGGCCTCCGGTCTCGCCCTGGCGGGCGACCGGACGCGCCGTGGGCGCAGCGGCCTGTTGCGTGGCCTTCCCGGTGGCGGCCGCCTCCCCCGCTGGGCGCGGCGGGCCGGTCCGGGACCGCACTGGTGGTGCCTGCCCGCCGGTGCCGCCTTGGCCCTGCTTGCGGAATCGGTGCTGCCCGTGGTCGCGGGGCTCGCCGCCGTGCCGGCCGCGGGCCGGTGGCTCCGTGCGCGCCGGGAGGCCGCCCGGGTGCGCCGCCGGGAGACCGCGGTCATGGAGCTGTGCGCCGCCGTCGCCGGCGAGTTGCGTGCCGGCCGGCTGCCCGCCGCGGCGCTGCTGGCGGGCGGGACCGAGGCACTGGGGCCGGAGGGGGCCGGGGTGGCGGCCGCCGCCCGGTACGGCGGGGACATTCCCGAGGCGCTGCGCCGGGCCTCCCTGACGCCCGGCGCCGAGGGCCTGCGCGGCGCCGCCGCGTGCTGGCAGGTGGCCACCGACGGCGGTGCGGGCCTCGCGGAGGGACTGGACCGGGTGGCGCGCGCCCTTCGCGCCGACCGCGAGCAGCACGAGGAGCTGCGGACCCAGCTGGCGGGCCCGCGTTCCACGGCCGCTCTGCTCGCCCTTCTCCCGGCCTTCGGGTTGCTCCTCGGAGGCGCGATGGGTGCCCGGCCGCTTCAGGTGCTCTTCCACACCGCTCCCGGGCTCGGCTGCCTGGTGCTGGGCGGACTGCTCGAGTGGGCGGGGCTCGCCTGGGTGGCGCGGCTGGTCCGGACGGCGGAGGACGGAGGTGCGGCATGACGGGGCTGCCCGTCCCCAGCCTGTGGACCACTGGGGTGCTCGTCGCGGCGGCCGGTCTGCTCGCGGCCCTGCTCGCACGGCAGCGGGGCCGGGGGCTGCAGGAGAGGGCCCGCCTGCTGACGAAGGGCCAGGCGGTGGGGCTCAGCCGCGGGCGGCCCCGGCAGGTAGCCGTCCGGTGGCTGCGGCGTGCAGCCGGGCCGCGGTGGCGGGCGGAGCGGGCGCGGGACGCAGCGCTCGCCTTCGCCGCCGGTGTGGGCGGGGGCGGCCTCCTCGGCGGACCCCTCGGCTGGGCGGGCGGTGCGGTGGGGGCGTACGGCCTCTGGCGGGTGCTGCGGCGCCGGACCCGGCTGCGGGCCGGGAGCGGGCCGGAGCGGGCCGTGCAGGGCCGGGTCGAACGCGAGCTGCCCCTGGCGGCGGAGCTGCTGGCCGCCTGCCTGGCCGCAGGCTCCGCTCCCGCCGGGGCCGCGGAGGCGGTCGGGCGCTCCTTCGGCGGCCCGCTGGGCGCCCGGCTGCGGCGTGCCGCGGCAGAACTGCGGCTCGGGGGAGCACCGGAGGCTGCCTGGGCACGCTTCGGGGCCCTGCCCGGCTGCGCGGACCTGGCCCGCTGCATGGAGCGGGCCGGCACCACGGGGGTGCCGGCGGTGGAGGAGGTCTCGCGGCTGGCCACGGAGTGCCGGGCGCGCCGGAGCCGGGCGGCGACGGCCCGTACGCGTCGCGCGGCGGTCCACGTCACCGGTCCGCTGGGGCTCTGCTTCCTGCCCGCGTTCCTGGCAGTCGGCGTGGCGCCGGTAGTGCTGGGCCTCGCCGGGAGCCTGCGGTGACCCGCCGGGCCGCCCCCGCGCGGACGGTCGCGCCGCGGTGTCGAGAGGTCCGGTGGCAGACCGCCCGGACGGCCGCCGGGGCGGCGGCCTCGACGAACGCCCTCCATGACGCCGCTCATGACAACGCACACGACAACACGGACAGCCACAAGGACATCCGGACGGACGACACCGACGACGACCGGGGCGCCGCCACCGGCGTCACCGGCGCCGGCTCGGGCGGCGCCGGGCCGCGCGGCAGCGGCAGTGCTGCGCGGCGGTGTCACAGCGACAGCGACAGGGAGAGAGGGCGATGTGCGATGAAGGACAGGTGGCGGCGCGCGCAGCGCGCCGTTCGCGGACGGGGTGCCCGGTACCGGGACCGGCTGTGGCGTGCCCTGCGCCGTGGCGATTGCGGTATGAGCACCGCCGAGTACGCCGTCGGGACGATCGCGGCCTGTGGCTTCGCCGCGGTGCTCTACAAAATCGTGAACAGCGGAGCGGTCAGCGAGGGCCTGCAGAAGATCATCGAGAAGGCCCTCGATGCGGCCGGCTGACGGGGCCGGGGGACGGGCGACGCGGGTGGGCCGGCGGGGTGGTGCTGCCCGGCCGGCCCGGCCGCGGTCCCCGGGACCGGGGCTTCGTGACTGCGGAGACCGCCGTGGTGATGCCCACGCTGGTCTTCCTGACGGCCCTGCTGGTCTGGGGCGGCGCGGCCGTCGTGGCGCAGGTCCAGTGCGTGGACGCGGCCCGGGTGGGTGCCCGGGCCGCGGCCCGGGGGGAGGAGCGGCAGCTCGTGCTCCGGGCCGCGCGGTCCGCCGCGCCCGAGGATGCCGAGGTGTCGCTCGCCCGGGAAGGCGACCTGCTGCGGGTGCGGGTCCGGGCACGCTCGTCCGGCCCGGGTCCGCTGACACTGCCGGTCCGGGCCGAGGCGGTGGCCCGTGCGGAGGGCGCGCCTGCCCGGCTGCCGGGGGCGTCCGGCGACTCCTCGGGAGGCGCGGCTGCGCGGGAGCGGTGAGGCACCGGCCGGGAGCCGACCGCGGTTCCGCCACGGTGTGGGTGGCGGGGAGCACGGCAGTGCTGGGCCTGGTGCTGGGGGGTCTCCTTCTGCTGGGTCAGGCGGTGACCGCCCGTCACCGGGCGGCTGCGGCCGCGGATCTCGCCGCCCTCGCTGCCGCCGGCACTGCCCTGAGCGGCGCGGAGACGGCCTGCGCCACGGCTCGGCGGGTAGCGGCCGCGCAGGGAGCCGGTCTGGTGCGCTGCACCCTGCTCGGTGAGGTCGCCGATGTCACGGTGCGCAGTACGGCCGGTCCGTACGACGCCCGGGTGCGCTCCCGGGCCGGTCCGGCCGCCTCCTTCGCCTCCGCGCCGCAGGCCCGTTCCCTGCGGGCACGGCCCGTCGGCGGACCTGGGGACGCGGTCTCAGCCGTCGGCCGCCGGCGGGTCCTCCGCGGAGGCGGACAGCAGCCGGGTGAGCAGCCGGACGGCGCCGGCCTTGTGCAGCGGGTCGTTGCCGTTGCCGCACTTGGGCGACTGGATGCAGGAGGGACAGCCGGACTCGCACTCGCAGGAGGCGATGGCGTCCCGGGTGGCGGTGAGCCAGTTCCGGGCGGTGCGGAAGGCGCGCTCGGCGAAGCCGGCGCCGCCCGGGTGGCCGTCGTAGACGAAGACCGTCGGAAGGAGGGTGTCGGGGTGCAGCGGCACGGAGACGCCGCCGATGTCCCACCGGTCGCAGGTCGCGAAGAGTGGCAGCAGGCCGATGGAGGCGTGCTCGGCGGCGTGCAGGGCACCGGCGAGGATCTCCGGCGTGATCCGCGCGGCGTCGAGCTGGTCCTCGGTCACGGTCCACCAGACGGCGCGGGTGCGCAGCGTACGCGGCGGCAGGTCCAGCTTGGTCTCGCCGAGCACCTCCCCGGTCACGAGCTTCCGCCGCAGATAGGAGACGACCTGATGGGTGACCTCGACGGCCCCGAAGTGCAACCGGGCCTCGCCCCACGGCACCTCGGCGTCGGTCTCCAGGACGGAGACGGAGGTGGTGTCGCGGGCCATCGTCGTCCACGGCGGGTCCGACTCCTCGACGAGGGCCACGGAGTCCTCCAGGTCCAGGCGCTGCACGACATAGGTACGGCCCTGGTGGAGGTGGACGGCGCCCTCGTGCACCGTGGAGTGTGCCGCGGCGGCGTCGACCGTTCCCAGCAGCCGCCCGGTCGCGGCCTCCACCACCTGGACGGGCGGACCGCCGCTACCGCGGATGTCGGTCAGCTCGGCGGCCCGTTCCCGCCGGGTCCAGTACCACGTGGAGCCCCGCCGCCGCAGCAGCCTTCGCCGCTCGAGCCCGCCCATGACCTCGGGCGACTCCGGTCCGAAGAGCTCCGTGTCGGCCTCGGTCAGCGGCAGCTCGGCGGCCGCCGCACACAGGTGCGGAGCGAGGACGTACGGGTTGTCCGGGTCGAGCACGGTGGACTCGACGGGGTGCCGGAACACCGCTTCGGGGTGGTGCACCAGATAGGTGTCCAGCGGGTCGTCGCGGGCCACGAGCACGGCCAGCGCGCCCTGTCCGGTGCGCCCGGCGCGCCCCGCCTGCTGCCAGAGCGAGGCCCGGGTGCCGGGATAGCCGGTGAGGAGGACGGCGTCCAGCCCGGACACGTCCACGCCGAGTTCGAGGGCCGTGGTGGCGGCCAGCCCCAGCAGGTCGCCGCTGTGCAGGGCCTGTTCCAGGGCTCTCCGTTCCTCGGGGAGATAGCCGCCCCGGTAGGCGGCGATCCGCCCGGGCAGCGAGCGGTCGACGTCGCCGAGGCGGTCCTGGGCGATCAGCGAGATCAGCTCGGCGCCACGCCGGGACCGTACGAACGCCACGGTGCGTACACCCTGCACGGCCAGGTCGGTGAGCAGCTCGGCGGCCTCCGCGGTGGCCGTCCGCCGGACCGGCGCGCCGCGTTCCCCGGACAGTTCGGTGAGCGGCGGCTCCCAGAGGGCGAAGACGAGTTCTCCGCGGGGCGACATGTCCTCGGTGACGGCGGTGACCGGACGGCCGGTGAGCCGTCCGGCGGCCTCCGCCGGGTCGGCCGAGGTCGCGGAGGCGAGCAGGAAGACCGGCTCGGAGCCGTAGCGGGCGCAGAGCCGCCGCAGCCGGCGGAGCACCTGGGCGACGTGCGAGCCGAAGACGCCCCGGTAGGTGTGGCACTCGTCGACGACGACATAGCGCAGCGCGCGGAGGAAGGAGGACCAGCGGGCGTGCCCCGGAAGCATCCCGCGGTGCAGCATGTCCGGGTTGGTGAGCACGTAGTTGGCGTGGAGCCGCACCCACTCCCGCTCCTCCATCGGGGTGTCCCCGTCGTACACGGCGGGGCGCACCGCCGTGCCCAGCGGTGCGGCCAGGGCGGCGACGGCGCGTCGCTGGTCGGCGGCGAGGGCCTTGGTGGGAGCGAGGTAGAGCGCGGTGGCGCCGCGTCCGTTCGGCGCCTCGGAGCCGTCCAGCAGGCTGCTCAGTACCGGCACCAGATAGGACAGCGACTTGCCGGAGGCGGTGCCCGTCGCCACGACGGTGGAGGTGCCGGCCAGCGCGTGGGCGGCCGCCTCCGCCTGGTGTGCCCAGGGACGGCCGATGCCCGCCTCCCGCACGGCGTCGACCACTTCCGGACGGATCTGATCAGGCCAGTCTGCATGGCGGCCGACACGCGAGGGCACATGCTCCGTATGGGTGATGCGCGCAGCCCGGCCCGGGCCCCGGGCGAGATGCTCGAGGATCGTCCGTGGGTGAGGATTGGTGGCCATCGACACTGAGTCTGTCACCGGCGCGACGGACAATGGCCGCAAGGCGTCGTGCGCGACTGCCGGTAAGTGATTGAATGCTGCTGCGGCTGCCGATCCGTCCCCTGTCGTACCGCCCTCAGGCGGGGCGGCCCGGAGGGGAGGCCCCGATGGGGGAGCCCCCCGGGGGCGGACCGCTCGATAGCAAGGTGCTGGAGGATCCGTGGACCTGTCCCTGTCGACCCGTACTGTTGGCGATCGCACGATCGTCGAGGTCGGTGGCGAGATTGATGTATACACCGCGCCCAAGTTGCGCGAGCAGCTGGTCGAGCTCGTGAACGACGGCAGCTACCACCTCGTCGTGGACATGGAAGGTGTCGACTTCCTCGACTCCACCGGTCTCGGTGTGCTCGTCGGCGGGCTGAAGCGTGTGCGTGCCCATGAGGGCTCTCTGCGTCTGGTGTGCAACCAGGAGCGCATTCTCAAGATCTTCCGTATCACCGGTCTGACCAAGGTCTTCCCGATTCACGGCTCGGTGGACGAGGCCGTCTCGGCCACCGACTGAGGGATGTCCTCCCCGTGCCCGGCGCCGTCGCGGCGGGGCACGCCGGAGCGGCCGGCCGGACGCCGGACCGCGTATGCCGAAGAGACGAGATCGAAGGCAGGTATGCCGGGCCCGCCGCGGGCCCGGTTCCTGCCGACGCACAGCTGTAGACCGAGGGGAATCGCATGGCCACCGTCGAACTCCGATTCAGCGCGCTTCCCGAGCACGTGCGGACGGCGCGCCTGGTGGCCGCCGCCGTCGCCCGGCGGGCCGGGGTCGACGAGGCGGTGCTCGACGAGGTGCGACTCGCCGTGGGTGAGGCCTGCACCCGTGCCGTCGGGCTGCACATGAGCAACGGTGTGGGCACGCCCGTGCGGGTGGCCCTCATCGAGGACGAGAAGAAGTTCTCCATCGAGGTCGGTGACGACGCGCCGGGCAACTCCGGAGCCCTGGTGCCCGGGGCCCGCGACGAGATCCCCGAGCCGGCCGGCGAGGACGACGAGGACGAGAGCGAGATGGGCCTCGCGGTGATCAGCGGCCTCGTCGACGATGTGGAGATCACCACGGACGACAAGGGCGGCACCATCCGCATGAGCTGGCCGACGACGCCTGCCCCCGCCCTGCCCTGACAGCCGGGCCTGCTCCCGCGCACTGCCCCTCACCCCTGCACTGCCGCCTCCCGGCCGACTGACCCGGCTGCCCGGTCCGGCTTGCTACCGGCTGCTTCCGGTCTGCTCGGACCGGCTTCCGGCCTGCTCGGACCGGCTGCCGGTCCCTCATCAGCTCCTCTTCCGGGTGCCTACCCGGCTCCCCGTGCGTCCTCTCCCGGATCCCCCGAATGATCGAATAAAAAAGATCGTCGGCCGGTCGCATAAAGATCAATTTCTGCCCGGCGTCAATTATCCGGCGACCTCGCACGGGGGAATTTTGCGAGCGCTCGCCATTCGATCTTCGCTGCTGACGGCGAATTGCTGCTGCTGCGCCCTGTTTTGATCTCGGGGCGCTCCCTAGAATCCGTCCACCATCTTTGCAGCAGGACGCCTGAGCGTGCTTGCGCGCGCCCATGTGCCAAACGTCAAGGAGGACGAATGGCGGGGCATCTCACCCCACTCCAGAACCATCACCACCTCGCCGACGCCGTGCTGACGACGGGCAACCGCGGACTCGTGTTCGTGATCGCGCTGATCGCCCTCGCCGCCCTCGGTGTCGCCGTGGTGCTGGTGCGGCAAGTGCTCGCCGCCGGCGAGGGCACCGAGAGCATGAAGAAGATCGCGGCAGCCGTCCAGGAGGGCGCGAACGCATATCTCGCGCGGCAGTTGCGCACCCTCGGCGTCTTCGCCGTGGTGGTGTTCTTCCTGCTCATGCTGCTGCCCGCCGACGATATGTCGCAGCGGCTCGGCCGGTCGTTGTTCTTCCTGGTGGGAGCGGGTTTCTCGGCGGCCACCGGGTATATCGGCATGTGGCTCGCGGTGCGCAGCAACGTCCGGGTGGCCGCCGCGGCCCGCGCGGCGACGCCCGAGGGCGGCGACGACGCCCCGGCCGCGGATCTCACCGCCGTGGCGCACCGGGCCACGAAGATCGCCTTCCGTACGGGCGGTGTCGTCGGCATGTTCACCGTCGGCCTCGGCCTGCTCGGCGCCGCGGTCGTGGTGCTGGTCTACGCGGCGGACGCCCCCAAGGTGCTGGAGGGCTTCGGTCTGGGCGCCGCCCTGATCGCCATGTTCATGCGTGTCGGTGGCGGCATCTTCACCAAGGCCGCGGACGTCGGCGCCGACCTCGTCGGCAAGGTCGAGCAGGGCATCCCGGAGGACGACCCGCGGAACGCGGCGACCATCGCCGACAACGTGGGCGACAACGTGGGCGACTGCGCCGGGATGGCCGCCGACCTCTTCGAGTCCTACGCGGTGACCCTGGTCGCCGCGCTCATCCTCGGCACCGCGGTGTTCGGCGACGCGGGGCTCGCCTTCCCGCTGCTCGTCCCGGCGATCGGGGTGATCACCGCGGTGATCGGTGTCTTCGCGGTGGCACCGCGTCGCTCCGACCGCAGCGGGATGACGGCGATCAACCGCGGCTTCTTCCTCTCCGCGGTGATCTCGCTGGTCCTCGTCGCGCTGGCCGCGTTCACCTATCTGCCGTCCAGCTACGGCGATCTGGAGAACATCCCGCTGGGCCTGGCCGACAAGGAGGGCAACCCGCAGGTCCTCGCCATCGTGTCGGTCGCCATCGGCATCGTGCTGGCCGCGGTCATCCAGCAGCTCACCGGGTACTTCACGGAGACCAGCCGGAAGCCGGTGCGGGACATCGGCAGGACCTCCCTCACCGGCCCCGCCACCGTCGTGCTGTCCGGCATCTCCATCGGCCTGGAGTCCGCCGTCTACACCGCGCTGCTGATCGGCCTCGGCGTGTACGGCGCGTTCCTGCTGGGCGGCGGCACGCTGATGCTGGCGCTGTTCGCGGTCGCGCTGGCCGGTACCGGCCTGCTGACCACCGTCGGCGTGATCGTCGCCATGGACACCTTCGGGCCGGTCTCGGACAACGCCCAGGGCATCGCCGAGATGTCCGGCGACGTGGAGGGCGCGGGCGCCCAGGTGCTCACCGACCTGGACGCCGTCGGCAACACCACCAAGGCCATCACCAAGGGCATCGCCATCGCCACGGCGGTACTGGCCGCCGCGGCGCTCTTCGGCTCGTACCGGATCGAGCTGTCGGAGGCGCTCGCCGAGGCCGGCGAGGGCGCCGGGGAGATGCTCGACGTGCTGGACATCGCCCAGCCCTCCACATTGGTGGGCCTGATGCTGGGGGCCAGCGTCGTCTTCCTCTTCTCGGGGCTGGCGATCAACGCGGTGTCCCGTTCGGCGGGGTCGGTGGTGTTCGAGGTGCGGCGCCAGTTCCGGGAGAAGCCCGGGATCATGGATTACACCGAGAAGCCGGAGTACGGCCGGGTGGTGGACATCTGCACCAAGGACGCCCTGCGGGAACTGTCCACGCCGGGCCTGCTGGCCGTCTTCGCGCCGATCGTCGTCGGCTTCACTCTCGGCGTCGGCGCCCTGGCGGCCTTCCTGGCGGGAGCCATCGGCGCGGGCACCCTGATGGCGGTCTTCCTGGCGAACTCGGGCGGCGCCTGGGACAACGCCAAGAAGCTCGTCGAGGACGGTCACCACGGCGGCAAGGGCAGCGAGGCCCACGCGGCCACGGTGATCGGCGACACCGTCGGCGACCCCTTCAAGGACACCGCGGGCCCGGCGATCAACCCGCTGCTCAAGGTGATGAACCTGGTCGCGCTGCTGATCGCGCCGGCCGTGGTGCAGTTCAGCTACGGCGACGACGAGTCCGCGGCGGTGCGGGCCCTGGTCGCGGTGCTGGCCGGACTGATCATCGTGGGTGCGGTCTACCTCTCCAAGCGTCGCGGCATCGCGGTGAGCGACGGCAACAGTGAGGAAGACAACAGCACGGGCCAGGCCACCAGCCAGGACGCGGTCGCCGCCTCCTGAGGAGGCCCGGCCGACCTGCTGGAACACCCTTGCGGGCGGGGCGCGTCGGCGCCCCGCCCGTGTGCCGTACGGGCCTCGCCGGCGGCCCGCGGGCTCCGCGCCCTCCTGGTGCAAATGGCGCAATCCGGGACGGAAGACCCGTCCGACTCGCCGTGGATGCCTGCTTGGCGTGTAAGTTCCGGGCCGGAAGACCCCACGAAGGGACCGATCCGGTGAACAAGAAGCTCGCGGCTGCGCTGGCCGGCGGTGCGGCGCTCGCACTCGCCCTGACCGGCTGTGGCGACGACAAGGGCAAGGAGACCGAGGCCTGGGCCAAGGACGTCTGCCAGGACGTGAAGCCGCAGGTCCGCAAGATCCAGCAGGCCAACGAGTCGATCAACCAGGCCTCGGAGGAGAAGCAGTCCCCGAAGGAGGTCCAGAAGGCCGACTCCGCCGCCTTCCAGGACATCTCGGAGGCCTACAAGGCGCTCGCCAAGGCCGTCGACGCGGCCGGCGACCCGCCCGTGGACGACGGGGCCACGCTGCGCAAGAACGCGGTCAAGGAACTCAACGGCCTCTCCACCGAGTACGGCGAGCTGAAGAAGACCGTCGACGAGATGGACACCGGCGACCAGTCGAAGTTCGCGGACGGCCTGCAGGACCTCGCCGAACGGCTCGGCAAGCTCGGCAAGAGCGGCGACAAGTCCCTGCAGAAGCTCCAGTCCGGGGAGCTGGGCGCGGCAATGGCCGAGCAGCCGGGCTGCAAGAAGCCCTCGTCGGCCGGGACGCCCAGCGCCTGAGGCGAGCGCGCCGCCCGTCCCCCGTCCCCCGTCCGGGCGTCACAATGGGGCGCGTGACGACGCACCCCCTCCCCACGCCCGCGCCCGAAGCCGTCGACCGTCTGCGTACGGCACTGCTCGCCGCCCGGTTCACCCCGGACGGCCTGCTGGAGCTGCTCGGCGCCACCGCCTACGCCGCGCTGGCCCGCAGCGAGATCGTGCCCGCGCTGCGCGTGACGCGGGACGGGGGGCCGCCGGCGGCGCTGGTCCGGCTCTTCCTGCTGCGGCAGGCCGTGCCGCGCGCGGAGGCCGCGGCCGCTCTGCCCGTGGCGGAGGCGCTGGCCGACGGCTGGCTGGTTCCCGCCGACCCGGACGATCCGCAGGCCGCTCCGGACGTCCCGGCCGTGTCCGGGCACCGGGCGGACGCCCGGACGGAAGGCGCCGGGGCCGTGCGGGCCACCGTGGACATCCGCCCGTACGCCGGTCCCGAGGGGCAGGACTGGTGGATCGTCTCCGACCTCGGCTGCGCCGTCGGCGGCGCCGGCGGCATCCGCGCCCGGCACGAGGACGTCGTCCTCGGGGTGGGCGGCGCCTCCACCACGCTGGCCGGGCTGACCGTGCGGAAGCCCGTGGGGCGCGCCCTCGACCTGGGCACCGGTTCCGGCATCCAGGCGCTGCACGCCGCGCAGCACGCCTCCCGGGTCACCGCCACCGACCTCAATCCGCGCGCCCTCGGCTTCGCCCGGCTGACCCTGGCCCTCTCCGGCGCGCCGGAGCCCGACCTGCGCCAGGGCTCGCTCTTCGAGCCGGTCGCCGGCGGCGGCCCGTACGACCTGATCGTCTCCAACCCGCCCCTGGTGATCTCGCCGGACACCCGCTTCGAGTACCGGGACAGCGGCATGCGCGGCGACGGGCTCTGCCGCACCCTGGTGCAGCAGGCGGGCGATCACCTGGCCGAGGGCGGCTACTGCCAGCTCCTGGCGAACTGGGAGCACCGCGCGGGCGAGGACTGGCGCGAGCGGGTGGCCGGCTGGGTGCCGCAGGGCTGTGACGCCTGGATCATCCAGCGGGACGTGCAGGACATCACCCAGTACACCGAGCTGTGGCTGCGCGACGCCGGGGACCACCACGCCTCCGAGGAGGCGTACGCAGCGCGCTACGACGCCTGGCTGGACGCCTTCGAGGCGCGGGGCACCGAGGCCGTGGGCTTTGGCTGGATCGTGCTCCGCGCCACCTCCTCCGGCAGCCCCTCGGTGCTGACCGAGGAGTGGCCACATCCCGTCGAACAACCGCTCGGGGACGCCGTCCGCGGGTACTTCGAACGGCGGGACTTCCTGCGCCGTACGGACGACGCCGCGCTGCTCGGCGCCCACTTCCGGCTGGCCGAGGGCGTCGTCCAGGAGCAGGTGGGGATGCCCGGGGCGGAGGACCCGGAGCACGTGGTGCTGCGGCAGCGGCACGGCCTGCGGCGCGCCACCCAGGTCGACACGGTCGGCGCGGGATTCGCCGGTGTGTGCGACGGATCACTCCCCGCCGGGCGGATTCTGGACGCCATCGCGCAGCTCCTCGGGGAGGATCCGGTGCGCCTGCGCGACCGCACCCCGGAGTCGATCCGCCTCCTGGTCGAGCAGGGCTTCCTGGAACCCGTCGCGGGACCGGCGTAGCGTTCATCCCGAGTTCGTACGGACGTCAGAACCCGGTGACAGGGTGCGCGGCATGGAAGCTTCGGGCGGCATCTCGGGCGGACCGGTGGCGGCCGCGGTCAGCACGGAGAACGGGCCGGCGCTCTTCGCGGGAGCGGCCTTCGCGGCTTTCGGGGCGGCCCTGCTCCTGTGGTCCTCCCGGCGCGTCCTGCTGCGCCGCCCCGTCGCGGAGGGGGCGCACCCTGTGGTGGCGGCCACGGTCGCCCTCGCGGCGGGTGCGGTGTCGCTCGGCACCGGGCTGTGGCTGCTCCAGGCAGGCTGAGCCTGCCGGGCGCACCGGAGCCGCCGGGCGCGGGGCGGCAGGAATACCGGTTGTCGGGTTACCGTTCGAGTGGCGTTGCGGACTTTTCCCGTTTGACATGGCGGCGGGAGGTACCGTCACACTCCGCACCGATACCTATGCCGACCGGAGAGAAGAGCAGACGTTGTCCCCGAGCAGCGAGACCACACAGGGCGGGCGCCGACTCGTGATCGTCGAGTCGCCCGCCAAGGCCAAGACGATCAAGGGCTATCTGGGCCCTGACTACGTGGTCGAGGCCAGCGTGGGACACATCCGCGATCTCCCGAACGGCGCGGCCGAGGTCCCGGCGAAGTACAAGGGCGAGTCCTGGGCCCGTCTCGGGGTGAACGTCGATCACGACTTCGAGCCGCTCTACGTCGTGAACAGCGACAAGAAGGATCAGGTCAAAAAGCTCAAGTCGCTGCTCGCCGAATCCGACGAGCTCTATCTCGCCACCGATGAGGACCGCGAGGGCGAGGCGATCGCCTGGCACCTCAAGGAGGTGCTCAAGCCCAAGGTCCCGGTGCGCCGCATGGTCTTCCACGAGATCACCAAGGACGCCATCCGGTCGGCCGTGAACAACCCCCGTGATCTCGACCAGAAGCTGGTCGACGCGCAGGAGACCCGGCGCATCCTGGACCGGCTCTACGGCTACGAAGTCTCCCCGGTGCTGTGGAAGAAGGTCATGCCCCGGCTTTCCGCGGGACGGGTCCAGTCCGTCGCCACCCGGCTCGTCGTCGAGCGGGAGCGGGAGCGCATGGCGTTCCGCCCGGCCGAGTACTGGGACCTCACCGCGACCTTCGAGACCCGGGCCGAGGCCGGCGCCGCCGAGCAGGGCACCTTCGGCGCCCGGCTGACCACCGTCGACGGGCGGCGCGTCGCCCAGGGCCGGGACTTCGGCCCGGACGGGCAGCTCAAGGCGGCGAGCGCGTCGGCGCAGGTCCTCCAGCTCGACGAGTCCGCCGCGCGGGCGCTGGCGGAGGCGCTGGCGGACACCGAGTTCGCGGTGCGCTCGGTCGACTCCAAGCCGTACCGTCGCTCGCCGTACGCCCCGTTCCGCACCACCACCCTCCAGCAGGAGGCCAGCCGCAAGCTGGGCTTCGGCGCGAAGGTGACCATGCAGGTGGCGCAGAAGCTGTACGAGAACGGCTTCATCACGTACATGCGTACGGACTCCACCACGCTCTCCGACACCGCGATCGCCGCCGCCCGCTCCCAGGTCACGCAGCTCTACGGCGCCGACTACCTGCCGGAGAAGCCGCGCAGCTACGCCGGGAAGGTGAAGAACGCGCAGGAGGCGCACGAGGCGATCCGCCCGTCCGGCGACCGCTTCCGCACCCCCGCGGAGACCGGCCTCACCGGCGACCAGTTCAAGCTCTACGAGCTCATCTGGAAGCGGACGGTCGCCTCCCAGATGAAGGACGCCGTCGGCCGGTCCGTCACCGTCCGGGTCGGCGGGCGCAGCGCGGACGGCCGGGACGCGGAGTTCAGCGCGACCGGCAAGATCATCACCTTCCACGGCTTCCTCAAGGCGTACGTGGAGGGCGCGGACGACCCGGACGCCGAGCTCGACGACCGCGAGCGCCGGCTGCCCCAGGTCGACGAGGGCGATCCGCTGGGCGCCCGCGAGCTGACCGCCGACGGCCACTCCACCAAGCCGCCGGCCCGCTACACCGAGGCCACGCTGGTCAAGGAGCTGGAGGAGCGGGAGATCGGCCGGCCCTCCACCTACGCGTCGATCATCTCGACCATCCTGGACCGCCGGTACGTCTTCAAGAAGGGCACCGCTCTGGTGCCCTCGTTCCTCTCCTTCGCCGTGGTCGGGCTGCTGGAGAAGCACTTCGGCCGGCTGGTGGACTACGACTTCACCGCCCGGATGGAGGACGACCTCGACCGCATCGCGGCCGGCGACGCCGAGTCCGTGCCCTGGCTGCGCCGCTTCTACTACGGCGAGAACGGCACGGCGGAGCCCGTCCCGGGCTCCGCCGCGGACTCCGGCAACGGCGACGGCGACCACCTGGGCGGGCTCAAGGAGCTGGTCTCCGACCTGGGCGCCATCGACGCCAAGGGCGTCTCCTCCTTCCCGGTCGGCGAGGGGATCGTGCTGCGCGTCGGCCGCTACGGGCCGTATGTCGAGGAGCCGTCCGAGGACCCGGAGAAGCCCGGCCGCCGCGCCGACGTGCCGGACGAGCTGCCGCCGGACGAGCTGACCGCGGCGTACGCCCGGGAGCTGCTGGACCAGCCCAGCGGCGAGCGGGAGTTGGGCACCGACCCGGAGACCGGCCGTCCGGTGGTGGCCAAGACCGGCCGCTACGGCCCGTATGTCACCGAGGTGCTGCCCGAGGGCACTCCGAAGACCGGCAAGAACGCCGTCAAGCCGCGCACCGCCTCGCTCTTCACCTCCATGTCGCTGGACACGGTGACTCTCGAGGACGCCCTGCGGCTGCTCTCCCAGCCGCGCGTGGTCGGGACCGACCCGGAGTCGGGCGAGGAGATCACCGCGCAGAACGGGCGCTACGGCCCCTACATGAAGAGGGGAACCGACTCGCGGTCACTGGAGACCGAGGAGCAGATCTTCAGCATCACGCTGGAGCAGGCGCTGGAGATCTACTCCAAGCCCAAGCAGCGCGGGCGCGCGGCGGCGAAGCCCCCGCTGAAGGAGCTGGGGACCGACCCGACCACGGAGAAGCCCGTGGTGGTCAAGGACGGCCGCTTCGGCCCGTACGTCACCGACGGCGAGACCAACGCGACCCTGCGCCGGGACGACGAGGTGGAGAGCATCACCGCCGAGCGTGCGTACGAGCTGCTGGCGGAGAAGCGGGCCAAGGGCCCGGCGAAGAAGAAGGCGCCCGCGAAGAAGGCGGCCGCCAAGAAGTCCACGGCGAAGAAGACGGCGGCGAAGAAGACCACCGCCAAGAAGACGGCTGCCAAGGCGCCGGCGAAGAAGACGACGGCCAAGAAGACCGCCACGAAGAAGACGGCCACCTCGAAGGGGTCCGCCTCCGCGGAGTGACCCGGGGCCCGGGCCGGGCCCCGCGGGCCGGCGGTCGCGGCCTTCCGGGCCCCCGGCCTTCCGGCCCCTGCGGCAGGGGCCCGGGTCTCGCCGGGCCGGCCTCGGCGGACCGGGCCGTGCGTATGTGACGGTGTTCGTGCGCCCGCCCCCGGACCAGGCGCGTGTCTGCCTCGCGCTGCGGGCGCTGCGGGGGCGGGCCCCGCCGTCCCCGGGCCGGGCGCACCTCTCCACCGCCCCGCGCGGGACGGCCCGCGCCGTCCCGGCCTGTGCGGAGGCGGGCACCGGCGTTCCCGTGCTGCCCAATTGTTCGGGCGGCGACACTCCCTGTCACCCGCTCCCTATACGCTGGCAGGATGACGCGTGCAGAGCAGCAGCCAACGGGCGCGGGCCAGGCCGGCCCGGCCGCAGACGACGCACTCGCCGCCGATTCCCGTGAGCGCGCCGTAGGGGCGCTTCTGCGCCACCCGCCGCTGCGGCGGCTGTGGAGCGCCCAGTTCACCTCCGGTGCCGGCGACGCACTGGCGCTCTTCGCCCTGCTGCTGCTCGCCCTGCAGGCCGCCGCCACCCCCGCGGTGCCGGGCGGCGACCTGGTCTTCGGCGGCGGGTACAGCGGGCTGGCGTTCGCCACCGCCGCCGTCTTCGGCGCCCGGCTGCTGGCGACGTTCCTCTTCGGCGCCCTGCTGCTCGGCCCGCTGTCGGCGCTCGTCGCTCCCGGCGGGGCCCTCGACCGGGGCTGGACGATGATGGGCGCGGACACGCTGCGCGCCGTGGCCCTGGTGCTGGCACCGCTGTGGATCACCTGGACGCCGCACGAGGCGTTCGCCGTGCTGCTGGTCACCGTCTTCGTCACCGGTGTCGCCGAGCGGGTCTGGACGGTGGCGCGGGACAGCGCCGCACCGGCGTTGCTGCCCGCGCCCCCGCCGGAGGGCGCCGCCGTGCGCCCCCTGCCCGACCACCACGAGTCGCTGCGCCGGATGTGGCTGCGCACCGGCTTCCTCGCGTTCCCGCTGGCGGCCGCTCTCCTGGTCGTCGCCACCCTGGTCAGCAACCTGCTGGCCACCGGGGTCTCCTGGTTCGGCGCGCACCAGGCGGCCCTCGCCGCGTACGTCGCCGCCGGTCTCTTCGCCGCCGCGACGGCGCTGCTCTACTTCGTCCATCTCCCCGCCACCGAGACGCCCCGCCCGCGCTCCCCGCTGGAGGGCCTGCGTCGCCCGCGGGGCGCCGACGGCCCCGACAAGGGCCGCACCGGCGCGGTCCCGCTGCTGGTGCTCGCCTGCGCGGCCACCGCCGCGGCCGTGGCGGCGGCCGTGGCGCTCGCCGCGCTCCGCGCGGCCGACCTGGGCGGCGGTCCGGTGACCTTCGGCCTGCTGGTGCTCGGCCTCACCGGCGGCACCGCCGCCGGCATCCGGACGGCGCCGCGGGTGCTGCGCGGCCTCTCCCGGCGGCGGCTGCTGGCGCTGGCCGTCGGCGTCACCGGCCTCCTGCTGCTCGCGGCCGGTCTCACCCCGGACACCGCCACGGTCCTCGGCCTGACGCTGCTCGCCGGTCTCGCCGCGGGCGTCGCCGCGCACACCGGCCACACGCTCCTCGACCAGGAGACCGAGGAGTCCCGCCGGGTCCGCCTCACCGCCCACCTGCACGCCGTGGTCCGCCTCGGCCTGGGCCTGGCCGCCCTCGCCGCCCCGCTGCTGGCCGCGCTGATCGGGCCGCACCGGGTGGTCAGCGGCGACTTCGTCTTCGACCACGGCGGTGCGGCGTTCGCGCTGATGCTGGTCGGTGCCCTGCTGCTGCCGGTCGCGGCGCTGGTGCTGGTCCGTACGGACGACCGGCACGGGGTGCCGCTCCGGCGCGACCTGCGGGAGGCGTTCGGCGGCGGTGCGCCCGTCGAGGGACCGGCGGAGACCGGCTTCTTCCTCGTCGTCGAGGGCGGTGACGGCGCCGGCAAGTCCACGCAGGTGGAGGCGCTGGCCGAGTGGATCCGCGGCAAGGGCCACGAGGTGGTGGTCACCCGCGAGCCGGGCGCGACCCCCATCGGCAAGCGGCTGCGGTCGATCCTGCTCGATGTCTCCTCCGCGGGCCTCTCCGGCCGTGCCGAGGCGCTGCTCTACGCCGCCGACCGCGCCGAGCACGTCGACACGGTCGTCCGTCCGGCGCTGGCCCGCGGCGCCGTGGTGATCTCCGACCGCTACATCGACTCCTCCGTCGCCTACCAGGGCGCCGGACGTGAACTCTCGCCCACCGAGGTCGCGCGCATCTCCCGCTGGGCCACCGACGGGCTGGTCCCGCACCTCACCGTGCTGCTGGACATCTCCCCGGAGACGGCCCGCGAGCGCTTCACGGAGGCGCCCGACCGGCTGGAGTCCGAGTCCGCGGAGTTCCACCAGCGGGTGCGCTCCGGTTTCCTCTCCCTCGCCGCGGCGGACCCGGCGCGCTACCTGGTGGTCGACGCCGGTCAGGAGCCGGAAGCGGTCACCACGGTCGTACGGCACCGTCTGGACCAGGTGCTTCCGCTCTCCGAGGCGGAGATCACCGCCCGCGAGGAGGCCCGCCGCCAGGCCGAGGAGGAGGCCCGCCGCCGCGCCGAGGAGGAGGCAGCGCGCAAGGCCGAGGAGGAGCGCAAGGAGCGCGAGCGCCAGGAGCAGCTCGAACGCCTGCGGGCCGAGGAGGAGGAGCGCAAGCGCCGCGAGGCGGAGCTGGAGCGGCAGCGGGAGGAGGCCCGCAGGGCCGAGGAGGCCCGGCTGCGCGCGGAGGAGGAACGCCGCAGGGCCGAGGAGGAGCGCGAGCGGCGCGAGGCGGAGGAGCAGGCGCGCCGCGAGGAGGAGGACCGGCGGCGCCGGCTCGCCGAGGAGGAGGCCCGGCTGCGGACCGAGGCCGAGGAGCGGCGCCGGGAGAAGCAGCGCAAGGCGGAGGAGGCGCTGCTCCGGGCGGAGCAGGCGCGGGCGGCCCAGGCCGCCCCGCCCGCCCCCGCGGAGCCTGCCGCCGAGCCGCCCGCCGGGGCCGCCGCCCCGCCGGAGCAGGAAGCGCCGCCCGAGGAGCAGACGGTGCAGCTCCCGCAGCCCGGGGAGCGGACGGGGCCCTCGCCGGACGCGGAGGAGACCACCAAGCTGCCGCAGTACGGCGGGCGGGACGCCGAGGACGAGACGGCGGTGCTGCCGTCCGTACCGCCGCCGGGCCAGGGCCGGCCGGGCCGGGAGCAGACCGGCCGGGAGCAGACCGGCGGGGAGCAGGCGGGCCCGGTGCCGCCGGGGCCGTACCGCGACGCGCAGGAGCGGGAGGTCGAGCGCACCCGGGAGCTGCCGCAGGTCCCGGAGGAGAACGGCCGTTCCGGCCGGCGCCGGCGCCCGGAGTGGGCAGAGGAGACGCCGCTGGACGACATGCCGACCCTCGCCGACGAGCTGCTCGGCCCGCGCGAGGGCGGCGACGACGACCCCCCGAGCGACCTGGACCGCCCCGGCGCCTGAGCGTGCCGCCGGGCCGGGAGCCGTATGCGCCCTGCGGGCAGCCGACCCGGGCCGGAGCCTGCGCGGCGGGGCCTCGGCGGCCCATCGTGACGGCGCCTGTGCGCCGCCCGTGCCGTAGCCCCGGCGGGTGACCCCTCCCGTCGCGCGTGCCGTAGCCCTGGCGGGTGATGCCGCCCCGCCGCGCGGGACTGCGCCCGCCGGGAGGGGAAACCCGCACCCGCTGGAGTCCGCATCAGGCACCGACGGGACGGAGAGCGACCGATGGCGACCACCACGGGCGAGGCGCGCGCGGACGACGCCCCGGCGAGCCTGCAACTGCCGGGGATCGTGCTGGGTGTGGGGCTCGGCGGGTTCGTCGACGGCATCCTCCTGCACCAGCTCCTGCAGTGGCACCACATGCTCTCCAGCACCGACACGGACAACGTCGGGGTGAAGTACTACAGCCCGGAGACCGTCCCGGGGCTGGAGATGAACACGGTGTGGGACGGTGTCTTCCACACCGTCTGCTGGCTCTCCGTCCTGCTGGGCCTGGCCGTCCTCTACTCCCGGGTCACCCACGACCGCCGCCGGGTGTGGGCCTCCCGGGTGCTGTGGGGCTGGATCCTCGCCGGCTGGGGCCTCTTCAACCTCGTCGAGGGCGTACTGGACCATCACGTCCTGGGCATCCATCACGTCCACGCCGGGGACGACCGGCTCTGGTGGGATCTCGGCTTCCTCGCCCTGGGGGCGCTGTTGCTGGCCGGTGGCTGGCTGCTCCAGCGCAGCGGACAGCCGTTCGAGCCCGGCGCCTCCTCCGCCCGGCAGGCGCGGCGGTCCGCCTGATGGGCCACGGCACGCACCCGGCCCCGGCGGCAGGAGACGGCGTCCTGGAGGCACTGCTGCCCGCCCTCGCCCTCGTCGCGGCCGCCGCCGGGTACCTCCGCCTGGTCCGCCGGGCACGGCGGCGCAACCCCGTGCGGGGCTGGAGCCCATGGCGCACGGCGAGCTTCACCACGGGCATCGCCCTGCTGGCGGTGGCGCTCCTGCCACCGCTGGCGCCCTTCGCGCACACCGACTTCCGCGGCCACATGGCGCAGCACCTGCTGATCGGCATGTACGCGCCGCTCGCCCTGGTGCTCGGCGCGCCCGTGACCCTGCTGCTGCGCACGCTGCCGGTGTCGCGCGGGCGGCAGCTCACTGCGCTGCTGCACAGCCGTCCCGCCCGGTTCCTGACCCGTCCGGCGACCGCCTGGCTGCTGTCCACCGGCAGCCTGGCGGTGCTCTACTTCACCCCGCTCCACCACGTCCTGACGTCCCGTCCCGCCGGGCACTGGTTGCTGCACGCGCACTTCCTGCTGGCCGGCTGCCTGTTCGCCCATGTGGTGGCCGGACCCGACCCCGCACCCGCCCGGCCCGGCGTCCGCACCCGCCTGGTCTGGCTCGGGTGCGCCGTCGCCGTGCACGCCGTCGTCTCACAACTGCTGTACGGCGGCTTCCGGACGGACGTCCACGCCCCCGTCGCCGAGGTGCGGGGTGGCGCGGAGCTCATGTACTACGGCGGCGATCTCGCCGAGCTGCTGCTCGCCGCGGCGCTGGTCGCCACCTGGCGTCCCGCCTCCCGGTCCCGCACCGCCACCGCGGCACGCCGCTCCTTCCGCCCGGCGCGTGCGTGAATTTTGCGGTCGCCCGCGGCCGGCCCCGCCCCCACGGAGGCTGTCGGCGGCGTCGGCGACAATGGGCGGTGCGCAGGCGCGCGTACCCCGCAGCATCCGCACCGTCCGCACAGAGAAGGGCAGCGCCCGTGACCGTATGGGACGACGTGGTCGGCCAGGACCGCGTCACCGCGCAGCTCTCCGCCGCCGCCCGCGACGCCGACGCCTATGTCACCGCCGAGGCCGCCGGAGAGCCCGTCGCGCTCTCCGGCTCCGCGATGACGCACGCCTGGCTCTTCACCGGGCCGCCCGGCTCCGGCCGCTCCACCGCCGCCCGCGCCTTCGCCGCCGCCCTCCAGTGCGTCAGCCCGGACCGGGCGCTGGGCGGCGCCCCCGGCTGCGGCTTCTGCGACGGCTGCCACACGGCGCTGGTCGGCACCCACGCCGACGTCGAGGTGGTGCGTACGGACCTGCTGTCCATCGGCGTCAAGGAGACCCGGGACCTGGTCCGCCGCGCCCAGCTCTCCCCGGCCGGCGGCCGCTGGCAGGTGATCGTGCTGGAGGACGCCGACCGGCTCACCGAGGGCGCGGGCAACGTCCTGCTGAAGGCCGTCGAGGAGCCCGCCCCGCGCACCGTGTGGCTGCTCTGTGCCCCCTCCACGGAGGACGTGCTGCCGACGATCCGTTCCCGCTGCCGCACCCTCGGCCTGCGGACGCCGCCGGTGGACGCGGTCGCGGACGTGCTCGTCCGCCGGGACGGCATCGAGCCCGGTCCCGCGGCCGCCGCCGCCCGCGCCACCCAGGGGCACATCGGCCGCGCCCGCCGGCTGGCCACCGACGAGCGGGCCCGCGCCCGGCGGGCCGCAGTGCTGCGGCTGCCGCAGCGGGTCGCGGACATCGGCGACGCGCTGCGCGCCGCCCAGGAGCTGATCGACGCGGCCGCGGAGGACGCCAAGCAGGTCGCCGAGGAGACCGACGCCCGGGAGACCGAGGAGCTGCGCGCCGCCCTCGGCGCCGCGGAGGGCAAGCGGCTGCCCCGTGGCACGGCGGGGGCGATGAAGGAGCTGGAGGACCGGCAGAAGCGCCGGGCCACCCGCACCCAGCGCGACTCCCTCGACCTGGCCCTCACCGACCTCACCGGCTTCTACCGCGACGTGCTCGCCCGCCAGCTCGGCTCCGGCGTCGCCCTGGCGAACGAGGAGGTGCGGGACGCCGTCGAGCAGCTCGCCGCGCAGTCCCGCCCGGAGCAGACCCTGCGCCGGATGGAGGCGATCCTCGCCTGCCGGGAGGCCCTGGACCGCAATGTCGCGCCGCTGCTCGCGGTGGAGGCCATGGCGATGTCGTTGCGCGCCGGGTGACCTCGGCTCCCGATACGCTCCAGACACCCGCCGCTGACCGAAGGAAATGCTCCATGCACGGCTCCTCGCCGCTCAGGCGCCCGCTCCGCACCGTCCCGGCCGCACTGCTGGCCGGCGTCCTGCTGCTGGCGGGCTGCTCCTCCGGGGACGGCTCCGGGGAGGACGGCCAGGGCGATCCGTCGGCCTCGCCCAGCAGCACCCGGCCGCCCGGCGGCGACGCCGAGCGGCTGAAGCCGCTGCCCGCCGCGATCCCGGCGGAGCTGAAGCCGTACTACGAGCAGAAGCTGACCTGGCGGGAGTGCGGGGTGATCGGCTTCGAGTGCACCACGCTGCGGGTGCCGCTCGACTACGACGAGCCGAGCCCGGAGACCGAGCTCAAGCTCGCCGTCTCCCGCAAGAAGGCGGAGGGCGACGGCGAGCCGATCGGCTCCCTGATGGTCAATCCGGGCGGTCCCGGCGGCTCGGCCATCGAGTATCTCCAGCAGGCCGCCGCCATCGGCTACCCGGCCGAGCTGCGGGAGCGCTACGACATCGTCGGCATGGACCCGCGCGGCGTGGCCCGCAGCGAGCCGGTCGAGTGCCTCTCGGACCGGGAGATGGACTCCTACACCCGCACCGACCAGACCCCGGACGACCCGCGGGAGGTCGACAAGCTGGTCGCCGCGTACAAGTCCTTCGCCAAGGGCTGCGCCCAGCGCTCCAGCGGTCTGCTGGAGCACGTCTCCACGGTCGAGGCGGCCCGCGACATGGACGTGCTGCGCGCGGCGCTCGGCGACGACAAGCTGCACTACTACGGCGCCTCGTACGGCACCTACCTCGGCGCCACCTACGCCGGGCTCTACCCGCAGCGCACCGGCCGGCTGGTGCTGGACGGCGCCATGGACCCGTCGCTGACCGCCCTGGAGCTCAACCGGCAGCAGACCGGCGGCTTCGCCACCGCCTTCACCGCGTTCGCCGAGGACTGCGTGGAGCGGAAGGACTGCCCGCTCGGCACGGAGAGCCCCGAGGACGCCGGGAAGAAGCTCAGCGCCTTCTTCCGGGAGGTGGACGCCGAGCCCCTGAAGACGGGCGAGCGCCGCACCCTCACCGAGTCGCTGGCCACCACCGGGGTGATCCAGGCCATGTACACCGAGGTCTACTGGCCGCGGCTGCGCCAGGCGCTCACCGACGCCATGAAGGACGGCGACGGCGCCGGGCTGCTCGCCCTCGCGGACGCCTACTTCGAGCGGGGCGCCGACGGCAGCTACGGCAACATCATGTTCGCCAACCCCGCCGTGAACTGCCTGGACCTGCCGTCGGCCTTCTCCGGCCCGCAGGACGTCCGCAAGGCCGTGCCCTCCTTCGAGAAGGTCTCCCCGGTCTTCGGCCGCGGCTTCGCCTGGGCCGCGCTGAACTGCACCTACTGGCAGGAGCAGGCCACCGGCGAGCCGCACCGGATCGTCGCCGAGGACGCCGCCCCGGTGGTCGTGGTCGGCACCACCCGCGACCCGGCCACCCCCTACCCCTGGGCGCAGGCGCTGGCCGGCCAGATGGCCACCGCCCGGCTGCTCACGTACGAGTCCGACGGGCACACCGCCTTCATGCAGGGCAGCGAGTGCATCGACGACACGATCACCGGCTACTTCGTGGACGGGGACGTGCCCGAGGAGGGCAAGCGCTGCTCCTGACCGCCCGCCGTACGGGCTCCGGGGCGGCCCCGGCCGACCCGGCCCGCAGGTGCCCGGCCCCTGGACGGGGCACCCCGGGAAACCCTGTAGACTTATCGCCGCTGCTGCCGCCACCATGGCGTACGGCAGCGCTGCCGCCTTAGCTCAGTCGGCCAGAGCGACGCACTCGTAATGCGTAGGTCAAGGGTTCGATTCCCTTAGGCGGCTCCGAAAAGGCCCAGGACAGATAGCCTCTGACCTGGGCCTTTGTGCTTTTCATGATCCATTTGTGTGGGTAGTGCTGCCCGCCTGGCGCCTCGTGATCGCCCCCGGTGGACAACCGGTGGACAGGCGTGCAGCGGGCGTGCAAACCGGTGGACAGGCGGGGGGTGGTCGCCGAGGGATGGAACCGCGATTCGAGGAGTCCGTCCGCGGTCCACAGGCCGTGCGCCGTTGCGAGCGCTCTTGGGGGGTTCCTATAAACAGGCGGTGTCACGGCGCCGCCTGGTAGAGAATCGGTCGGTCGGAAGATCACGGTGGAGGGGTCGGTCGTGAACGTGATGCGCTTCGACGCGGAGGCCGGCGAATTCGTCCTCGGCGTCCGGGAGGAGAGCGTCCAGCTCCTGCGGGGCATGGGCACGATCTGTCTCCAGGTGGTGCTGGATGTGAAGGCGCCAGGCGCGACGAAGGCCGGCAGGGTCCTGGCGCTACAGACCGACCTGTACGGGATCGCGAACCCCTACCAGCGGACGCTCGTCGGACGGGGCACGGAATTGCTCGCGTTCACGCCTGAGACCGGGTTGGAGCGTCCGGTCTTCAAGTTCCTCCTCACCTCGGCCCAGCTCCACGCCATCAACGAGGCCCGCGACGGTGACCTGCGAATGGAACTGGAGGTCACCGGCACGCTTCCACAAGCTCCCGGCTTCCCCGGCAGCACGACGGAGGTCCTGCACTTCAGCGTGGCAAAGAGCCGCTGGATCGAACAGGTCACCGCCCTCGGACCCGCGGTCGCGTTCGAGATGCAGGTCCCGTTCCCGCTGGAGGACGACCCCCGCGCGACGCCCGCCCGGTTCCTACGGGCAGCCCAGCGCCGACTTCTGGACGACGACATCGACGGCGCGATCTTGGAGGCCCGTCGCGCGCTTGAATGGATCAAGGACCACAGCGGCTGGAAGTGGCCCGGCGGCAAGGACAGGTCGCAGCGCACGCAAGACGAACGCTGGGCCTGGATCCGTCTCGCGGTCGAGGACCAGACGAGCGCAGCGGTTCACAAGGACGCGGTGACGTCGGCGTTCATCTACAGCCGGGACGAGGCGAAAGCCCTGATCGCCATCGCCGCAGCGCTGTTGACGGTCGTGGACGACCATCTGAGCAGCCCAGCGGGCCCGTGAAACGGCTTCGCACACAGACTGGAGCCCCGGTCAGCTTCCCTCTGACCGGGGCTCCTTCTCCGTCCGCCGTTAGGCGGAACGATTCTCCTGCGATGCGTCGTCCTTACGTGGCGGCGCCATCCTCGGTAGCTGAGTAGCCGGGTCTGCCTGCGGCACGACGTCGGGAACAGCCGCCAGCGCCTTGCGCGCATGGGGTACGAGCTGCACGACCTTCTCGGCGGCGTCGAGCGCCAGGTCGTCGAGGACGGACTGGTAGATGTCCCGGGTGATCCGCGTGTCCGAATGGCCGAGGGTCTCCGAGACGACCTTGATGTCGACGCCCGCCGCGAGCATCAGCGTCGCGGCGACGTGCCGGAGGTCATGAAGGCGGATCGGTGGAAGACGGGCCGCCTCCGTGAGACGCTCGAACAGATCGCTGACCTTGCCCGGGTGGAGGAGGGAGCCGTCCTCCTGGGTGAAGATGCGACCGGTGTCCTGCCAGCCCTCACCCCACGCCTCGCGCTCCCTCTGCTGGCGACCCTTGTGCGTCAGGAAGCCCTCGTTGGTCTCGCCGTCCAGGGCAATCAGCCGGAGGCCGCTGTCCGTCTTAGGCGCACCCTCGTGGACCTCCCAGCCGTCTTGCACGAGCTGCGTGGCGATGGCCAGCGAGCAGTGCTTGGCGGAGTAGTCCTCCCAGCGGACACCGCAGGCTTCTCCTCGGCGGGTGCCTCGAAAGGCGATGAGCCGCCAGAGCAAGTACAGCCGGTCTCCCGCGACGAAGTCGAGGAAGACGGCGGTCTGCTCCGGGGTCCAGACCATGACCGGCGACGGCTTCTTGCCGGTCTCCTGCCAGCGGGCGATGCGCTCCTCGGTCCAGACCAGGGCCTTCGGCTTCGTTCCCGGGAGCAGCTGGACGTGAGCGGCCGGGTTGAAGGCAGGCATGACCTGCTGGGCGATGGCGACGTTCAGGGCGGCCCGGAGCGTGTCGCGAATGTGGGGCTGGGTGTTCAGGCCGGTGACGCGACGGAACGGGGGCATCGCGTCGAGCTGGGCGCGGAACCACTTCCGGCGTGCTCGATTCTCGGCCCCCTTGTTCGGAGTGGCCTTCAGCTCGTCGGCGACCGCGCGGCGTTGGGCGTTCTGTTCTTGGATCTCGATGTTCCGCTCGTTGATGGCGTCGAACATCTTGTCGATGTGGTGGACCCGGAGCTTGTCGAGGCGAAGGTGCCCGAGGTGCGGCTTGAGATGGACGCGGATATCGCACTCGTAGCGCGACGCGCCGCCACGGCGCAGACGCTTCCGCCCCGCCAGCCAGGTGTCGAGCCACTCCCCGACGGTGGTCTTCGAGTTAAGCGACTGACCCGTCTGGAACCGACGACGGGTCTCGTCGTAGTCCGGCAGAGGGGTCTTCTCCTTGACGCAGTCCTCCAGCAGATCGCTGATCTGTGTCCTGCCCCAGGCATCGTCCTCTTCGGGAATCGCCATGAGGGCCCGGACCTTGCCCAGCTCCTCCTGGGCCTTGGTGGAGGTCTCGAAGCCACCACGACGAAACCGCCGTCGGCGGCCATCCTGGGCGGGGTCCAGCTCCTGGAACACCCCGAAGGTCCCGTGCCGTCGCGACTGGAGCTTCGGGCACGACGCCCCGAGGTCCTTGCCGGTCTCGGGGTCAGTGCACCGGCACCGTCGCGTGATGGTGCCGTTGTTCATTCACGCTCCTCGGCCTCGGGGTGTATGTCGGTCTCGTCGACGAAGGCGAGTCGGTCAGGCAGGGCCGGAGGGGTAAGGCCGCGCTGTCGCATCCGCTCTCGGTACGTGCGCAGCTCTTGGGCGTCCTCGAAGGCGTGCGCCTCATACCCTTCGGCCCGCTGAAGAAGCGTGGTTCGGCGACTGCGGTCCAGAGTGGTGCTGGCCACCCGTCGCCGCTCCTGCGCCAGGTCGTACGAGGACATCGACGCGGCGACGAGGTCGCCGTGGTGTCGGAAGGTGTCGAGAACGTCCCGGGGCGAGCCCTCGGGTGCAGCATCATCCAGAGGTGTCTCTCCGGTGAACCATGCGACCGCGTCCCAGGTGGACAGCTCGCGGCCCGGCAGAACCTCGACCGCCGCCGAAGAACCGAGCGGAAACAGCAGGGTGACCGGCGGGACGCCCAGGACGTCGGCAAGCATGACGACGTCCGCCACGCTGACGCTGGTCTTGCGACCGGACTCCAGATTCTTGATGGAGTGCTCGGTGAGTTCCTGCATGCCGCGGGCCGCGCAGCCCTGCGCGACCTCGGCCATCGTGAGGCCGGCGGCCCGGCGCGAGTCTCGTAGGCGCTGAGCGATCCGACCGGTGAACGCTATCGACTATTGATCAGGCGTCATGGTGACACCCTAAGAAGTAGAATGGTGCTGCCGCAACTCCGTGATACATCTTTCGCGTCACTACGGCACGTGTAGGCGTTAGGAGAGCATCATGGCGGCACCAAAGAGGTCGGGGGTGGCGCGGGGATTGACGAGCGACGAGCTGCTCGCTCTTCCGGCGGTGATCGATCTCGACACCTCGAATAAGGCGCTGATGATCGGACGGTCAACCGGGTACGGACTCGCCAAGCAGGGGGAGTACCCGGTCAAGGTGCTGCGCCTCGGGAACGCCTACCGGGTGGTCACGGCCGATCTGCTGAAGTTGCTGGGCCTTGAACGCCAGCAGTCTGGCGGCGGTCGGGAGTCTGAGGGCAGCGAGCGGCACGACCTCGCCGCCTAGGGGTGCTCTGCGAACCCCTCGGGGGCGAGCTGCCTGGTCCAATGGGCCCAAAAGTCCGGAGGGTGCGTTCGGCCCGGATCCTGGCGACCAGCGCTTGTCGGCTGCGTCAACCCTCTGGGTAGGGTCGCGGTAACCGAGCTGGAGAGGTAGCCGCATGGACCCCGAGATCGTGATCGCGCAGACGACGAGTGACGACGAGGAGCAGGCAAAGACCCTCGCCAGAGGCGCTGTTGAGAGCAAACTGGCGGCGGGCGTTCACATCGATGCGCCCATCACCGCGTTCTACTGGTGGCAGGGAAAGGTCGAAGCGGCGCAGGAGTGGCGGATCTCCTACATGACGTCGTCGGATCGCCTCCCTGCGTTGGAGGCATGGCTGCACGAGAAGCACCCGTACGACGTCCCCCAGTGGATCACGCTGCCTGTGACCGGAGGGTCGGAGGCGTACTTGTCCTGGGTCGTCGACGAGACGCGCCCGCAGTAGAGGTCACCACTGCAGCGCCTCGCTCTCACCGAGCCTGTGCGCTTGGACGCTTCAAAGCGTCGCGAACGTCAGCAGGTGGCTGGCCAGGTCATGCTCAGTGTCGGGGAGCCCGGCAGCGATGGCCTGCGCCCGCTGGCGGCCCATGGTGTTGGGCTTCGACTCCGCCGCTGCTGCGAACTGGTGCGCGACGTAGGCTCCGCGGTCTACGTCGCCGCCGCGCAGAAGGGCGGATGCCAGGTCCCCCAGGACGACCACACCGGACTCGGGTAGTTCACCGCCGAGGCGCTCGACTGCGGAGTCGGCCGTGGCCGTCAGCTCCTGACGCTTGAGTTCGCCGTAGACCGAGAGGGTTAAGGAGTCCATCCTGTACGGCGTCACGAAGCGGACCCACGCCTGCTCGCTCGTATGGTCGGCGAAGTCATAGGCGAATCTGGCCTGGTCCAGCGCGCGAAGGGCGGCAGCATCATCGCCTGACTGAGCGGCCTCCTCCGCGTACCGGCCCAGGGCCCATGCTGCGGCGGTTGCATTGCCACGTCCGCGTACGTCCTGAGCTGCCTGCGAGAGCATCTCCAGCGCCTTCGCAGGGCTGGGGGCACCGTAGCTCGCATAGCCCAGAGCCAGGGCGCGCAGAGGGGGGTGTCCAGCCTTCTTCGCGCACTCCGAGGTCACTCCGTAATAGGAGGTGGCCTTGTCGTGCTCGCCGAGGTCCCAGGCAACCCATCCGGCAAGAGCTGCGGTCTCTCCCGCCGCGATGGTCAGCGCTCGCTCGTGGGTTCCGGCGCGGGGAAGGGCTGCGGTGATCGCGTCCAAGTGTGCCTCGACCCGAGACTGCAGGCTGAGCGCGCTCTCGTTCAGCTCGTCCACGTGCAACCGGGCCGCATGATCAATAAGCACGCCCGCTGACTCAGGGTCGATCTTGGAACCCTTGCTGAGTGCATAGGCCAGCCGGCCCCACGGCTCGGCAGCCGCAGTCGCACCGATGGCTGCGCCTCCCAGCAGCGTTCGGCGTTTCACGTCGTCCAGGTCCTCCGCCTCGGCCTTGTTCTTCTCTCGCCGCCTGGCGCGGGCGGCTTTCGCCTCGCGCAGCAGCGGCTCCAGCGGGACGCCGCAAGCCAAAGCGATGTTCCCCAGGGTGTGGTCCGTCGGAACGTTGGCACCGTTCTCGTACCGATTGACCTCTCGGCGGGTCATCGTTGCCCGGCCGGAAGCGGCGTTGATCGCACCGGCCTGCTCGTCCTGCGTCCGATTCGCGTTACGCCGCAGGTGACGGAGCAGCTCGGCAAATGGATCCACTGCCATGAGTCTGACCCCTCTCCGTGGGAGAAAGCCAATACTCCCCTCAACTCCCCCCTGGTCTTCCCCCCTTGACAAAGATTTTCCCCCTCCGGTTTCCCCTGTTCCGGATCGCGCAGCCACGGTGCGATGTGCGCATGACCACGCACCGGACAGCAACGCCACCCCCACCTGGGAGCGACGACGGTGGCGCCCACGTCGTTGGCGCCGCGACCGCTCGGTGTCCGCTGGCCTCTCACGTCTTCGAGATGGCCGTGGAGCCGATGGATGTGCACGTCGCTCAAGCACGACGAACCACGGCCACCGTGCTGAAGCAGTGGTCGTTGCCGGAGGCGCCGGCAGAGGACGCCCGGCTCGTCGTCTCGGAGTTGGTGTCCAACGCGATCATCCACGGTTCCGGGGATGTCCGACTGCGACTGCGACACGACGACCACGAGCTTCGAATTCGAGTCACCGACGACAGCACCGCACCGGCGAGGCGACGACGTGCAAGTGCCGCCGGCCTCGGTGGTCGAGGGCTGCACCTCGTCGCCTGCCTGTCACTTCGATGGGGCGTCGCGGACGGCGGCCGAACTACGTACGCGGTCATCCCCACTCTCACGGAGGCACCTCATGTCGCCGCACAACGCAGTCAAGCACGGAGCCGACGTGTTGAGCCTCGTTGCCTTTGATCGGGGGCGAGAGAAGCACACGGGCGGTGGGTCGCCGATTGCCGGCAATGACCACCCGAGATGGCCTCGCATCTCTCCCCGGATGAAGCGCCAGTCCCGAGCTGGCCAACTCCGAGGCGTCCGTGAGCACTTCTACCGACGGGCCGTCGACACGCAGGACGATCAACCGCTGCGCGTGCTGGCGTACAGCTTGGTACCGAGTCCGAGGGCCCGACCTGACGAGGACTGGGGGACGCTGCAGGCTGAGGCCGACCAGCTCGGTTACGCGGTCGCTGCCCGGCTCCACGATGTGGCTGTCCCGGTGACCACGACGTACTTCCCGGCATCCAGTGCGAGCCAGGGCGTCTACACACCACCTTGGGATCGACCTGGTTGGCGGGAAGCCGAGCGGCAGCTCCGAGAGGGCTTGGCCGACGGCGTGATCGTCCTCGACCGGCACAACATCAGCTCCGATGACGACGAGTACCACGCCGTGATCAAACATCTGGGCGAGCACTGCCGAGCTTTTCTCCACCTCGTGGTCTCCGAGGAGCCCATCGCGCCGACTTGAAGGCGTCCACTGCGTTGGATGGACAGGAAGGGCTGGGGCTGGCGGCAGGTCAGCGCCCAGATCGCCCTGATCGCCACCGTGAGCGTCGCGCTCGCCTTCACCTTCAAATACACCTGACCGAGGGCTGACCATGACTTTCGAGGGACACGCCGATCGTGCGCCGCGCCTCCTGCCGCACCGCGAGCAGGGCAAAGCGCTCCTCGCCATCCGGGAGGCCGCCCCGGCGGCGCCCAGCGAAGAGGGCATCGACCTCTTCGCCGTGCCCGCCGGTGAGGTTCATGGGCGTGGCTTCAACCTCTCGCGCTTTCACCGCCTCTCGCGCCTGCCGGCCAGGCCGAACGGATCGGTCTCGCCTTCGGCTGACGGCCCGCCGGACGCGGCCTGACTCTCCTCAAGCGAGCACGACGCCGAGCACCGCTGCCCCGGTGCCGTCGTCGATTGCCCTACACCGTCCCGTCCATCCTTGAGCAAAGGTCACAGATGAACCGTCCCGTTCTCGCTCTGGCCACCACCATCGCCCTCGCATCCGCGGTGCACATCGCCCAGCGTCACCTGCAGCACCGCCAGTCCCTGGAGTTGGCGGTGCACCAGGCACAACGGCCGCATGCTCGAAATCGCCACCACGCAGCCGGACTTGGACCCGGTCTGGGTGCGCAACCATCCCGATCACGTCAATGACGACGAATCTGGTCCGCTCCTGATGTGCCAGTGGTGGCTCGAGTTCTGGCGCACCGGCCTCAACCTCCGGGTGTTCACCCCCGCTGTCCTGCGGCAGAACGCGCGGAACTTCATGCAGGACCCGACGGCCCTCAAGGCATGGGCGCTGACCCGCCACGGGCGTGCTCTGCAGTCCCGGGGGCGGTCGGACCGCATGCACGTGGCGTTGCTCAACGCGGCGTTCGAGGAGGCCGGCGGTCCGGCCCAGTACCCCGAGTTGGAACTTGCCCCGGCCTCGGCCCTCTGAGGCACGACGACACCCTGGCGAGAGGATGATCATGACCGTTCCCGCTTACGGAGCGCCACCGGCTCCGGTCGCGCCGAGCGACCACAGGTCGCGCGCTCTTTTCCTCGACCTCGACGGCGTCCTGCTGGACACGCGTCCGGTGATGCGGGAGGCGTGGCAGAGGGTTCAGGAGATCCATGGCGTCGTGCTCCCCTTCCGCGACTACGAGCGCCACCTGGGCCGCGAGTTCGGGGACATCATGCAGCGACTGGGCGTGACCGACGCCGAAGCGGTCCGCCGGACGTACGAGGCGGAGTCCGTGGCCACCGCGCACCTCGCGCGGGAGTTCGCCGGCATCGTCGAGACGCTCCACGCCTTCGTGGCCGCCGACTGGCGGCTGGGCGTCGTGACGTCCAAGCACGTCGACCGGGCGGCCCCGCTCCTTGCGCGCCTCGGGTGTCCCTTCGCGACCATCCGCACGCCCGCGGGAGCGGGACGGACGAAGCCGGCCCCGGACCCGCTCCTGCTGGCGCTGGTCGACCTGGGAGTCGACCCCGCCGCCGCGGTCTACGTGGGTGACATGGCGGTCGACCAGGAGTCGGCCGCACGCGCCGGCGTCCCCTATGTGCACGCTGGCTGGGGCTACGGGCGGCCGACGGCTCCCACCCCCGAGACGGCCGCGTCGCCCAAGGAACTGCTGAGCCTCCTCCCCGCCAAGCAGCTCGTCGAGGGGAGCACGGTGTGAGTCCCCGCACGACTGGCGGCCTCGGCCTGGTCCGCTCCTCCAACGCCGGAAAGCCGACATGGGCTCTCGTCGGAACGGGCGCCCTGGCGCACGCGCGAACCGACCACGTCCACACCACGGACCTGGAAGCGACGACCGTCGACAAGCAGGTACTGCGCGCCGGCGTCGAAGACGTCATGGCCGCCCTCGACCACTACAGCGCCACACTGGCCTCCACCCCGGGCGGAGCTGGCTGGCTCCACGTCCAGCACGTCCCCGTGCGACGCTTCGTCGCCGAGATCGTGCGCAAGCTCCTGGCCCTGAACTCCTGGGCACCGTTCGCCTCCACCCCAGGGCCCCTGACCCTGGCCCCGTACGAAGGACTCGTGGGACTGCGTTCGAGCAGCTCGCGTGAGTACCTGGCCTACACCGTGACGTGGTCCGGCGTCGCGTACGTGCTCGGTGCTGCGGCACCGCACAACCCGACCCGCTCCGCTCAGCTCCGCAACCGCGCCCGGACGAGTACGGCGAACACGGAGCCGAGTCCGCTCCCCTCGGATCTCGGACGGCAGGACCTTCTGGCGCTGTCGTGGACCTCCCGCCACGCTGCCACACTGACCCCGGTTCTCGCCGAACTGGCGCGCGACGGGCAGAGGAGTCTCCTGCTCGATCTCGCCACTGATGCCGCCGAGCGGTGCAGCGCGGGATCGGTCACGGGTATCGAGCTGCGCTCGGCTCCGAGCGACCTCTTCACCCTCTCCGGCACCGCCGAGGGCCTCCACCGTCCCGACGACGAGCACGTCGTCCAAGTGGAAGGCCACGGTGTCCAACTTGCGCGGCTCGTACGGCTCGTGTCCGTGCTGTTGGAGACCAGCGGGGGCTGCACCCAGCCGTCGTGGCGGACGGTCGTGCGGGCGGAGAGCTGGCTCGACGACATGCTGTCGACCACCCGGCCGCACACCGTCCTGCTGAGCAACGACACCAGCCCCCTGGGTGTGCTGGCCGCGCACGCCGCCGAGCGGCACGGGGCGAACTCGGTGCACGTCCAGCACGGGGCGTGGACGGCAGGGTCGGTCGCCTGGCCGGCCCTGCACAGCCGCGACATCGTCGTCATGGGCGAGCGGGACCTCGCCCTGGGCCGAGAGTGGGCGCGCCACCCCGAGGCCGAGGTGCACGTACTTGGGCAGCCCCGCTTCGACGTCCTCACCAGCCTGAGCCGCCAGACACAACGGCGGTACCTGGAGAACCTGCTCGCTCCGGGGGGGCCGACGCGCGCCGACCCGGATCGCGGTGTGGGCCTGCCAGCCCTTCAACCCCGATCACCTCAAGTCCCACGTGGACCTCCTCCTGGACGGGCTTGCCGAGGCGGACGGCGACTGGGGGCTCGTCATCGCTCCACACCCGGCGCAGGGAGCCGACGCCTTCACCGCTCTGGTGAAGCGGGACGCCGGGCCGCCCATCGCGGTGGTCGATCCCCGAGTCGGAGCCCGAGGCTGCCTCGCCGGCGCGGACGTCCTGGCGAGCGCGTACTCGACGTGCGGGATCGAAGCCGCGCTGCTCGGCATCCCGGTCCTCGAAATCGGCCCGCCGGGCGAACGCACCCTGGGCCTGACCAGTCACGGACTGGCGACCCGGTGCGAGGCCGCCGATGAGGTCGCCGAAGCACTTTCCGGCTTGCGCGCGGGCCCTGCGCCGATCCCGCGGGCGGCCCTGGACGCGGTCTGCCGGTGGCGCGGCGACAGCGCCACTCGGATCGCCCGGCTCATCACCGACCGCGCCACCTCCGGCCCGAGGGCCGACGACTCCACCCACCACCACCACCCGGGCGCCGCTGCGTCGCCCAAGGACGAAGGAGCATCCGTCCGATGACATCCCTCACGGCCGACAGCATCGCCGAGCTGTTCTCCGGCGCCGTCACGCTGGCCAAGTCCGGCGAGAAGATCAGCCCCCGGGGCATGGCCACCCACGAAGTCCGCGATGTGCACCTGCTGCTCACCCAGCCGCGTGCCCGCCTGCTCTACGCCCCGCCCGCCCGCATCGTGAATCCGGCCTTCGCCGTGGCCGAGACGGTCTGGCACCTGTCTGGCTCCGACGCCCCGTGGATCTTCGACTACAACAACCGGCTGCGGCAGTTCGCCGACGAAGGCGTCCTCCTGGGGGCGTACGGCCCCAGGATGCGGAACTGGGGTGGCAAGGTCGACCAGCTCGCCCGCGTCGTCGAGATCCTCCAAGCCGACCCCGACTCCCGGCGAGCCCTGATCCAGCTCTACGACCCGGCCCAGGACGCCGCAGGGCACAAGGACGTGCCGTGCACCCTCGGGTTCCGGTTCCACCTGCGCGCCGGCCGCCTGCACATGGCGACCATGATGCGCGGCCAGGACGTATGGATCGGCATGCCGTACGACGTGTTCTTCTACACCGTGCTGCACGAGCTGGTCGCCGGATGGCTCGACGCCGAACTCGGCGAGTTTCACCTGCACATCGGCTCGCTGCACATCTACGACGAGCACATCGAACAGGCCGACACGCTCACCTCGCTCCCGGCGAGCGGGATCATGCCCGACCTGCGAACACCCTGGAACGGCTTCGACGGCCTGCTCGACCAGGTCGAGGCCCGTGACGTGACCGGCCACCCCGGCTGGGATGCGATGGCCGAGACGCTGCGCAGCTACCGGTTGTGGAAGGACGGCAAGCGCGAGCAGGCGTGGCGGGCGGCCGACACGATCGACGGGCCCCTCGGCCAAGCCCTCACCGCCTGGTACGGAGAGCTGGAGCGGCGCTCGACCAATCGCGCCGCGACGGCAGGGGCAAGGTGACCGCCGCCATGAAGCGCACCCCCTCCGTCGTCCTCGGCCTGTGCTCGTACACCCACGACTCCTCGGCCGCCCTTCTCGTCGACGGTGAACTCGTCGGCTTCGTCGAGGAGGAACGCCTCTCCGAGCAGAAGCACACCAAGCTCTACCCGGCTCGCGCCGTGGGCTGGCTCCTCGACCAGGCCAAGCTGAGCGCCGGCGACGTGGACGCCGTCGCTTACAACTTCCAGCCCGCCCGCTACCTCGCCGAGTCGCCCGTCGCCCTGTGTATGGCGCTCTCGTCGGCCACGCGCGACCGCAGCCTGGCTCGCGCCCACGGGTTCGCCAAGGTCGCCCTGCGCACCCGGCGGCGGCTGCGCGTCCTCGGCAGCCAGTTCCCCTCGGCCCGCGTCACATCGGTCCTGCACCACCGCGCCCACCAGCTCACGGCCTACACCGCCTCCGGCTGGGAGGAAGCGGCCGTGCTCGTCGTCGACAGCCTCGGCGAGCGGCAGACCACCACGATCGCCCACGGCCACGGCGTTCAGCACCCCCGCGTCCACACCCTGGAAGCGATCAACGACCCGGCCTCCCTCGGCTACGTGTACGGCGCCGTCACCGAGCACCTGGGCTGGCGGCGGGGCGACGAGGAAGGCACCGTCATGGCGCTGGCCGCCCTCGGCGACCCAGCCCGCTTCCGGCACCTGTTCACCACGGCCGTCCGCACGACGGCCACGGGCTTTCGCATCCACCCCGACTACTTCCCGACGCGCACCCTCACCTCGGGATACCCGAGAACATCCCGGCGGTTCGTCGCCGAGACCTGCCCCGAGCGGCACCCGAGCGAGCCGCTCACGGACGTCCACCGAGCCCTGGCGGCTGCCCTTCAGGAGCGGACCGAGCAGGTGATGGTTCACCTTGCCCGCCGCGCCCGTGTGCTCACCGGCTCCCGGCGCCTGTGCGTGGGCGGCGGCGTCGCCACGAACTGCGTGAGCATCGGGAAGATCATCGAGGCTGACATCTTCGACGAGGTGTTCGTCCCGCCGGCACCGGGCGACGCCGGAACCGCGATCGGGGCCGCGCTCGCCGTCCACGTCGACGCGCGCACGCCTCGCCCGGTCGCCGGCATCGCACGCCACTGTTACCTGGGCCCCTCCTACGAGGACCAGCCCCTCGACCTGACCCCCTGGCCCGGCCTCCACCAGAAGACCCTCGGCATCGAGACCGCCGAGTTCCTCGCCGACCAGCTCGCCCACGGCGTGATCGCCGGACTCTTCCAGGGAGGGGTCGAAGCCGGGCCGCGTGCCCTGGGCAACCGCTCGATCCTCGCCTCCCCGCTGGAGCCCGGCGTCGTCGAGCGGCTCAACGCCACCGTGAAGTTCCGCGAGCCGTTCCGGCCCTTCGCCCCCATGGTCCCCGCCGAGCGAGCCGCCGAGTTCTTCACCCTCGGCCAGCCGGCCCCATACATGTCCATGGCCTCCGGGGTGACAGACCTGACGCGCGAGCGGGTGCCGGCCATCGTGCACGCCAACGGCACCTCCCGCCTGCAGACCGTCACCCGGTCGCAGAACCCGTTCATGCACGCGGTGCTGACCGCTTTCGGCCGCCGAACCGGCATCCCCGTGCTGATCAACACCTCCCTCAACGTCAAGGGGAAACCGATCTGCGGGACGCCCGAGATGGCCCTGGACTGCCTGGCCAACTCCGGCCTCGACGCCCTGCTCCTCGAAGGGCGGTGGATCACCAAATGAAGATCGGGTACAGCTTCTGGGGCTTCCTCGGCAACGGCGTCACCGACACCCCTGACGGAGGCCGCAGCCACCGCCGCCCCTTCATCGACGCCCTCCTTGCCCGCGGTCACGAAATCGTCTTCCTCCAGCCCGACCGCGACCGCCTCGAAGCCGACGACGACCTCGGCGGTGCGTACACGTTCGACGACGGCCTGCCCAGCATCGACGTCCTGTTCCTCGAGTGGCGCTGGGCCATCCCCGGCCGCAACACCACCGTGTGCGGCAGTGAGGGGCACACCTGCGACCTACACCGGCAGGCCCAGCTCATCAACCACTACACGGCCCGGTCTCGTACGCCCACCGTCATCTGGGACAAGGACCGCACCCTGCGCGCCGAGAGCGTGTGGCGCCGTACGGCCCACACCCGCGTCTGCGAGGCCGCGCTCGCGCCAACCCCCGGAGCGCACTCGCTGCTCTTCCCCGTCGCCGAGGACCTCCTCGCCCAGGCCGATCCCCTCACCCTGGCGGCGCGACCTCGGGATCTCGCGCTCGGCTACGTGGGCAACCAGTACGACCGCGACGAGTCCTTCGACCGTTTCTTCGCCCCGGCCGCTGCCCGCGTTGAGCACCTGGTCGCCGGGAAGTGGACGAAGACCAGCCGCTGGCCGCACGTCCGATTCGCGGGCCGGATCCCGTTCGAGGACGCTGCTGGCGTCTACGGCCGGTCCCTGGCCATGGTGCTCATGTTGCCCGAGCGGTACGCCGCCGTCGGGCAGATGACCCAGCGCATCTTCGAGGCCGTGCTCGCCGGCTGCCTGCCGCTGGCCCCGGCGGACATCCGCTTCGCCGACCGGTTCGTCCCGAAGGAGCTGGTCGTGCGCTCCGGCAGCGACGTGCTCGAACGCCTCCCCTATCTGCGCGAGATCGCCGGCACCGAGCAGCACGCCGCCCTGATCGCCGCGTGCGTGGACCGGCTGCGTCTATTCGGCCTGTGTAAGCAGGTCAACACCCTGGAGTCCGTCCTGCACAGCCTCCTCCAGGCCACCGCGACCGAGCGGGGGGTTGCCTGATGCAGACCGCTCGATCGACCACGGCGCGCGGATCCTCCGGGCGCGTCCCGGAGGATGGGCTCGCCGGACACCCGAACCTCTCTACGCTGGAGCACCATGAAGAAGGTCGCCATCGTCGGCTGCGGAGGCAGCGGCAAATCCCACGTGGCCCGCGAACTGGGCAGGATCCTCGACGCCCCGGTGACACACCTGGACGCCGCGTTCTACGACGACGAGTGGAACGCGTTGCCGATGGACAAGTTCACCGACGTCCAGCGCGAGCTGGTCGCGCAGCCGCGGTGGGTGATCGACGGCAACTACAACTCGACGCTGCAGGTACGGCTCGAAGCCTGCGACACGGTGGTCCTGATGGACGTGTCGACCGTGGCGGCGCTGTACGGGATCTTCTCCCGGCAGATCCGGCACGGGGCCGGGCACAAGGGCAACGGAGTACACAACCGCATCCACTGGGGCGTGATCAAGTACGTCGCCACGTACCGGCGCAAGATGCGGCCCCGCGTGATGGCGAAGATCGAGGAGTTCGGCTCCGGCACCGACGTAGTGCTGCTGGCCAACCGGCGTCAGACGCGCCGCTGGCTGCGGAAGGTCGCCGCCGAGCAGTCCTGACCGGCCCGCGCCCCCGGCCAGGGGGTGCGGCATGAACGAGCCCAACCCGTTCCTGGACCCCGCCCGACAGTCGGAGCTGTACGGACACGCCTCTCGGCTGGCCGGGCGCACCAGCGCCCTGATGCGCGCCAAGACCGCCGGCCACCCGGTGCCCGAGACGATCGTCAGCCTGGTGCAGACCCATCACGCCCGGCCCGACCGGCTCGGCGTGGTGCTCGACATCGGCTGCGGTCGTGGCACGAGCAGCCGCGTCATCGCCGAGCAGCTCCGGCCCGAGCGCCTCGTGGGGCTGGACGCCGCCCCCTCCCTGCTCGCCCAGGCACGCGAGCGCGCCAAGGACTTGCCCGACAGCACGGTGGACTTCGTCGAAGGCGACTTCCACGACCTTCCTCTGCCAGACGGGTCGAGCGACATCGTCGTCGCGGCGTTCTGCCTCTACCACTCGCCGCGCCCCCAGGACGTCGTCGGACAGATTGCCAGGGTCCTCGCCCCCGGTGGTGTGGCCGTGCTCGTCACCAAGGGCCTCGACAGCTACCGGGAGATGGACCAGCTGGTCGCCGCCGCCGGCCTCGATCCGCGTGCCGCCCAGCACGAGAGCCTCTACACCGCAGCCCACAGCGGCAACCTCGCCGACGTGGCCGCCTCCTCGCTCGACGTGATCGCCGTCCTGGACGAGGAGCACGTCTTCACCTTCGACGGCCACGACCACACGGCGCAGTACCTGGCCACCAACCCCAAGTACGACCTGGCGCCCGGCCTGTACGGCAACCCCGGTGCCCTGGCGGCGACCCTGCACGAGTTCCTTCCCGACCAGCCGCTGACCACCCGGTCCCGGATCACCTTCGTCGTCGCCCAGCCGAAGGAGGGAGGAGAGCCGGCATGAGCCCCGCCTCGTTCACCAAGCACTACGCGGAACCGGAGCGCGCGGCGGGGGCGGTGCGCCACTACCGGTGGCTCACCGCGCACGCCAAGCGGCTGCGGCAGCCGGTCCTCCACACTGCCGGACCGCGGTTCCTGACGTTCGAACGGATCGAGGGCCGCCCCGTACGTCCCGAGGACCTCCCGCGCGTGGCAGAACTGCTCGGCCACGCCCACGGTGCCGCCTGGGCCAGCGACCTGCACTCCGCGTCGCTGGACACCCCGCACCACTTCGAGGACGGCACGCAGTTTGACGACTACCTAGGTCCCCGGGAGGTCGCTCTACGGCGACGCCACGAGCAGGGCTACCTGCCCAACAAGACGGCCCTACACGCGATGCTCGGCCTGCTGCAGGCGACCGCCGAGGGCCCGTGCGCCTTCTACAAGGACAGCAACCCGCGGAACTTCATCATCACCGCACAAGACATCGTCGCCGTCGACACCGACGACCTGTCCCTCGCCCCGCTGGGCTACGACCTCGCCAAGCTCGTCGCGACGCTCCACCTGACCTACGGGCCGCTCACGGACCAAGCCATCACTACCGCCCTGCTCGCGTACAACTCGGCAGCCCGACGCTACGACGCCCGGCTGGGCACGACGGACCGGGGCCAGCTCGACAGCTTCCTGGGCCTGCACGCCGTGCTCACCGCCCCGTACGTCGGCCGCAACGGCTACCACTACAGCCTGCCCCTCCGTTTCACGCACCGAGGAGCCTCATGATCACCACCGAACTCGTCTTCGTCCGGCACGGCCAGGCCCAGTGCAACGCCGACGGCCTGGTCGGGGGCCCGCGCACCTGCTCCGGCCTGACCGACCTCGGCTACGCCCAAGCCGAACAGGCCGCACGCCGCCTGGCCACCGAGCACCTGAAGAAGCCCTTCGACGTCATCTACACCGGCCCGCGGATTCGCCTCGTCCAGACCGGCGAGATCATCGCCCAGACGCTCCAGATCCCCGTGCTCCACGACGAGCGACTCGACGGCCCGGTCCACGGCGACGCCGACGGCCAGCCCTGGGACGCGGTCAAGACGGCCGCCGACGGCGGGCCGCACGCCCACCCCGACACGCCCTGGGCAAACGGCTCCGACACCTGGAACGGGTTCCTGAAGCGCGCCAGCAGGAACCTGAGCCAGCTCATCGAGGAGAACCACGGCAAGCGCGTCGTCTTCGCCGCCCACGGGGAGACGGTGATCACCGCACACACCCTGCTGCTCGGCATCCCGATCGGCTCGCCCGCCGGATTCACCCACAACCACGCCTCGATCACCCGCTGGCAGCACCACCGCAACCGCCTGGGCCAGACCCGCTGGATGCTCGACCGGCACAACGACACCGAGCACCTCAGCCTCCTCACGCCGGAGCCGACCCCGTGATCGCGACCTCGCGCGACCCCCGGATACAACTGGCGCACCTCCGCCTCGGCACAGTCGACATCGCTGCGGACCCCGCGCTCCCGCCCCGCGTCGTACGCCTGGTGGCCGGTGACGGGCGTCAGTACATCGCGAAGCAGCACGCGGAGCGAGACCGGTACGCCGGAGAACTCCACGCCTACGTGGCGTGGGCCGCCCATCTGACCGGTCACGCGCCGGAGTTGGTCGGTCGGGACGACGCCACCCGCACCCTGCTGCTCACCGCACTTGCAGGTGACCGGGCGGACGCCTTCGCTCCGGGCTCGCCGGAGGAGGAGCTGGCCCACCACGAGGCCGGCCACGTGCTGGGCAAGCTGCACCGAGCCACGGCCATGCCCCAGGGCGGTGCCGTCGGCGCCTCACTCGCCGAGCGGTTCCAGGGGTGGATCGACCGGGCCGTCCACGCCGATCTGCTCGACGCGGCCGAGGAGAACCTGTTGAAGCACCACGCGGTCATCCTGGGCACCAGCCACATGGACAGCGCGATCTGCCACCTCGACTACCAGCCGCGCAACTGGCTGCTCGGCGACACCTTCGGCATCTACGACTTCGAGCACATGCGACGCGACGCCAGGGTCCGCGACTTCGCCCGGCTCGAATTCCGACGCTGGCAGGCCGCCCCCCACCTCCGCACCGCCTTCTTCGACGGCTACGGACGCTCACCCAACGACCTCGAACGACGCCTCCTGGAGTCCTTCGGCGCCATCGAGGCGGCCACAGCCCTGGTCAAGGGCCACCAGGAGAACGACGCCGCGCTCAGCGCGCACGGCAGAACCGTCCTGTCGCGGCTCGCCTGACCAGCCCCTTAGACGACACCACTCTGGAGATCTCCGTGCCACAGCACGAGCAGCCCCCGACCAACGCTTCCCCCCGACGGGCCGTGGTGACCGGCTCCGCCGGATTCATCGGCTCCCACCTCGCCCACGCCCTCGTCCAGGCCGGCACCACCGTGATCGGCGTGGACCGCCGAGACCCGTCTACCGACCCGACGGCCGCCGCCAACCTCGCCGCGCTGCGGGGGCGCCCGGGATACCACCACGTCACGGCCGACCTCCTCCACTGCGCGATCGACCCGATCCTGATCGACGCCGACACCGTCTTCCACCTCGCCGGCATCCCCGGCGTACGGCCCTCGTGGGGACCGCAGTTCGGCGACTACCTCGCGTCCAACGTGCTGGCCACCCACCGCGTCCTCGAAGCCTCCACCCGGATCGGCGTATCCCGGCTAGTCGTAGCCTCCTCCTCCAGCGTCTACGGCCCGACCGACGGCGACGCGAGTCGCGAGACCGACCGCCCCAACCCCGCCTCCCCGTACGCCGTGACCAAGCTGGCTGAGGAGCAGCTCTGCCTCGCCTACGCCGAGCGCCCCGTCGGCCCCAGCGTCGTCGCCCTGCGGTACTTCACCGTCTACGGCCCCCGGCAGCGCGCCGACATGTTCACCCACCGCGCCCTGTACGCCGCCCTGACCGGACAGCCCCTGCGCCTGTACGGAGACGGCCACCAGCGCCGCGACTTCACCTATGTCGACGACGTGGTCGCCGCCACGATCGCCGCCGGCATCGTTCCGAACGCGCACGGCCCCATCAACGTCGGCGGCGGCTCGAACGCATCGCTGCTGGACGTGATCAACATCGCCACCAGCCTCACCGGCCGCGAGATCCAGCTTCACCAGGACCACGTGCGCAATGGGGACGTCCTCCTCACGCGTGCCGACCCCGGCCGTGCGGGAGAGGTCCTCGGCTGGCAGCCGCGCGTCGACCTCAACAGCGGACTGCGCGCCCACATGCAGGCTCTGGCCGCCCCGGTGCCGGACTACAGCCGTGCCGCCTAGGCGTACCCGTCGGATCATGAGAGGAGTGCTCATGGAAACCCCCGAGCGAGCACGGCTGGACGCCTTCTTCCGGAGGATCACCACGCAGTTCCCCGCCGGTCAGGCGATCACGACGCTGGTCATCACCCACCTCCTCCCGGAACGACCTGCGTTCTTGCGCGCCATGACCGCGGTGTCCACGATCGGCGCCGTCCTTCCCAAGCCCCGGTCGATCCACCAGCCGACCCTCGACACCGTCCGCCGCGCCCTGCCGGTCCACGACCTGAGCCGGGAGCGGTTCACCGACGAGACCCAGGCCCTGCACTACCTGGAGGACACGGCCGGTGGCCAGGACGTCGTCCTGGTCGACATCGGCGGGTACTTCGCGGCCAGCCTCGACACCCTCGTGAACAAGTTCTCCGGCCGCATCCTCGGCGTCGTCGAGGACACCGAAAATGGACACCAGCGGTACGCGGCTCTTGGCTCGCTGCCGTGCCCGGTCGTGTCCGTGGCCCGCTCACCGCTCAAGGACTGCGAGGACCACCTCGTCGGCCGGTCCATCGTGTTCTCCACCGACGCCCTCGTCCGCGCCCGCGGGGACATCCTCACGAGCCGCAGCGCCTGCGTCATCGGCTTCGGCAAGATCGGCCGCTCGATTGCGCAGACCCTGCGCGCCCAGGACCTGCGCGTCACCGTGTACGACAACGACGCGGTCAAGCGGGTACAGGCGCACGCCCTCGGCTTCCGCACCAGCGCGTCCACTACCGAGGCCGTCCACGACGCGGAACTCGTCCTGTGCGCCACCGGCAATCTCGCCCTCCGGCACGAGGATTTCGCCGCCCTGCGCAACGGCGCGTACCTCGGATCGGTGACTTCCTCCGAGGACGAACTCGAACTCGGCAGTCTCGACGACCTCTACGAACGCCAGTCTGTCGGACCCCAGTTGACCCGATACGAGGTCACCGGCCATTACTTCTACGTTCTCGCCGACGGCGGTGCCGTCAACTTCGTGCACGGCGCCGCCGTCGGCATCTACATCCACCTCGTCCAGGCCGAGATACTCGCCGCCACCGCCGCACTCAGCCACGCGCGATTCCAACCCGGACTGCACGAGATGCCGGCGGCTGACCGCGACACCATCGCCAGAACCTGGCTCCGCCACTTCGAAAGGTGACCTCGTTGCCCCCCTCCACCGAACACATCCGCGCCGTCACCGAGGCGTACCTCGGCCGCCACCCGGACGAACGCGGCACCCTGAAGATGCTGTTCGCAGCCCTCACCGGCGGGGACGATCCCACCAGCCGCAAGACCTTCCCCGCCCACGTGACCTGCAGCGCCATCCTCATCAACGATCAACGGCATGTGCTCCACATCGCGCACAAGGCGTCCGGGAAACTGCTGGCGCCCGGCGGGCACAACGAACCATCCGACCAGCACCTGCGTGACGCCGCCCTGCGCGAACTGCACGAGGAGGCCGGCATCCCGCCCAGCGCCGTTGTCCCCCTCGCCGGCCACGAGGACATCCCCTTCGACATCGACGTGCACGCGATCGACGCGAACCCGTCGAAGAAGGAGCCGGCCCACCACCACGTGGACTTCCGCTGGGCCTTCCACCTCGGGGCCGATCACGCGGTGACGCTGCAGCAGGAGGAGGTCGACGGTTACCAGTGGCAGCCGTTCGCAACCACCGCCTCACCCACCATCCGCGCCAAGCTCGCCCAACTCCCCTGAAGCCACCCGACCCCGACCACCAGGAGGACGCCGTGGCCGCCACCACAGCCCGACCGACCGCCGCCGAACGGCGTCGGCACATCGCCGTCATACCCTGCCGCTGGGGTGCCTCCCGCTTCCCCGGCAAGCCACTGGCTCTCCTCGGCGGCAAGCCGCTGCTCTGGCACGTCCACCAGCGCTGCCTGGAGGCCAAACGCCTCGACGGAGCCATCGTCGCGACGGACGACGAACGCATTGAAGCGGCGTGCCGCGAACTCGGCATCGACTGCATCCGCACCGGGGAGCACCTCACCGGCACCGACCGCGTCGCCGAGGTCGCCGAACGCCTGCCGGCCGACGGGTACATCAACGTCCAGGGCGACGAGCCGTTCATCTCGCCGACCGCCATCAACGACGTCTCCGAGGCCCTGGAGTATTCGCCGCCGGACACCTTCGCCGTGAACGCCTACACCGAGCTGGTCGACGTCGGCGCCGTCCTGGACCACTCTCGGCCGCGATCAGCCCGGCGCAACATGACTTCCGGCGCCGCTACACGCGGGCGATCGAGGAAGAGGACAAGGTCACGCTCCAGGCGCTCGACCAATTCCGCAAGGACGTCTCCACCTACGTACGTCTCTATGACTTCATGTCCCAGATCGTCGACTACGGCGACCCCTACATGGAGATGCTCTCGATCTTCCTGCGCCTGCTGGAGAAGGTCATCGCCGAGTCCGCCTGGTCTGCCGACGTAGACCTCTCCGACGTGGTGCTGATCGGGGTCAAGCACAACAAGGCGAACCCGGTCGACATCTCACTCGTGGGCGACGGGCAACTGAAGGGCATCAGCGCCGCCGGCACGGGCACGAAGAAGGACCCGAAGTACGTCGCGCTCCAACTCGTCATAGACAAGATGAACGACCTCTTCGGCGCCGAATCGTTCGCCGAATACCAGATCCGGGAGTTCGTACAGGGGCTCGTACAGCGGCTGCTCGCCGACCAGAACCTGATCAACCAGACCAGGGTGAACTCCAAGAAGCAGTTCCTGGAGTCACCCGACTTCCAAGCCGCCGTCACGGAGGCGGTTGCAGACAACCAGGACGCCCATAACACGATGGCTGACTATTTCTTCACCGACGGGCCAGCCATCAACTCGATCATCGTCGCCCTCGCGGATGCCTTCTACGAAGCAGCGGCCGATCAGCAGGTAGATACTTAGGTTTCTGCCGTTGGTCTTTCCCGGAATCTGCTGTTTGGTCTGTGGTATCGGTTCGTGCCACGAGTTGGTGTTCTCGCCGGTGAGGCGATGGCCCATGAGGTCGGTCCTGGGAGGGTGCGGATCACGGCTTCGGAGCGTTGGGACAGCGGCTCGTGTTGTGGGCCAGACGGCGGTGGAGCGTCAGCCAGACATAGGTCTGCTCGACCGCCCACCGCTCCGGGGGTCAGGGTGAACTTCCTGGGCCCCAGAGGCGCCAGCGGTGATCTTCATGTTGATGCCGAGTGTGGAGGCATGACGCCTTTGGGTGCTGGAAAGCCATTGCAGCGTCAGGCCGCCTCGAAGACACGCCGGATGAGCGGGGCCGCCTTCTCCAGGTCGGCCGCCGAGACGAGGCGCACCTCCAGATCTCCGGTCCCCAGGTGCCCGATGCCGCGCATGTCCCGGGTGAAGCCCTCCTCCAGCTCGACCGAGTCCGGGTCGAGCCTGAGGTACACCAGGATCGCTTCGTGCTTCGGACGGAAGATCACCGATGCCACGTTCACCAGCCGCCGGTAGGCGATGTAGTGCCGCAGGGCCGCGACCTCCACCTCGCCCCACGCTGTGAGTGCGTCGTCGAGCTCCGCGTACAGGTCCCGCAGGCACTCCGGGACGAGGCCGAAGCCCGTCGGCGAAGGTGCCACCGGTGCCGCCGGCGCGCTGTCGACCGCCGTGCCCCGATCCCGGTTCCGCCGAGACGAAGCGACGGTCGGCGAGCCGGGCGAGGAGTCGACGAGCAGCAGGCTCAGCAGGCCGCCCTCGAAGACGCGGTAGCGCACAAGGTCGATCCGCTCGGGCAGCCGCTGCACGGCTACGCGGTCGTGGTGGGAGAAGCCAGCCGCGATGCAGACCATCCGTGGACGACGCCAGTCGATTGCCTCGGCGACATCCGCGCCCAGCACCCTCCGGACGAGCGCCGCGAACTCGTGGTGCGCCGAGTCCAGCCAGGACAGGTACGAGATGCCCTGCGACAGCATCCCGTTGTCTGAGCCCTTCTTGAACTCGATCACCACCGGGCTGCCGTTCTCGTCCAACCCCAGGGTGTCGATCCGCCCCCGGTGCCACGGCCCGGTCGGGTACTCGGACGCGAGGAAGCGGATGCCAAGCATGGCCTCCATGCTGGCCTCAATCCGGCGCTGCAGCTCGACCTCCCACGCCACCGTCGAACCGTGTAGCTCGACGTCCCGGCCGGCGGCGTCGAGCCGGAACAGCTTCAGGTCGCTCACCAGCGGTCCCCCTGTTGCGCGCGAATCAACTACAGGACAATCCGTCAGGGAAGCGATCTATTCCTGCGGGCACGGAACCGGTGGCTGATCCTGCCAGCGTTCCCTGGTAGAACGTCGGAGTCGATCCGTCCTTGATTCACCCGCTTGAGCAGCATCTCGTGGGACCCGTTGCCCGAGGGCTGTCACTGGGCTGCCGTAGCCTGACTGGCATGCTGCTACGCCGCCCCCGCGCGGCCCGAAAGGCGGCGTGGGGGCGGTTGATTTCGGCATGGCTCTGGGGCGTAGGTACATCGCCTGGGTGCTGCCAGCCACTGGGGTGGTCGCCGGACGATGGCTCTGCGTGTGATGCACCCTGCGGAAGAGGGCCGACGCGATGTGGGATGGTCTGAATAGCCGTCAGCGTAGCTACCTGCTCGCATGCTTTCGTGAGGACCAGGAAGCGGAGCGCCGAGCCAGGGCGGCTCGGTCCACTTATCAGGACCCAGGACCAGCCTCCGTATGGCGCAAGCTGCCGTTCTCGATCAAAACCGAGCTTCCGTTCGCGGAGTACACCACGATTCAGAGACGCCTTCGCGACGACGGCCGCCTCGACGCCGGAGCCGGAGCCACCCTGCACGCTCTCGCCCGCAGAGGACTTCTGAAGATCACAGAAGATCGGATCGACGTTCCGGGAGTCGGTCTCGTTCCCCGCGTCCTGGTGGAACTGACCCGTGCGGGCCGAGCATGTGCGCGTGCCGGACTAGGCATCGCCCCTGCGCCGCGCCGTCCCAGGCACCTGCTGTCGGAGTGGCTTTGGGGCAACCTGGTCAGGGTCGCCGCCGCCGGGCCAGACGGGCTGCCCGAGGACGTGATGGGAGGCAAGGCCAAGTACTACCTCGGTACCGACTACCGCCCCAACGGCAAGCCGAGTCGGGGCTACATCGATTGTTTCACCGTTCGTACCGAGAAGGGGCGAGGGACGTTCGTCTTGGAGTACCGGTGGCGGATCACCGAGGCTGGAAGGCGGCACATCAACACGTACCGCGCCGCCTATCAGACTGCGTATCCAAATGTCCAGGTCAACGTCCCGGATCCGCTGTAACGGCGCCAACCCCCGCTCGATTGTCAGACCCTTGGTCTATGTTGCCGAGCGTGATGTTCACTTCCATGACCGAGCCGATCAGTCATGACGTAATCCGGCAGACGGTGATGCGGGCGGCGGCCATGTCGGCCGAGGCCTTCACGAACTCCGAGCAGTCTCCCGAAGGCCGCCTGCGCGCTCTGATGGAGGGCCACGGGGAGGTCCTCGCCGCCCGTGGCCCCGGCCAGCCGCTCCCCTTCGACACCTTCCTGCAGATGCTGACCGGCGAGCTCGCTCTCCTCCTCCCTGACGGGGTGCCACCGGAGGAGATGAGCGGCGTTCATCTCATCAATGATGACGGTCTGTTCGAAGAGGACCTGTTCGACCTGGACCATGAACAGAGGGAGGTCGCGCGAGCCGTCCACAACGCGACTCGGGACGGCCGGTCCACCTCCCTCGCGGAACTTGAACAAGAGATGGATCAGGTCACCGTCTATGAGGGGTTGCGGAAACGAGGCACCCAAGAGGCATACGTCAAGGGCCGTTCCGACCTGTCTCGTATGCCGGCCGGGACTGAGACGGAGGTGCGGCGACTAAACCTCCCCAGCATCGTCGGTCAGTTCTACCGACCCATCAGCTTCGGCGCGCTCTACGAGCAGTGGTGGTTCGCCTGCCCCGTGTGCCGCTGGCCGATGAAGGTCACCCAACACCGTTCCCGCAAAACGGTCACGGGCAGGGTCCGCTGCTTCTACCGGCCGCACGCGGAGCTGATGGGAGCCTCCTACACCTTCAAGATCCCCGGTGCCGGGAAGTCGCCGTCGCTGATCCCCGGCGCCCCGCCCCCGGCCTCCACCGGAGCGGCGTCCGTCCTGGCCCCCAACCTGCGCGGGCCCGTGCCGCAGCCGCTGCCAGCCGCCGGATATCTCGCGCTGACGCGTGGACCGTGGCGTTACACCACCGTTCCTGGCCTCGTCGAGATCGCCTTGTACGACGCGCTGCGCTCACGCGGTTTCGTCGCCGCTCCGGAGCCCTACATGAACCCCGCCGCCCTGGGCGTCGGGGCAGATTGTCCCGGCACGATCACCGTGTGGCCCTACCAAGATGCCTATGACCTGCACGTGGATGTGTGGCACCGCGACGGCGAGACGGAGTCCTACTTACTCGACATCAAGGACTTCACCTCGGAGAAGCTGTTGGCGAAGAAGATCCAGGCTGACGGCGGCGATGCTGGTGGGGCGGAGTGGATTGTCGTCCCCGACCACCGTGAAGCCTCTCTTCCCCTGCTGCGCGGGGTGTGCGCGGAGTTCGGCCTGAATGTGGCTACCGCAGGTGACATGGGCGAGAAGATCTGCAGGAGGGCGGGAGTCCGATGGGCCTGACGAGCAAGCTCCGCAAGGACGACGCGGCGGTCCTCTGCGCGCTGGCGCTCGCCGCCCACTACTTTCCCGGCCCGCCTGACGAGCACGGGCAGCCCACCGCGAAGTTCAGGCATGCAGCGTTCCTCCTGTCCGGCCAGTACGACAAGTGGTCGGCCTGGGCGAGCCTGCCGCACGAGGAGAAGCAACGACTCGCGGACGTTCTCGTCAACGCTCCGGGTGAGTTCGCCAGCGCTCCGGCCTTCGCGCAGGCCGCCCGCAAACGACTGGCCACGCCTCCCGCCGGGCAGGCCCCCCAGTTCGTTCCAATCGGTGAATCGGCCGTGGCGGAAGCGGCCTCGCCCCGGGTCGGAGACGCTCTCATGGGCTATGTGGACCGCACCCTGAAACGGGTCCACAAGGATCACCCCCGCTCGAAGCCTGCATCGCCCGCCGGGGCCGGGGTGTGGATGACCCGCAAGCTCTACGCCGGGGGCATCGGGGAGATCCAGGGCCGCGCCGTCCTCCCCACGTTCGCAGGCAGCTCCGAAACTGACCCGTGCCAGAGCCCGCCGCAGGTGTACACCGCCGCCCACACCCCCAACGTCGAGATCCCTACCAGCGGCCTTCTCGACCTCGCCCGGCGGCTGGATCAGCGACTCAAGCCCGAAGGTCGGCACCTGCACCAGGTCCTCAAGGCGCTCTTCGGACAGCTCAACACCACGGATTCCATCTCTCCAAAGGAGATGATCCGCCTTTGCGCCGGTGCGACCGAGGTCTTCAACGCCCCCACCGGTACCGGGAAGAGCGTCCTCGTCCGCGTCATGGCCTCGTGGTTCGCCATCAACAGGCTGACCCTCGCGATCGTCCTGCCCACCGTCGAGGCGACACTCGCGGCAGCTTGGGACATCAGCCAGGACCTCGCATACCTTGGCCATCACGAGACGTGCACGCCCCTGATGTCTCCGTACGGACTGCACGAGCGGGCCATGAAGGTGGCCTCCCGCATCGGGGGCTCGATCGCCGAGCAACCGGGCAAGATCCGGTGGAAGGTCAGCCAGCTCTCCTACGGCTGCTCGCTGAACCGCTTCACCGAGTCCACGCACCCCTACCCGGTCGGCTCGGAATCCTGCATGAGCCTCTACCCGCTGCCTCCAGCTAAGGGAACCCGCCGCTGCCCGTTCGTGCCGGTGTGCGGCAAGTACCAACAACACCACAACGCGTGCACCGCCTCCGTCGTGGTGACCAACCACCACAACTTCATGATGGGCCGAATGCCTATCGGCATCGACCTCGACGGTCGGCCCACCGACGGCCTGAGCGTGGCCGAGTTCCTGCTGCGCCGGTGCCATGCCACCCTCATCGACGAGATCGACCAGTTCCAGTCAACGGCCATCGGGAAGTGCTCCAGTGAGTTGGTACTGGACTCCCGCCTCGACAAGAAGATCCCGCTCCAGCAGCTCCACGACGAGCTGGGCAAACAGCCGCCCGCCACGGTCAAGGAACTCGTCCCACCAGTCACCTACGCCCGCTACCTGACCGAGTTCCTGCTGGCCGCCGTATGCGAAGGTCAGCTCCACCTGCGGCACTACGAGGGCGACGGCGGCCCCGTCGGAGACCGCGCGGGTATGAACAGCACCGGATGGCACATCTCCGGAGGCCGGGACCGCCGCCTGATCCACCTGCTGTTTCCCGAGTCAGGCATCAACAGCGAACAGGAGGTCCCGCAGGAGCTGTTCGACAAGCTCAACGCGCTCAGACCGCCCAAGCCCGGCCAGGACTCGCTCGCTGACCCGTCCAGCACCGTGGAGCTGGAAGACCACTACCGTGAGGTTCGCAGCGTTCTCGGTGACCTTCTCGGCCACCGCGGTACGGATCTGCTTACCCATGCACAGCACCAACTGGACGACGTCCTCAGTGGCGTCGTCAAGAACGAGCACGACCGCGCCGAGGCCGTCGAACTGCTCATCGTTCGCACCTGGCTGTCCGAGTTGGACGACACCCTCAACGACCTCATGGGCAAGACGGCCCAACTTCGCTCCAGCGGTCTGGCCTCGGCCCGCGCCCTCGCCGAACGCCTCGAACGAGGCATCGGAGCCAACATCCTCCCGTTCGGCATGCTCGGCCGCGCCCTGTTCGGCTACCGCGTCACCGGCCTGGACGACCCGGCCAAGACCGGCGAGCTCACCTCCCAGAGCATCACCGGAGACCCGCATACCTACACCGCCCAGCTGGGCAGCATCGTCTCCCTCGCTCTCGCCGGTGTGGAGCGGCCCGTCATGGGCCTGTCCGCGACCGCGTACTTCCCCCAAGCCGTCCGCGAGCACATCCACAGCACCGTGAAGTGGTGGATGACCGATGCCGCGCCGGACAGCATCCGCGCGAAGAAGCACACCATCACCGACTCCCTCAACAACCCCATCCAAATTTCCGGGCTCCCCCAGAACCTCAAGGCCGCCGCCCTCAAAGCGCTCGGCGAGAGCCTGTACGACACCCGCATCCACCCCGAGCTCGAACGCTTGGCGAAGGAGGACAAGGACCGCGCCCACGCCGCCGTGGTGGTCAACTCCTACCTGCACTGCCGCTACATCGCCCTGGGCATCTACAACTCCGGCAACTACAGCGGCGGCCTGTGCGTCGCCGTCCCACCGGACAAGGAACGCCGCAGCGACCTGCCGCCGCTGCCCGCCGGCATCGTCGAGCTGACACCCGAGGAGTTCGAGACCTTCCCCACCAAGGGAAAGATCCTCGTCGTCCCCATGGCACGCATCGCCCGCGGCCTGAACATCGTCATCGGCACCAAGTCAGCGATCACCCCCGTCTACCTGTGCACCCGCCCCTTGGCGCTCTTGAGCGATCCTCCGGAGATGTACGCCTCGGTCAACGCCGCCGGCCTCAACAGCCTGCCGAAGGAGCCCAGTGACGACCCCGTCGCCGCTCTCACAGCAGCACGCACCGAGGCGTGGAGACGCCTCAGCCTGATCATGCGCTCCGCGCCCGGCTTCGGGTCGACCCACAAGGTCCTGCAGGAGGAGATCGTCGCAGGCATGGTCGTGGACATGATCCAGCTCGCTGGACGAGCACGGCGCGGCGGAACGGACATGACCCTGCACCTCGTGGACTACGCCTTCCACCGTGACTCGTGGCAGGCCGACCTCGCCAGCATCCTCAAGCGGATGCACGACAACTGGGACGAGGACGAACGCCGCCGCATGAGCGACATCTACCGCGAAGCCCTCGCCGCTTTCCTTGCCTACGCCGGAATCGACCCGGCCGCATGACCTCCGAAGGAGAACCCGTCCCCATGTCCTCCCGCCCGCCCAAGGCGACCCAGCGTCTCGATCTCCTCGCCGTCCGGGTCACGCGCGGCCTCCTCTCGGACGCCTCTGTCCACGTCCGCGACTGCGGCCCGGCCGGTGTCAAGCTGTGGAACATCTTCGACAACGCCTACCGTCGACGGGCCGGGCGGAACGAGGTCCAGGCCCCGCACTCCGTCGCGACGACGGCCCTTCGCGCCCTCACCGGCGGGTACGTCTGGCTCGACGCCAAACAGGCCGTCCTGGCCAGCCGGGACCCCATCGACGACGACACGGTCCGCGACGTCTTCACCCTGCTGTACGGGCTGGCGACGGGCGAAGACATCGACGACATCGACCTGAACCAGCCGGTCAGCATCGCAGAGAAGTTCGCCTCCACCCCCCAGGAGGAGCGTGCGCTGGCCGACTATCTGCGAACCTCGCCGAGCAGGCAGCCAGATGCCCCCAACTGGGTGTACGAGACGGTCGCCTGGGATCTCGCCCGCCGGATCGCGGCCGAACCGTGGGCGATCGACGGCCTGTCCGTCCGGCTCCGCCCCGACACGGCGGGCGGCCTCGTCGCATGGGACGATCCGTGGCCGGACGAGACCGGAACCCGGTTCGCCCTGCCACGGATCCGGCTGCAGATGAAGACCGAGCCCAACGTGAAGGACCCCCTGATCCTCGTTTCCGCCTCGGCGACCCGTATCAGCAGCTCCATGGACTTCGCCCGCACCGTCCTTGCCGAGCAGGACCGTGCAGACCGGCCTCTGGTCGAGATCGAACTCGACGGCCGGGGACGCATGCGCAACGTCAACAGGCTCGCCCTCCAGGCGCTCTCCCGGCTCGGCATGGGCCGTTCCGTTCTCCACGAAATCGACCGGCAGGTCCAGGCCGACAGGCTGGCCCGCCAGCAAGCCCAGGAGAATGGTGAGGAGAAGCCGACTCCGCAGCCACTGGGCACCGTGCGGCCCATCATGGCCAAGAACTTCTACTTCCCCGTCGGCTCCGGTGTCGGCATGGACTACTACCGGGGGCTGTACGACCACATCCGGACCACCCTTGGCGACAACTGCCAGCCGCTGTACGGCTCCTTCGAAGGCGGCAACTTCAAGCAGGCCAAGAAGGACGAAGTCCTCATGGAGCCGCTGGACATCACCCGCTCCCTGGACGCCATGGGCCTCCAGCACCTGCGCATCGTGTGCCTGTGGGCGACCGACGAAATCCGCCAGCGGATGATCAACGCACTCGCCCGCGCCTACGGATTCGACCCCGCCGGCCTCAACCCCGCCGAAGGCAAGAGCGTCACGCTGCACGGCACCCGGGTCAGCGTCGTCTTCCACCACGTTCCCGAATTCCTCCAGCACGGACCCGCAGCCGGCAGGTCCGCGCACACGGCCGACTTGGTCTCCTTGAAGGCGGCGTCGGGGGAGATCGTCGGTGTGTGGGCGGAGACCGAGTACGGCGACGGGAAGAAGGGCTCCCCGCAGAGGCCGAAGGACAGCGAAGACGCCAAGCACCAGACCCACCGCGTACTGGCCAAAATGGACCTGGTCGTCCAGTACATCGACAGGGCCGTCCAGACCGGCATCGACAAGTCCACCGGCATGGACCACCAGAGCCTGTCCTGCCTCATGGATCTCTACCGCAACCTCGGGTTCATCGACCGGCGGATCTCCCGTGTGCTGACCAAGCCCATCGGTGAGCTCCCGGCCGACGGCGTCGCGCACTGCGGCGTTCATGTCCGCAGGCAGTCACGCCGCCAAGGCGAGAGGGACGCCAGGATCTCTGTCTCCGCGAGCGTCCTCAAGCCCCCCACCGTGCCGGACGGTGCGTGGACGCTCCACGGATGGTCCTACACCGACCGCACCTGGAGGCCCTACCACCTGGCCGAAGCCGCCTTCCACGCCGCCGACTACCCGGCCGGGAAGATGACGGAGTTCATGGACAACTTCGCCGGCTACTCCAGCACGGCCAAGGTCATCGACCAGGCGCTGGAAGATCTCGCCGACTACCTGGGCGGCATCCCGTACACGGTCACGGTCGACGGCGTCCGCTGCAGGAGGCTGTGGAAGGGCCTGAACAACAGGACCCAGGGCCAGCCACCTGAGCCCAACACCACCTGGCTCCCGGGCTCCACGATCGCCCCCAGGTACCGGCCAGTCGCCGTGATCCGCCTCAACACTACCGACGACGAGGTCCCGCGCCCGGTGCAGGTGACCATCACCGACGAGGACGACAGCGAGATCAAGACCAAGGAACGCACCACGCAGGTCTTCCGGATCGACCCGGATCCGGATCTCGGAGAGCAGTGCACCTGGCTGCTGGTCAACACCACCCACCAGTTCGACGGCAACGGTGCCGGCAGGCAGGGCTCCAAGAAGACCCGTTACGGCGCACTGCCGTGGAACAAGGGGAAGAACGAGATCAAGGCGAACTACTACGCCATGACCGCAACCGAGATCTTCCCGATCGCCGTGAACACCGACCACCGCCGAGAACTGATGATGGTGACGGCCAGGCTCTGCCACCAGGCCCTCGCTTGGAAGCACCGCACCCGCTACCCGGTCCCCCTCCACGCGGCTCTCCAGATGGACATGGACCACCCGCAGTACCGACGCACCATCGCTCCCGAGGACCTCGACGGCGACACGAACGGTGAGGACGAGTAGCCCCGTCTCCGCCTCTGGCAGCGCAGTTTGTATGGGACTGACAAGGCATCCCAGCCGTGCTACCGGCCTTCTGAACGGCTAGGCTTCTCGCACCGAGCGGTCCTTTCGGCGGCTCCGGTGTGACTTCGCCGGTGGACAGCCGGTGGACAGACGCCTTTGGACCGTGCATCACGGGGCGGCACAGGTTAACCCGCCGCATGTGTTCTGATCAGGCAAAACGTCACCGGGCAGCATGACGGGGCACCGCGCAGCACGATCGCTCGTGGTCTCGTAATGCGTAGGTCAAGGGTTCGATTCCCTTAGGCGGCTCCACCTGAAGCCCAGGTCACACCCCGTGTGACCTGGGCTTTTCGCTGCCCGGTGCGGGGTGGGTCACCCGGCCGGGCGGGTGGGGTCGGAGATCGGCACCACCGCGGCGACGGCCACCTCGGGCACCCGCCCGGTGCTGCACTGGCGCTGCATACGACCGCATCCTCGCGAGCTCCGCCACCCGCCGGCCCCGGCAGGCCGGCTCCGGGAACTCGAGCCCGCCGGTACCGATTGTGCGGAGCACGGGTCGCGGACCGCCCCGGCGCCTACGCGGTGTTCACCGGGCGGGAGTCATGACGGCGGTGGCTGGTGCAGGCTTGCGGAACGTGCGGAAGGAGGATCGCGGGGCTCCGCTCTGGAGGAAATCTGTGATCGCGACAGTAGACATGGGGGCGGGCCGGGTGTAGAGTCCTTCCTGTACTCGCAGAGATCAGAGAGGCGGGGCAGAGGACGAACTGCCCCGCATGCAGTCGGCAAGATCGAGCAGTGCAGGACAGATCAGTAGAGAAGGAGGAGAGCGGCGCCATCAGGATCGCCCGGGCGGGAAAGGTCCGCCCGGGTACCGCAGACCCCGGATGGGAAGGTGGTCCACGGTCACGCAGCTGCGATCCCCGCACCCGTCTTCCCGGACGGTGGTGCGGACAAAGGAAGCCGGCACACACGGCCGGTAGATGGTGTTGATCCCCCTCGGGGTCCTGGTGCCGCACGGCACCAGGACCCCTCGACGCGTTTCCCGAGAGGTGCCAGTGGCCGCAGACAAACCCTCCACCTTGTCGAGCAATCTCGACGACGACGACTACCCCGCCTACACCATGGGCACGGCCGCCGACATGCTCGGCACCACGCCGGCCTTCCTGCGGGCCATCGGTGAGGCGCGGCTGATCGTGCCGCTCCGGTCGGAGGGCGGGCACCGCCGCTACTCCCGCTACCAGCTGCGGCTCGCCGCGCGGGCCCGCGAACTGGTCGACCAGGGCACCTCGGTGGAGGCCGCCTGCCGCATCATCATCCTGGAGGACCAGCTCGAAGAGGCCAAGCGCATCAACGAAGAGCTGCGCCGCCAGGGGGCCTCTGCGCACCCCTCCGCCGAGGGCTGACGGTTTCCTGCCACGCACGTCCCTGGCGAGGCCGGTGTGTCCGCCGCCTGCCCGTGGAGGCTGGGGGAAGGCCAAGCCCCGCTCTGCCGGGCGATACCGAGGGTGGCGTGCCCCGGCGCCGCCCCCGTGGGGGGAACATGGGCCGGCGCCCACCGGAGGCGGTACCCGGTCGGCCGAGCACCGGCGGTGGCGCCGCGAAGGAATTCCGGAATCGGCCCGGCGAGTGAAATCTGATTTCGCCGCTGTAGATACACGGGTGATCCGCGAGGAGAATCTCTCCGCCGGTGGATCCGGAACGGGAAAAGAGTCGCACCCTCCTGATGCCCGTGTTACGGTTGCCCGAGTTGCAGTTGTGGTTTCCCAGACTTCAGGCGTTCCTGCCAGGTCCCACTGGTGGGCGTCTTGTGTATTTCGGTGTTTCCGGACGGGTGATCATCGCGGCAGCTCCGGTCCCCGCGCAGTGCGGGCTCCGGGTACCGCCCCGTGAGGAGATGCATTTTGGCTACTGGCACCGTGAAGTGGTTCAACTCGGAAAAGGGCTTCGGCTTCATCGAGCAGGAGGGTGGCGGCGCCGACGTCTTCGCCCACTACTCGAACATCAACGCCACCGGCTTCCGTGAGCTGCTCGAAGGCCAGAAGGTGAACTTCGACGTCACGCAGGGCCAGAAGGGCCCGCAGGCGGAGAACATCGTTCCCGCCTGACGCTGACGCGTACGACGAGCTGGGGCACGCACCCGCGTGCGGCCCCAGCTCGTTTGCGTTGTGTTTTCCCGGACGGGTCGGCGGGCCATGGGTGGCCCGGCTTGTTCCGTCTTTTCTTCGGCTCGGTCTTGCGAATCCCCCTGCGGCCCCGGAATTGCCGCGGTGCATTCCTCGATACGCGCCGCATCGAGGAAGGTTCTGCATGAACCACACTGCTCGCAGCACAAACCGCTTCTCCCCGTCGCGCGGCGGCGCTGCCGGCTCCGGTCGCCGCCGTCCGCAGGGGGCCGCCCGCCGGGGCGGGCCGTCCGGTGCGGCGACGTCCCGGCGTCCGGGGCAGGGACGCCCCGCGGGTCCCCCGAAGGAGTTCGCGCTGCCGCGCACGCACACCCCGCCCCTGCCGGCCGTCGAGACGTTCGCCGGCCTCGACATGCCCGACCGGCTGAAGGCCACGCTCCGTGCCGAGGGCATGAGCGCCCCGTTCCCGATCCAGGCCGCGACGCTGCCCAACGCGCTGGCCGGCCGGGACGTGCTGGGCCGCGGCCGTACGGGCTCGGGCAAGACCCTCGCCTTCGGCCTCGCGCTGCTGGCCCGTACCGCAGGGCAGCGCGCCGAGCCCGGGCGTCCGCTGGCGCTCGTCCTCGTCCCCACCCGGGAGCTGGCTCAGCAGGTGACCGCGGCCCTCACCCCCTACGCCCGGGCGGTGCGGCTGCGGCTCACCACCGTGGTCGGCGGCATGTCGATCGGCCGTCAGGCGCGTGACCTGCAGGCCGGCAGCGAGGTGGTCGTCGCGACACCGGGCCGGCTCAGGGACCTCGTCGCACGCGGCGACTGCCGGCTGGACCGGGTGGCCGTCACGGTCCTCGACGAAGCGGACCAGATGGCCGACATGGGCTTCATGCCGCAGGTGACCCACCTGCTCGACCAGGTACGCCCGGACGGGCAACGGCTGCTCTTCTCCGCCACGCTGGACCGGAACGTCGACCTCCTGGTCCGCCGCTACCTGACCGACCCGGTGGTGCACTCCGTCGACCCCTCCGCGGGCGCGGTCACCTCCATGGAGCACCACCTGCTGCACGTCAGCGGGGACGACAAGCACGCGACGGTCACCCGGATCGCTGCCCGTGACGAACGGGTGATCATGTTCCTGGACACCAAGCACGCGGTGGACCGGCTGGTCAGGGACCTGCTGAGGGTCGGGGTGCGCGCCGCGGCCCTGCACGGTGGGAAGTCGCAGTCCCAGCGCACCCGCACCCTCGCCGGTTTCCAGTCCGGTCATGCGCGTGTGCTGGTGGCCACCAACGTCGCGGCGCGCGGCATCCACGTCGACAACCTCGATCTCGTCGTCAACGTCGACCCGCCGACGGACCACAAGGACTACCTGCACCGCGGCGGCCGCACCGCCCGCGCCGGCGAGTCCGGCACCGTCGTCACCCTCGTCCTGCCCGGACAGCGCCGGGAGATGAGCCGCCTGATGTCGCACGCCGGCATCACCGCCCAGGAGACCCGGGTCCACCTCGGCGAAGCCGACCTCGGCCGCATCACCGGAGCCCGGACGCCCTCGGGCGTGCCGCTCACCGCCGCGGACGTCCAGCCCCCGAAGCGCACCGGCCCCCCGCAGCAGGCACGGCGCAGCCGCCCTGGCCGGCGGCGGCGCCGTTCCGCCGCCGGCACGGCCGCATGAACGTGGTCACCGGTCTCCCGGCACGTCCTGTTCGGCCCAGATGACCTTCCCCTCGGCCGTGTAGCGGGTGCCCCAGCGGCGGGTGAGCTGTGCGACGAGGAAGAGCCCGCGCCCGCCTTCGTCCATGGTGCGGGCGTGCCGCAGCCGGGGAGAGGTGTTGCTGGAGTCGGACACCTCGCAGATCAGTCCGGCGTGGCGCAGCAGCCGTAGCCGTACCGGCCCGGCCGCGTGCCGCAGGGCGTTGGTCACCAGCTCACTGACGATCAGTTCCGTCGTCACCGTGAGCTCCGGGAGGCCCCACTGGTCGAGGTGCCGGGTGGCCCACGCCCGGGCGTCGGCGACCGCTGCCGGGTCGAAGGGGATGTCCCGGGCCACCACGCGGTCGGCGCCGAGCGCGTGCGTACGGGCCAGCAGTAGGGCGACGTCGTCGCGCTGCGGTCCCGTCCGCAGTCCGTCGACCGCCCGTGCGCAGAGCCGTTCCAGGGGGAGGTCGGGCCGGGCCACGGCACGCCGCAGCCGGGTCATGCCGTCTTCGGCGTCCCGGGCGTCGTTCTCGAGGAGCCCGTCGGTGTAGAGGCCGAGCAGGCTGCCCTCGGGCAGGTCGAACGAGGCCGTCTCGAAGGGCAGTCCGCCCAGGCCGAGCGGCGGGCCCGGGGGGAGTTCGGGGAAGCTGACGTCGCCGTCCGGCGAGACCACGACCGGGGGCGGATGCCCGGCGCGGGCCATCGTGCAGCGCCGGGTGACCGGGTCGTAGACCGCGTACAGGCAGGTGGCGCCCAGTACGGCCGTGCTCGTGGTCTCGTCGGTCTCCGTCTCCTCCGTGAGGCGGATGACGAGGTCGTCGAGGTGGGCCAGCAACTCGTCCGGCGCCAGGTCCAGATCCGCCAGCGTGTGCACGGCGGTGCGCAACCGGCCCATCGTGGCCGCGGAGGTGAGGCCGTGCCCCACGACGTCGCCGACGACCAGCGCCACCCGTGTCCCGGAGAGCGGGATGACGTCGAACCAGTCGCCGCCCACCCCGCCCTGGGCGTCCGACGGCAGGTAGGCGGACGCCACCTCCAGCGCCGTCCCGCCGGCCAGCGTGTGCGGCAGCAGACTGCGCTGCAGTGCCAGCGCGGTGGTGTGCTCACGGGTGTAGCGACGGGCGTTGTCCACGCTCACCGCGGCCCGCGCCACCAGGTCCTGAGCGAGCAGCAGGTCGTCCGGCTCGAAGGACGCCGGGTTCTGCGACCGTACGAAGGTCACCAGGCCGAGCACCGTGTTCCGCGCCCGCATGGGGGCCGAGATGAGGGAGTGGAGGCCGAACTTCCGCACGGTCGCCGCCCGCTCCGGCTGCCGGATCGCCCAGAGGTGGTCGGCGGGGTCGAGGACGGGGATCAGCACTGCATCGCCCTCGACCAGGAAGTTGACGTCGTGCGGTGGAGGCACGAAGTCGACCCGTTCCCCGACGCGTGCCACCGCTTCCGGGCAGCCTGCCCGCACCGACTGCATCCCGGCCCGGCGCATCGCCGGCTTGGTGCCGGGCGGCTGGGGCACCGGTTCCACCGTGCTGAGCACCGACTCCAGCAGGTCGACGATCACGAAGTCGGCGAAGCCCGGCACCGCGACGTCGGCGAGCTCCTGGGCGGTGCGCTGGACGTCCAGGGTGCTGCCGATCCGGGCGCTCGCCTCGTTGACCAGGGTGAGACGGTGCCGGGCGGTCCACCGGTCGGTGACGTCGAGGACCATGTAGCAGACCCCGGCGACGACGTCGTCGGCGGAGACCAGGGGGAAGAAGGACGTGGAGTACGCGTGCTGCCGGTGGGGGTCGGCCCAGCTCCAGCCGGTGTACTCGTGGTCGAGTACCGGGGTGCCGGTCTCCAGGACGTCGCGCATCAGGGCTTCCAGCGACTCGCCCCGCAGCCCGGGCAGCACCTCGCTCAGGCGGCGTCCGAGCCGCTGCTCGCGGGGCACGCCGCCGAACTGCTCCAGGGTGTCGTTCAGCCAGACGTAGCGCAGCTCCGTGTCCATCACCGCCATGCCGATGGGTGAACGGGTCAGGAAACCGTCCAGCACCGAACGGTCGATGGTCCACTCGGGGTGCCGTTCCCGGCCGGAGACCAGGAAGCACTCCCGGCCGGCGAGCTGGAACGCCGGGGAGACCCGCAGATCCACCTCGACAGCCCGGCCGTCCCGGTGGCGTACGGTGACCAGGCCGTTCCAGCCGGTGCCCCCGCGGCACCGTTCGGCGATCCGCGCGGCCCGTACGGGGGAGCCGGAGGCGGCCAGCAGCGCGGCCGCGGACCGCTCCACCACGGCGTCCGCGGGGTAGCCGAGCAGCGCCTCGGCGCCGCGGGTCCAGCCGGTGATCGTGCCGTCCCCGCCGAGCACCGCCACCGCGTCGGCCGCCACATCGAGCGGGGCGGGGGCGCTGCCGGCCGGCGCCTCCGCACCCGGGGTGGAACGGGACCGTGCGGAATGCATCGCACTCACATCCTTCTGGCCTCCATCATGGCGCGGCGGGGAGGAACGGGGCCAACCACCGCGGCGGAGGGGGTGGTGCGGCGCGCCCTGCCGCGCGGGGTGCACCGTGTGGTCCGGCTCCGTCACGGTCGGCTGCCGGTCGGCCGCCGGGCAGCCGCCGGGTGGTCCCACGGCGGGACGACCGGGCCGCCGGCGTGCGTCCCGACGCCGGGCCCGGCCATCCCCGTACGGCCGGGGCCCGGCGGGCCCGCCGCGCCCCGCTCCCCGGGAACCGGCCCGGGCCCGCCGACGGGTCCGCAGGCGGGGGAATGGCGGCGGCCCACACTCCCGCGGGTTCGGTGTGGTGGTCGTCGCCGTAGCGGCCCGGAGTGGCCGAACTTAACGTCTGCGGCACATCGGCGTCCGCCGGTGACATCCCCGCGCAGCCGAGGTCGTCATGAGCCAATCGCGCGCCACGCTGGTCACGCACGGACTGTCCAAGGAGTTCCAGGGCTTCCGTGCCGTGCACCAGGTGGACCTGAGCGTCGCCGAGGGCACCGTGCACGCCCTCGTCGGTCCCAACGGGGCCGGTAAGACCACCCTGTTCAATCTGCTCACCGGGTTCCTCAAACCCTCCGGCGGGCGCATCACCCTCGCCGGACGCGACGTCACCGGGCAGCCGCCGGAGCGCATCGCCCGCCTCGGCGTGGCCCGCTCCTTCCAGGTCACCAGCCTCTTTCCGGACATGACCGCCCGGGAGCACATGGAGCTGGCCCTGCAGTCCGGGACCGGGCTGGGCGGCTGCTTCTGGCGCAGTGACCGCGTGATGCGGCGGTTCTCCGAGCGGGCCGTCGCCCTGCTGGACGAGGTGGGGCTCGCGCACCTGGCCGAGCGGCCGACGGCGAGCCTCCCGTACGGGCAGAAGCGTGCCCTGGAGCTCGCCCTGGCGCTGGCCCTCGACCCGAAGCTGCTGCTGCTGGACGAGCCCACGGCCGGCATGGGGCTGGAGGACGTGGACCGCACCGTGGCCCTCATCGGCCGCATCCGTGAGGGCCGGACCGTGGTGATGGTCGAGCACAACATGACGGTCGTCGGGTCGCTCGCGGACACCGTCACGGTGCTGCAGCGCGGGGAGGTCCTGGTCGAGGGCCCGTACGCGCAGGTCAAGGCGGACCCGCAGGTCATCGAGGCGTATCTGGGAGCAGACGTTGCTTGAGGTGGAGGACGTCACCGCGGCGTACGGCGAGGCGCGGGTGCTGGAGGGGGTGTCGCTGCGCGTCGGCGCGGGCGAGGTGGTGACGCTGGTGGGCCGCAACGGTGCCGGCAAGACCACGCTGCTGCGCTGCGCGATGGGCCTGCACCCGCGGATGACGGGCCGCGTGACCCTGGACGGCAGGGACGTCACGCAGGCGCCGCCGCACCGCCGGGCGCGCCTCGGGCTGGGCTACGTGCCGGACGACCGCGGGATCTACGCGGGGCTGAGCGTCGAGGAGAACCTCACGCTGCCCCCGGTCAAGGGCGGGTCGGAGTGGCCGCTGAGCCGGGTCTACGAGACCTTCCCGGTCCTCGCCGACCGGCGCCGGGCCCCGGGCGGCAAGCTCTCCGGCGGCGAGCAGCAGATGCTGGCGCTCGCCCGGGTGCTGCGGGCCGGGGCACGGGTGCTGTTGTGCGACGAGCCGACCGAGGGGCTCGCGCCGGTGGTGGTGCAGCGCATCGCGGAGATCCTCCGGGTGGCCACCGGCCTGGGCGTCGCGGTGCTCCTCGTCGAGCAGAACCTGCGGTTCGCCACCACGGTCGCCGACCGCCACTACCTCCTGGCCCAGGGCCGCATCGAGCTGTCCCTGGACAACGCCGCGGTGCGGGAGCGCGAGGAGGAACTGCTCACCCATCTCGGCCTCTGACCCGGCGGGCCCGCTTCCCGGCGAGCCCGGCCCCCCTTCTCACGACCGTCCCCGAACCGGAAGGCACCACAGATGAAGCGCAGATGGGCAACGAGTGCGGCGATGATCTCGGCGGGCGCGCTGCTCGCCGCCTGCGGAGGCGGCGGCCCGGGCTCCGGCGGCGGGAAGATCAGCGGCGACAAGATCACCCTCGGGGTGCTCACCGACCTGTCCGGGGTCTACGCCGACCTGGCCGGGCCGCACTCCGTCGAGGCGGTCGAGATGGCGGTGGAGGACTTCCGGAAGAAGCACGGCGAGGACGCGGTCACGCAGGAGATCGAGGTCGTCGAGGCGGACCACCAGAACAAGCCGGAGCTCGCCAACACCCTGGCCCGGGAGATGTACGACCGCAAGGGTGCGGACGCCCTGTTCGACGTGCCGACCTCGTCGGCGGCGCTGGCGGTGGCGAACGTCGCGAAGAACTCCGGCAAGCTCTACTTCAACACCGCCGCCGCCACCACGGAGCTCACCGGGGAGGCGTGCAACGCCTACACCTACTCCTGGGCCTACAACACGTACATGCTGGCCAACGGCACCGGGACCGCGGTGACCGAGCAGGGCGGCGAGAACTGGTACATGATCTACCCGGACTACGCCTTCGGCCAGGACCTGCAGGAGAAGTTCCAGACGGCCATCGAGTCGGCGGGCGGAAAGGTGGTCGCCAAGGACCCGACGCCCTTCCCGCACGACAACTTCTCCACCTTCCTCCTGAAGGCCCCGGGCCTGAAGCCGAAGCCGGACGTGCTCGCCGCGCTCCAGGCCGGTGGCGACCTGGTCAACGTCGTCAAGCAGTACAACCAGTTCAAGCTGGAGAAGAAGGGCGTGGACCTGGCCGTGGGCCTGCTCTTCGACACCGACGTCAAGTCCATCGGGGCGAAGAAGCTCGCCGGGACCCTGTTCACCACCGCCTGGTTCTGGAACCTGGACGACGCGTCCCGGAAGTGGGCGGACCGGTTCAAGGAACGCACCGGGTCGCGGCCCACCTTCGTGCACGCGGCGGACTACTCGGCGGCCATGAACTACCTGGAGGCCGTGCAGAAGGCCGGCACGGACAAGGCCGAGGACGTCTCGGACGTGCTGGACGGCATGGAGTTCGAGGACATGTTCGCGCGCAACGGCATGGTGCGCGCCGAGGACCACCGGGTCGTGCACGACGCCTACCTGGCCGAGGTCAAGGACCCGGCGAAGGCGTCGGAGCCGGAGGACTTCACCGAGCTCGTCGAGACCATCCCCGCGGACCAGGCGTTCCGCAGCGAGCCCGCGCCCGCATGCCGGATGAAGTGACCACGACCGCCGAACCGGCGGCGGCCCGCCCCGCGACGGCGGCGGGCCGCCGCTCGACGAAGGACCGCTCATGACGTCGTTCCTGCAACAGCTCTTCAACGGTCTGGTCAGCGGCAGCTTCTACGCACTGCTCGCCCTCGGTCTCTCCGTGATCTTCGGCATGCTGCGGGTGGTGAACTTCGCCCACGGGGCGATCTACACCCTCGGCGCGTTCGGCGCGGTCGTCCTGGCCGACGTCGCGGGGCTCGGCTTCTGGTGGGCGCTGGTGCTGATCCCGCTCGCCCTCGTCCTCGCCGGGGCGCTGCTGGAGCGCCTGCTGATCCACCGGCTGATGGCCCTCGACCCGCTCTACAACTTCCTGCTCACCTTCGGCATCGCCCTGGTCTGCCAGGACCTGCTGCGCATGCGGTACGGGTCGCACTCCCAGCCGTACGAGCACGCGCCGTTCACCGGCATGCTGGACTTCGGGCTGTTCGACTTCCCCACGTACCAGGTCTTCGCCCTGGGGCTGTCGCTCGCGGTCTGTACGGGCGTGTGGCTGCTGCTGACCCGCACCCGGATCGGGACCATCGTCCGGGCCTCCACCGAGCGCCCCGAACTGACCCGGGCGTTCGGCATCGACACCGCCCGCTGGGTCACCCCCGTCTTCGGCTTCGGCGTCGGTCTGGCCGGCCTGGCCGGCGTCCTCGCCACCCCGATGCGCGCGGTCAACTCCGCCATGGGCGCCGACCTGATCGTCACGGTCTTCGCCGTCGTGGTCATCGGCGGGCTCGGCTCCGTCTTCGGCTCGGTGCTGGCCGGCTTCCTCATCGGCATGCTCCAGGCCCTCGGCAGCCTCTATCTGCCCACCCTCTCCCAGACCCTGGTCTTCCTGCTGATGGCCGTGGTCCTGCTGGTCCGCCCGGCGGGACTGTTCGGCAAGGAGGAAACAGCATGATCCTCGCCCTCGTCGACAAGCTGCAGCCGCACCCGGCCTGGGTCCGCTGGGGCCTGCTCACCACCGGCCTGCTCTTCGCCCTCGCCCTGCCCTGGACGCTGTACCCGCCGGTGGCCACCGACATCCTGTGCTGGGCGCTGTTCGCCGTCGCCTTCGACCTGCTGCTCGGCCACGCCGGGCAGCTCTCCTTCGGGCACGCCGCCTTCTGGGGCACCTCGGCCTACACCACCGGCCTCATCGCCATCCACAGCGGGCTGCCGTTCTTCGTCGCCGTGTTCGGCGGAGCCGTCGCCGCCGGGGTGCTCGCCCTGCCGATCGGCTATCTCGCGGTCCGCACCACCGGCATCTACTTCGCCATGGTCACCCTGGCCTTCGCGCAGATGGTGTACTTCATCGCCAACCAGTGGGGCAGCGTGACCGGCGGCGAGAACGGGCTCCAGGGCATCCCCCGCACCATGCCGGGCGCCGACCTGTCCGACCCGTTCCTCTACTACTACGCCGCCCTGCCCTTCATCCTGCTCGGCCTCTTCGCGGCCTGGCGGATCGTGCACTCGCCCTTCGGGAGGGTGATCGCCGGCGTGCGGGAGAACCCCGCACGGGTGCGGGCGCTGGGCTACTCCGCCGACCGGGGCAAGCTGGTGGTCTTCACCGTCTCCGCGTTCCTGTCCGGGCTCGCCGGCGGGCTGTACGCGATCAACCACGGCTTCGCCTCCCTGCAGGAGGTGTACTGGACCACCTCCGGGAAGGTCGTCGTCATGACCGTGCTGGGCGGCATCGGCACCCTCTGGGGCAGCGTGCTCGGTGCCGGCATCGTCGTCCGGCTCGAGGACTGGCTGTCCACCTCCGGGTTCGAGGCGACCCAGCTCGTCACGGGGTCGCTCTTCATCGTCGTGGTGCTGCTCTTCCGGCGGGGTCTGTGGGGCACCGTGCAGCACGCGCTGCGGGCTCGCCGCACGGCCGGGGCCCCGGAGCGGGAACCGCGCCGGGAGGAGGACCGCGAGGACCACGAAGACGCCGCGGAGCGCGTCCCGTCGTAGCCGCTCGTGGTCAGCCGTGCACGGCCTGCCGCCCGTGCACGGCCTGCCGCCCGTGCACGGTCTGCCGCCCGCGCGCAGGAGCGCCGCCACCGCGCGCAGGTGCCACGGACGTCTGTCGCCCGCCATACGGGCCGCCGCGCAGGCGCCGGGCCGCCGCCTGCGCGGCGGCCCGGCCGGGTCCACCGGCCGGAATCCCCGGCCTTCCGGGGCTGCGCACGCCGTACACTGGCCGCCGCACCGGTACACGCGATTCGAGGAGAGACAGGACCGTGACCGCCATCGTCGACGAGCTCAGGTGGCGTGGGCTGCTCGCCCAGTCCACCGACGAGGACGCCCTGCGCAAGGCCCTCGCGGATGGCCCCGTCACGTTCTATTGCGGCTTCGACCCGACCGCGGCCAGCCTGCACGTCGGTCACCTGGTGCAGGTGCTCACCCTGCGCCGGCTCCAGCAGGCCGGGCACCGGCCGCTGGCGCTGGTGGGCGGTGCGACCGGCCACATCGGCGACCCGCGGCCGACGGCCGAGCGCACCCTGAACGACCCGGAGGTCATCGCCGAGTGGGTGACCCGGCTGCGGGCGCAGATCGAGCCGTTCCTCTCCTTCGAGGGTGACAACGGGGCGGTCATGGTCAACAACCTGGACTGGACCGCGGGCCTGTCCGTGATCGAGTTCCTGCGGGACATCGGCAAGCACTTCCGGGTGAACAGGATGCTCACCAAGGACTCGGTCGCCCAGCGCCTCGCGTCCGACCAGGGCATCAGCTACACGGAGTTCAGCTACCAGCTCCTCCAGGCCATGGACTTCCTCCAGCTCTACCGGCGGTACGGCTGCACCCTCCAGACCGGCGGCAGCGACCAGTGGGGCAACCTCACGGCCGGGCTGGACCTGATCCACCGCCTGGAGCCGCACGCCGAGGTGCACGCCCTCGCCACGCCCCTGATGACGAAGGCGGACGGCACCAAGTTCGGCAAGACCGAGACGGGCACGCTCTGGCTCGACCCGGAGATGACCACGCCGTACGCGTTCTACCAGTTCTGGCTGAACACGGACGACCGGGACATCTCGCGCTACATGCGCATCCTCTCCTTCAAGTCCCGCGAGGAGCTGGAGGAGCTGGAGAAGGTGACGGAGGAGCGCCCGCAGGCCCGTACGGCGCAGCGTGCGCTCGCCGAGGAGCTGACCACGCTGGCGCACGGCGCCGACCAGTGCGCCGCCGTGATCGCCGCCTCGAAGGCGCTGTTCGGGCAGGGCGAGCTCGCCGCGCTCGACGAGGCGACGCTGGCCGCCGCGGTCTCCGAGCTGCCGTACGCCAAGGTGAGCGAGGTGGGCCTGGTCACCGACCTCTTCGCGGAGGTCGGCCTGGTGCCGAGCAAGTCCGCCGCCCGCCGCACCGTGAAGGAGGGCGGCGCCTACGTGAACAACGTGAAGGTGACCGCCGAGGACGCGGTGGCCACGGCCGGCGACCTGCTGCACGGGCGGTGGCTGGTGCTGCGCCGCGGCAAGAAGAACCTGGCGGCCATCGAGGTCACCGGAGCCTGACCTTCCGCACGGCTCGTCCGGAGCCCCGGTCACCCCGTGACCGGGGCTTCCGCGTCCCCGGTGGCATCCGCAGGCCGTACGGCGCGGGATCAGCGCTCGCGGTAGAGCTCCAGGGCGAGTGCGACGGCGGCGTGGGTGGCGGGGTGCGGGTCCTGGCCGCGCCAGATGAGATGGACGGGGACGGGGTCGGCGTCGCGCAGCGCGCGGTAGGTGATGCCGTCGCGGCGGTACTGGGCGGCGGTGGCCTGGGGCGTGAGGCCGACGCAGCGGCCGGTGGCGATGGCGGCGAGCCAGTCGTCGACGTCCTGGGTGTACTCGACGCCGGGCTGTGCGCCCTCGGGCCACAGGGCCGGCGTGGTGGTGCCGGTGCGGCGGTCGAGGGCGAGCGTACGGCCGGGCAGTTCGTCCAGCCGGATGCTGCGCCGGCGGGCCCAGGGGTCGTCGGAGGCGAGGGCGAGGCAGCGGGGCTCATGGCCGACGAGCGCGTGCGACCAGGGCCTGAGGTCGAGCGGGGCGCGGATGATCGCGAGGTCGCACAGCCCTTCGGCGAGGCCGCCGGTGGGCGTGTTGTGGCGGATGAGCCGGAGCTCCGTCCCGGGGTGGGCACGGCGCCAGCGGCGCTGGAACGCGGTGGTGTGGCGGCCGAAGGCGGACCAGGCGTGACCGATGTGCAGCCGGGCCCGGCCGGCGGACGCCTCGGCGACGAGGTCCTCGGCCCCGGAGAGCAGCAGGCGGGCACGGGCGAGGACCTGCCCGCCCGCGGGCGTCGGGGCGACGCTGCGGCTGGTGCGGTGCAGCAGCCGCACCCCGAGGAGCTTCTCCAGGGCGAGCAGGTTGCGCGAGACGGCGGCCTGGGAGATGCCGAGCTCCAGAGCCGCGTCGGTGAAGCTGCCGGTGTCGGCGATGGCGACCAGGCAGCGCAGGTGCTTCAGCTCCAGCCCGGCGGAGGGGTCACGGGAGTCGCCGCGACGGGTGTCCATGCGACCAGCGTACCGGCGTCCATACGCTCAGCGTATGGACGGCGCACGCATGCATTTTGCGCATCCGTGCCGGGGCCGGACCGTGGGCACATGGTGCTGGAGACCTCACGGGACGCCGCCGCGCATGTGCCCGCCGCCGACGCCGCTTCCCCCGGCCGCCGGGGCGGCGAACGCCTGGGCGGGGTGGCGCTGATGCTGGGCAGCGGGCTGTCCAACCAGTTCGGGGCGTCGGTGGCGGCGCTGGCCTTCCCGGTGATCGGGCCGGTGGGCGTGGTGGCGGTCCGCCAGTGGATGGCCGCCGGGGTGCTGTGGGCGGTCGGCAGGCCGCGGCTGCGGTCGTTCACCGCCGCGCAGTGGCGCCCGGTGCTGGGGCTGGCCCTGGTGTTCGCGGCGATGAACACCTCTCTCTACCAGGCCGTCGACCGCATCGGGCTCGGCCTGGCGGTCACCCTGGAGTTCCTCGGCCCGCTGACGGTGGCGCTCACCACCTCCCGCCGCCGGATCGACGCGCTGTGCGCGCTCGCCGCCGCGGGCGCGGTCGCGGTGCTCGCCCGCCCCTCGCCGTCCACCGACTACCTCGGCATCGGTCTGGCGCTGCTGGCCGCCGCGAGTTGGGGCTGCTACGTCCTGCTCAACCGCGCCGTCGGACGGCGCCTGCCCGGCCTGGAGGGCTCCGCCGCCGCCGCGGCCGTCTCCGGCGCCCTCTACCTCCCCGTCGGCGCCCTGGTGCTCTGGCACCATCCCCCGACCGCGGTCGCCCTCGCCTGTGCCCTGGCCGCCGGGGTGCTCTCCTCCGCGGTGCCGTTCCTCTCCGACCTGCTGGCCCTGCGGCGCGTCCCGGCGCACTTCTTCGGGGTGTTCATGAGCGTCAACCCGGTCTTCGCCGGGCTGGTCGGGATGCTCGTACTCGGCGAGCACCTGGACGCGCTCTCCTGGGCGGCCGTCCTGGTGATCGTCGCCGCCAACGCCGTCGTCGTCACCGCGCCGTACCCCGCCCGGTCCCGCTGACCGTGCGGCTCCGGCCGCCCCACGCGGGGCCCTTCAGACCTCGGCCACGTGCACGCGAGGGCCGCACAGCGTGCGGAGGTCACCGGGGTCCGAGGTCAGGACGGTCACAGGGGCGGGACCGAGCAGGGCGGCCAGCCCCTGCTGGCCGCCGGGCAACGGGACGGGTCCGCCCGAGTCCGCCGCCTGCCGTAGCAGCCAGGCGGCGAGCCGGGCCTCGGTGGGGAGCGTGGCGGTGGCCGCCCACCGTTCCTGCTGGCTGCGCGCCTGCTCGGCGAGGACGCGCAGGACGTGTCGTCGCACCGGGGCGGCGCCGTCCAGCAGCTCCAGGAACCGCTCGCGCGGCAGGCTCCGCACGAGGCAGGGGGATTCCGCGGTCAGCGTGGCGGTGTGGCCGCGGCCGTCGATCACGGCGACCTTGTCCAGCGCGCAGGGGCCCGCCCACTCCCCGAAGCGCACCTCCCGGCCGGTGGTCGTCGTGGCCGTGGCCGAGACCCGGCCGTGCAGCAGAAGCAGCAGGTGGGTGGCCGGGTCGCCGAACACCCGCAGCACCTCCCCCGGCCGGTGGCTCCGGCGGACGGAGCCCTCCCGCACGGCGCGCAGCCGCTCGTCCGGCAGTGCCGCGAGCAGGGGCACGGTCTTGAGCACGGATGTATCGCGTGATACGGAACCGCTCACGCCCCGACCGTACGGTCAGCCCATGCTGATCGTCGAACTCGCCTTCACCGAGACCCCGGAACGTCTCGCCGCCCGGCCGGCCCACCGCGCGGCCCTGACCCGGCTGCACGAGGAGGGCCGCCTGCTGGGCGCGGGGCCCTGGTCGGACGACTCCGGGGCCCTGCTGGTGTTCTGTGTCGGGCGCCCGGAGCTGGAGGCCCTCCTGGACGAGGACCCCTACTACCGGACGCCGGGCGTCGAGGTGACCGCTGTGCGTGAATGGTGGCCCGTGGTCGGGCCCTGAGCCGGCCGGTACGCCGGCGACCGCCGCGCCAGGGCCGGCGGCTCTCCTGGGCCGGTCTCAGACCTTGGCGATCTCGACGCCGGGTCCGCAGAGCAGACCGAGGTCCTCCGGATCGGAGGTGAGGACCGTGACGGGGCCGGGCGAGGCACGGGCCACGGCGGCCAGCACGGCGTCGATGGCGTAGCGGTGGCCGTGCAGGTGGTGCTCACGGAGCAGGGCGGTCGCCCGGTCCGCCGTCGCTCGTGTGACGTCGTGGACGTCGATGCGGGAGAGCACCCACCGGACGCGGGCGGGGTGGAGGCGAGCGTGGTCCGCTTCGATGGTGGTCAAGGCCGTGGTGGCCACGCGCACGCCTTCTTCCCGCGCGGCTTGGACGAGGGCCAGGGTGCGGCGGTCCTTGCGGTAGAGCGTCGACAGGCCCTCGCTGTCCAGGAGGAGGGTGCCCGCCATCAGGCGGCGGCCCCGTCCGTGCCGCGGTGATCGTGCCGTAGCAGCGCGCGGGCTGTCTCCACCTCCTCCCGGGAGAGCGGATCATGGTCGGTCTCGAAGTCGGTGACGAGTTCCCGCAGCTTGTCCATGGCCACCCGGTGCTCCAGGGCCTCGGCCACATAGGCGGAGAAGCCGCCGGGGCCGACCTGCGCGCGAACGGTCTCGGCGAGGTCCTCGGGGAGACTGATCGAGTACTTCTTACTACCTGCCATGGTCCTCATCCTACCGCTGGTGGCAACTCGGGGCGGAGTGGCATGTGCGCGGCACCGTGCGGGCGGCCACGGGCCGGGCGCCGTCCGGAGCCCGGCCCGTGACCGATGCGGTCAGGCCCGGCGGCCGGGCAGCTCCGCGCGCACCGTGCGGGCGGCGGCGACCAGGTTCTCCAGCGACGCCCGGGTCTCCGGCCAGCCGCGGGTCTTCAGGCCGCAGTCCGGGTTGACCCACAGCCGCTCGGCGGGGAGGGCCTCCAGCCCCTTGCGCAGCAGGGCGGTGATCTCCTCCGGGCCGGGGACGCGCGGCGCGTGGATGTCGTACACGCCCGGCCCGGCCTCCCGCGGGTAGCCGTGTCCGGCCAGCTCGTGCGCGATCCGCATGTGCGACCGGGCGGCCTCCAGGCTGATCACGTCGGCGTCGATGTCCTCGATGGCCTGGATGATGTCGCCGAACTCGGCGTAGCACATGTGGGTGTGGATCTGGGTCTCCGGGCGCACCCCGGCCGTGGTGAGGCGGAACGCCTCGGTGGCCCAGGCGAGATAGGCGTCCCGGGCCTCGGCCCGCAGCGGCAGGGTCTCGCGCAGCGCCGGCTCGTCCACCTGGATGACGGAGGTGCCCGCCGCCTCCAGGTCCGCCACCTCGTCGCGCAGCGCGAGGGCGACCTGCCGGGCGGTGTCCCCGAGCGGCTGGTCGTCGCGGACGAAGGACCAGGCCAGCATGGTGACCGGCCCCGTCAGCATGCCCTTCACCGGCCGCTCCGTCTGCGCCTGCGCGTACGCCGTCCAGCGCACCGTCATCGGCCCGGGCCGGGAGACGTCGCCGGCCAGGATCGGCGGGCGGACGTACCGGGTGCCGTACGACTGCACCCAGCCGTGCCGGGTGGCGAGGTAGCCGGAGAGCTGCTCGGCGAAGTACTGCACCATGTCGTTCCGCTCGGGCTCGCCGTGCACCAGGACGTCCAGGCCCGCCTGCTCCTGGAAGCCGAGGACGTCCCGGATCTCGGCCTCGATCCGCTCCTCGTACTGCCCGGTGCCGATCCGTCCGGCCCGCAGGTCGGCGCGGGCCGTCCGCAGCGCGGGGGTCTGCGGGAACGAGCCGATGGTGGTGGTCGGCAGCAGCGGGAGGCCGAGCCGGGCGCGCTGGGCCGCGGCGCGTTCGGCGTACGGCTGCGCGCGCCGGGCGTCCGCGGCGGTCACGGCGGCCGCGCGGGTGCGTACGGTCGGGGCGCGGGTGAGTGACGAGGCCGCGCGGGAGGCCAGGTCGGCGCGGTTGGCGGCGAGTTCGGCGGCGATGGCGCCGGTGCCCTCCGCCAGGCCCCTGGCGAGGGTGACCAGCTCCGCGGTCTTCTGCCGGGCGAAGGCCAGCCAGCGCAGCACCTCGGGGTCGATGTCGTGCTCGGCGCGGGCGTCCAGCGGCACGTGCAGCAGCGAGCAGGAGGCGGAGACGTCGACCCGGTCGGCGAGGCCCAGCAGGGTGCCGAGGGTGGACAGCGACCGCTCCAGGTCGTTGATCCAGACGTTCCGCCCGTCGACCACGCCGGCGACCAATCGCTTTCCGGGCAGCCCGCCGGCGGCGGCGAGCGCGTCCAGGTTCGCGGCGGCGGCCCCGGTGAAGTCCACGGCCAGCCCCTCGACCGGGGTCCTGGCCAGCACGGGGAGGGCGTCACCGAGGCGGTCGAAGTAGGAGGCGACCAGCAGCCGGGGGCGGTCGGTGAGCGCGCCGAGCTCCCGGTAGGCGCGGGAGGCCGCGTTCAGCTCCGCCGGGGTGCGGTCCTCGACCAGGGCGGGCTCGTCGAGCTGCACCCACCCGGCGCCCGCGGCCCGCAGGTCGGCGAGCACCTCGGCGTAGACCGGCAGCAGCCGGTCGAGCAGGGTCAACGGCTCGAAGTCCTCGGCGACGCCGGGGGCGGGCTTGGCGAGCAGCAGGTAGGTGACGGGGCCCACCAGGACCGGCCGGGCGGTGTGCCCGAGCGTCAGCGCCTCCCGCAGCTCCGCGACCTGCTTGCCGGAGTCGGCGGTGAAGACGGTGTCCGGGCCCAGTTCCGGCACCAGATAGTGGTAGTTGGTGTCGAACCACTTGGTCATCTCCAGCGGCGCCACCGCGTGCGTGCCGCGGGCCATCGCGAAGTAGCCCTCCAGGGCGTCGGCCGCCACCGCCGCGCGGTGCCGCTCCGGGACCGCGCCGACCATCACGCTGGTGTCGAGCATGTGGTCGTAGTACGAGAAGTCGCCGGTCGGGACCTCGTCGATACCGGCCTCGGCGAGCTGCCGCCAGACCGAGCGGCGCAGGTCCTTCGCCGTCTCCCGGAGGGCGCCGGCGGTGACGCGGCCCTTCCAGTACCCCTCGACGGCCTTCTTCAGCTCCCGGTCCGGCCCCTGCCGGGGGTAGCCGTACACGGTGGCCCGTGCTGCCGCGGCTGCGGACTTCGCTGTCACGGAACTCTCCTTCGCGAGTCGTCTGCACGTCCCGGGGACCGGGACGAGGGCGCGAAGGGGTGGGGGTACCAGGGGATCCCGGGTGGCATGTGTACGCCGTGTGGCGCGCATGCACCGGTCCGTTCTGGTGGTACGCCGACCCGCCCTCGAGGTCACCGGGACAACCGCACGCGGAATCGTCCGCGCACGGGCGACGGGCAGGTCTTCGGACTCGCGGGCACGCCTGCCGGTCTCCCGGCGGGCACCTACTGGCCGTCGCTTCCCAGACCCTGCGGTCCAGTGCGTGTGACGGCGGTCGTTCCCGCTCACCGCTGCGGGGCAGTCCCGGATTCGCACCGGGTTCCCTCTCACGTCGCACCCGCCTGGCGGACGGGGCGAACCAGTCGCCTTCCCAGACTAGACGGACCGGGTCGCGCCGGGACAGGGCGCCGGGGGCTCAGGCGTCGCGGAGCGTCGTGAGGAAGGCGGACCAGGCGGCCCGGGGGATGAGGAGGGCGGGGCCCTCGGGGCGCTTGCTGTCGCGTACGGGGACGCCCTCCGGGTGGCCGTCCACCACCTCCAGGCAGCTTCCGCCGTCGCTGTTGCTGTACGACGACCGGCGCCAGTCGTAGCCACTCCCCATAGATGTTGCTCACCGTCAGCTCCCGTGTGACAGGCGCTTCGTCACGCCGAATCCCCTGGTCAGCGTAGACCGAGCCCTCTCACTCTGTGAGGGAATCGCTACACAGCGGTCATGCGCGTTGCCGCGCGATCCCCCTTCTCTGCGAACGGAGCTGATCCCGTGCTGCCTTCTCTCCTCCGCCTGTGCGAGCCGCTGTTCCGGCGGTGGTGGCCCGGTTCGGGGCGTCACCGGGCGGCGTCCTCCGTTCGTCCGCCCTGCGTGAAGCCGCCGCTGCCGGAAGCGGAGCGGGCCCCGGCCCGGCCTCCCCGGCACGGTGCCGGGGTGGTGCGGGGCGAGGACACGGTTCTCGTCCGCCCGTACCTGGTCGCCCACGAGCGGGAGGAGGAGGCCCGGCTGCGGCGGGCCCGGCGGCGTGCGCTGTGGCTCGCCGTGCACGGTGTCGACGTCGGGCCTCGGCTGATCCACGGCGTGGAGGTGACGGCGTGACGGACCGCGTGCCGGACCGGGTGGTGGACGAGCCCGGTGAGCCGGCGAGGTTGCTGCCGTGGTGCCGTCCGGACGGGAAGCCCTGCTACCTGGTCGGTGACGGCACCGGGTACCTCTCGCGGGTGGCGGACAACATCGAGAGCGTCCAGCTCGGCATGGCCGACGACCTCCTGGGTCATGTCTCCGACCTGCTTGCGGACCGGCGGGCGACACCCGAGCAGTTGCGGTACGCCGTTGCGCGGCTGGCCGAGTCGCTGCGGGACGTGCACCGGGTCGCGCGGAGCAGGGGCGACCGGCTGCTCGCCCGGGACGGACCGCGCCGCGAGGGCACAGGCACGTGACTCTCCCGGCCCGGGGCCGGGAGAGTCACGGTCGGGGTCAGAGGCCGGGGCGGGTCTCGTAGCGCGGGCCCATGTCGGGGCTGTCGGTGCCCTGGAGCTCGGTGACCAGGCCGTGCTCGGTGGTCAGGTCGTGCAGCAGGGTGCGGGTCTCGTCCTGGGGCAGCCCGGCGTCACGCGCCAGCTCCTGGAGGTGGACCCCCTCGCCGCCGTGCGACCGCTCGGCGTCGGTGAGCACGCGGAAGACCCGTTCGTGCTGCTCGGTGTAGCCGGGGCGGCCGCGCCCGCGGTAGGTGGGCTCTTCCGTGCCGCCGCCCGCGGCGCCGGCCCGGGAGCCGCCGGACGTCTCCTGCCGGTGGGGGCCCTGCTTCTTGCCCTCGTGCAGGTGGGCCGTCTTCTCCTGGTGGCTGAGGGAGCTGGTGTCCGGCACATGGGTCCGCTGCCGCGAGGCCCCGGTGGTGGCCTTCCGCTCGGAGGCGGTCTCGCCGGCCCGTGCGGCCTCGTGGGCGGCGGCCCGCTTCTGGTCCTCGTCGCCCTCGATCTTCTTGCGCGTCATGGGGCTGTCCTCCCTCGGTGATCGGCTGGGCCGTGCGGCCGGGAGGGGCCGGCCGCGGGGGCTCCGGGCGCGCGTCCGGCGCGCCCGTCCGGGGTCACCGGTCGAGCTCCTCCTCGATCGGGGTCCTGGGCACCTCGCGGAGGTGCTGTGACTGCCCCGGTTTGCCGCCCAGCCGCGCCTGCTGTGCGCGCTGCGCGGCGGTGTGCGGGATGTCCGAGTCCGGTTCGGTGCGTACCGAGCGGGCCACGTCCTGGCGGTTGCCGTACTCCTCCGGCGGGATGCCGCGCAGAGCCGTCAGCACCTCCTCGGAGGCGCCTTCCCGCTCCGCCTCGCGGAGCAGCTGCTCCTTGTCCGCGGGGAAGTCGACGTTCTGCAGGGCGCCCAGCACCTCGTCGACATCGGTGTGCGCCATGGGTTACTCCCTGCGTGCGCTTGGCTTGCTTGGCTTCCTAGCAGGTCGGCGGGTACCCGGGGGTGTCCGCGGCCATGCCCGCCGGGGCGCCGGGGCGACCGGCCCGGGCAACCTCCGCCAGGAGGAGCGGGGCGGTCACGCTCCGTGGGCGGCCGCCCGGCGGAGCAGCTCCGGCGGGACCGCGTGGGCCGTACGGCCGCCGGGGCCGGTGGTGGTGACGGCGGCGCAGAGCGCGTTGAGCACCGCCTCCTCGACGGCCTCCAGGGTCGCGGCGAAGAGCGGGTCGAGGTGCGCGTCGGGGAGCGGGGCCGGGGCGGTGCCGCGCACCGGGCGGGCGGTGCTGAGGGCGAGGGCGTAGTCGCCGCTGCCGTGGGCGAAGGCGGCGCCGACGCGGGCCAGCGCGAAGACGGCGCGGCGGGCGATCCGGGTGAGCCGCCGGGAGTCCAGCGGGGCGTCCGTCGCCACGACCAGCATGCAGGAGCCGTCCTCGCCGGAGGACGTGCGCACGGCGCCCGGGGTGCCCGGGCCGGCCGGGGGAACGACGGGCGTCCCGCCGGTCCGGAGCGTCCCGCCGAAATTGGCCTGCACCAGCACTCCGAGCGTGACCGGCGCCGCGCACTCCGGCGTCACGCGCCGGGAGGCGGTGCCGATCCCCGCCTTGAAGCCCAGCGCACAGGTGCCGGTCCCGGCGCCCACACAGCCTTCGGCCACCGGGCCGTCCGTCGCGCCGCGCAGCGCGGCGCGCACGTGCTCCCCGCGGACCGGCCGGGACCGGATGTCGGAGAGCAGGCCGTCGTTGCACTCGCCGACGACCGGGTTGAAGGAGCGCACCCCGGTGCAGTCCGGCCGCTCCAGCATCCAGTCGACCAGGGCGTCGGCCGCGCGGAAGGCGGAGAGGGTGGAGGTGAGCACGACCGGCGACTCCAGCTCGCCGAGCTCGGCGAGCTGGGTGGCGCCGATCAGCTTGCCGTAGCCGTTCCCGGCGTGGAGCCCGGCCGGCAGGCGCCCGCCGGGTACCGGCCCCACGCCGTCCGGGACGATCGCGGTCACCCCCGTGTGCACGTCCGGTGGACGCAGCAGCGTGGTGTGGCCGACAGCGACGCCCGGCACGTCGGTGAGCGCGTTGTACGGGCCCGGGGTGCCGCCCGGCGGTACCAGGCCGAGCTCCCGGGCGCGGGGCGCCCGGTGGCCGCCCGGCTCCGTCCGCCGTACCGGCCCGCCGTCCTCGCCCGGTGGCTGCCCGTGGGCGCCGGGGGCCTCCGGCGTATCCGCGGCCCGTGTCCGCCCACCGGACCTCTCCGGCTGTGCCGGCCGCCCCTCCGCCATGCGCCGCTCCCTTCCGCCGCCCCGCTCCCGGACCGGCGCGGGGAGCGGTCAGCATCTCACCCGCCGGGGGCCCGGTCGTGCCGGTCCTGCGGGGCGTCCGGTGCGTCCGGGTCGTCGCGGGCGGCCCGGTACACCAGGTCGTGCCGCAGGCGGCGGGCCCGGCGCTGCCCGGCCGGGCCCGCCTCGGTGATGTCCAGGAACACGTTGTCGACGTCCGGCCAGTGCCGGGTGATCTCCTGCTTGATGCGTACGGCGGCCTCCTCGACGTCCTCGCTGTCGGTGCCGGGCACCAGGTCGACGCGGGCGGCCAGCAGCGCCGAGTGCTGGCCGATCCGCATGGTCAGCAGGTCGGTGATGGCGTCGATCTCCGGCTGCCGCTCCAGGAAGGCGTGCACCTCCTGCTGGAGGCCGGGCGGCACGGCCTCGCCCACGAGCTGGTCCCGGGCGTCCCGCCCCAGCCGGTAGGCGACGTAGATCAGCAGGGCGCTGATGCCCAGCGAGGCCGCGGCCTCCCACAGGTTGCTGCCGGTGATCAGGTGCAGGGCGATGCCGGTGAGGGCGAGCAGCACGCCGGTGACGGCGGCGCCGTCCTCGCCCAGCACGGTACGCAGGGCCGGGTCGTCGCTGTGCCGGAACTGGCGGCGGAAGGGGCGGCCCGCGGCGCGTGCCTCGTGCCGTACCTGCCGCAGCGCCTTCGCCAGCGAGACGCCCTCCGCGATCCCCGCACCGACCAGCACGGCCAGCGCCACCACATAGCCGCCGGCGGGTTCCGGCGCCGGCACGCGCACGGCCTGGACGGCCTGGTAGAAGGAGAAGCAGCCGCCCATCACGAAGATCCCGACCGCCGCGAGCAGCGACCAGAAGAACCGCTCCTTGCCGTAGCCGAACGGGTGCCGGGCGTCGGGCCGGCGCCGGCTCCGGCGCAGCGAGGCGAGCAGGAAGAGTTCGTTGAGGCTGTCGGCGACGGAGTGTGCGGCCTCCGAGAGCAGCGCCGCGGACCCGCTGACGACGCCGCCGGCCACCTTGGCCGCGGCGATCACCAGGTTGGCGCCGAGCGCGAGGTGGACGGTGCCGCGGGTCTCGCCGTCCCGGTCGGTGCCGCTGCCGCGGGGAGGTGCCGGTCCGGGCCCTTCCGCCGGCCCTTCCCCGGGGGCCGCGGCGGACGTGTCGTCCCGGGGAGCGGGGTGCCGGGGCGCGGTCTCCCCGGCCTGCCCGGGCTGCCCGGACTCTTCGGGCCGGGTGTCCTCCCCGGCGGGTGGGCGGTGCTGGTCGCCGGCCATGCGGGCTCCCGTTCTCCTTCGTCTCTCGAAATGCCGGTCCGCCGGTCCGTGGCCCGGCGCCGCGCCGCCCGGTCGCCGGAGCGCGGACGACAGAACCCACCGGTGCGGCGGGCCGTCCGGTCCACCGGGTTCCGCCGTCCGGGTACCCGTCCGGCGGTGTGACTCTCCTGCCGCCGGCCCCCGGCGTCACCGGCCTCCGAAGGATCGCCGGGCGCCCCCGGACGGCGTCCGCGCGCGAGTGTCAGTGCCCGGTGGGACGCTGGTTCGTGTCAGGGATCTCCGAAGGGAACACATCATGATCACCACTGATTTCGCCCTGGGCTCACCCTGCTGGATCGACCTCGGCGTACCCGACTCGGCCACGGCCAAGTCCTTCTACGGCGCGGTCCTCGGCTGGACCTTCCAGCCCTTCGGCTCCGGGGAGGAGGAGTTCGGCTCCTTCCAGGTCGACGGCAAGACCGTCGCCGCCCTCGGCCCGCTCACGGAGGAGGGCGCCCGTTCCGCCTGGATGATCTACTTCCGGACGGCCGACGCCGAGGCGGCGGCCCGTGCGGTGCGGGAGGCCGGGGGGACGGTCCGGGTGGAGCCGTTCGACATCGACGACTACGGGCGGATGGCGCAGTTCAGCGACCCGCAGGGCGGTCAGTTCGCGGTCTGGCAGCCGGGGAAGAGCCCGGGTCTGGAGGCGGTCGACGAGCCGGGCAGCCTGATGTGGGTGGAGCTCTACACCACCGACGCCGCCGCGGCGAAGGGCTTCTACGGCGGCCTGCTCGGCTGGGACTTCCAGGACATGCCGATGCCGGGCGACGGCGGGACCTACACCCTGCTCGGTCCGGCCGGTGCGGGGCAGGAGCGCCAGCACGGCGGGCTGATGGAGATGCCCGCCGCGGACCTCACCCCCACCGGCGGGCGGCCGTACTGGCACCCGGTCTTCCACACCACGGACGCCGACGCCGCCCTGGCCAAGGTGACGGAGCACGGTGGCAGTGTGCAGATGGGGCCGGCGGACATGGAGGGCGTCGGGCGCCTCGCCGTCTGCACGGACCCGTTCGGCGCGGACTTCGTGCTGCTGAAGCCCGTGGACATGTGAGCCGCACGCCCCGGCGCCCTCGGGCGGCCCGCCCGCCCGGGGCCGGTCCACCGGGAGAGTTCCGTCCCGCCCGAGGAGCCCTCCGGCTCCGCTCGCGGGGCCAATTGGGCGCGGCCTGACCGCTGACGGCTCCAACGAGCCTGACGGCCCGTCGGCCGGTGTCCCACCCCCGAACGTTCGTATATCGGAGGCATATTCGCGCTGAGGCGATGCAAACACCTGTTCATGGCCCGGAGATCGTGGTTAGGCTCTCGCCCGGTCACCACCCACCGGTCCGGAGGCCCTTGCATGGACGACGCCATGAACACGGTGTTCACCGAAGTCGAGGAAGTGCGGAAGGAGCTGGGGGAGCGCTCCGGCTTCCGCGACGAGCGGACGCTGAGCGAGCTGGCCCGGCGGATCGAGAAGACGAGCGCGCTCCGCCGGCAGCCCGTCGCCGAGGCGTTCCTGGAGGACCTCCGGTCGTACGCCCCGGGCCGGCGGCTGGACGCCACCAAGGCACACATCAACGGCCGCCGCGACGGCCACATCTTCTCCCTCTTCGACGCGCGGTACTTCCCCGACCTCTCCCTGGACTACCTCACCTACGAGGAGCTGCCCGCCGACCCGCACCTCGTCGAGCGGTACGCCAGCCCCACCATGCCGGTGGTGCTCACCGGCCGCACCTCCGGCTTCGCCTCCCGGGTGGTGGTCGCGCTCTTCCCCGAGAACCACCTCGACGGCATCCAGCGCCCGGACGACCTGATCTTCTACTTCATCGACAAGTTCGTGGAGCGTCACAACCGCATCACCCGCCGGATGATCGAGGCGGTGATGGCGGAGGGCAGCTTCCCGCGTCTCCACGGCGCCTCCGACGACGTGGTCCGGCAGGCCTCCTCCTGGTGGGTGCGGCTGCACGAATACCACCACCGGCAGGGCGACATGCCCATCCCGGACTTCCTGCCTGCCAAGAAGTACAAGCCGCTGGCCGGGCTGGAGGAGCTGCGGGTCGACGTCTCCGCGATGCTCGCCCTGCTGCACGACCCCGCGCTGCCCCGGGAGGAGGCGCTCACCGCCTACGAGTACATCCTGGCCGAGCGCCTGCTCCGGTACGCCGTCGAGGGCATCCCCCGTCCCAACTACGACGCGGTCGCCTCCCAGCTCCTCTTCGGCTACCTGGAGCGGCACGAGGGCATCCGGGTCCGGGACGCCACGATCGCCCTCGCCCCGGACATCCCCTCCGTCCTCGCCGCCTTCCTCGGCGAGATCCAGCGCATCGAGGCCCGCATCCACACCGAGCCGGTGGAGGCGGTGCGGAAGCGGCTGCTGGAGTTCACCAACGCGTACACCGACTACGACCCCGTAGCGCGCGATTACCGGTACGTGCCCTTCTTCGCCGAGGTCAAGCAGCGACTCGGCGTCTAGCCCCGGGAGTGGAGAACCGTGACCGTCACCGCAGCAACGCCCCTGAGCCCCCTGCCGGACGCCGTGCGCCGGGAACTGGACGCCCGGGTGGACCGGGAGATCGACAAGGCGCGCCTCCGGCGGGCCGACAACCGCTTCTTCGCCGCCGCCCGGCACACCGAGACGGTCTCCCCCGAGGCCGGCCACGCGGTGGCCGTGTGGTGGCGGGAGATGACGCGGAGCTTCATGTTCACCACCCTCGCCGGACTGGGGGTGATGGCCCGGGAGTTCGCCGCCGACCGCCGCGCGGAGGTGGACCGCGAGCTGCTGGGCGCCTTCCAGACGGTCTACCAGGTCATCGGCGACGACCTGGACAACGCCGCCCCCGAGTTCCGTGCGGTCGCACCGGAGGGCCCCGCCGGCATCCACTACGTGTGGTGGGACGACACCATCGTGGCGCCGCTCGCCGCCCGGGTGGACGAGGCCGAGCGAGCGGCCGCCGCCGAGCTGCCCGCGCCGGTGCGGGAGCTGCTGGCGTACATGGACCGGCTCGCGGCCTCCTCGCTGGGCGCCGCCGTGCAGCTCCGGGTGGTGGAGACCATCGCGCTGGACATCGCGGTCGGCTTCCGCCGGATGTACGGGAAGGTGCTGGTCGACGGTGAGCGGCTGTTCGACCGCAACGAGCAGTTCGCCTGGATCGACGCCCACATCAAGGCGGAGACGGTGCACGCGGCCCAGGTCAGCGACGACGAGACGGGCATGACCGGGCTGGTCACCGACGCGGACCGGGGCGAGGAGTTCATCGGCCTGGTCGAGGAGTACGCCCGGCGCTGGTCCGCGGCGCTGGAGTGCTTCGCCGACCGGCTGGACGCCGCCACGGCCGCCGCCTGACCGGGGGCCGCCGCGCGTGGAGATACAGGACCGGTACGGGCTGACGCTCGCCCTCGTGGACCCCGGGGAGCTGGCGTCCGAGCCCTGGCTCCGCACCGGCCGCCGCCTCGACGTCGTACGGGTGCCGGACCCGCCCGCCGGGCGGTGGGAGGAGCTGGCCGCACGCGGCTTTGTCCGCAAGCCCGGCCTGCTCACCTGGGTCGCCGAGCCGGCCCCGGACGAGGAGACGCACCTCCGCACCCTCAGCCGCCTGGCGCGCCGGAACCTCCGGGCCGCCCGGCGCCGGGCGGCGGAGGCGGGCCTGCGGGAGACGGTGGAGGACCCGGTCACGCCCGGCACGCTCGACCGGTTCCTCGCCCTCTACAAGGAGCGGGTGGCCGAGATGCGGTTCGGCGTCCCCTTCGCGCTGGACCACCGGGACGCCGTGCTGCACGGGCCGCGCCGCTTCTTCGGGGTCTTCGCCCATGAGGGGGAGGAGCTGGCCGGCGGGGTGCTGGCCCTGGAGTGCCCGGCGGCCGGTGCCCTGGTCCTCCGGTTCTCCGCGGTGAGCGCGGCCTGGCGGCGGCACAGCCTGGCCCGCGTCCTCTACTTCTCCGCTCTCCGGGAGGGCCGGGCCCGTGGCTGCACCCGGGCCACCCTCGGCAACGAGCCGAACCTGCTCGGCCACCTCACCGAGCCCGGTCTGCTCCAGTTCAAGACGGCGCTCGGCTTCCGGCCGGTGCCCTCGCACGCCTTCGGCGACCCGCACGCGACGGACGAGGCGGACCTGGTGCTCCGGGTGGGGGCGCCGGGGCTGAGCGATCCCACGGTGATGCTCGGGTACGCCGCCGCGGAGCGCGGTGCCCCGCTCGCGGCGCACCTGGTCTCCGCGGACCCCGCTCCGCCCCTGGCCACCCGTGGGCCCCTGCCGCTCCTCGGGGGCGTCACCGTCCACGCGCCGGTGTTCACGGCCCCGCAGCGGTGAGGGCACCGCCGCTCGGCGGCCGGGTCAGGGGAGGGCGGCCGGGAGGCGGGCGCAGCGACGGCAGGCGCGGGCCGACGGCGCCACCACGGCGTGCGCCACGACTGCCAGCCCGCCCGCCGCCGCCAGCGGCAGTCCCTCGGCGGACGGCAGCGCGGCGAGGCCGAGCGCCGGCGCGGCCAGCGCCATGCCCAGCGCCGTGGCCCTGCCGGTCCAGGCGACGGCCAGCGGCAGCCACCGCGGTACGGGCCACCGGCGGGCGAGGCCGCCGGTGGCGGCCAGCGCGGCACCGGCCGGGAGCGCCGCGGCGGCGGCGAGCACCGCCGGCAACCCCTGCGGCCAGGGCCCGCCGTGCCCGGCGGCCCGCACCAGCAGGCCGCAGGCGAGCAGGAAGAGCGGGGCGGTGAGCGCGACGATCCGCGCGGTGCGGCGGGCCTGAGCGAGCGTCAGCTCCCGCTGGCAGCCCGGCAGCAGCTCCTCCGGCGTGCCGAACTCCCGCACCGCCTCCCGCGCGGCGCGGTCCGCGGGCACCCCCTCGCGGACCAGGGCGTCCACGGTGTCCGTGAGCCCGTCGCGCAGCTCCCGCAGCAGTCGCGCCCTGGCCCGGGCCGGGCCGTGCAGCCCGGCCTCCAGGGCGGCCATCCGGCGCTCGACCGGGTCCTCCGCCGGGTCGCCCGCATGGCCCGGGCCAGGCTGCCTCCGCTGGGCGCGGAGGGCGTCCTGCGGCCGGACCGCTCCGGCGCCCGGCGCTCCCGTCCCGCCGGGCGCAACGCCGGTGCCGTCGCCGCCCGGGCCCGCGACGGGCGCTCCGCGGGGCGTCGCCGCACCCGTCCGCGGGGCCGGCCACCGGCGCCCGAAGGCCCTCATGTCGCCCGCCCCGGGGAGGGCGCCGGGTTCAGCACCGCGCCGATCGCCGTGGTGAACTCCTGCCACGCCGACCGCTCGCCGGCCAGCGCGCGCCGCCCGGCGTCGGTCAGCTCGTAGCAGCGGCGTCGCCGCTCGCCCACCGACTGCCAGCTGCTGCGCAGCAGTCCGAGGCGCTCCAGCCGGTTCAGCGCCGGATAGATGGTGCCGGTGCGCAGCTCCAGCACGCCGCCGCTGCGCTCCTGGACCGCGGCGATGATCGCGTATCCGTGCAGCGGGCCGGTCTCCAGCACGGCCAGCAGCAGTCCGTCGAGGTGCCCGCGCACCGCGTCCGTCTTCATGGGTAGGCAGCCTACACATGGGAGGGTAGGCGTGCTATCTCTTGGCTGCCAATGTATTCCGGCCGGAAGGGCCCGCGATGACGAAGCTGTTGCTGTCCGTGCATGTCCTGGCGGCGATCCTGGTGTTGGGGCCGATCGCCGTCGCGGCCTCGCTCTTCCCGCGGTACGCCCGGCGGGCGGGGGCCGGCGGGCCCGGGGGCGCCGGACCGCAGACCGGCGTCCTCCCGCTGCTGCACCGGATCTGCCGCGGCTATGCGGTCGCCGGGGTCGCCGTCCCGGTCTTCGGGATCGCCACCGGCGCCCGGCTCGGCGTCCTCACCGACGCCTGGCTGGTCGCCTCGTTGCTCCTGACCGCGCTCGCGGCGGCCCTGCTGGTGCTCCGCATCCTCCCCGCCCAGGAACGGCTGCTGGCCCTCGCCGGCGAGCCCGCGGACGGCGCCGCGGACCCGCGCCCCCCGCTCGCGGCGCGCCTGGCCGGGCTCACCGGGGCCTTCAACCTCCTCTGGGCGATCGTCGTGGTGCTGATGATCGTCCGGCCCGGCTCGACGACGGGGGCGTGAGACATGCGGGTGCTCCGGACCGCCGCCGCAGCGGAGGCCGTCACGCTGGCGGTGCTGCTGGCCAACCTGCTCACCGTGCACGCCGAGTGGGTCTCCTCGCTCGTCGGCCCGCTGCACGGCACGGCCTGTCTGCTGGCCGTCGCCACCGCCCGCCCGGAGGGGACGGACGGTCCCTGGCCGGCCCGGTGGCGGGCGCTGATCCCCGGCGTCGGCGGGCTGCTCGCGCTGCGATGGCTACGGACCCGCGCCACGGCCTCCGACCGGTGAGGCCCCACCGGGCCCTCAGGCCACGGGTGGCGTGGCGGGCGGGAGGCGCTCCGGGTCGCCCCCGAGCAGGGCGGGCTGCACCAGGGTGGTGATCTCGTGCGGCGTCCCCGGCTCGATCGCGCTCACCTCGTCCAGCCGCCGTAGCTGCTCCGGGTCGAGGGTGACGTCGAGCGCGGCCAGGCAGTCGTCGAGCTGCCCGACGCTGCGCGGGCCGAGCACGGGGACGTACGCCGTGTGCGCCCGGGCCGCCCGCGCCCGCAGCCAGGCCAGGGAGACCCGGGTGGGCGGCACGCCGGACTCCTCCGCGACCTCCCGTACGGTGGTGACGATCGCGGCGATGCGGTCGGTGTCGTTCCGCGGGTGCCGGCGGTTCTCGTCGCTGACCCAGCCGGCCTCGGTACGCCGGTACTTGCCGGTGAGCAGCCCTCCGCCGAGCGGCGACCAGAGCGCGGCGCCGAGGCCCAGCGCCTCGGCCATGGGCAGCAGTTCGCGCTCGGCGGTGCGGTTGACCAGGTTGTGCTCGGTCTGGATGCCGACGAGCGGGGTCCAGCCGCGCAGTTCCGCCATGGTGGCGGCGCGGGCGACCCGCCAGGCCGGGAAGTTGGAGAGCCCGGCGTAGAGGATCTTGCCGCTGCGCACCAGGTGGTCGAGGCCGGCCAGGATCTCCTCGGTGGGGGTGAGGGCGTCGGGGAAGTGGGCCCAGTAGAGGTCGATGTGGTCGGTGCCGAGCCGGCGCAGGCTCTCCTCCACCGAACGGATCATGTTCTTGCGGCTGTTGCCGGTGTCCGAGACCCGGGGCCGGGTGGCGGCGCTGTTGGTGTACTTGGTGGAGAGCACGAAGTGGTCCCGGTCGGCGGCGACGAACTCGCCGACCAGCCGCTCCGCCTCCCCGAACTGGGCGCTGTCGGCGGTGTCCACCAGTGTGCCCCCGGCCTCGGCGAAGCGGTCGAAGACCTTACGGGCCTCCGCGCGCCCGGCGCCGTCGCCGCGGCGGCCCCACAGCAGCCGGGCGGCGTCCGGGTCGCCGCGCACGCCGGTACCGAAGTTGGAGGTGCCGAGCGCCAGTTCGGAGACCCGTAGTCCCGTGCGGCGGCCGAAGGCGGTGTAACGCATGCGTCTCCTCTGTCGGGGACCCTCTCCGGAGTGCGCGGTGGCGGCCGGTCCCGGGGCGCCGCCGCGCACGCCGCTCACCCTGTGGCCGTGTGCTTCTCCACCCAGGTGTACACGCCGTCCAGCACCTGCCGGTGCTGCTCGGCGCCGAGGATGCCCAGGAAGCCGGGCACCTCGTTCACCTCGAGGACCACATAGCCCCCCGCGTGCGGCAGGATGTCCAGCCCGGCCAGACTGAGGCCGACGGCGCGTGCCGCCCGTACGGCGAGGCCGGTCAGCTCGGCGGGCGCGTCCAGCCGCTCGAAGCTGGCGCCCTCCAGGGTCTTGCAGCGCCAGGTGCCGGGCCGGGGCAGCTTGAGGATGTTGATGGGGGTGGCGTCGCCCGCGACGGTGATGCGGAACTCGCCGCCGGAGGTCGGATAGAAGGGCTGGCAGAGCAGCGTCGGCGTGCGGCGCAGCAGCTCCTCCGCGAGGTCCTTCTCGGCGCCGAAGTCCGCGATGCGTTCCACGTCCGTGCCCGCGAAGCCGTGCGAGGGCTTGAGGATGACCTCGCCCCACTCGGCGCAGGCCGCCTCCACCTCGGTGAGCGAGGAGACCGAGCGCACCGGCGGGGTGGGCAGCCCGGCGGCGGTGAGCGCCTGGGCGGTGCGGAACTTGCTGCACGAGGTGAGCCAGGCGTCCAGCGGGTCGAAGAGCCGCAGCCCCGGCACGTTGCTCAGCATCCCGAGTCGCTCGACGCGCTCCTGGGAGCCCTCGCCGAAGACCCGGGAGCGGTTGATGAGGGCGTCGAAGGACTCGGCCGGCTCCCCCTTCACCAGGACCTGCGTGCCGCCGCCCGGGCCGGGCCGGAACTCCACCTCGTCCAGCGTGGCGAAGGAGGTCTCGTGCCCGCGTTCCCGGCCGTGGTCCACCAGCCGGAAGCCGTCCGGGTCGATGCCGGAGTAGTCCCAGCCGAGCACGCCGATCTTCACGTCGCCTCCCACACAGGTCTGGTCCCGGACAGCCGGGCCGCCCCGGCGGGCGGCGTCGTGGTGCGCCGCGCACGGCGCGGAACCGGACGCGAGCGCAGCGTGGCCGTGTCCGGAGGGGGAAGTCAAGAGGTCGGCATGTGCCGGGGGTTGATGACGGCGGTATCCGATTTCGGTGAAGCCGACTCCGGTATTCAGGGTACCGCCACGCTGGGTGATGCTCTAGGCTCGGCCGCCCGATCGGTGCTCAAGTACGACGTGCTCAATCGACTCGACGGCGAGAGGCGCAGTGCGTATGTGGGACACGCTGGTGAGACCGGGCCCCGAGAAGGCCGCGGAGTACCGGGCCGCCGGCTGGTGGCGGGAGCAGACCTTCCTGGACGACCTCGCCGAGGCCGCGCGGGACCGGGGCGACCACCCGGCCCTGATCGCCTACGAGGGACGGGAACACGCCCGGACCCTCAGCTACGCCCAACTCCAGGCGCAGACCGCGCGATGCGCCGCGGCCCTCGCCGAACTCGGCGTCACCCGCGGCGACACCGTCGCCTTCTACCTCCCCAACCGCTGGGTGCTGACCCCGCTCTACCTCGCCTGCCACCGGCTCGGCGCCGTCGCCGTGCCGGTGATCCCCGCACTCGACGTCCGCGAACTCGCGGAGATCCTGCGGGAGAGCGAGGCCCGCGTCTGCTTCACCGTCGACACCTTCGCCGGCATCGACTACGGCGCCCGGCTCGCCGAGGCCGCCCCCGAGACCCTCGCCCACCGGGTGGTGGTCGGGGACGCGGACGCCACCGGCGCCCTCGACTTCGAGGACTTCTTCGTCCGTACGCCGTGGGAGGAGCGACGCACCGTCGACCCGGCCGACCGGCTCGGCCCGGACGAGCCGTCTCTGCTGCTCTACACCTCCGGCACCACCGGCCGCATGAAGGGCGTGGTGCACAGTCAGAACACCCTCCACGCCGCGGTGCTGGCCGTCTCCCGGCCGCATCGTCTCGGCCCGGACGACGTCGTCTCCATCCCCAACTTCGCCACCCACATGGCCGGCCTCACCTACGCCGTCTACATGCCGCTGCTGGTGCACGCCACCTGCGTCATGCAGGACGACGGCCGGGACATGGAGCTGCTGCTCGACCTCATCGCCCGGCACCGCGTCACCTGGGCCTACGCCTCCCCCTCCTACCTCGTCGACCTGATCGCCGCCCAGCGCAAGGAGCCCCGCGACACCTCCAGCGTGGTCCAGGTCGTCTCCGGCTCCGCGCCCATCCAGCCGCAGCTCATCACGGAGATGCGGGACGTCTTCGACCTGCCCGTCCGCGCCCTGTGGGGCATGACCGAGAACGGCGCGGTCACCGTCACCCGGGACGACGACCCGGAGGGCTGGGCCGGGCAGAGCGACGGCCGCGCCGAGCCCTTCATGGAGATCCGCATCGACGCCGAACCGGGCGAGGACTCCGGGCGGCTGCTGGTCCGCGGCGCCTCCCAGTGCCTCGGCTACCTCGGGCAGCGCGAGGTCTACGAGGCCGCGCTGGACGCCGACGGCTGGTTCGACACCAGCGACCTCGCCCGCCACGACGGCCGCGGCGGCATCCGCATCACCGGACGTTCCGCGGACCGCATCACCCGCGCCTCCGGCTACAAGATCTCCACCCTGGAGCTGGAGTCCGTGCTGACCCGGCACCCGGCGGTGCGCGAGGTCGCCGTCGTCGGCTACCCCGACCCGCGCGTCCCCGGCTCCGAACTGGCCTGCGCCGTGGTGGTGGCGGACGGCGAACCACCCACCCTGGAGGCGCTGCACGCCCATCTGAAGGCCGAGAAGATGGCCGAGATCATCTGGCCGGACCGGGTGCAGTTCGTCTGGGAGCTGCCCAAGAACTCGCTGGGGAAGGTCCTGCGCCACCCGCTGCGGGAGCGACTCGAGATCGAGCACGCCGCCCGTCGATGACGGCGTCCCCCCAAGCCGCCGTGGAGGACTCCCCACCCGGGGACGGCAGACGGCGGCACACCGTCGCGCTCGCGGTCCTCTCCGCCGCGCAGCTCGTGTTCCTGCTCGACGCCACCATCGTGAACGTCGCGCTGCCCAGCATCCAGCAGGCGCTGGAACTGAGCGGCGCCGACCTGGAGTGGATCGTCGCCTCCTACTCCATCGCCTTCGGCGGGCTGCTGATGCTGGGCGGCCGGCTCGGCGACCTGCTCGGCAGGCGCCGGGTGTTCGCCGCCGGGCTGGCCCTGTTCACCGTCGCCTCGCTGCTCGGCGGCCTCGCCGACACGGCCTGGCTGCTCATCGCCTGCCGTACGGCCCAGGGGATCGGCGCGGCGGCGGCCTCGCCCGCCGCCCTCGCGCTGATCGCGGTGACCTTCCCCGAGGGGCCGCAGCGGGACCGGGCGGTCGGCTGGTACACGGCGGTGGCCACCGCCGGCGGCGGCGTCGGCCTGCTGGCCGGCGGGGTCATCACCGGGTATCTCTCCTGGCGCTGGGTGATGTTCGTGAACGTGCCGATCGGCGCGCTGATCCTCGCCGCCGCCCCGCGGGTGCTGCGGGAGACGCCCGCGCGGCGCGGGGCGTTCGACGCCACCGGGGCGCTCACCGGCACGCTGGCCGCGCTGCTGCTGGTGTACGGGCTGATCGAGGGCTCGGCGGAGGGCGGCCAGGCCGGCTGGACCACCGCGCCGGTGCTCGCTGCCCTCGCCGCGGCCGCCGTGCTGGGCACCGTCTTCGTGCTCACCGAACGGCGCAGCGCCGCACCGCTGGTGCCGCTGCGGCTCTTCGCCGACCGCACCCGCTTCGGCACCTACGCGGTGCTGGCGCTCATCAGCACCGCGATGTTCGGGATCTTCTTCTTCCTCACCCTCTTCCTCCAGCGGGTCTGGGAGTACGAACCACTGGACACCGCGCTGGTCTACCTGCCGCTGACCTGCCTGCTGGTGGCCGGCGCCAAGGCCGGCCCCCGGCTGGTCGCGCTGCTGGGCGCCCGGCTGCTGGTCTGCGGCGGTCTGCTGGTCGCCGCCGCCGGGATGCTCTGGCTGTCCCGCATCGGCGCGTCCGGCGGCTGGGCCACCGGCATGCTGGTGCCCACCGTGCTGGTGTACTCCGGGCTCGGGGTGACCGGGGTGCCGCTCACCCTGGCGGCGCTGGCACAGGTCGCCGACGAGGACTCGGGCGCCGCCTCCGGGCTGTTCAGCATGGCCCGGCAGATCGGCGGCGCGACCGGACTGGCGGTGCTCGGCACCGTCGTCTGGGCGACCGTGCACACCACGGACGGCGGCGCGGGGGACGGCGGCGCCGCATCCGGCGGCGCCGACGCTCGTACGGCCGGTGCGGACGCCGTGGCCGACGCGGCGCTCGCCGCCGGTGTGGAGCGCGGCTTCCTGGTGGCCGCCGGGGTCACCCTGCTGGCGCTGCTGATCGCCGCCGTCACCGTCCCACGCCGCACCGCCGCGAAGGACGGCCCGCCCGGGGAACCCGGCGGCACGGCCTCCGCCGGGCAGCCCGCCGGCCCCGGGGCCGCACAGGACACCGCGGAGGGCACCGTGCAGGACACCGGGTCCGGGGGCCGGGACGGGAACGGGGTGACGTCGTGACGGACTTCCTGGTGGCCGGCGGCGGCATCGCGGGCGCCGCGGCCGGCTGGCACCTCGCCCGGCTGGGCGCCGCCGTCACCCTGCTGGAGGCGGAACGCACCCCGGGGACGCACGCCACCGGCCGGTCCTCCGCGCTCTTCTCCGAGTACTACGGCAACGCCCCGGTGCGCGCGCTGACCGCCGCCTCCCGGTCGTTCCTCACCGCGCCCCCGCCCGGTTTCACCGAGGTCCCGCTGCTCACCCCGCGCGGGGTGCTGGCCCTGGAGACGCCGGGCACCGCGGCGGCGTACGAGGCGGCCCGGGACGCGGGGCGCACCGCCCCGCAGCCGGTCACCGAGCTGGACCGCCCCGGCGCGCTGCGGCTCTGCCCGGCCCTGCGGCCGGAGGCCTTCCGGCGGGCGCTGCACAAGCCCGGCGCCTGCGACATCGATGTGGACGCCCTCCACCAGGGCTTCCTGCGCGGCCTGCGGGCCGCCGGAGGCACCGTGGTCACCGGCGCCCGGGTGCGCACCCTCGCCCGGAGCCGCGGCCGCTGGCACGCGGCCACCGCCGCCGGGGAGTTCACCGCCCGGGCCGTGGTGAACGCCGCCGGGGCGTGGGCCGACGAGCTCGCCCGGCTCGCCGAGGTCCCGCCGGCCGGGCTGGTGGCCCGCCGCCGCACCGCCGCGGTGGTGGCCCTGCCGCCGGGCCACACCCCGGCGGAGGTGGCGGGCTGGCCCATGGTGACGGACGTGGCGGACACCTTCTACGCCAAGCCCGAGTCCGGCGGTCTGCTGCTCTCCCCGGCCGACGCCACGCCGGTGCCGCCCGGCGACGTCCGCCCGGACGACCTCGACGTGGCGCTGGCCGTCGAACGGTTCGAGTCCGTCGTCCGGATGCGGTTCCGCCACGTCCGGCACCGCTGGGCCGGGCTGCGCACCTCGCCGCCCGACGACACGCCGGTCGTCGGACCCGACCCGGCGGAGCCCGGCTTCTGCTGGCTGGCCGGGCTCGGCGGCTACGGCATCCAGACGGCACCCGCGGCCGGCGCACTGCTCGCCGCGCTCGCCACCGGGGACGCACCACCCCCCGCGCTCGCCCCCGTGGTCCCGGGCGTCACCCCGGCCCGCGACCCCGGGTCCCCGCTCGCCCACCGACCCTGACACCGAACCGACCCTGACACCCCTAGGGAGTCCGGTAGAGATGTCCGAAGCCACCCCGCGGATCCGGGAGTGCACCGGCCGCCCCGTCGACCACGGCCCGTACCGGCCGGTGACCGCGCTCATCGAGGAGCAGGCCGGCCGCACGCCCGACCGGCCCGCGGTGACCTACCGGGGCGCGGCCGAGGAGACCCTGACCTACGCCGAGTTCGACGCCCTCGCCAACGGGCTCGCCGCCGAACTGGCCGCGGCCGGCGCCGGGCCCGGCACCATGGTGCCGCTGGTGCTGGGCAACAGCCTCGAACTGCCGCTCGCCATGGTGGCGGTGCTCAAGACCGGTGCCGCCTTCGCGCTGTGCGACCCGGCCTGGCCGGAGGAGCGGCACCGGGCGGTGCTGGAGATGCTGGACCCGCCGCTGGTGGTCACCGCCGGCCCGGGCCGGGACGCCGGCGTCCCGCCCGGCGCCGCTCCCCGCCGGGTGGCGGTCTCCGCCGCGGCCGTCACCCCCGTCCGGGAACGGCCCGCGGTGTGTCCCGGGCCGGACCGGCCGGCGTACGGGGTGTTCACCTCCGGCACCACCGGCGCCCCCAAGTGCGCCGTCAACCTGCACGGCGGGCTCACCAACCGCTTCCGTTTCATGTCCCGGCACTTCGCCGCCACCGGCGAGGAGGTGGTGCTGCAGAACAGCCGGCACACCTTCGACTCCGCGATCTGGCAGCTTCTCTGGCCGCTCACCACCGGCGGCCGCACGCTCGTCCCCGAGCAGGGCGAGTTCCTGGACCTGGAACGCACGGTGGAGATCGTGCACCGCTACCGGGTGACCGTCACCGACTTCGTGCCGGCCATCCTCGGCATGCTGGTGGCCCTGCTGGAGGCCGACCCCGCGGCCGTCGCCCGGGTGTCCTCGCTCCGTCATCTCGTGGTCGGCGGCGAGGAGATCATCCCGCACGCCGTGCACCGGCTCCGCGCCATGGTTCCCGGCCTGGAGATCACCAACGGCTACGGCCCCTCCGAGACCGCCATCGGCATGGTCTTCCACCGCGTCACCGGCGCCGAGGGCGACCACATCCCGCTCGGCCGCCCGATCGACAACTGCTGGGCCGTCGTCGCCGACGACGCGCTGCGGCCGCTGCCGCCCGGCGCCACCGGGGAGATCCTCGTCGGCGGCGCCTGCGTCGGCGCCGGCTACCTGGGCGACCCGGAGCGCACCGCCGCGGCGTTCGTGCCCAACCCGTTCCCCGACGTGCCCGGCGCCCGGCTCTACCGCACCGGCGATCTGGGCTGGTACGACGAGCAGGGGCTGCTGCGCTTCGCCGGCCGCCGGGACCGGCAGGCCCAGGTGGACGGTGTGCGGATCGAGCTCGCCGAGATCGAGACCACCGCGGAGGGCTGCCCCGGGGTGATCCAGGCGAAGGCCCTGACGCTGCGCCGCGGCGGCCGCACCCGGCTGATGGTGGCCGTCGCCGCCGAACCCGGCACCACCCCGGAGGCGCTCCGGGCCCATCTGGCGTCCGTGCTGCCCCGGGTGCAGATGCCGCGGCACTGCTTCGTGCTGGAGAGCCTGCCGCTCTCCGACACCGGCAAGGTCGACCTGCGCGCCCTGCGCCGGACCGTCGAGGAGAAGCTCGGCGCGGACGCCCCGCCCGCGCCGGTGGGTGGCTCGCCCGCCGCCCGCATCGCGTACGAGCTGGGCGTGCTGCTGGACCGGCCGGACTTCGGCCCCGGCGACGACTTCCTGGAGTGCGGCGGCGACTCGCTCGCCGCCGTCGCCGCCGCCCTGCGGATCGGCACCGCCCTCGGCATCCCGGTCTCCCTGGCCGACCTCTACGCCCACCGCACCCCGGACGCGCTCGCCGCCGCGCTCGCCTCCCGCACCGCCGGGCCGCCCCCCGGCCCCGCACCGGGGCGCCCGGGCTCCGCACCCGGGTCCGCGGACTCCGCGCCCCCGTCCCCGTATGTCGCCGCGCCCGCCGTCCGCCCCGGCGACGGCGCCGCCGCGCCCGGCCCGGAGGCACCGGAGGAGCGCGACGCGGCGCTGCCCCCGGACCTCGCCGCGCTGGCCGCCCGCGCCCGCGGCCGCCCGCTGCCCGCCGGGCCGCCGGGCACCGTGCTGGTCACCGGCGCCACCGGGTTCGTCGGCGCCCGCACCGTGCACCGGCTGCTCGCGACCACCGCCACACGCGTCGTCTGCGTGGTCCGTGCCGCGGACGACACGCTCGCCCGGCAGCGGGTCGTACGGGCCCTCGGCGACCAGGGGCTCTGGGACGAGGCGTACGCCCCCCGGCTGGAGGCGTGCCGCGGCGACCTCGGCCGCCCGCGGTTCGGCTGGGACCCGGACCGCTGGCAGGCGTACGCCGCGGAGTGCGACGCCGTGCTGCACGCCGGCGCCCTGGTCAACTTCCTGCTGGACTACGCCGCCCACCGGGTGCCCAACGTACTCGGCACCGCCGAGGTGCTGCGCTTCTCCCTGACCGTACGGCCCAAGGAACTGCACCACGTCTCCACCCTGGGCGTGCTGGACCGCCACGCCGCCGAGACCGGGCAGCGGCTGGGCGAGGACTTCGACCCGGCCGCCGCCCTCCCGCCGGCCGGCGGCTACAGCCGTTCCAAGTGGGTCGCGGAGCGGCTGCTGACGGCCGCGCGGCGGCTCGGCGCCCCGGTGACCGTCTACCGGCTCGGCGAGATCATGCCGGCGGCCGACAACGGGGTGCCCAACCCCAAGGCGCTGACGCACCTGCTGCTGCGCGCCGTCACCCGGCTCGGGCTCCGGCCGGAGACCCCGTTGGTCTCCGACTGGACGCCGGTGGACGAGACGGCCGCCCGGCTGGTGGCGGGCCTCGGCGAGCCCTGCACCGGCGCCGTCCGGCACGTCTTCCGGCCCGGCAGCGTCGACTTCGCCGCGGTGGCCGCCGGGACGGAGCCCGGCGGCGGCGCGCCGCGCCGGGTGCCCGACGCGGAGTTCCTGGCCGCGCTGCGGGACGCCGCGGACGCGGACGGCGACTCCGCGGCGGCCGTGCTGCTCGCCCTGCTCACCGCGCTGCCCGCAGCGGGCCCGGACGGCACCCCCGACCTGGGCCGGCTGCTGGCCGACAACCCGCGGTACTTCACCCGGCGCGGCTGCGCCGCGCTGGACGCGCGGCACGCGGTGCGGGAGAGACCCCTGGAGGAGGCCGTCGCCGCCTACCGCGCCACGCTCGCCGCCGGCCCCGCAGCCGTACCCGAGACCGTCTGACCGGCCGCCGGTCGCCCGTCCGCCGCGAGCGGACCGGGCGACGGCACCGGAACCGGCCCGGAGGAACCGGGAGGACCAGCAGGACCACAGGGCCGGCAGGACCAGCAGGACCAGAGGACCAGAGAAAGAGGACCGCACGTGCACTACCGGACCATGGGCCGGCTCGGCTGGCAGATCAGCGAGATCGGCTACGGAATGTGGGGGATCGGCGGGGGCCCCGGCGGATTCACCGGCTGGGACTACGACGTCGCCCCGGACTGCCTCGACCTGGCCGTCGAGGAGGGCTGCACCTTCTTCGACACCGCCTGGGTCTACGGCCGCGGCGTCAGCGAGCGCATGCTCGGCGACCTGCTGCGACGGCACCCGGACCGCCGCCTGTACACCGCCACCAAGGTGCCGCCGAAGAACCGGGAGTGGCCGCCCGGTCCGGAGGACACCCTGGACGACGTCTTCCCGCCGGACCACGTACGGGAGTACGTGCACCGCAGCTTGGAGAACCTCGGCACCGACCGGATCGACCTGCTCCAGTTCCACGTCTGGGAGGACCGCTGGAGCGCCGACGAGCGCTGGCAGCGGGTCGTCTCCGACCTCAAGGACGAGGGCGTCGTCGAGGGCTTCGGCATCAGCGTCAACCGCTGGGAGCCCACGAACTGCCTCCGCGCCCTGGACACCGGCCTGGTCGACGTCGTCCAGGTCATCTACAACCTCTTCGACCAGGCCCCCGAGGACGAGCTGTTCGAGCGGGCGCTGCGCGACGACATCGGCATCATCGCCCGCGTCCCCTTCGACGAGGGCGGCCTCACCGGCACCCTCACCCGGGACACCACCTTCCCCGAGGACGACTGGCGCGCCGTCTACTTCGGCCCGGAGAACCTGGAACCGACCGTCACCCGCGCCGAGGCGCTCCGGAAGGTGCTGCCGGACGGCATGACGCTTCCGGAGGCCTCGCTCCGCTTCATCCTGCACCACCCGGCGGTGAGCACCGTGATCCCGGGGATGCGCCGCCCCGCGCACGTACGGGCCAACCTGGCGGTCTCCGACGGCGTTCCGCTCGCCCCGGAGCTGCTGGCGGAGCTGCGCGAGCACCGCTGGGACCGCCGCCCGACGGCGTGGTCGATGTGACCGTCCTCGCGCTCTGGGCGCACCCGCGCTCGGTCTCCACCGCGTTCCTGCGGATGATGATCGAGCGGGGGGACGTCACCGTGGTGCACGAGCCGCTGGTGCTGCTCACCGACCACGGCGAGGTGGAGGTGGCGGAGCCCGGCGGGGGCTCCTCGCCGGTCCGCACCCCGGGGGCGCTGCTGGACCGGCTGGCGGCGCTGGGCGCCCGCGGGCCGGTCTTCTTCAAGGACACCCTGGAATACCACCACCGGCACCTCTTCGACCACCCGGAGCAGATCGCGGACTTCACCCACACCTTCCTGGTCCGCGACCCGGCCCGCGCCATCGCCTCGCTGTACGCCGTCAAGCCGGAGGCGGCCTGCCACGAGGCCGGCTACGAGCACCAGTGGGCCCTCTTCGAGCACGCCTGGAAGTCCACCGGCACCCGGCCGCTGGTGCTCTCCGCCGACCGCCTGCTCGCCGACCCCGAAGGCCAGGTCGCCGCCTGGTGCGCGCGGGTCGGCCTGCCCTTCCTGCCCGGAGCGCTTCGCTGGCGGCCGGGGGAGCGCCCGGAGTGGCGGCCGAACCGGCGCTGGCACCTGGACGCCAGCGCCAGCTCCGCCTTCCGCGCCCCCGAACGCGAGTACGCCGTCACGGTCCACAACGACGCGCGGCTGCGCGCCTGCTACGAGCACCACCTGCCGTTCTACGAACGGCTCGCCGAGCACGCCCTGTGACACCGGTGCCGGAAGCCGGTACCGAGCACGCCAGACGACACGAGGGAGCAGCGCCGATGACGGTCATCGACGAACCGGCCCGGGACGACGCACCGGCCGGGACACCACCCGCCCCCGACGCCACCCCGCCCGACGCCACGCCGCCCGACGCGCCGCACGCCGGCGGGCCCTCGCCCGGTGCACTCTTCGCCCGGGCCCTCACCGAGGACCCGGCCGGGGCCGAGGTCCGCTTCGGCTTCACCCTCACCGACGCCTTCCAGCCCGGCCGGGAACGCCCCCGGCTCACCGCCCGCGACCTCTTCCTCAAACAGCGCGTCGGCTCCGGCACGGTGCACGGCTGGTCCGAGACCCGCCCGGAGACCGAGGTCCGCGCCGAGTCCGGGATGCGCGAGGACACCTACCGCTTCGGCGCCGCCGGCTACGCGGTGCGGCCCGTCACCGCCTGGGTGCGGATACCCGGCGAACTCGCCGGGCACCCCGACGCGCTGGCGCACTTCGTCGACCGGCGGCTGATGGTCCGGCTCGGCACCGCGGAGAACCGCGCCCTCACCCGCGACGTGCTGGACCACCCCGGGGTGCGCTCCCTCGCCTGGACCGGCTCGTACACCGAGGGCCTGCTCGCCGCGTACGACGAGATCGAGCAGAGCGGCGGCACGGCGCACGCCATGATGGTGAACCCGCGGGACTACTACCGCGAACTGGTCGGCTCCGGCAGCCTGCTGGCCGACCTCGCCCGGGAGCAGGTGAAGGTGTGCCGGCACCGGCAGGTGGCGCCCGGGTGCGCACTCGTCGGCGACTTCGCGATGGCCGCCCGGCTGCTGGACGCGGAGCAGTCGGTGATCAAGGTGGCGGAGCCGCCGCCGGGCGCCCTCGACCGTACGGACCCGGGCACCGGCACGGCGGTCTGCGCCGTGGTGCACGAGTCGGTCGCGGTGCAGCTCCCCACGCACTTCTTCCACGTGGTGCCGGGCTGAGCCGGGAAACGGGACGGGTCCCGCGCACACCGGGGGGTCCGTCCCGGCCGGGCGGCTGGCAGGATGGGCGTCCGTGCGTCCGCACAGAGTCCGCGTCCGCACCGCATCCGTTCGTGTCGATCCGGGGGGCCACGATGTCCGACCAGAACCCCTACAACCAGCAGCAGCCGCCCCAGGGCGGCTACGGCTATCCGCAGCAGCCGCCGCCGGACGGCGGGTACGGCTATCCGCAGCAGCCCCCGGGCGGCGGCGCGTACGGCCAGCAGCCGCCGCCGGGCTACGGCCAGCAGGCGCCGTACGGACAGCAGATGCCGTACGGGCAGCCGGGGTACGGCTACCCGGCGCCCGGCCAGTACACCGGCGACCCGAACGCGCCCTACGGATACGACCAGTACGGGCGGCCGTACTCGGAGAAGTCGAAGATCGTGGCGGGTGTGCTCCAGCTCTTCCTCGGCGGGCTGGGCGTCGGCCGCTTCTACACCGGGCACATCGGCATGGCGCTCGGGCAGCTCTTCACCTGCGGCGGTCTGGGCATCTGGTCCCTGATCGACGGGATCATGCTGCTCACCAGCAGCAACGCCACCGACAGCGACGGCCGGGTGCTGCGTGGCGGGTGACCGGCGCGGGCCGGTACGGGACACCGGGCGGGAGCCCGGGCCCGGCGGCCCGCAGACCGCCGTCGCGCCGCCCGGCGGCCACCCCGTGCCACCGCAGCACGCAGGCCCGTACGGCCCGGCGGCGGGCGCTCCCGGGGACGCCGGGCCCCGCCCC
>NZ_JACYHE010000090.1 GCF_021696945.1 Streptomyces sp. JJ36
GGCCGCGCCGCACCGCCCACGGGCCGCGACGCTGCCCGCCCGGCTGGCCCGGGCCGGCCCGGCGCTGCCCGTGGTGGCCCTGGTGCTGCTGCTCTGCGTCCCGGCCGGCGCCGGAGGGGGCGCGGACACCCGCGTCACCGTCGCGGACGCGGCCTCCGCGCTGCTGGTGGCCTGGTGCGTCGCCACCCTGCTGCGCACCCGCCGACGGCCGCTCACCCGCCGTGCCGCGCTGCTCTTCGCCGCCCCCGCGGTGGCGTTCGCCGTCGCCACGGTCACCGCTCCGGAGCCCGGCGAGGCGGTGCTCGGGTTCGTGCGGTACCTCCAGGTCTTCGTCCTCGTCCCGGTCGCCGTGCTGCTCCTGCTGCGCCGCCGGCGCGACTTCCGCACCGTGGCCGCCGGGATCGTGCTGCTCGCGCTCGCACAGGGCGCGTTCGGGGTGTGGCAGTACCTCACCGGCACCGGCGCCTCCTACATGGGCCAGACCGTGCGCGCGGTCGGCACCTTCGGCCCGGCCGACGTGATGGGCATGTCGACCGTGGTCTCCTACGGCCTGCTGATCGCCCTCGGCACCGGGCTCGCGCCGCCCGCCGGAGCGGCCCCCCGCATCCGGGCGGCGGCTTTCGGCTGTGCCGCGCTCCTCCTGGTGCCGCTCGCCGTCTCGTTCAGCCGGGGCGCGTGGATCGCCACCGGTGCGGCGGCGCTGGTGATGGTCTGCCTGGCCGGCGCCCGTACCGCGCTGCGGGCGCTGGGCGTCCTGTCCGCCGCCGCCGTGGTGCTGGTCGGCGGCGCCGGGGTGGGCGGCGACATGCTCGCGGAGCGGCTCGGCAGCATCACCGACGTGACCGACGCCCCGGACCGGTCGGTCACCGACCGGTACGCGCTCTGGAGCGCCGCGGCCGGCATGTGGCGGGAGGACCCGGTGGCGGGGGTGGGTCTCAAGGGCTTCCCCGCGTACCGGGACAGCCACGCCTCGCTGGGCCTCTCCTCCGGCAGCGACACCGCCGGCGCCGGAGAGGCGTTCCGGCGGGAGCCGCTGCTCTCCCCGCACAACATGTACCTGCTGGTGCTGGGCGAACAGGGCCTCACCGGCCTGGTGCTGCTGGCCGGCGGGTGGGTCGCGCTGCTGGCCGCGGCACTGGCCCGGCTCCGCGGCACCCGCCGGTCCCCCGTACGCCGCGGCGCCGACTGCGGGCTCGTCGCGGCCGGACTGCTGGTGTGGCAGCTCACCGACTTCCTCTACGCGGACATCGGGGGGCCCTCCACCGTGCTCACCGCGGTGCTGTTCGGACTGGCCGCATGGTGGGCCCTCGCGCCCGCCGCGACCGGGACGGAGCCCGGGGACGGCCGCCCATGACCGAGCTGACCAGCCGGCAGAGCGAGGAGGCGGCGCGCGCACCGGCGCAGGGCCGGTTCATCGCCCGCGCGGCGGCCGCGACCGCCGCGCTGACCGTGGCCGGCGCGGTGCTGGGCCTGGTCCGGGACCAGACCATCGCCCACCTCTACGGCGCGGGGCCCGCCACCGACGCCTTCCTGGTCTCCTGGACGGTCCCGGAGATCGCCGCCACCCTCCTCATCGAGGACGCCATGGCGCTGGTGCTCATCCCGGCCTTCAGCCTGGCCCTCTCCCGGCGCGCCGCCAGGACCGGGCCGGCCGGGGACGGGGCGCCTCCGCCGGACCCCGTACGCGAGCTGCTCTCCGCCACCTTCCCGCGGCTGCTGCTCGGCCTCGCCTGCTGCTCCGGGCTGCTGCTGGCGGGCGCGCCGTTCCTGGTGCGGGTCCTCGCCCCCGGACTGCCGGAGCCCGGCATCGCCGTCGACTGCACCCGGCTGACCGCCGTCAGCCTGCTGACCTTCGGCGTCGCGGGTTACCTCAGCGCCGCCCTCCGCGCCCACCGGCGGTTCGTGACGCCGGCCGCCATCTACGTCGTCTACAACCTGGGCATCGTCGCCACAGTGCTCGCCCTGCACGACCTGTGGGGCGTACGGGCGGCCGCGGCGGGCGTCGCGCTGGGCGGGTTCCTCATGGTGCTGCTCCAGCTCCCGGCGTTCCTGCGCCGGCTGCCCCCGCGTTCCGCACCGCGCGGCTCCCGGAGGCACGCCACCGCCCTGTCCCCCGGCGGCGCCCCGGGCCCGGACGCGTTCCCCGGCCCCGCGCCGGGGGGCCGGACCGTCACCCGGCAGGCCCGGCGGGCCGCCCGTACGGCCGCGCTGCCGCTGGCCACCGTGCTGCTGCCGGTGGCGCTCTTCACACTCAGCCGGCAGTCCCAGGTCCTCGTCGAGCGCTTCCTCGCCTCCTCGCTGCCGGCCGGCGCCATCTCCCACCTCAACTACGCGCAGAAGGTCGCGCAGATCCCGATGGTGCTCTCGCTCATGATCTGCACCGTCACCTTCCCGCTGGTCGCCCGCGCGGTCGCCGAGGGCGAGGAGGAGCAGGCCCGGCGCCGGGTGGAGCGCGACCTGGCGGGTGCCGCCCTGGTGGTGCTGCTGGGCGCCGCCTACGTCGCCGCCTGCGCCCCCCAGATCATCGCCGTCCTCTTCCAGCGCGGGGCCTTCGGCGCCGGGGACACCGCCGCCACGGCCTCCGTCATGCGTGTCTACGCCCTCGGCCTGCTCGGGCACAGCATGGTCGGCGCCCTGGTCCGCCCGTACTTCTCCACCGGCCGGCCCACCTGGTACCCCGCCGCCACCATGGCCGCCGGTCTGCTCACCACCGTCGTCGCCGGCGCCGCGCTCGCCGGGCCGTGGGGCGTGCACGGCATCGCCGCGGCCAACGCGCTGGGCATCTCCGTGACGGCGGCGCTGCTGCTGCGCGGAACCGGCGCCCGGGCCGGACGGCTGCCCACGGTCGGTGTCGAACTGCGCCGGGTGGCCACCGGGCTGGCCCGGCTGGTACTGGCGGCGGCCGGGGCCACCGCGGCGGGCTGGGCCGTCGCTCCGCTCTGCGGGCCGCCCCTGGCCGGCGCCGCCGTGGGCGGGCTGGTGGTCGTCGCGGCCTTCTGCGCCACGGCGTTCGCCACCGGCGCTCCCGAGGTGCCGCGGCTTCTGTCCACCCTCGATCGGAGGCTCCGCCATGACCGCTGACCGCCCCGGAACCCCGGCCGCGGCACCACCCGTCCCCCCGGCCGGCGCACCCCCCGTCCAGCCGCCCGGTGCCCGCTCCGGCTCGCCGCCCGGGGCCGTGCCCGCCCCGGCGTCCCCCGCGCGGGGGGCCCCGGCCGCCCCGCCCCGGCGGCGCGGTACGGAACCGATGCTGCTCATGTACCACTCCGTGGGCCCCGCCGCCGGGACCGCCGACGACCCCTACCGGGTCACGGTCAGCCCCGGGCGACTGGACCGCCAGCTCCGCTGGCTCCGGGCCCGCGGACTGCGCGGCGCCGGCATCGGAGAGCTGCTGCGGGAACGGGCCGCCGGGCGCGGCACGGGGCTCGTCGGGCTGAGCTTCGACGACGGCTACCAGGACTTCCTGGACGCAGCCGTCCCGGTGCTCCACAGGCACGGCTGCACCGCCACCGTCTTCGTGCTGCCCGGCCGGCTCGGCGGGCGCAACGACTGGGACCCGCTCGGCCCCCGCAAGCCGCTGCTCACCGCCGAGGGCGTGCTCGCGGTCGCCGGAGCGGGCATGGAGATCGGCTGCCACGGACTGCTGCACCGCGACCTCACCACGGCCGACGGCCCGGCGCTGGAGGAGGAGACCCGGCACGCGCGCACGCTGCTGGCCCAGATCACCGGCACGCCCCCGGACGGCTTCTGCTACCCGTACGGCGCCGTCGACGCCCGGGCCGCGGACGCCGTACGCCGGGCGGGCTACCGCTGGGCCTGCGCCATCGACCCCGGGCCCGTGACCGGGCCGTACGCCCTGCCCCGGGTCCACGTGGGAGAGCGGGACACCGCCTGGCGGCTGCACCTCAAGCGGCTGCTGCACCCGCTGCGCCGGCCGCCGCTGCCGCACCCGCTGCCGGACGGAGGCGCCCGGTGAGGGTCCTGCATCTCATCACCGGGCTCGGTGCCGGCGGCGCCGAGCAGCAGCTCCGCCTGCTGCTCCGTCACCTTCCCGGGACCGGCGACGTGGTGACCCTCACCAACCCCGGCGCCGTCGCCGACGGCATCCGCGCCGACGGCGGCCGGGTCCGCTGCCTCGGCATGCGCGGCAACCGGGACCTGACCGCGCTGCCGCGGCTGGTGCGGCTCCTCCGCGGCGGCCGCTACGACGTGGTCCACACCCACCTCTACCGGGCCTGCGTCTACGGCCGCCTCGCCGCGCGGCTCGCCGGCGTGCGGACGGTGCTGGCCACCGAGCACTCGCTGGGGCGGGCCGCGATCGAGGGCCGCCCGCTCACCCCGGGTGTCCGCGCCCTCTACCTCGCCACCGAACGCCTCGGCTCGGCCACCGTCGCCGTGTCCTCCACCGTGGCCGAGCGGCTGCGCGCCTGGGGCGTCCCGGCGCACCGCATCCACCTGGTGCCCAACGGCATCGACGCCGCCGCGCTCCGCCACGACCCGGCCGTACGCGCCGCCACCCGCGCTCGCCTCGGGCTGCCCGCGGACGCCACCGTCGTCGGCGGCGTCGGGCGGCTGGTGCCCGGCAAACGGTTCGACACCCTGCTGCGTGCCTGCGCCGCCCTCCCCGGCATCCGGCTGCTGCTGGTCGGGGACGGCCCCGAGCGCCCGCGGCTGGCGCGGCTCGCGGAGGAGCTGGGCATGGCAGGCCGGCTGCACCTGACGGGGGAGTGCGCCGGAGCGGTCGCGGGGGCACCCGGCACCGGGCCCGACGGGCGTCCCGCGCTGCCCGGGCTGCTGGCCGCCATGGACCTGTGCGTCTCCCCTTCCACCGAGGAGGCGTTCGGGCTCTCCGTCCTGGAGGCGCTGGCCGCCGGGCTGCCGGTGCTGTACGTCACGTGCCCCGCGGTCGAGGAGATGCCGCGGTCCGCCGCACCGGGCGCCGTCCGTGTCGCCCCCGGCACCGCCGCACTCACGGCTGCCCTGCGGGTCCACCTCGCGGGCGGCACCCCGCGCCTCCCGGTCCCCTCGGTGGTGGGCCGCTACGACATCGCCCGCAGCGCCGCGCGCCTCCAGGAGCTCTACCGGCTGCTCGCCGGACGGCCGGGCGCCCGCGGCGCCCCGCACCCCCCGGCACCCGCGCCGGCCCACGGGCCGGCGCACCGCCCCGACCTCCCCACTCCGCACACCGCACCGCCGACGACGACGAAGAGGTGACCGCCATGACGGAGACCGTCACGGCCGAGCAGTCCGCCGCCCCACCCTCCGGCAGTCCGCCGCGGGCGCGGCCCGCCACCCCGCCGCACGCCCCGCACCCGCTGCGCCGGGGCCTCGCGGCGCTGCCGCCGCCGTCCCGGCTGCCGCGCTGGTGGCCGGTGGCCGCCTGCGCACTGCTCGGGGTGCTGATCGGCGGGGCGTACGGGCTGCTGCGCACCCCGCAGTACAGCGCCACCAGCTACGTCGCGGTGTTGCCCCGGGACGGCGCGGACCCCATGACGGCGCTGGGCTTCGCCCAGGCGTACGGACGGATCGCCACCGGCAGCGCGGTGCTGCACCGGGCCCAGCCCCGTGCCGGGCTCGACCTGGCGGCCCTGGAGAGCGGGGTGCAGGCGGCGACCTCGCCCGACGCGCCGCTCATCGAGATCACCGGCAGCGGGACGCGCGCCACCCAGGCGGCCACCGTCGCCAACGCCGTCGCCAACAGCCTGGCCGACATCGCCAACGGCTCCGCGAAGGCCACCGGCGTCCGGCTCAGCGTTTTCTCCTCCGCCCGGACGCCCGACGCACCCAGCTCGGCCGGAGCCGGGTTGTCCGCCGCCGTCGGCGGCTCCGCGGGCGGGCTGGCGGGCGGCCTGCTGCTCTTCGTCCGGCCGCGCCGCGAGGGTCGTGCGGCCGCCGAGTCCGCCGAGTCCGCCTCCGTGCCCGGCACCGGCGAACCGCTCGCGGCCGCCGTGCCGCGGCCGGGCAGGGAGCCCGGCGTCCCGGCGGGCGAGCCGGCCGGGACGAGCGGCGCGTCCGCCGCGCCGGGCGTGAAGGCTCCGGGCCCGGGTGTCCCCGGCACGGGGGCGGGGTCCCCCACGTCGGTCGGCGGGCCCGCCTCGCGTGCACCGGGTGCGGCTGCGGGGCCCGACGCGCCTGACACGGCGTCGGGCTCCCGTGGGTCCGCCGCGGGAGCCGGGGCGGGCACACCGGAGGCGGCGCCGGACTCCGGCGCGCCCGGGGCCGGACAGGACGCCGGCTCCGGGGCGCCCGCACCGGTGGCCGGTGCCTCCGGCGCCGGGCCGGGGCCCGCCGCGTCGGGTCCGGGCCACGGTGTGCCGGGGGCCGCTGTCTCCGGAGCCTCAGCCTCGTCCGGGGCGCCGGCGCCGGGCGCCGCTTCGGGGGCGGGTGTGCCGGGCTCGGGCTCGGGTTCCGTTGCGCCGGACGGCGGAGCGGGAGCGGAGGTGCCGGGTGCCGGGTCGGCTTCCCGGTCGTCCGGGACGGTTTCCGGTACGACCCGCGCCGCTTCGGGTGCGGGCGCGCCGGGAGCGGTCTCTGGCTCCCGTGCGCCGGGGGCGGGTGCGGGTGCGTCCCGCGCCGGGGAGGGGTCGCAGGCCCCGAGCGCGGGCTCGGCTTCCGCTACCGGCCGTGCGGGGCCGGGGGCCAACGCCCCGGACGCGCAGTCGGCCTCCCGCGCGGCCGGTGCCGCGTCGCGGTCCCGTGCCTCGGGAGCGCCGGGCGCCGGAAACGGTTCCCCGGCGTCCGGTGCCATGGGCGGCCGGGGCGCTTCGGGAGGCGCTGCGGCCGCCGGCACGTCCGCGGGCGGCCCGGACACCCCGTCCGCGGCCGCCGGGTCCACCCCCGGGCTCGGCCCCGTCCTGTTCGCCGCCGGGACGGACCCCGCCGGGTTCGGTCCCGGTCAGGTGGCCGCCGTTCCCGGTGCCGGGCCGGAAGCCGGCACAGCCGGGAACGAGGAGCCCGCGGCGGAGACCGGGACCGGTGAGACGGCAGGAACCACGGCGCGGCAACCCGACCGGAGACCGGCCGGCGGTGCGGGGCCGGCCGCCCCGAAGCAGCCGGACGCCACGTCCTCCGCGCGGCCTGCCGCCTCCGCCCGGGCCACGACGTCCGCCCGGACATCCTCCGCGCAGTCCGCGCAGTCCGCATCGTCCGCCGCGTCCCGGAAGCCGGCCGGTAGTGCGGCGTCCGGGCGCAGCGCCGCCGCGGAGCCCTCCCGGGCCGCCGCATCCCGGAAGTCGGCCGGTAGTGCGGCGTCCGGGCGCAGCGCCGCCGCGGAACCCGGTGAACCCTCCCGGGCCGCCGCGCGGGACACCGCGGAGCAAGAGGCCGGAACCCGTTCGGAGAAGCCCGCGAAGACCACCAGGACCCGGAAGACGGGAAAGGCCGCCAAGACGGCGGAGTCCGCGAAGCCGGCGCGTTCCGGCGGTACCACGCGGGCCAAGAGCACCCGGCGCACCCGGTCCACCACCGGCGCGGCGAAGCCCGCGGCGGCGGACGGCGCCGAGCGCGCGGAGGAGGGGAGCCGATGACCGAGCAACTCGACGTCCGCCCGGCGCCGCGGCGCACCGCCGTTGCGGGGCCGCGCAACGGCGGCTCCGGACCGGGCCGTCTGACCGTGACGCTCTGCCGCGACCCGGCGGCCTTCGACGCGCTGGCCGCCGACTGGAACGCCCTCTACGCACGCTGCCCCGCCGCCACCCCCTTCCAGCACCACGCCTGGCTGCACTCCTGGTGGCTGTCGTACGGCACCCCCGGGCGGCTGCGGCTGGTGCTGGTCCGGGAGGGTGACGCCCTGGTCGGTGCCGCACCGCTGATGCTGGTGCACCGCCCGTACCCGGTGCTGGTGCCGCTCGGTGGCGACATCTCGGATTTCTGCGACGTGCTGGTGGACTCCACGCAGCAGGACCGGGTGCTCCGGGCGCTGACCGAGGGGCTGCTCCGGGCCGCCCGTGGTGCCCTGGTCGACCTGCGCGAGGTACGGCCGGGGGGCATGGCCGAGCTCCTTCACGAGCGGTGGCCGGGCGCCCGGCTGCGGAACCCCGACTCCGTGTGCCTCGAACTGCCGTGCGCACCCCTCGAGGACCTGCTCGAACGCATGCCGAAGCCCAGCGCCCGCCGTACCCGGGGCAAGCTGCGCAAGCTGGACGCGCTGGGGATCGAGCACCGCAGTGTCCCTCCGGAGGAGGTGCCGGCGGCGGTGGACACCCTGCTGCGGCTGCACGGACTGCAGTGGCAGGGCCGCGGGGTGACACCGGAGCACCTGCGGCCGCGGTTCCGCGACCACCTGGTACGGGCCGCCGCGGAGATGGCCCGGACGGGGAACGCGCTGCTGACCGAGTACCTGCTGGACGGCGAGGTGCTGGCCGCGGACGTCACTCTCATGTCGGCCGGGCTGTCGGGCGGCTACCTCTACGGCGCCCACCCGGAGCTGCGCGCCAAGGCCGACATCACCACGATGCTGCTGCGGCACGACGCCCGGTACGCCGCGGACACCGGCCGCGGCGTGCTGAGCATGCTGCGCGGCACGGAGCCCTACAAGCGCCACTGGCGCCCGGTGGAGGTCGTCAACCAGCGGCTGCTGCTGGCGCGCACCGAGTTGGCGCCGGTGCTGCGCGCGTACGCCGCCCAGCGGGCCGTCCGTACCCGGCTGGCCGGCACCGTGCGGGACCGGGCTCCCGGACTGCCCGCCGTGCACGCCCGGCTGCGGGAGCGCTGCCGACGGTTCGCGCCGGGCCGCGGCTGACCCGGACGGGCCCGCCCCCGGCGGGTCAGGCGCCGTCTGCCCGCCCGCCCCGTGCGGGAAGGGCGGGCAGACGGCGCGGTCCGGGCGGACCGGCCGGTTCGCGCGGTAGGCACAAACCGGTCGGCGGACCGGTCGGCGGGCCGGGCCCGGAGCCGGGGCGCACATCCCGGCTCCGGGCCCGGGGTCAGTCGTCCCCGATCTCCGGCGGCCGGGCGGCGCCCTCCCCGAAGCAGATCGGGCCGGAGCCGAGCAGCTTCCGCAGCCAGTCGCCGAGGTCCAGGCAGAAGCCGAACGGACGCGGCCGCCAGGACGGCTTCTCCGGCGTGGGCTGCACGGGTGGCGTGGGCCGTACGGACGGTGGGGGCGTCGGCTTCGGCGCCGGGCGCTCCGGCCGGTCCATGGCGGAGCGGAAGATCGCGGCCGCCCGCGGGTTGCCGTCGCACTGCCAGACGCCGTGCGGGCAGTAGTCGGTGATGGTCTGGTAGACCGGCCGGTGCTTACGGAACCAGCGCAGCATGGAGCGCATGTAGTCCGGGTTGTCGCCGCTGCGGAACAGCCCCCACTCCGGGTAGGAGACGGGCTTGCCGTGCGCCTTGGCGAAGTTCACGTGGTGCCGGAGGCCGAACGGCTGCTCGACCTGGTCCCGGAACGTCTCCCCGGGCGGCTGGTCGTAGGAGTCCATCCCGATGATGTCCACCACGTCGTCGCCCGGATAGCAGCGGGTCCAGCCGATGGCGTCCCGGCCGCGGGCCGGGGTGAAGTCGAAGCGGAACTGCTGGCCGGGGACGTCCCGCATGGTGCGGACGATGCGCCGCCAGTACGTCCTCCACGCCTCCGGGTTCGGGGCGCACCGGTGGGTGTAGGTGGTCCCGTTCATCTCCCAGCCGGGCACGAGGATGGTGTCCGGCACGCCGAGCCGCACCAGCCGCTCGGCCAGCCGTCGGAAGTGGTGGTCGAAGCGGCCCGCGGCGCCCGCCTGGAGCAGCCGGTCGACCTGCTGGTCGGGCACGTTCGCCTCGTTCCGCGGCAGCATGGGCACGTTGAGCACGAACAACCGGTCGGCGCGGGCCTTGCGCCAGGTCGCCCACGGCCGCAGGAACTCCGGCCGGCCCTCGATGTTCGACCAGAGGTCGCCCGGCAGATAGGTGTGCCCGACCCGTGGCTCCCGGCCGCCCAGCCATCTCTCCAGGCCCGCCATCCGGGCGACGCCCTCCGGCCCGGACCCGAGGAAGGCACCGTACGGCACCTCCGCACCGGGCCGGAGAGCCCGGTGGCCGCGCGGCGGCGTGCCGGGCCACCCGGGGTCGCCGGCCCGGGGCGGGCCGGGATCGGGCCCGGGGACGGGCGCCCCGCTCCTGGCGGGCGGGGCGGCCTCCCGTTCCCCGCCGGGACCGAGGTCCACCCCGGGGCCGGCCAGGGTCGCGACCAGCAGGCCGGCCGTGACGCCTCCGATACAGGTGCCCGTCCACACCAGGCGTCGCTGGGACATGGTGACTCCTTCCGGACGGTTCGCCGAGCGGGGTGCTCTGTGGCGACCGTAAGCAGATGGTTCGTCACATGTACGCCTGGAAGGCCCGTTGCTGGCCCGAAAGTGGTGTGCGTCCCTCGCACGGCGCAGCGCGGCCCGCCCCCGGCCCGGGAGGCCCGGCACCCGTCCGGAGGCGTACCTCCGGGGCCGGTACGCGCGCGACCGGGCGTCAGCTCATGCGCAGGGCGAGGAAGAAGTCGAGCTTGTCCTCCAGCCGGGACAGGTCACGTCCCGTCAGTTGCTCGATCCGCCCGACCCGGTACCGCAGGGTGTTGACGTGCAGATGCAGCCGGGAGGCGCACCGCGTCCAGGAGCCGTCCGCCGACAGGAAGGCGTCCAGGGTCGGCACCAGCTCGGCCCGGTGGCGCCGGTCGTACTCGCGCAGCGGGTCGAGCAGCCGGGCCGTGAAGGCCCGGCGTACGTCGTCCGGCACGAAGGGCAGCAGCAGCACGTGCGAGGCGAGCTCCTCGTGCCCGGCCGCGCACACCCGCCCGCGGCGCGCCGCCGCGACCCGCCGGGCGTGTCGCGCCTCTTCCAGGGCGCCGCGCAGGCCCTCCGCGGAGTGCACCGACGCGCTGACGCCCAGTGTGAGCCGCCCGTCCTCGGCCAGGCCGCGTTCCAGCGGGCGTACGGCCGCCAGCAGGGGGCCCGCCGCCAGCTCCTCCTCGGCGCCGTCCTCCGGGGTCTCGGCGTCCCCGGCCGCGGGCAGCGGGACCAGGGCCACCGCTTCGTCGCCGGTGTGCGCCACGGCGATGCGGTCGGCGGCTCCGGGCGCCGTGGTGTCCGGGTCCACCAGCACCTCCTCCAGCAGCGACTGCGCGGCCGGCCCGCCCTCCGGGGCGCCGTCCGCGGCACCCGCCGTTCCCCACTCCAGCGCGGCCACCACGACCTGCCAGTGCGGTGCGGCTCCGGTGTCCGGCAGCAGCACGGGGGCGGCCACCCGCAGCCGGGCCGCGATCTCGGACGGGGCCGCCCCGGTCTGCACCAGCTCCAGCACCTCCTGGGCGAGCCGCCGGCGCACCATCCGCGCGGCGTCCCGCTGCTCCCGCTCGACCGCGATCAACTGGGTGACCCCGTGCAGCAGGTCCAGGCGCTCCGCGGGCCAGTCGCCCGGGTCCGCCTCCACCGCCAGCAGCCAGTCGGAGAGCACGGTCTCGCGCGGGTCGCGGGCGCTGCCGCGGATGGGGAGGAGCGCATAGGTCGCCCCCTCGGCGGTCGCCCGGTGGGGGCCGCGGCGGCCGCTCCGCAGCGCGGCCAGATGCTCACCGGCCAGCCGGGTGCGCACCGTCGCGGGCAGCGCGGCCCCGGGCGCGGTGACGGCCCCGCCGGCGGCCCCGGCCGCCACGGCCCCGCCGTCTCCTCGGGGTCCGGTGGCCGCGGCGGGCCCGGAGTCCTCGCCGGCGGCGGCCCCCGGGCCGCCGGAGCCGGCGACCTGGCGTCCGGTGGGGGAGAGCACCCAGGCCCGCAGGTCCAGGTCGGAGACGAGCAGGTCGAGCACCGCGTCCGGGCCGCCGCCGGCGGGGCCGGCCGTCATCAGCCGGCGGTGGCGGTCCACCACCGCGGCCAGGTCCCCGGCCCGCTCGGTGGAGACCTGCCGGACCACGTACTCGGTGACGGTCGCGAAGGCGACGTCCTCGTTCACCGCGAAGAGCGGCAGCCGGTGCCGGTCACAGGCCGCCACCAGGTCCTGCGGCACGGAGCCGAGCTCCGCCTCGCCCGCGGCCAGCCCGGCGACTCCGGCCCCGGCCAGGATGCGCACGAACGGCTCCGCGTCCTCGGGGGAGTGGCGCCAGGCCAGGCCGGTGAGCACCAGTTCCCCGCCGGAGAGGTAGCGGCTCGGGTCGCGCAGGTCGGTGGTCATGACCCCGCGCACCGTACGGTCCAGCTCCTCCGCCCCGCCGAGCAGGCGGAGGCCCAGTGAAGGCGTCTCCAGGAGTGCGCGCAGCCGCATGATGTCGCCGCCGTTCCCTGCGCGAGGGCAGTGTGGTTCGTGGTGTCCCGAGCGTGGCACGAGTGCAATGTGTGATCGGTCGAACACCGTGTGCTTACCGAGGTCCGGCTTTCGTTCGAATCTACAAGACGCCGTGCACGTGCAGCCAATCGGTTCATGTGTTCGGTGACTGCACCGGGCGGTGGGCGCGTCGGTGTACTGGGTCACACCTCGTGAACGGAAGATGAACGGCTTCGGATCCCCGTCCCGGAACACGCAGCCGCAGAGCGACCCGAGAGAAGACACCCATGGAGTTCCTGCGCCCCGCCGGCTGGGAGGAGGCGCTCGCCGCGAAGGCCGAGCACCCGACCGCTGTGCCCATCGCGGGCGGAACCGACGTCATGGTCGAGCTCAACTTCGACCACCGCCGGCCCGAGTACCTGCTCGACCTGAACCGCATCACCGAGCTGCACGAGTGGGAGGTCGGCGAGGAGACCGTACGCCTCGGCGCCTCCGTACCGTACACCCGCATCATCGAGCACCTCCGCGCGGAGCTGCCCGGCCTGGCGCTCGCGGGCCACACGGTCGGCTCACCGCAGATCCGCAACCGGGGCAGCGTCGGCGGCAACCTCGGCGCCGCCTCCCCCGCAGGCGACTCGCACCCCGCGCTGCTCGCCGCAGGCGCCGAGGTGGAAGCCGTCTCGGTGCGGGGCACCCGTTTCCTCCCGGTGGAGGACTTCTTCACCGGCGTGAAGCGGAACGCCCTCGCCGAGGACGAACTGATCCGCGCCGTGCACATCAAGAAGGCGGCCGGGCCGCAGCAGTTCTCCAAGGTCGGCACCCGCAACGCGATGGTCATCGCGGTGTGCGCGTTCGGCCTGGCCCTGCACCCGGAGACCCGTACGGTCCGCACCGGCATCGGCTCCGCCGCCCCCACGCCGATCCGCGCCCGCGCGGCCGAGGACTTCCTGAACGCCGCCCTGGAGGAGGGCGGCTTCTGGGACGACGGCAGACCCCTCACCCCGTCGGTGGCCCGGCAGTTCGCCGAACTGGCCGCAGGCGCCTGCAACCCGATCGACGACGTGCGCGGCAGCGCGAAGTACCGCCGCCACGCCGTGGGCGTGATGGCCCGCCGCACGCTCGGCTGGACCTGGGAGTCCTACCGCGCGGGCAGCACCACCGAAGGAGGCGCACAGTGCGCGTGAAGTTCACCGTGAACGGCCGCCCGTACGAGGCCGACGACGTCTGGGAGGGCGAGTCCCTGCTGTACGTGCTGCGCGAGCGGATGGGCCTGCCCGGCTCCAAGAACGCCTGCGAGCAGGGTGAATGCGGCTCCTGCACCGTCCGTCTGGACGGCGACCCGGTCTGCGCCTGCCTGGTCGCGGCCGGCCAGGTGGAGGGCCGTGACGTGGTCACCGTCGAGGGCCTCGCCGACTTCGCCCGGCAGCGCGCCGCCGGCTGCGCCACCGGCGCCTGCGGCGCCTCCGCCCCCTCCGGCGACCCCGGCACCTCCGTGGACGAGGCCAGGCGCTGGCAGGCCCGGCCCGGCGACGCCCGCGCGGCCGGGACGGAGGACCTGTCCCCGGTCCAGCAGGCGTTCATCGACGCCGGCGCCGTGCAGTGCGGCTTCTGCACCCCGGGCCTGCTGGTCGCCGCCGACGAGCTGATCGAGCGCAACCCGCAGCCGACCGACGCCGACATCCGCGAGGCGCTCTCCGGCAACCTCTGCCGGTGCACCGGCTACGAGAAGATCCTCGACGCGGTCCGCCTCGCGGCCGCGCGCGGTGACGAGACGACCGCAGGAACGGGGGCCTGAGCAGCATGAGCGGAGTCACCCGCACACCCACCAGCCTGAGCCAGGGCAGCCGGACCCGGGGCGGGATCGGCGAGTCCACGCTGCGCCCGGACGGCACCCTCAAGGTCACCGGCGAGTTCGCGTACTCCTCGGACATGTGGCACGAGGACATGCTCTGGGGCTTCACGCTCCGCAGCCCGCACGCGCACGCGGAGATCGTCTCCATCGACACCGGTGAGGCGCTGCGGCAGGCCGGCGTGTACGCCGTTCTCACCCACGAGGACCTGCCCACCGGGAACACGACGTACGGCCTGGAGATCTCCGACACCCCGGTGCTCGCCCACGGCCGGGTGCGCCACCACGGCGAGCCGGTCGCCCTCGTCGCCGCGGACCACCCGGAGACCGCCCGCCGGGCCGCCGCCAAGATCAAGGTGGAGTACCGCGAGCTGCCCGTGGTGCACGACGAGGAGAGCGCCCTCGCCGAGGACGCGCCGCTGCTGCACGAGAACCGGCAGGACCACCACGCCGGCCATGTCCCGCACCCGAACATCGTGCACCGGCAGCCCATCGTCCGCGGCGACGCCGCGGCGGCCCGGGCCCGCGCCGACGTGATCGTCACCGGCGAGTACGAGGTCGGCATGCAGGACCAGGCCTTCCTGGGCCCCGAGTCCGGTCTGGCGGTGCCGGCCGAGGACGGCGGCGTGGACCTCTACGTCGCCACCCAGTGGCTCCACTCCGACCTGCGCCAGATCGCCCCGGTCCTCGGTCTCCCCGAGGAGAAGGTGCGGATGACGCTCTCCGGGGTCGGCGGCGCCTTCGGCGGCCGCGAGGACCTGTCGATGCAGATCCACGCCTGCCTGCTGGCACTGCGCACCGGCAAGCCGGTGAAGATCGTCTACAACCGGTTCGAGTCCTTCTTCGGCCACGTCCACCGGCACCCGGCCCGGCTCCGCTACGAGCACGGCGCCACCCGGGACGGCAAGATCACCCACATGACCTGCCGGATCGTGCTGGACGGCGGCGCCTACGCCTCCGCCTCCCCGGCGGTCGTGGGCAACGCCTCCTCGCTGAGCGTCGGGCCGTACGTGGTGGACGACGTCGACATCGAGGCGGTGGCGCTCTACACCAACAACCCGCCCTGCGGTGCCATGCGCGGCTTCGGCGCGGTGCAGGCCTGCTTCGCCTACGAGGCCCAGATGGACAAGCTGGCCGCCGCCCTGGAGATGGACCCCGTCGCGTTCCGGCAGCGCAACGCCATGTCCCAGGGCACCCTCATGCCGACCGGGCAGGAGGTCGACTCCCCGGCCCCGGTCGCCGAGATCCTGCGCCGGGTGAAGTCCATGCCGATGCCGCCGGAGCGGCAGTGGGAGTCGGCCGAGGGCTCCGGCACCGGCATCGACGTGCGGGCGCTGCCCGGCGGACTGTCCAACACCACCCACGGTGAGGGCGTGGTGCGCGGCGTCGGCTACGCGGTGGGCATCAAGAACGTCGGCTTCTCCGAGGGCTTCGACGACTACTCCACCGCCCGGGTCCGGCTGCAGGTGGTCGGTGGGGAGCCGGTCGCCATGGTGCACACCGCGATGGCCGAGGTCGGCCAGGGCGGCGTCACCGTGCACGCGCAGATCGCCCGCACCGAGCTGGGCGTCACCCAGGTCACCATCCACCCGGCCGACACCCAGGTCGGCTCCGCCGGCTCCACCTCCGCCTCCCGCCAGACCTACGTCACCGGCGGCGCGGTGAAGAACGCCTGCGAGCTGGTCCGGGAGAAGGTGCTGGAGATCGGCCGGGCCCGGTTCGGCACCTTCCACCCGGCCTGGGCCACCGCCGAGCTGCTGCTCGAGGGCGGCAAGGTCGTCACCGACGGCGGGGAGGTGCTCGCCTCGCTGGCCGACGTGCTGGAGGACCAGGCCGTCGACATCGAGAGCGAGTGGCGGCACCGGCCGACGGAGGCCTTCGACCTGAGGACCGGGCAGGGCCAGGGGCACGTGCAGTACTCCTTCGCCGCGCACCGGGCGGTCGTCGAGGTCGACACCGAGCTCGGGCTGGTCAAGGTCATCGAGCTGGCCTGCGCCCAGGACGTCGGCAAGGCGCTCAACCCGCAGTCGGTGGTCGGGCAGATCCAGGGCGGCACCACCCAGGGCCTCGGGCTCGCCGTCATGGAGGAGATCGTGGTGGACGAGAACGGGCGGGTGCGCAACCCCTCCTTCACCGACTACCTGATCCCGACCATCCTCGACACCCCGACCATCCCGGTCGACGTGCTGGAGCTGGCCGACGAGCACGCCCCGTACGGGCTCCGCGGAGCGGGGGAGGCGCCCACGCTCTCCTCCACGCCCGCGGTGCTCTCCGCCATCCGCCAGGCCACCGGGCTGGCCCTGAACCGGGTGCCGGTACGCCCCGAGCACCTGACAGGCACGTAGGCCTGACCGGCCGGGTCCGACCGGACGTGGTGATGACAGTGCCCGCACATGCCGCCGGAGGCCCGTTCACGGTGCCCACGCGCCGTGGCGGTGCGGCGGCGGCCGGGCCCCGCCGGGGCCCCGTCCGGGGCCCGGCAGGGGCACGGGCCAGAGCCCTGCCCACCGGCCGGGGACCGGCGGCGCGTGCTCTGCCGGGCGCAGGTCCCCCGGGCACGGCCGCGTCGTTCCCCTGGCGGCCCGGATGGTACCCGGCCCGGGGCGCGGTCCTCCGTGTGCGGCCCCGGCCGCGCCGACGCCACTCCGGCCGCCCCGGGCGGCCGCAGCAAACCCTCCGGGCGGGGCGCAGGGAACGTCACCCCGCGCGCCCCGTCCGGAGCCCGGCCGGACTCCGCCCCGCGGGGGCGGAGTCCCGGTCACCCAGGTACGGAGCCCCGGCTCCGGCCGCACCCCCCACCCCGCGGCTTCCCCCGGGGAGCCACCACGCGTCTCGGGCCGTCCCCCGCGTCGTGCGATCCCAAATCCCGCCGCATTCCGCACCTCCCGGTGCGGGCGGGTGCCCCTTTGAACCTTGGGAGTAGGCACAACATGACCCAGTCGCAAGTGGAGCCGAGGACCTCGCCGGAGGCGGCGGGCACCGGCTCGCGCCCCCCGGCAGGACGGTCCTGGCTCGACCGGTACTTCCACATCTCCGACAGAGGATCCACGCTGGCGCAGGAGGTGCGCGGCGGCGTCACGACCTTCATGGCCATGGCGTACATCGTCCTCCTCAACCCCGTGATCCTCTCCGTCCCGGATGTCACGGGAGCCCGGCTCGACCCCGGGCAGCTCACCACCGCCACCGCCTTCGCCGCCGCGGCCACCACCCTCGCCATGGGCGTGCTCGGCAACGTGCCGCTCGCCCTCGCCGCCGGACTCGGTGTCTCCGCGGTGGTCGCCTTCCAGGTCGCGCCCGAGATGACCTGGGGCAACGCGATGGGCATGTGCGTCATCTACGGCGCCATGATCATCCTGCTGGTCGTCACCGGCCTGCGGGAACTCATCATGAACGCCATACCGCTCGCCATGAAGCACGCCATCACCATGGGCATCGGTCTCTTCGTGGCCTTGATCGGGCTGGTCCAGGCCGGCTTCGTCACCAGCATGGGCGGCCCCGGCGGCGTCGCGGGCGCCAAGCCGCTCCAGCTCGGCACCCAGGACCAGCTCACCGGCTGGCCGGTGCTGATGTTCTCCGTCACGGTGCTGCTGATCTTCCTGCTCCAGGTGCGCCGGGTGCCGGGCGCCATCCTCATCGGCATCGTGGGCGGGACCGTGCTCGCCGCGATCGTGCACCAGTTCGCCGGGCTGTCGGTGAAGGACTGGGGCGGGCTGAACGCCCCGGAGATCACCGGCTCCGTCGTCTCCGCGCCCGACTTCGGCCTGCTCGGCATCGTCTCCTTCGACGGCATGGGCGACGTCGGGGCCATCACCGTCGGCGTCATCGTCTTCACCCTGGTCCTCGCCGGCTTCTTCGACGCCATGGGCACCATCATCGGTATCGGCCAGCAGGCCGGCCTCGCCGACAAGGACGGCAGGATGCCCGGGCTCAACAAGGCCCTCGCCATCGACGGCGCGGGCGGCGTGGTCGGCGGCTTCGCCGGCGCCTCCGGCCAGACCGTCTTCGTGGAGTCCACCGCCGGCGTCGGCGACGGCGCGCGCACCGGCTTCGCCAGCGTGATCACCGGCCTCGGCTTCACCCTGTGCCTGTTCTTCACCCCGCTGGCCCAGCTCATCCCCACCCAGGTCGCGGCGGCCGCGCTGGTCGTCATCGGCTCGATGATGCTGAGCAACGCCAAGCACATCGACTGGAACGACCCGGCGACCTCCGTACCGGTCTTCCTGACCACCGTCCTGATGCCGTTCACCTACTCCATCACCGCGGGCATCGCGGCCGGTGTCATCGCCTACGTCGCCATCAAGGCGGTACAGGGAAGGTGGCGCGAGCCCGGATGGCTGATGTGGGTGCTGTCCCTCGTCTTCCTCGTCTACTTCTCGCTCAGCCCGATCGAGGGCTGGCTCGGCGTGAAGTAGCCACCGAACCGCTCACCGCTGGAGGAGCTCCCGATGCTGGATGTCGCCGCCACCCTGCATGACTGGTGCGAGCAGGGGCGTGACTTCGCCGTCGCCACCGTGGTCGCGGTCAGCGGCAGCGCGCCCCGGCAGCCCGGTGCCGCACTCGCCGTCGGCGACGACGGTACGGCCGTCGGGAGCGTCTCCGGCGGGTGCGTCGAGGGCGCGGTCTACGAGCTGTGCCAGGAGGCGCTCCGGGACGGCACGCCCGTCCTGGAGCGCTTCGGCTACAGCGACGACGACGCCTTCGCCGTGGGGCTCACCTGCGGAGGCGTCATCGACGTCCTGGTGACCCCGGTGCGTACGGACGCCCCCTGGCGCCCGGCGTACGCCGCCGCCCTGGCCGCTGCCGCCCGTGGGGAGACCGGAGCCGTCGCACGGGTCGTCGACGGACCGGCCGGGCTGCCGGGGCACGCCCTGCGGGTCGGCGCCGACGGGACGTGGTCCGGCAGCCTCGGGGGCCCCGCCGCCCTGGACCGTACCGCCGCCGCGGAGGCCGCCGCGCTGCTGGACGCCGGGCGTACCGGCACCGTCACCGTCGGCGCCGGGGGCAGCAGGTGCGGGCAGCCGGTGACGCTGCTGGTGGAGTCCAGCGTCCCGCCGCCGCGGATGCTGGTCTTCGGGGCCATCGACTTCGCCGCGGCGCTGGTGCGCACGGGGAAGTTCCTCGGCTACACGGTCACGGTCTGCGACGCCCGCCCGGTGTTCGCCACGGCCGCCCGCTTCCCGGAGGCGGACGAGGTGGTCGTGGAGTGGCCGCACCGCTACCTCGAGTCGGCGGAGACCGACGGCCGCACCGTGATCTGCGTGCTCACCCACGACGCCAAGTTCGACGTGCCGCTGCTGGAGCGGGCGCTGCGGCTGCCCGTCGCCTACGTGGGCGCGATGGGCTCCCGCCGCACCCACGAGGACCGGCTCGCCCGGCTGCGCGAGACCGGCCTGACCGAGCTGGAGCTGGCGCGGCTGCGCTCGCCGATCGGGCTCGACCTGGGCGCCCGTACGCCGGAGGAGACGGCGCTGTCCATCGGCGCCGAGATCGTCGCCGCCCGGCGGGGCGGCTCGGGGGTTCCGCTCACCGGTGCGCACACCCCCATCCACCACGACGGGCCCGCCCCGGGCGGGCGGCTCGGCTCGGTGGCCTGACCGCTCCGCCCGGGCGCACCCGCGAGGACCACGGGGGCCGGGACCGCGGCAGCGGCGTCAGGACCCCGTGTGCAGCAGCAGGTTCGGCGAGCCGTAGGCCGGGTTGCCGACGGCGCCCTCGGTGGCGTCCCCCACGACCGCGTCCCGCACCTGCGCGGGTGTGGCGCCGGGGTGCTCCGACAGGTACCGCGCCGCACCGCCGGCGACGTGCGGCGTCGCCATCGAGGTGCCGCTGAGCGTGTCCGTGGCGGTGTCACCGCCGGCGGAGGCGGAGACGATGTCGACGCCCGGCGCGAACAGGTCGAGGCAGGAACCGTAGTTGGAGAACGAGGCACGGCGGTCCGACGCGTCGGTGGCCCCGACGGTGAGCGCCTCCTCGACCCGGGCCGGGCTGGTGTGGCACGCGTTCTGCGGCAGGCCCAGGATGTTTCCGTTGCCCGCGGCCGTCGCGTAGGTCACGCCGGAGGCGATGGAACGGCGCACCGCGTCGTCCAGCGCCTGCTGGACGCCGCCGCCGAGGCTCATGTTGGCCACGGCGGGTCCGGTGGCGTTCTCGGTCACCCAGTCCACGCCGGCGATCACGTCGGCCGTGGTGCCGGAGCCCGCGCAGTCCAGCACCCGCACCCCGACCAGGGAGACGCCCTTGGCGACGCCGTGGCCGGTGCCGCCTATCGTGCCGGCGACATGGGTGCCGTGGCCGTGGCAGTCCTGCGCGACGGCGTCGTCGTCCACGAAGTCGTAGCCGCTGCGGGCCCGGCCGCCGAAGTCCTGGTGCGAGGTGCGGATTCCGGTGTCGATGACGTAGGCGGTCACCCCCGCCCCGGTGCTGTCGTAGGTGTAGCGGTCGTCCAGCGGCAGGGCGCGCTGGTCGACCCGGTCCACGCCCCAGGAGGGCGGGCTCTCCTGGGTGTCCTGCGTGGTGATCCGGGTGTTCTGCTCGACATAGGCGACCGCCGGGTCGTCCGCGAGGGAGCGGGCCTGCTCCTCGGACATGACCGCGGTGAATCCGGGCAGCGCGCTGTCGTACACCTGGCCGAGGCTGCCGCCCACGGTGTCCAGGAGTTCCAGGGCGCCGCCGCGGCCGGGCTTCTCGGCGTCCTCCCGCAGGACGACGATCCAGCTTCCGGGCACGGCGGTGGCCTCGGGGGCGAGGCGGAGCACGCCGCCCCCGGGTGACGCCCCGTCACCTGCGGCGGCCGGACCGCCCGCGAGCGGGAGTCCTGCCGTGAGCAGCGCCGCGGGGAGGACGGCCGCCAGCCGCCGGACAGTGGGTTTCATACAGGCACTCGACCCTTCATCGACCGGTTTTCGGACAACCCGCGCACCGCGGCGGCCCGGGAGGGGCGGCCGCGGTGAGGGGGCGTCAGGGAGTGCTCCGGCGGCCGGACACGGGCACGGTGGTGCCGCTGCGGAGTACCGGACGGGGAGCGGCGTCAGCGTCTCGCAGCAGGTCAGCGCGGGACAAGGGGTGCGGTGACGCGATCCGGCCACCCGGCGCGGAGGCGTTCCGGTACCGGTCGGATACCGGCGAGTAGGCAGGTGTGGGACGCACGCCGGCCGGTTCGGGCGGGGATAGGGCACGGAGCGTGGCCGCGCTGCGGGACCGGCTCGCCCTGCGTGACGGGCGCGACGGCGGGGGCGGCCGGGTCACCCCCGGCCAGTTGTCGATCATGGCCGGAATCGATCGATGCGGCGGTGCGGGTTTCGAAAACGTGTCGTAGCGGCGCCGTAACAGGGCCCGAAACATGCCGGGTGTGCAATGCGGGCATGGCAGCACCGCACCGAGCCGGTCCGGGGACGGCCCCGGGCCCCGCTCCGGAACGCGCCCCGCGGGCCGTACCGCCGGAGGTCCTGGCGCTCGCCGCCGGGCTCCGCCGGCTCACGGACCTGCTCGCCCCCGCCGAAGGCTGGTACGGCGCCTTCCTGGCCCGCGACCCGGAGGGGCTGCGGGACTGCCTCACCGGCCGCGACGTCCCGCCGTGGGACGTGATCGCCGCGCTGCTGGAGGACGTGGAGCTGCGCCACGGGGAGGAGACACGCCGTCTGGCCGAGGCCGACCTCCTCGGCCGCTACGCCGCCGGGGTCGCCGCCCACGACGACGCCCCGGACGGGGAGAGCGCGCTGCACGACCGGCTGGAGGCGGTGCGCGTCGCGCGGGGCGACGCGGAACGGCGGGTGAGCGCGCTGGCCGCCGCCGTCCGGCGGTCGCCCGGGGACACCGGGCTCCGTACCGAGCTCGCCTGGGCCCGGGACTACCGCGACCGCACCGCGGCACGCAGCGATGCACTCCGCGAACGGCTCGCCGCCCTCCACACCCGTACCGCGGTCCGTGCGGCGGCGGCCTCCGCGGAGGCCGCCGCCGCACGGAAGCGCCGGTCGCGGCCCAGGGGGTCGCGCTTCGCCGGACTGGACGAGGACCCCGGGGCGGCGCCGGAGCCCTCCGCGGCCGTCGTCCCGCCCGGCGCGGCCGCCCCGTCGCCGCCGGCCCGGA
>NZ_JACYHE010000091.1 GCF_021696945.1 Streptomyces sp. JJ36
GGCCCCGCGGGGCCCGCTCCCCGGCCACCGCCGGGCCGCCCACTGCCCGGCCGGGCGGGTGCCGCCGGCGGTGCCGGCTGCCCGGGGCGGGGCGTCCGCGGGGCGTCGTACGCTGGAGACCCCGGCCTCGCCGACCGGAGGGAGAGGGGGCACCCCCGCCCGAAGGTGCGGGGACGTCGGGTGCGCCTTGCCCACACCTGACCACCGGCCGGTCCGCCCGCCGGCCAGCCACCCCCCGGACGGAACCCTTCATGAGCCTGCACGGTCTCCTCGACGCCGTCGTCCGTGACCCTGCCCTCGACGAGGCCGTCAAGGCCGCCGCCGACGGACACCGCCGCCATGTCGACCTCGTCGGGCCGCCCGCCGCGCGCCCGCTCGCCGTGGCGGCCCTGGCACGCGGCTCCGGTCGCCCGGTGCTCGCGGTGACCGCCACCGGCCGGGAGGCCGAGGACCTGGCGGCCGCGCTGCGCTCGCTGCTGCCGCCGGACGGCGTCGTGGAGTACCCGGCCTGGGAGACCCTGCCGCACGAGCGGCTCTCGCCGCGCAGCGACACCGTCGGGCGGCGGCTGGCCGTCCTGCGCCGGCTGGCGCACCCGGACCCGGAGGACCCGGCGACCGGTCCGGTCGACGTCGTGGTCGCCCCCGTACGTTCCGTGCTCCAGCCGCAGGTCAGGGGCCTCGGGGAGCTGCGTCCCGTGGCTCTGCGGCAGGGGTGGGAGGCGGACCTGGAGGAGATCGTCGACGCCCTGGCGGCCGCCGCCTACACCCGGGTGGAGCTGGTCGAGAAGCGCGGCGAGTTCGCCGTGCGCGGCGGCATCCTGGACGTCTTCCCGCCCACCGAGGAGCACCCGCTCCGCATCGAGTTCTGGGGCGACGAGATCGAGGAGATCCGCTACTTCAAGGTCGCCGACCAGCGGTCCCTGGAGATCGCCGAGCACGGCCTGTGGGCGCCGCCGTGCCGGGAGCTGCTGCTCACGGAGGACGTGCGGCGGCGGGCGGCCGAGCTCGCCGAGCGGCACCCGGAGCTCCAGGAGCTGCTGGGGAAGATCGCCGAGGGCATCGCCGTCGAGGGCATGGAGTCGCTGGCCCCGGTGCTGGTGGACGAGATGGAACTGCTGCTCGACGTGCTGCCGGCCGGCGCGATGGGCGTGGTCTGCGACCCGGAGCGGGTGCGGACCCGGGCCGCGGACCTGGTGGCGACCAGCCAGGAGTTCCTGCAGGCGTCCTGGGCGGCGTCCGCGGAGGGCGGTCAGGCCCCGGTCGACCTGGGCGCCGCCTCCCTGTGGGGCATCGCGGACGTCCGGGACCGGGCCCGGGAGCTGGGCATGCCGTGGTGGTCGGTGAGCCCCTTCGCCGCCGGCACCGGCGAGGAGGACGACGAGGACGGCGAGGACGTCCTCCGGCTCGGCATGCGCGCCCCCGAGTCGTACCGCGGCGACACCGCCCGCGCCCTCGCGGACACCAAGGGCTGGCTGTCGGACGGCTGGCGCTGCGTGTACGTCACCGAGGGCCACGGCCCGGCCGCCCGTACGGTCGAGGTGCTGGGCGGCGAGGGCGTCGCGGCCCGGCTGGAGGGCGACCTGGACGGCATCGCGCCGTCCGTGGTGCACGTGGCCTGCGGCTCGCTGGAGAACGGCTTCGTCGACCCGGCGCTCAAGCTGGCCGTGCTGACCGAGACGGACCTCTCCGGGCAGAAGGCCGCGGGCCGGGAGGGCGCGCGGATGCCCGCGCGGCGCCGCAAGACCATCGACCCGCTCACCCTGGAGCCGGGCGACTACATCGTGCACGAGCAGCACGGCGTGGGCCGCTACATCGAGATGGTGCAGCGCACCGTGCAGGGCGCCACCCGCGAGTACCTGCTGGTGGAGTACGCCCCCGCGAAGCGCGGGCAGCCCGGCGACCGGCTCTTCGTGCCCACCGACCAGCTCGAACAGGTCACCAAGTACGTCGGCGGCGAGCAGCCCTCGCTGCACCGTCTCGGCGGCGCCGACTGGACGAAGACCAAGGCGCGGGCGAAGAAGGCGGTCAAGGAGATCGCCGCCGACCTGATCAAGCTCTACTCGGCGCGGATGGCCGCGCCGGGCCACGCCTTCGGCGCGGACTCCCCCTGGCAGCGGGAGCTGGAGGACGCCTTCCCGTACGCCGAGACCCCGGACCAGCTCACCACCATCGGCGAGGTCAAGGAGGACATGGAGAAGTCGGTCCCGATGGACCGGCTGATCTGCGGCGACGTCGGGTACGGCAAGACGGAGATCGCCGTGCGGGCCGCCTTCAAGGCGGTGCAGGACGGCAAGCAGGTCGCCGTGCTGGTGCCGACGACGCTGCTGGTGCAGCAGCACTTCAGCACCTTCACCGAGCGGTACGGGCAGTTCCCGGTGCAGGTGCGGGCGCTGTCCCGGTTCCAGACCGAGGCCGAGGCGCAGGCCGTGCAGGACGGGCTGCGGGACGGCACGGTGGACGTGGTGATCGGCACCCACCGGCTGTTCTCCTCGGAGGTGAAGTTCAAGGAGCTGGGCCTGGTCGTCGTGGACGAGGAGCAGCGCTTCGGGGTGGAGCACAAGGAGCAGCTCAAGAAGCTGCGGGCGAACGTGGACGTGCTCACCATGTCCGCCACCCCGATCCCCCGCACCCTGGAGATGGCGGTGACGGGCATCCGCGAGATGTCCACCATCACCACCCCGCCGGAGGAGCGGCACCCGGTGCTGACCTTCGTCGGGCCGTACGAGGAGAAGCAGATCGGCGCGGCGATCCGCCGCGAGCTGCTCCGTGAGGGCCAGGTCTTCTACATCCACAACCGGGTGGAGTCCATCGACCGCGCCGCGGCCCGGCTGCGGCAGATCGTGCCGGAGGCGCGCATCGCCACCGCCCACGGGCAGATGTCGGAGGCCGCGCTGGAGCAGGTCGTGGTGGACTTCTGGGAGAAGCGTTTCGACGTGCTGGTGTCCACCACGATCGTGGAGAACGGCATCGACATCTCCAACGCCAATACCCTCATCGTGGAGCGCGGCGACAACTTCGGCCTCTCCCAGCTCCACCAGCTCCGCGGCCGGGTCGGGCGCGGGCGGGAGCGCGGCTACGCCTACTTCCTCTATCCGCCGGAGAAGCCGCTCACGGAGACCGCGCACGAGCGGCTTGCCACCATCGCCCAGCACACCGAGATGGGCGCGGGTATGTACGTCGCCATGAAGGACCTGGAGATCCGCGGCGCGGGCAACCTCCTCGGCGGCGAGCAGTCCGGGCACATCGCGGGCGTGGGCTTCGACCTCTACGTGCGGATGGTCGGCGAGGCCGTCGCCGACTACCGCGCGGCCCTGGAGACGGGCGAGGAGCCGGAGGAGGCGCCGCTGGAGGTCAAGGTGGAGCTGCCGGTCGACGCCCACGTCCCGCACGACTACGCGCCGGGTGAGCGGCTGCGTCTCCAGGCGTACCGTTCCATCGCCGCGGCCAACTCCGAGGAGGACATCGCCGCCGTACGGGAGGAGCTCGCCGACCGCTACGGTCCGCTGCCCGAGCCGGTACAGAACCTGCTGCTGGTCGCGGGGCTGCGGATGCTCGCCCGGAGCTGCGGGGTCACCGACATCACCCTGCAGGGCAACAACATCCGGTTCAGCCCCGTCGAGCTGCGGGAGTCGCAGGAGCTGCGGCTCAAGCGGCTCCACCCGCGCTCGGTCGTCAAGCCGGCGGCAGGGCAGGTGCTGGTGCCGCGGCCGAAGTCCGGCGGCGGGATCGGCGGCAAGCCGGTGGTCGGCCGCGACCTCCTCGCCTGGGTCGGCGAGTTCCTCACCACCATCCTCGGGAACTGACGGGAGTGTCCGTGCGCGGGGGGCCCGCGCGGTGGGACGGCGGGACCGGTTGACGGCCGGACGGGGGACGGGCGTTATCGCGGAGCGGCGAGCCCGCCCGGGGCGTACGGCCGGGAGGTGGCGACGGCGCACCGGCACGCCCCGCGCCCTCACCTGTCAGTATGACGTCCGGGCACCTCCGTTGACGCGCGTCCGGGTCCGGGTAGGACCCGGGGACGGGGCGACGGAGGTGCGGCCGCCGGCCGCGCGGGCCGACCGGGTTCGCAGGGCCGGAGCGGGCGCAGGCCCGGTGGGCATCGTGGTGACGCATGGGAGGGGACGCGGGTGACGGCCAGGGGGCGGCACGGTGTGGCGGGCGTGGTGCTCGCGGTCCTGATGGTGCTGACGGGCGCGCGGTGCGCCGAGGAGACGGACGGCGCCTCGCCGCCGGACCCGGCGCCTGGGGACAGCGCCCCGGCGAGCGGGGCTCCGTCGCGGGACGCCCCGGCGAGCGGGAAGCTGCTGGACTCGCTCGAGGTGCGGCCCCCGGGCACCATGGACGGCTACGCGCGGGACCGCTTCCCGCACTGGTCCGCCCGGGACGGCGGCTGCGACACCCGGGACGCGGTGCTCCGCCGGGACGGTACCGAGGTGCGTACCGAGGACGAGTGCGACGTCGTCTCCGGCCGCTGGCGCAGCCCCTTCGACGGCGCGGAGTGGACGGATCCCTCGGACGTCGACGTGGACCACGTCGTGCCCCTGGCCGAGGCTTGGCGCAGCGGCGCCCGGGCCTGGGACGACGCACGCCGCGAGGAGTTCGCCAACGACATGGAGCGGCCGCAGCTCCTGGCCGTCACCGACAACGTGAACCAGGAGAAGGGCGACAGTCCGCCCGACGCGTGGAAGCCCCCGCGCGAGGGCTACTGGTGCACCTACGCCCGGAGCTGGGTGACGGTGAAGGCCCACTACGAGCTCTCGGTCACCACCGCGGAGAAGCGGGCGCTGCGCGGGATGCTGGACCGCTGCCCGGCCTGACGGGGCGCCCCGCACACCGCCGGAGTACGGTGGCGACGGGCGTACGGTGCGGCGTGCCGACCCGCTCCGACGGCACGCGTCCCGCATTCGTCCGTGCGAATCAGTGGTCATGGTCCCGCGGACTGCCTACCATCGATCGTCGCCAGGTTGTGAAAAGACGCACAACCCCAGCCGCCGCCCGGGAGGCCCCATGCAACGCCGCAGGTCCGCGCTCACCGTCTCCACCGCCGCCGCGCTGCTCGCCGCGGCGCCGTTGCTCACCGCCTGCGGGAGCGACGCGCGTCCTGGCGCCGCGGCCGTCGTGGACGGCGACCGGATCACCATGGCGCAGCTCCAGTCCCGGGTCGGCGCGGTGCGGGACGCGCAGCAGGAACGCCCCGAGGGCGAGGCGATGATCCAGCGCACCGGCAGCCTCACCCGGGCCACGCTGGACGGCATGATCCGGCACCGCATCGTGGAACGCGCCGCCGAGGATGCCGGGGTCACCGTCTCCCGGCAGGAGGTCCAGCGGGCCCGCGACGGGTTCGAGCGGCAGACCGGCGGCTCGAAGGGCTTCGAGGAGGCGTTGCTCCGGCAGCAGGGCGTCGCGCCCTCCGACGCCGACGCCTGGGTGTGGATGCAGGTCGCGGTGCAGAAGATCGCCCGCGCCTCCGGGGTGAACCCCGGAACCCCGCAGGGCAACCAGGCCCTCACCGAGACCTTCTCCCGGATCTCCGAGGAGATGGACATCGACGTCAACCCGCGCTACGGCGAATGGAGCACCGAGCGCGCCTCCCTCGCTCCCGAGGAGGTGCCCTGGCTGAACGACGTCTCGGGCAAGCAAGCCCAGCGCGAACAGCACGCCTGAGCGCCGGGCGCGCCGGGCGCGCGCGGGGCGTGCCGGCGGGCGTCGGGGCGCGAGGTGCGGCTTCGCGGTCTGGGCGCCTGCGCGGCGGGGGTGGTGACGGTGCGTTGCCGGGCGCGGGTGGCCTGTCGTTGGGGTCACTGCTTGGCGGGCTACGGGGGGAGGGGTGCCTTGCTGGGGCGCGCTCATGCTGCCGGTGGCGGGTGGCGTGGTCGGCTGGGGTTCACCCGCCTGTGACGGGGCCGGGCGGCGGGGCGGTCGGTAGCCGGTGAGGGGGTTGCCGTGGCGGGCTGCTGCCGCGTGGTGGCCGAGGCATCGTCGTCTCGCTCCGCTCGTTGCACGTGGGTGGCAGTGCGGGGTTCGGCTGCCGGCCGTTCCGGAGCGGGGGTGCGCCGATGGCCGGTCGCGCCACAGGGCTGATGGGCCGCGCCGCGCCCGGTGGGGGTGCGGGCGGTTGCCGGGCGGGGCGCAGCCACGTGCCCCCGTAGCCCGCCAAGCAGTGACCGCACCACGAGAAAGCCCGCACCCGGCCACGCAACCCCCACCACCCCGGTCGCGACACCGCCGCCCCCTCCGCCGTGCGCCGCCCCGCGAGTCGGTGCAGGCGGCGGGGCGTGCCGGAGGGGTGCGTTAGGTTCGAAGGGTGCCGCACGATTTCTCCTCCGTATCCCCGTCCGCGCCCGCGCCCGCCCCGGGGCCCGGGTCCGCGTCCGCGCCCGCCGCCGGGCGCATCGTTCTGCTCACCACCAGCCACCGGGTCGCTCCGGGGCTGCTCTCCTGGCCCGCCTGGCAGGTCCTGCGGGCCGCGGACCGGGTGGTGTGCGCGGACCCGGAGCACCCGCAGCTCCCGTATCTGCGGGAGGCCGGGGTCGAGCCGGAGATCGCCGCGCCGGACGCCCGGGAGCTGGTCGACGCCTGCGCGGAGCCGCCCGGAGGCCGGACGGTGGTCGTCCTGGCCACCGCCGAGGGCGAGCCGCGGCTCACCGACGGGCTGGCCCGGCTGGCCGGGTCCGGGCGCGAGGAGATGCCGGATCTGGAGCTGCTGCCCGGCGCGTACGACCTGCCGGGTGCCCGGCTGCTGGACCTCGTGCAGGTCATGGACCGGATACGTGCCGCCTGCCCCTGGAGCAGTGCACGGACCCATGAAGAGCTGGTCAAGTACGGCATCGAGGAGGCGTACGAGGTCGTCGAGGCCATCGAGGAGGGCGACCGCGAGGCGCTGCGTGAGGAGCTGGGGGATCTGCTGCTCCAGGTGGTCTTCCATGCGCGGATCGCCCAGGACCACCCCGAGGAGCCGTTCGCGATCGACGACGTCGCGGCGACGATCGTGGAGAAGCTGGTGCACCGGCACCCGCACGTCTTCGGGGAGGAGACGGCGGAGACGCCGGAGGACGTCCAGGTCCACTGGCGGCGCACCAAGGCCGCGGAGAAGCGCCGGGAGTCCGTCACGGAGGGCGTGCCGCTGGGGCAGCCCGCGCTCGCGCTGGCGGCGAAGCTGGCCGGGCGGGCCCGCGTCGCGGGCCTGCCGGGACCTCCCGAGGGCGGCGGTGTGGGGTACGAGCTGCTGGCGCTGGCCGCGCGGGCGGAGGCGGAGGGGACGGACCCGGAGACGGCGCTGCGCGCCGCCGCGCGCGCCTACCGGGACGCCATCCGCGCCGCCGAGTCCGGCTGAGGCTGGCCCGGCCGGGGCGGCCCCGTCCCCGCGCCCGGCGCCGGGGCGCCCCCGGCCCGGCACCCCGCGGCCGGCGGTTACGGTCGTGACGTGCACGAGAAGAGCCCCGACCCCGCGCCCGCCCTCTTCGGCTGGGAGTTCGCCGCCGACCCGTACCCGGCGTACGCCTGGCTCCGGGAGCACGCGCCCGTGCACCGGGCGACGCTGCCCTCCGGGGTGGAGGCGTGGCTGGTGACGAGGTACGGGGACGCCCGGCAGGCCCTGGCCGACCAGCGGCTGAGCAAGAACCCGGGGCATCACCGGGAGCGGGGGGCGCACCGCAAGGGCAAGACGGGCATCCCCGGCGAGCGCAGCGCCAACCTGATGACGCACCTGCTCAACATCGACCCGCCGGACCACACCCGGCTGCGGCGGCTGGTGGCCAAGGCGTTCACCCCGCGCCGGGTGGCGGAGTTCGAGCCGCGGGTGCAGGAGCTGGCCGACCGGCTGATCGACGCCTTCGCGGACCGCGGCGAGGCGGACCTGATCCACGAGTTCGCCTTCCCGCTCCCCATCTACGCGATCTGCGACCTCCTCGGCGTGCCGGCCGAGGACCAGGACGACTTCCGCGACTGGGCCGGGATGATGCTGCGCCACGACGGCGGGACGCGGGGCGGGGTGGGCCGGGCGGTGAAGCGGATGCGCGGCTACCTCGCGGAGCTGATCCACCGCAAGCGCGGCGACCTCGGCGACGACCTGATCTCCGGCCTGATCCGGGCCTCGGACCACGGCGAGCACCTGACGGAGAACGAGGCCGCGGCGATGGCGTTCATCCTCCTCTTCGCCGGGTTCGAGACCACGGTCAACCTCATCGGCAACGGCACCTACGCCCTGCTGCGCGACCCGGGGCAGCGCGCCCGGTTCCAGGACGCCGTGACGCGGGACGACGCGCCGTTCGTCGCCTCCGCCGTCGAGGAACTGCTGCGCTACGACGGCCCCGTGGAGATGGCGACCTGGCGGTTCGCCACCGAGCCGGTCGAACTGGGCGGGCAGCGGATCGCCGAGGGGGAGCCGGTGCTGGTGGTGCTGGCCGCGGCGGACCGCGATCCGGAGCGCTTTCCCCGGCCGGACGTGCTCGACCTGGGCCGCGGCGACAACCAGCACCTCGGATACGGGCACGGCATCCACTACTGCCTCGGCGCCCCGCTGGCGCGGCTCGAGGGCCGGATCGCCCTCGGCACGCTCTTCCGGCGGCTGCCCGGTCTGCAACTCGCTACGGATCCCGCGGACTTGCGATGGCGCGGCGGCCTGATCATGCGTGGATTGCGCGCTTTGCCCGTGACCTTTACGTGATCCGCACGACATTCGCTTGTGACGGCCGCCGCTCGCCGCTACGTTCGACGCTCGATCGTCACGTGCACGTCGCAGTCTTACGAGAGGCACCACATGCGTTCCGGGAACGGCCGTCACCGCCGCCCTCGCCAGGCACCCGCCCTGTTCGTCGCCGCGGGCGTCACCGGCGCGGGCATCGCCATGCCGCTGCTGGGCGCCACGGGTGCGCAGGCCGCCGACGGCGCCACCTGGGACCGTGTCGCCGAGTGCGAGAGCGGCGGCCTGTGGAGCGCCAACGCGGACAACGGCTACTACGGCGGGCTGCAGCTGACCATCCAGACCTGGGAGGAGTACGGCGGCACGGAGTTCGCCGCCCGCCCGGACCTGGCCAGCCGTGGTCAGCAGATCGAGGTGGCGGAGCGCATCCTCGCGGACCAGGGACCTGAGGCCTGGCCGAGCTGCGGCCTGACGGGTGGTCTGCTGCTGGACGAGCTGGGCTCCGACCTGGAGTCGCCGGGCGAGGAGGCCGCGGGCGAGGCCGCCCCGCAGGACACCGGGAGCGCGGCTCCGGAGGACACCGGGGCCGGCGACGGCGCCACCTCCTCTTCGGGTGAGCAGGGCGCGGAGGAGCCGGACGCCGCGCCGGCGGAGCGGCCCTCCGGTCAGCCGTCGCACTCCTCGGAGTCCTCGGAGTCGTCCTCGCCCCGGGCCTCCCGGGACGCGGGTTCGCCGTCCGGTGAGTCCGCCGGGCCCACGGCGGGGGAGCGGGTGCCCGAGGGCACGGGGCGGCACCGGGGCAAGCCGGCCGAGGAGCAGGACCGCACCGCGGACGCCGAACGGCCGTCCCGCGGCGGGGAGACCGCGGCCGACACGCGGGAGCGGGACGGCGACTACCGCGTGCAGCGGGGCGATTCGCTGTCCGCGATCGCCGCGGAGCACGAGGTGGAGGGCGGCTGGCCCGCGTTGTACGAGCAGAACCGCGAGGTCGTGGGAGCGGACCCGGACCTCATCCTCCCGGGGCAGCGCCTGGACTGGTGAGCGACGGCGGACGCGTGCCCACCGCACGTGCCGGATTCCGGCCTCGTCCGTGCCGGGTTCCTCCCCCCGTCCGTGCCGGCGCCGTTCCCTGGCGCCGGTGATGCCGTTCCCCGTCACGGGTGAGCCCCGTCCGGCGTCCCGCGGTGGCCGCCGGACCACCCGAACGGATGCGCTCATCGGGTGATCGCAGCAGCGGCGCCGGGGGCCCGACCGGGGGTGTCGCGTTGCGTGACACCCGGGATCGACCTGCGGTTTCCCGGGGGCATGCACCCGCCAGTGCGACGGATTCACCCCTTCCGCGCCCGACTTGAGGCGTTCCGTCCGGCCTTCTTACGTTCGTTCCACTCGCCGGACCCGGCGGGTGTGCCGACGTAAGGACGTCATCATGACCGGAACTCCGCACGATTCCCGGACCGCTCCGCTCCGCGCCGTCCTGGCCGGCGCCGCCGTGCTGGCCGCGCTGACCCCCCTCGTCACCGCCTCCGGCGCCTGGGCTGCCGCCTCCGCGGCGCCCTCCCCGAACTGGGAGGCCATCGCCAGATGCGAGTCCGGCGGGCGCTGGCACATCAACACGGGCAACGGCTACTACGGCGGACTGCAGTTCTCGCAGTCGAGCTGGAAGGCCGCCGGCGGTCTCACCTACGCCCCCCGGGCCGACCTCGCCACCAAGAAGCAGCAGATCAGGGTCGCGAAGCGGCTGGCCAGGATGCAGGGCATGGGTGCTTGGGGCTGTGCCTGACGCTCGGTGTGCTTCGTCCGCGCCCCACGCCCGGCGCGATGTCCGGATGTGTCCGTCCATGACGGCCTGGAGAACGCTCTGTTACGGACCGGTTCCGTAACGGAGCGTTTTCTTTACCAGGGGAACAAACAGAATCACGGCGGGAGGCGGTTAGGCTCTGGGGTCAGGAACCAGAGCACACACGAAGGAGAACCTCGTGCCGTCCATCGACGTCGTAGTGGCCCGCGAGATCCTCGACTCGCGAGGCAACCCCACGGTCGAGGTCGAGGTCGGCCTCGACGACGGCAGCACCGGGCGTGCTGCCGTCCCGTCCGGCGCCTCGACCGGGGCCTTCGAAGCCCTGGAACTGCGCGACGGCGACACCGGCCGCTACGGCGGCAAGGGCGTCGAGAAGGCCGTCCTGGCCGTCATCGAGCAGATCGGTCCCGAGCTCGTCGGCTACGACGCCACCGAGCAGCGGCTGATCGACCAGGCGATGTTCGACCTGGACGCCACCGCGGACAAGTCCTCGCTCGGCGCGAACGCCATCCTGGGCGTCTCGCTGGCCGTCGCGCACGCCGCCTCCGAGGCCTCCGACCTGCCGCTCTTCCGCTACCTCGGCGGTCCGAACGCGCACCAGCTCCCGGTCCCGATGATGAACATCCTGAACGGCGGCTCGCACGCCGACTCCAACGTGGACATCCAGGAGTTCATGATCGCGCCGGTCGGCGCCGAGTCCTTCTCCGAGGCCGTGCGCTGGGGCGCGGAGGTCTACCACGCGCTCAAGTCCGTGCTGAAGGAGCGCGGCCTCGCCACCGGCCTCGGCGACGAGGGCGGCTTCGCCCCCGACCTCGGCTCCAACCGCGAGGCGCTCGACCTCATCCTGGACGCCGTCCGGAAGGCCGGCTACACGCCCGGTCAGGACATCGCCCTGGCCCTGGACGTCGCCGCCTCCGAGTTCTACAAGGACGGCTCCTACGTCTTCGAGGGGGAGAACCGCACCGCGGAGCAGATGGCCTCGTACTACGAGGAGCTGGTCGCCGCCTACCCGCTGGTCTCCATCGAGGACCCGCTCTTCGAGGACGACTGGGCCGGCTGGCAGACCCTCACCGCCAAGCTGGGCGACTCGGTGCAGCTCGTCGGCGACGACCTCTTCGTCACCAACCCCGAGCGGCTCGCCCGCGGCATCGAGGAGAAGGCCGGCAACGCCCTGCTGGTGAAGGTGAACCAGATCGGTTCGCTGACCGAGACCCTGGACGCCGTCGAGCTGGCCCAGCGCAACGGCTTCAAGTGCATGATGTCGCACCGTTCCGGCGAGACGGAGGACGTCACCATCGCCGACCTGGCCGTCGCCACCAACTGCGGCCAGATCAAGGCCGGTGCGCCCGCCCGCTCCGAGCGCGTCGCCAAGTACAACCAGCTCCTGCGCATCGAGGAGATCCTGGACGACGCGGCGGTGTACGCGGGCCGTTCCGCGTTCCCCCGCTTCAAGGGCTGACACGGACCGGAAGGCTGACGCGCCGTCGGCCCCGCCCCGTCAGCACCCGTCCCCGTCACCCGTCCCGTACGGTGGCGGGGACGTGTGTGCGGCACCCGCACCCGCCCGGCAGGGCCCGCGACGACTGGGGAGGAACGTGCCTGCGGACCGGTTCTCGACCGCCACCAGGCTCCGGGCGCTCGGCGCGCAGGCCGCGGAGCGCGTCTACCGCGCGCAGAGCCGCCGGGTGCGCGCCCCGCGGCGCAGCCGCCTCACCGGGCGGGCGGCCCTGCTGGCGCTGGTGCTCTGCTCCCTCGTGGTGGCGCTCGCCTACCCGACCCGGCAGTACATCGCGCAGCGCGCGGAGATCGAGGACCTGCGCCGGCAGGCCCGGGAGGACCGCGAGCGGGTCGAGGAGCTGCGCCGGCTCAAGCAGCGCTGGCAGGACCCGGCCTTCGTGGAGCAGCAGGCCCGCCGGCATCTGCACTTCGTCCGCCCCGGCGAGACGGCGTACCTGATGCCGGACGGCAGCGTGGACCGCGGCCGTCCGGAGGACGGTGGCGGGGTGCCCGGGCCCTGGTACCGCACCCTGTGGCAGGGGCTGGACGCCGCCGACGGAGCGCCCCGCTGACGCGGGAGCTTCCCCGCGTACCGGTGGCCCGGGCCCGCACCGCGGGCGCGTGGGCCGCGGCCCCTCGGGCGCACTGGCGGGTGCCCGGGGTCCCCGGGGTGGACGACCTGGCCCGGCCCCCGCCGCGGCCGCCGCCCGCCGGGTACGCCCGCGCGGCGGCCGGCCCGCCCACCGGCGGCAGCGGCGCCCGGGAGGGTCGTAAGCTCTCCCGTACCGGCCCACCGGTGCGCGCCGGCCCGTTCCGGCAGACGTCCCGCCCCAGCGACCACCAGCGAAGAGAACCCAGCGATGGACACCCCTCCGCCCCAGACCGAGCCCACCCCGCCCACCGACGCGGACGTCGCGGCCTTCCAGGCGCAGCTCGGCCGGCCGCCGCGTGGCCTCCGCGCCATCGCCCACCGCTGCCCCTGCGGCCGGCCGGACGTCGTGGAGACGGCGCCGCGGCTGGAGGACGGCACCCCCTTCCCGACCACCTACTACCTGACCTGCCCGCGCGCGGCCTCCGCCATCGGCACCCTGGAGGCCGAGGGCGTGATGAAGGAGATGTCCGAGCGGCTGCACCGGGACCCCGAGCTGGCCGCCGCCTACCGTGCCGCGCACGAGGACTACCTCGCCCGGCGGGACGCCATCGAGGTGCTGCCCGGCTTTCCCAGCGCCGGCGGCATGCCGGACCGGGTGAAGTGCCTGCACGTGCTGGTCGCCCACGCGCTGGCCGCCGGACCGGGGGTGAACCCGCTGGGGGACGAGGCGCTGGCCCTGCTGCCCGAGTGGTGGCGCAAGGGACCCTGTGTGATCCCGGAGCCGGAACCGGACGCCGCCGACCCCGAGGAGACCCGCTCATGACCCGCGTCGCCGCCGTGGACTGCGGCACCAACTCGATCCGGCTGCTCGTCGCCGACCTGCACCCGGAGACCGGGGAGCTCAAGGAGCTCGACCGGCGCATGGAGATCGTCCGCCTGGGCCAGGGCGTCGACCGCACCGGCCGCCTCGCCCCCGAGGCGCTGGAGCGCACCTTCGCCGCCTGCCGCCGCTACGCGCAGGCCGTACGGGAGCACGGCGCCGAGCGGGTACGTTTCGTCGCCACCTCCGCCTCCCGGGACGCCGCGAACCGCGACGACTTCGTGCGCGGCGTGGTGGACCTGCTGGGGGTGGAGCCCGAGGTGATCACCGGCGACCAGGAGGCCGCGTTCTCCTTCACCGGGGCGACCCGGGAGCTGTCCCCGGCCACCCACCCGGCGCCGTACCTGGTGGTGGACATCGGCGGCGGCTCCACGGAGTTCGTCGTCGGTGAGGACCGGGTCCGGGCGGCCTGCTCGGTGGACGTCGGCTGCGTCCGGCTGACCGAGCGGCACGCCCTCTCCGACCCGCCGGCCCCGGAGCAGACCGCCGCCGTGGAGCGGGACGTCGCGGCCGCCCTGGACCGCGTGGCCCGGGACGTGCCGCTCGGCGAGGCCCGTACGCTTGTCGGGCTGGCCGGTACGGTCACCACCGTCGCGGGCGTCGCGCTCGGGCTCGACTCCTACGACCCCGCGGCGATCCACCACTCCCGGATCTCCCGCGCCCAGGTGGAGGAGGTCACCGAGCGCCTGCTGGCGTCCACCCACGCGGAGCGGGCCGCGATCCCGGTGATGCACCCGGGCCGGGTCGACGTGATCCTCGCGGGCGCGCTGGTGCTGCGCGCGGTCATGGAGCGCAGTGGCGCCCGGGAGGTGGTCGTGAGCGAGCACGACATCCTGGACGGCATCGCCTGGTCGCTGGTCTGAGGGGGCGTACCCGCTCGTCAGAGGGGCCGGGCGCTCCTCTGAGGGGCGTCGTCGGCGTGCCGGGCGATCCGGGTTCCGGGTCCGGGCGGAAAGTTCGTGAAGTTCTTCACAAGGAAAAGTCCCCCGTCCGGCCCCTGTGAGGGCCTTCCGGTGGTGTGTGAGGCGCATGTGGCGCACCCGGGGCGCTCCGGCGGCCCGCGCCGGCCGCTTCCGGCGCCCCCACCGCCGTACCGGCGTGGCGCGGTGGTCCACCGGGGGCGCACGTGATAAGCGCAGCTCACGCCGGTGCCGACGACGCGGAGAGGCCGGATGGTCTGGTGCCGTGGCGGCGGGTCCACGCGGCGGGCCGCGGAGTGTAACAGAGGTGCCGGGGGTGCTTGTGAAGGCCCTCACGAGCACCCCCCATCCGGGTGCTGGATACTCGATGGCATGAGCACCACGGAGCGTCCTCGAATCCTCGTAGTAGGTGGCGGGTACGTCGGTTTGTACGCGGCGCGCCGCATTCTCAAGAAGATGCGGTACGGCGAGGCGACGGTCACCGTCGTCGACCCCCGCTCCTACATGACGTACCAGCCCTTCCTTCCCGAAGCCGCTGCCGGTTCCCTCTCCCCGCGCCATGTCGTGGTCCCGCTGCGGCGGGTACTCCCCAAGGCGGAGGTGCTGACCGGCCGCGTCACCACCGTCGACCAGGACCGCCGGGTGGCGACCGTCGCCCCGCTGGTCGGCGAGGCGTACGAGCTGCCCTTCGACTACCTGGTGGTCGCCCTCGGCGCCGTCTCCCGCACCTTCCCCATCCCCGGCCTCGCGGAGACCGGCATCGGCATGAAGGGCGTCGAGGAGGCCATCGGCCTGCGCAACCACGTCCTGGAGCAGCTCGACAAGGCCGACTCCACCCAGGACGAGGCCGTCCGGCGCCGGGCGCTCACCTTCGTCTTCGTCGGCGGCGGCTTCGCGGGCGCCGAGACCATCGGCGAGGTCGAGGACATGGCACGGGACGCGGCGAAGTACTACCCGAACGTGCGGCGCGAGGACATGCGCTTCGTGCTCGTCGACGTCGCCGACAAGATCCTTCCCGAGGTGGGCCCGAAGCTCGGCGACTGGGGCCGCGAGCACCTCCAGAACCGCGGCATCGAGGTCTACCTCAAGACCTCCATGGAGTCCTGCGTCGACGGCCATGTGGTGCTCTCCAACGGCCTCGAGGTGGACTCCAACACGGTCGTGTGGACCGCCGGGGTGAAGCCCAACCCGGCGCTCGCCCGCTTCGGCCTGCCCCTCGGCCCGCGCGGTCACGTGGACACCGAGCCGACGCTCCAGGTCAAGGGCACCGACTACATCTGGGCCGCCGGGGACAACGCCCAGATCCCGGACCTGGCGGCCGGCGAGGGCGCCTGGTGCCCGCCGAACGCGCAGCACGCCCTGCGGCAGGCGAAGGCCCTCGGCGACAACGTCATCTCCGGCATCCGCGGCTTCCCGCAGAGCGACTACAAGCACGCCAACAAGGGGGCCGTGGCCGGCCTCGGCCTGCACAAGGGCGTCGCCATGGTGAAGCTGGGCAAGCTCACCCTGCGGCTCCGCGGCCGGCTCGCCTGGTACATGCACCGCACCTACCACGGCCTGGCCGTGCCCACCTGGAACCGGAAGATCCGGGTGTTCGCCGACTGGACCCTGCAGATGTTCCTCAAGCGTGAGGTCGTCTCGCTGGGCGCGGTGGAGAAGCCTCGCGAGGAGTTCTACGAGGCCGCCGCGCCCGTCACCGCCGCCGCGGCGGCGAAGGCGGAGGCCCCGGCCGGTGCCCGCAAGAACCGGCAGGAGAAGGCCAAGGCGGGCTGACGGTCCGCCACCGTACGGCGCCGGGGCGCCGTTCACGGTGGCGCGGCCGTACCCACCGGGCGCCGCGCACGCCCGTACGGACACGACAGGGGTTGTGAGCCATCCGTGGGGCTCACAACCCCTGTGGCGTACCCGGAGGTGTGAAACCCGGGTGCCGGGGGGACGGCTGAGGCATATCGTGCCGTTCCATGGCGTTACGCGGAGAGACTGCGCTCACTCCCCCGGAGGTGTCCGCCATGTCCAGTGCCGCCGCGCGGCTCCACTCGCTCGCCGAGCGTCTGCTCGACGCCCCGCTCCCGCTCCGGCTGCGGGCCTGGGACGGCAGCGAGTCCGGCCCACCGGGCACCCCGGTGCTGGTGATCCGGCATCGCCGCGCCCTGCGCCGCCTGCTGTGGCGGCCGGGCGAACTCGGCCTGGCCCGCGCCTGGGTGGCCGGCGAACTGGACGTGGAGGGCGACCTCTACGACGCGCTGGGCCGGCTGGCCGGGCACCTCTGGGAGCGGGAGGACGGAAGCGCCGGCCGTGGCCTGCCGGCCCTCGCCCGCGACCCGGACGTCCGCCACGCCGCCCGGGAGCTGCTCGCCCTCGCCGGGCCCTGGCCGCCCCCGCCGCCGCCCCGCGAGGAGGCGCGGCGACGCACCGGCCTCCGCCACTCGCTGCTCCGCGACCGGAGCGCCATCAGCCACCACTACGACGTGGGCAACGACTTCTACGAGCTGGTCCTCGGCCCCTCCATGGTCTACTCCTGCGCCTACTGGCAGGAGGGCGGCACCCTGGAGGACGCCCAGCGCGACAAGCTGGAGCTGATCTGCCGCAAGCTGGCGCTGCGCCCCGGTCAGCGGCTGCTGGACGTCGGCTGCGGCTGGGGCTCGCTGGTGCTGCACGCGGCACGCGAGCACGGCGTACGCGCCGTCGGCGTCACCCTCTCCCAGGAGCAGGCGGTGTACGCCCGCAAGCGGATCGCGGAGGAGGGGCTCACCGACCGCGTCGAGGTGCGGGTGCAGGACTACCGGGAGATCGTGGACGGCCCGTACGACGCGATCGCCTCCGTCGGCATGGCCGAGCACGTCGGCGCCGTCCGCTACCGCGCGTACGCCGACACGCTGCACCGCCTGCTCACCCCGGGCGGCCGGCTGCTCAACCACCAGATCGCCCGCCGCCCGGAGCCGGACGAGGAGGCGTACGAGGTGGACCCGTTCATCGACGCCTACGTCTTCCCGGACGGCGAACTCGCCCCGGTCGGACGCACCGTCGCCCTGCTGGAGGAGGCCGGGTTCGAGGTGCGCGACGTGGAGTCCCTCCGGGAGCACTACGCGCTCACCCTGCGCGCCTGGGTGGCCAACCTCCAGCGGCAGTGGCCCGCCGCGGTGCGGCTCACCTCGCCGGGCCGGGCCCGGGTGTGGCGCCTCTACATGGCCGCCTCCGCGCTCGCCTTCGAACGCAACCGCATCGGCGTCAACCAGGTCCTCGCGGTCCGCCCCCCCGCCTCCGGGGCCTCGGGGCTGCCGCTGCGCCCCCGGGAGTGGCAGGGCTAGGGCTCCGGCCGCACCCGGCGCGACGGGGCGCCGGCTGCCGGGTCACGCGGCGAGGAGGTCGCGGTACCAGGTGCGGGCCCGGGGGAGCCGGGCCAGCGGGCCGGGGCCGGGGGCGCAGCCGCAGCGGGCCCAGAGGCGGGTGGCGCGGTACCAGTGGTCGTCCGTCAGCAGGCCGAACTGCCGCTCGGTGACCCGCCCGGGGTTCCGGCGCAGCAGCGCGTGGGCCTCGTCCCGCGTCAGCTCGTCCCTCGGTCGCGGCAGCACGTCCTGCGCGGCGAGGGCGTCGAGCAGCTCGCGCACCCGCACCGGGGCCGGGTGCGCGGCATGGTGGACGCCGCGCACGGGGCGGTCGGTGTCCACGGCGGCCGCGGCGGTCAGGCGGGCCAGGTCCGCGACGTCGATGTAGGACCCGTGACCGCGGCCCCCGTTCCAGTACCCCGGGGCGCGGGCGCAGAGCTCCGCGAGGGCGGGGACGACCCACCGGTCGCCCGGGCCGAGGACCAGGCCCGCGCGCAGCACCAGGGCACCCGCCCGCAGGGCGTGGGCCTCCGCGGCGAGCCGGGACCGGCTGACCGCCGAGGCCGGGCGGGGCCGCACGTCGCCGACCTCCACGTCCCGGTGCGGTCCCGGCCCGTACACGGCGGTGGTGGAGAGGTGGACGACGCGGGGCACGCCGGCCCGTACGGCCTCCCGCATCAGGTGCGCCGTGCCCGTCTCGTTGACCTGCCGGCACCGGTCCGCGTCGGCGCCGATGTACGAGGCGAGGTGGAGCAGCACCTGCGCTCCCTCGCAGGCGCCGGCGAGCGACCCGGGGTCGCCCAGGTCCGCGTGCACCTGCTCCGCCGGTACGGGCAGGGCGATCCGGCGGCGGGTGAGGACCCGGAGCCGGACGCGCCCGGCGGTGCCGGCGAGGCGGTGCAGCACGGTGGAACCGATGAAGCCGGTGGCTCCCGTCAGGACGACGAGGGGCGCCGTCATGCCGGCGCCCCGGAGCGTCCCGCGGCGGCAGGCCGGTCCGCGGCCGGCTGCGGGGCGGCGGTCCCGGTCGGGGCGCCCGGCGGTATCCGCCGTGGTCCACGGCGTGTCGGCAGCATGCGGAGACCTCTCGGTGAGAACGGGCAGGTGCGGTCCACCCCGCTGTCCGGGGCGGTCGGCGGGCCGGCGGGGGAGGCACGCCGTCGCGCACGGACCCACGGGTACGGTCCCCGGCGTGCCGCGCCCGCCTGCAGGCCTACCCGTTACCAGCGCACGCCGTGTTTGTCCACGGTCTCTCCGTGGCCGCCCGGCCGGGCCCCACGCCGCGGCCCGGCCCCGGGACGGCCGTGCCGGATCGCGAGGTGCCGGGAGAGGAGGCCGCGCGACGAAGCCGGCAGCCGTGTGCCGGGGCGTGAGACGCCGGAGCCCGGCACGCCGTTGGTGCGTGCCGGGCTCCGCGGGCGGTGTGCCGCGCCGCGTGTCACTCGGTCTTGATCGCCGTCAGCATGTTCAGCCGCGCCGCGCGCCGCGCCGGCCAGAGCGCGGCCAGCACACCCACCACCGCGGCCAGCGCCAGGAAGACCGCGATCCGGTCCCAGGGCAGCACCAGCGTGTAGGTGTCCAGGGAGGCGGCGATCAGTTCGCCCACGGCCCAGCCGAGGAAGACCCCGAGGCCGATCCCCAGGACCCCGCCGAAGAGGGAGATCACCAGGGACTCCAGGCGCACCATGCGCTTCACGCCGCGCCGGTCGAGACCGATGGCCCGCAGCATGCCGATCTCCTGGCCGCGCTCGAAGACGGACATCGCCAGGGTGTTCACCACCCCGAGCACGGCGACGATGACGGCCATCGCCAGCAGCCCGTAGAGGATGTTCAGCAGGACGCTGATGAGCTGCGCGATGCTCTCCGAGATGTCCTCCTTGTCCTGCACCAGGATCGCCGGGTTGTTCCCCAGGCCCTTCTCCAGGGCGTCCTTGACGGCCGCTCCGGTGCCGTCCGCCGTCTTCACCATCACCTGCATGTCGGTGACCTGCGCCATGTGCGGGGTGAGGGTCGCGGTGTCCAGCATGATGCCCTGGATCATCTCGTTGCCCTGGTAGATCCCGGCCACGGTCAGCTCGCCGGTCTTCCCGTCCTCGTACGTCACCTCGAAGGCGGAGCCGACGTTCCAGCCGTGGTCCCCGGCGGTGGCGGAGTCGACGACCACCTTCTCGCCGCCGGCGACGCCGGACCAGGAGCCGGCGGTGAAGTCGAGGCTGACGAGCTCGTCGATGGAGTCCGCGCGCACGCCCGTCAGGTACTCCGTCTCGCCGTCGATCCGGGACTCGGAGTTCCGCAGCGGGGAGCTGGCGGTCACCTGGTCCAGGCCGGAGAGCGTGCGCTCCACGTCCGGGGAGAGCGGCGTGTAGTTCGCCATGGAGACCGAGTAGTCGGCCTTCAGGGAGTCGGTGGCCATCTTGTCGATGGCCTGCTGCACGCCCGCGGCGACGACCGTGAGCCCGGTGATCAGGGTGAGCCCGATCATCAGCGCGGAGGCGGTGGCGGCGGTACGGCGCGGGTTCCGTACGGCGTTCTGCCGGGCCAGCTTTCCGCTGACGTGGAACAGCCGCAGCACCGGGGCCGCGGCCGCGATCAGCGGCCGGGACAGCAGCGGGGTGAGCACGAACACGCCGATCAGCAGCAGCCCGGCGCCCAGGCCCATCGGGGCCTTGCCGTCCTCCATCGAGGTGGCGGCCAGCACCAGGGCCGTACCGGCACCGGCGAAGAGGGCGCCGACGGTGTTCCGCAGCACCAGCGAGCGGGTGGTGGACGGTGCGTGCACGCTGCCCATGGCCGCCACCGGCGGGATCCTGGCGGCCCGCCGGGCGGGCAGCCAGGCGGCCAGCACGGTCACCACGACACCGACCAGCAGCGAGACCACGATCGTCGTCGGGGAGATGATCAGGCCGCCCTCCGGCATCTCGCCGAACGACCCCACCAGCGCACGCAGACCCACGGCGATGCCGACGCCGGCGCCGAGCCCCGCGACGGCCGCGACCGCGCCGACGGCGGTGGCCTCGACGAGCACCGAACGGGTCACCTGCCGGCGGCTCGCGCCGACTGCGCGGAGCAGCGCCAGCTCCTTGGTGCGCTGGGCGACCAGCATGGTGAAGGTGTTGGCGATGATGAAGATGCCGACGAAGAGCGAGATGCCGGCGAAGGCGAGCATCGCCGTCTGGAACCCGGACATCTGCTGCTCGATCGCCTTCGACTGGTCGTCGGCGAGCCGCTGCCCCGTCACCGCCTCCGACTCGGGCGGCAGCACCTTCTCGGCCTGCGCCTTCAGCTCCCGCTGCGAGGTGCCGGAGGCGGCGGCGAGCTGGATCTCGGTGTAGTGGCCGGGCTCGGCGAAGAGCCGCTGCGCGGTCGCGTCGTCGAAGAGGACGAGGGTGCCGCCGGCCGCGACGTTGCCGTCGTCGGTGGTGAAGACGCCGACGATCTTCTCCTCGCGCACCGGTCCGTCGACGGACATCCGTACGGTGTCGCCGACCTCGTAGCCCGTACGCTCGGCGGTCCGGGCGTCCAGCGCGACCTCGCCGGGCTCGCGCGGGGGCCGGCCGTCCCGCATCGGGTAGCGGGGGTCCTCACCGCCGCCGTCCGGGCCCGCGTAGTAGTTGGCGCCCCGGGTGGACCAGCCCTCGCCGACCAGCCCGCCGTCCTTGCCGGCGAGTGCGGCGAAGCCGGAGACCACGCCGGTGGCCGACTCGGCGCCGGGCAGGGCGGCGGCCTTCTCCAGGGTCTGCCGGCTCAGCTTCGGCGGCGGACCGGGCGTGCCGTCGTCGCCGTCGCCCGCGTCGGGCTGGATCGCCACGTCGACATGGCTGAAGCCCTTCTCGGAGCTCTTCTGGTACGCCTCCTGAACGGTGGAGGTGAAGACCAGCGTGCCGGCGACGAAGGCCACGCCGAGCATCACGGCGAGCACGGTCATCAGCAGCCGGCCCTTGTGCGCGAGTACGTTGCGCAAGGCTGTTCGGAACATGTGGGGTCCTGGGGTCCTGAGGGAGGCGGACGCCGCCGGGCGGCCGTGCGCGGCGGGCGCGCGGGCGGCCGGCGCCGGGGCGGCGTCGGGCGGTGTGCGGTGGGTGCGGGGCCGGTGCGCGCGGTGC
>NZ_JACYHE010000092.1 GCF_021696945.1 Streptomyces sp. JJ36
GCCACGGGGGGGCCGCGCCGCCGGGCGCCCCGGCGCGCCCGCGGCCGGCTCCCGCGGGCCGCACCCCGTTCCCGACGGTCGACGAGATCACCCGGCACTGCCTCGACGAGACCGAGCCGGAGACCGTCCACATCGAGATCCATCTGCCCGCCCGCCCCGACCCCGCCCGGCTGCGCGCGGCCGTCGCCGGCGCCCTGGCCAGGCACCCGCGGATCCTCATGCGCCAGGCACCGTCCCGCTGGTGGCACCGGCGGTACGTGTGGGAGCTGACCGGTGTCCCGGACCGGGACCCGGTGACGTATCCCGGCGGCACGCTCGCCGCGGCACGGGCACGGGCGCTGGCCGTGTGCCCGCCGCTGGACGCCTCGCCGCCGGTGCGCCTGGAGGTGGTGGAGTACGACGGCTCCTGGGTGCTGCTCGTCACGATCAACCACACCGCGCTCGACGGCCCGGCCTGCCTCCGCGTCCTGGCCACCGCCGCCGAGCTCTACGGCGGCGTGGACAACGCGCCCGCCCCCACGCCGGTACGCACCGGCGGCGCCCCGGCCGGCGGTGCGGGCGCCGGGCCCGGCGGGTCGCGCTGGGCCCGGCCCGCACGCGTCGCCCCGGACAGCGCGGCCCCGGGCGCACCCGGCAACGGCATGCTGGTGACCGAGCTGCCGGTGCCCCCGCGCCCGCCACGCGCCGCTGGGGCACCGGCGGCGTACACGGTCAACGACCAGCTCCTGGTGGCCACCTGGCTGACGGCGGCGCGCTGGAACCGGCTGCACGGGCGGCCGGTCCGCCCGGTGCGGATCACCATGCCGGTGGACGACCGGCCGCGCACCGCCGGCATGCCCATCGGGAACGGGACCCGGCTGGTCGAGGTGACCTTCGGGCCCGAGGAACGCGCGCTGCACGACCGGCTCACCGCCGACGGCCCGCCCGACCGGGCCGCGGTGGAGGCGCTGCTGCGCGCCACCGCCGCCCGTACCCGGGCGCTGAAGACCACGGACCGGCCGCAACTGGGTTTCGGCGCCGGTCTGCTGACCGCTCCCGTGCTGCCCGTCGGGGTACGTGGCGCCTGCACCCGGGCGCTGCGCTCCGCGGCCGCGCCGTGGGCGTCCACCACCCTGCTGTCGAACATCGGGCGCGTCCCCTACCCGCTGGACTTCGGGGACGCGGGGCGGGCGACCGCGGTGTGGTTCTCGGCGCCGGCCCGGGCGCCCCGCGGCCTGTCGGTGACGACGGTCTCCACCGGGGGCCGGCTCCAGCTCGCGCTGCGCTGGTCCCGGGCCTGCTTCGACGACGCGGCGGGACGGCGGCTCGGCGCGCTGTTCGCCGGGGCGCTGGCGGCCACCGGCTACGCGCCGGCGTCCGCTGACATGGCCGGCCACGCCGGCAACCCCGCCGGAACCACCGGCACCGCGGAGAACAGCAGCTTCACCACGAGTTCCGGTCCCACCAGCGACACCGGCACCAACCGGAACACCGGCACCAGCGAGACCGGCGGCACCTCCGGAAAGGGGGCCCGCCCGTGAGCACCGGCACCGAGCACCGGACGGCCGTCCCCGGCGGCCTACGGGAGCTCTACGAGGACCCGGCCACGCCGGTGGCCTCCGGGCCGGACCGCAGCCGGCGGCAGGCGGCGATCCTGGCCCGGGCCCTGGGCGGCGGCCGCACCCCGCGGACCGTGCTGGACGTCGGCTGCGGCGACGGCTCCGCCGCGGCCACCGCGGCGCCGCTGCTCGCCCCGCACCGGGTGGTCGGCGTGGACTGGTCGCAGGACGCGCTGCGCCGCGCCGCACGCCGGATGACCGCCGTGCGCGGCGAGCTGACCGGGCTTCCGTTCGCGGACGGCGTCGCCGACGCGGTGCTCTTCAGCGAGGTCATCGAGCATCTCGTCGACCCGGACGCCGCCCTGGACGAGTTGCGCCGGGTGCTCCGTCCCGGCGGTCACCTGCTGCTCTCCACGCCGAACCTGGCCGCCTGGTACAACCGCGGGCTGCTGCTCGCCGGGGTGCAGCCGGTCTTCTCCGAGGTGAGCCTGCGCGGCGTGCACGGCCGCCCGGGCTCCCAGGTGGTGGGCCATCTGCGGCTCTACACCGCGCGGGCGCTGCGCACCCTGCTGCCCGCCGCGGGCTTCGAGGTGGTGCGGATCAGCGGCGCGCCCTACCACGACGTGCCCCGTCCGCTGCGGCCGCTGGACCGGCTCGCCTGCCGGGCGCCCTCGCTGGCCTCCATCCTGCTGGTGCACGCCCGGCGTGCACCCGGCGCACCCGGCGGACCCGGCGGACCGGGGCGCGCGGGCGGACCGGGGCGCGCGGGCGGACCGGTGAGCGCCGGTGGCCCGGACGGCGGTCCGTGATGCTCTGGGGTGTGGCCGCGGCGCTGCTGGCCAACCTGCTCTTCAGCACCGGCTTCGTGGTGGAGAAGCGGGCGCTCTCCGCGCTGCCGCCGCTCTCGGCCGCCCGGCCGGCCCGGGTGGTCCTCGCCCTGCTGCGCAGCCCGCTGTGGATCGTGGGGGCGGCGGCGCTGCTGCTGGGCTTCGCCGCGCAGCTCGTGGTCTACCGCACGCTGCCCCTGGTGGCGGCCCAGGGGCTCTTCGTCACCGGCCTGGTGATGCTGTTGCTGCTCTCCGCCCTGTTCCTGGGCGAGCAGCCGTCCGGCCGGGAGCGCCGGGGCATGGCCGCCGTGCTGGCCGCCCTGGTGATGATCGTGCTGTCGCTGCCCGGCAGCGAGGGGGAGATCGCCCGGATCGCCCCGGCGCCGGTGCTGCTGGGGGTCTGCGTGCCCTCGCTCGTCCTCGGGCTGGGGCTGTTCCTGGCGGCGGAGCGCCGCGCGCGGCGCCGCCACCGGCTGCCCACCGCGGGCGTGCCGTACGGGGTGGCAGTCGGCTTCCTGTACGGCGTCAGCTCGCTGGCGATCAAGGGCGTGGCCGGGCTGCTGACACCGGACGCCACGGCGACCCTGGGCGCGCTGCTGACCTCGCCGTACCCCTATCTGCTGGTGTGCACCGGCTCCACGGGGCTGGTGCTGTCCCAGACCGCGCTGCAGCGCTGCCGCGCCTCCCTGATCGTGCCGGTCTGCACCACGGTGACGTTCCTCTTCACGGTCGTCAGCGGCTCGTTCGCGTTCGCGGAGCCGCTGCCCGCGGAACCGCTGCGGCTGGCGCTGCGGCTCGGCGGCGCCGCGCTCGCCGTCACCGTGCTGCTGAGCCTGCCCCGGCACGACACCGCCGCGCAGGATGCCGGGCCGCAGCGCACCACCGCGCAGGCCGACGCCCCGCCCCACGCCACCTCGGATGCCGACAGCCCTCCCCATGTCACCTCGGGCGCCGACGCCCTGCCCCACGCCGGCGCGCACGCGACGGACCCGCAGACCGGCGGCCGGGACCCCGGGACACCGCACACCGCGGACCCGCACACCCCCGGCGCCCCCGCCGCGCCCCGGCTCCCGTCCGCCGGGCGCACCCTCGCCGCGGCCGGGCCCGGCCGCGCCCCGGAGCCTCCGGGGCACGCCACCGGCCCGCTCCGCGCCCGTACCCGCACGGAAGGCCGACGCCATGTCCCCCGATGACCCGCTGCTCTCGCTCCTCGCCTGCCCGCTCGACAAGGGCCCGCTGACCCTGCTGGAGCAGGGAGACGCGCTCTACAACCCCCGTCTGCGGCGCCGCTACCCGATCGTGGACGGCGTCCCGCAGCTCCTGCCCTCCTCCGGCGAACAGGTCCCGGAGGGGGAGCACATCCGGCTGCTCGCCCGGCTCGCCGCCCGGGAGGAGCCCTCCTCGTGACCCTCGCCGCCCGCCTGGCCCCGCACCTGCCGCCGCGCGCACTGCGGGCGGCCACCGACCTCCTCTACCCGCGCTTCGAACCGGAGCTCGCGCGGCTGGCCGACTTCTGCCCGCACGGCGGCACGGCGGTGGACGTCGGCGGCTGGTACGGGCCGTGGAGCCGGCGGCTGGCCGCGCGCGCCGACCGGGTGCTGACACTGGAGCCGGTGCCGCACCTGGCCCGGCGGCTGCGGCAGACCACGCCGCACCATGTGGAGGTGGTGCAGGCCGCCGCCGCGGAGCACGCCGGGACGGCGACCCTGTGGCTGCCGGCGGACGGCCGGGGGGACCGCGGCATCTCCTCGCTGGTACGGCGCACGGTGCACCGGGCGGCGCTGGAGGTCCGCTGCGTGCCGCTGGACGCGCTGGACCTGCGGGCGGTCACCGTGCTGAAGGTGGACGTGGACGGCAGCGAGCAGGCGGTGCTGCGCGGCGCGCAGCGGACCCTGGCACGGGACCGTCCCGCCCTCTTCGTGGAGCTGGAGACGCGCATCCAGCCTCCCGGGCCGGTGCTGGAGCTGCTCGCCGGGCACGGCTACGCCGGCTGGGTGCTGCCCGCGCGGGAGTGGGTGCCGCTGGCCGTCTTCGACCTCGCGGGGCATCAGGAACGTACGGCGCATGTGGCCGAAGACGGTCTTCTCCGGCGCTCCCTGGCACCGCACCGGCGCTATGTGAACTCGGTGCTCTTCCTCCCGGAGGGCCGCCGCCCCGGAGCCGCCCGGTGATGCCGGGACGCCCGTGACCTGCGATGCTGCGGTGACACTTCCCACATCCCCGCCCGCGGTGGGGTGTTGTGGACACGCCGTGCGGCCCACTACTGTCGCAGGGCCTTGGTGACGGGAAACCGGTGCGATGCCGGTGCGGCCCTCGCCACTGTGATCGGGAAGTCCGGCTCCATCCCCCTGCGGGAAGCCACTGGACCCGTGCGGGCGACCGTACGGTCCGGGAAGGCGGAGCACGGGCGGCATCACCCGTCAGCCAGGAGACCGGCCAAGGCGTGCCGTCCATCCACGAGGTGCTGGAGAGGTCTCCCCAGATGCATATCGCCGAGGGGTATCTGCCCCCGCTGCACGCGGCCGCCTGGAGCGCCGCCGCCGCCCCCTTCGTCCTCCACGGCGTGCGCGCGCTGACCCGCGAGGTCCGGGCCCACCCCGAATCCACCCTGCTGCTCGGCGCGTCCGGCGCCTTCACCTTCGTCCTCTCGGCGCTGAAGATCCCCTCGGTGACCGGGAGTTGCTCCCACCCCACCGGAACGGGGCTGGGCACCATCCTCTTCCGCCCGCCGGTGATGGCCGTGCTGGGCACGCTCACCCTGCTCTTCCAGGCACTGCTGCTCGCGCACGGCGGTCTCACCACACTGGGCGCCAACGCCTTCTCCCTCGCCGTGGTCGGCCCGTGGGCGGGGTACGGCGCCTACCGGCTGCTGCGCCGGACGGGCGCGCCGCTGATGGCGGCCGTCTTCGCCGGCGCCTTCGTCGCGGACCTGAGCACCTACTGCGTCACCAGCGTGCAGCTCGCGCTCGCCTTCCCGGACCCGGCGAGCGGCTTCGCCGGCGCGCTGGCGAAGTTCGGCGGCATCTTCGCCGTCACCCAGCTCCCACTGGCGGTCAGCGAGGGCCTGCTGACGGTGCTGGTGATGCGCCTGCTCACCCGGTCGAGCCGGAGTGACCTGGTCCGCCTGGGGGTGCTCCGCCGGAGCGCCGGTACGCCGGGCACCGACGAGCGGGAGGCGATGGCCCGATGAGCCGGCACACGAAAATCAATCTGCTGCTGCTGGCCGCCGTGGCGGCGCTGGCGGTGCTGCCCGTGGCACTCGGGCTGGGCGACGACGAGGAGGAGCCGTTCACCGGGGCGGACGGCCGGGCGGAGACCGCCGTCACCGAGAACGACCCGGATTACGAGCCGTGGTTCTCGCCGCTGTACGAACCGCCGTCGGGGGAGATCGAGTCGGCGCTCTTCGCGGTCCAGGCCGCGATCGGCACGGGCGTGCTGACGTACTACTTCGGTCTCCGTCGCGGCCGCCGCCAGGGCGCGGCTCTCGCCGCCCGCACCCCGGCCGCGGACCCCGCGACGACGGACCGGACGGGCCGCACGGCCCCCGCGGCCGCGGCGCCGGACCCGGCGGCGGGCTCCCGGCCCGGCGCCGGGCCCCGGGGCGACGAGCCGGCGCGCTAGCCCCGCGTGCTGCCCATCGACGCGGCGGCGCACAGCAGTCGCTGGCGCCGCCGCCATCCCCTGGAGAAGGCCGTGCTGGGGCTCGGCCTGACCGTGCTGGCGGTCTCCCTGCCGCCCTGGCCCGGCGCACCACTGGTCGCCGCGGCCACGCTGACCGTGCTGCTCGGGCCTGCCGGCGTGGCACCCCGTCCGCTGTGGCGCGCGTTCCGCATCCCGCTGGGCTTCTGCGTCACCGGAGCGGTACCGCTGCTGTTCCAGGTGGGCGGCCCGGCGGGTCCGCTGTCGCTCGCCCCGGACGGGCCCGCGCACGCCGGCGCGCTGCTGCTGCGTACCTCCGCCGCCTCGCTGGGCCTGCTGCTGTTCGCCTTCACCACGCCGGTCTCGGACGTGGTGCCCCGGCTGGTACGGGCCGGCGTGCCGCCCGCGGTGGTGGACGTGGCGCTGGTGATGTACCGCATGAGCTTCCTGCTGCTGGACTCGGTACGCCGGGTCCGGGCCGCGCAGGCGGCCCGGCTCGGGCACACCACGCGCGCGGCCGCCTGGCGCTCGCTGGCCGGGCTCGGCGCCACGGCGTTCGTCCGCGCCTTCGACCGCGCCGCCCGGCTCCAGCAGGGCCTCTCGGGGCGGGGCTACGACGGCTCGCTGCGCGTGCTGGTGCCCGAGTCCCGGCTCTCGGGCCGGTTCCTGGCCGCGGCGGGCGCCCTGCTGGCGACGCTGACGGCGCTCACCCTCCTCCTGGAAAGGCTGCCGACGTGACCTCCGCCTCCCCCGCCTCCGCCCACGTCCCCGGGGACACCGCCCCGCTGGTCGAACTGGCGGGGGCCGGCTTCGCCTACGAGGACGGCCCCTGGGTCCTGCGCGACCTGGACTTCGCGGTCACCGAGGGCCGCGCCCTGGTGGTGCTGGGCCGGAACGGCAGCGGGAAGACCACGCTCCTCCGGCTGCTGAGCGGGGGCCTGCGGTGCGCCGCCGGCGAACTGCGGCTGGCGGGCACGCCCGTCGGTCACGACCGCAAGGACCTGACGCGGCTGCGCACCACGGTGCAGCTCGTGGTGCAGGACCCGGACGACCAGCTCTTCGCCGCCTCGGTGGAGCAGGACGTCTCCTTCGGCCCGCTGAACCTGGGGCTGCCCGAGCCCGAGGTCCGCGCCCGTGTCGCGGAGGCCCTGGAGGCGCTGGGCATCGCCGGGCTGCGGGACCGGCCCACCCACCAGCTGTCGTACGGGCAGCGGAAGCGCGCCGCCATCGCGGGCGCGGTCGCCATGCGCCCGCGGGTGCTGGTGCTCGACGAGCCGACGGCCGGTCTGGACCCGCAGGGCCAGGAGCGGTTGCTGGGCGTGCTCGGCACCCTGCGCGGTGCCGGGACCACCGTGGTGATGGCCACCCACGACATGGACCTGGCGCTGCGCTGGGCCGACGACGCGGCGGTGCTCACCCCGGACGGACTGCGCACCGGCCCGGCACCCGCGCTGCTGACCGACCCGGAACTCCCGGCCGTGGCGGGGTTGCGCCGGCCGTGGGGAGCGGTCGTCGCCGAGGTGCTGCGTGCCCAGGGGCTGCTGGGCCCGGACGAGCCCGGCCCGCGCACGGCCGAGGAGCTGGCCGGCTGGGCCGGGCCCGGCCGGGCGGGCGGCGGCTAGGCGGACTTGCGCGGGGCCGGCTTCCGGGACGCTGTCTTCTTGGCGGGTTCCCGGGCGGCCGTCTTCTTCGCGGTCGTCCGGCTTCCGGAGGCGGTCTTCCCGGCCGCGGCCTTCTTCGTCCCGGCCGCCTTCCCGGTGGTCTTCTGCGCCGCGGTCTTCCTCCCGCCCGTGGCCGTCTTCTTCTCCGCGGCCTTCTCCGCGGCCTTCTTCCCGGCGGCCTTCCCCGCCGTGCCCGCCCCGGCCTCTCCGGTCGCCTTCTGTGTCTTCTGCGTCTTCTGTGTCCTCTGTGCCGCGGTCTTCCGGGGCGAGCGCCCGCCGCCCGTCCGCAGCTCGTGGACCTCGGCCTCTTCTTCCCGGCGTTCCCCCCGGTGCTCGCCGCGGGACTCCCGGGCCGCCTGCACCGAGCTCTCCAGCACCGACATCAGGTCGACGACCCGCCCCTCCCGCGGTGCGGCCTCCGCCCCGACCGGCAGCGGTTCGCCCTCCTCCTTGGCGGCGACCAGCCGCTCCAGCGCCTCCCGGTACTCGTCGCGCAGGTCCTCCTCGTCGAGCTCCCCCAGGGTCTCCATCAGCGTGTCCGCGAGGTCCAGCTCCGCGTCCCGGACGGTGACCGTGCCGCTGGGCGCCATGCCCTCCGCCGGGCGGATCTCGTCCGGCCAGAGCATGGTGTGCAGGGTGAGGGTCTCGTCGTAGACCCGGAGCATGCCCAGGCTCTCCCGGCCGCGCAGCGCGAGCTTGGCGACCGCCACCTTGCCGCTACGGGCGAGCGCCTCCCGGAGCAGCACATACGGCTTGCCGGCGCCCTGCCCGTCGGGCGTCAGGTAGTAGGAGCGGTCCAACTGGATGGGGTCGATCTCCTCGGCGGGCACGAAGGCCAGGATCTCCACCGTCTTGGCGGTGGGCAGCGGCAGCGAGGCCAGCTCGTCGTCGGTGAGCTGGACGCGGTTGCCGTCCGCCGTCTCGTACGCCTTGCCGATCTCCTCCGCGGCGACCTCCTGCTCGTCGAGCTCGCACACCTTGCGGTACCGGATGCGGCCGCCGTCGGTGGTGTGCACCTGACGGAAGGAGACGCTGTGGTTCTCGGTGGCGGAGACCACCCTGATCGGGATGGTGACCAGACCGAACGAAATGGACCCTTTCCAGATGGAACGCATCTTTTGTCCCTTCTATGGGACTCTCGAGTATGCCCATCACGGAGGTCGACGGCCACCGGCTCGTGCTCAGCAATCTGGACAAGGTGCTCTATCCCGCCACGGGCTTCACCAAGGGTGAGGCGATCCACTACTACGCCGCGATCGCCGACGCCGTGCTTCCCCATCTCCACCGCCGCGCCGTCTCCTTCCTCCGCTTCCCGGACGGCGTGGAGGGCCAGACGTTCTTCGCCAAGAACGTCCCTCCCGGGACCCCCGGCTGGGTGACCACCTGCGAGGTCCGCCGGACCGGGGAGAAACGGGAGACGCAGGTGGTGATCGAGAACCTGGCCACCCTGGTGTGGGCGGCGAACCTCGCCGCGCTGGAGCTCCACACCCACCAGTGGCGCACCGACGCCGAGCGCCGGGCCGACCGGATCGTCTTCGACCTGGACCCCGGCGAGGGCGCGGACGTCCTGGACTGCCGGGAGGTGGCGTTCTGGCTGCGCGACCGGCTCGCCGCGGACGGGTTCACCGCGCTGGCCAAGACCTCCGGGGCGAAGGGCCTGCACCTGCTCGCCGCCGTGCGTCCCACCGACTCCTCGGCGGTATCCGCCTACGCCAAGCGGCTGGCGCAGGAGGCGGAGCGGGCGCTGCCCGAACTGGCACTGCACCGGATGGCCCGCAAGCTGCGGGCGGGCAAGGTCTTCGTCGACCACTCCCAGAACTCCTGGGCCAAGACCACGGCCACCCCCTACACCCTGCGGGCCCGGGCCCGGCCGGCCGTCTCGGCGCCGGTCGCCTGGGAGGAGCTGGCGGCCGCGGGCTCCCCGGAGGATCTGGTCTTCCTGGCCGCGGACATCCCCGGCCGGCTGGACAGGCACGGCGAGCTGCTGGCCCCGCTCGTGGAGGCCCGGCAGCCCCCGGGCCTGCCCTGAGTCCACCGGACGCGGAACTCCCCGGCGGGGCCACGAACCGGCAGCCCCGCCCGCCGGGAACCCGGGAACGGGATCCCCACGGCAGCCCCGCCGGGGGAAGCCCGCGGCAGCCGGTGGTCAGGCGCCGCCCGTGCCCCAGTCGTCGCCCCGCGGGCCGTGCCCGTTCACCAGCGAGTGCACCCGGTCGGTCATCGCCTCCGGCAGACGGTGCCCGACCCGCTCGTTCACGGTGTCGTACGCCCGGGTGGCCATCTGGCGCCCGTTCTGCGCGGCGGTCTCCCGGGCGTTCCGCACGGCCGGGTTGCCGGCGATCCGCCGGCCGCCCTCCCGTAGCTGCTCGTAGCGCTCGCGGCCGGCCCGTGCCCCCAGCACGTAGCCGACGGCCAGTCCGGCGATGAACGTGAGGCGGTACCGCATGACACACCCTTTCCTCGTGGTCCCTCGTGGTCCCTCGTGGTCCCCCGTGTTCCTCGTGGTCCCCTCGTGGTCCCCTCGTGTTCCCGAATGGTCCCTCGTGCTTGCCCGGCGGTCGCCCGGAGCCCCGCGTCGAGCGGCGGACCCGGTGCCGCGCCGATACGGATTTCGGCGCACCCCGGGGCATGCGCTAATGTATTGCCCGCAGCGAGGGAACGCCCCCGGGAACGGGTCGGCGGGCCCGAGCGGAGCGGTCCCCTGTAGCTCAATCGGCAGAGCAGCCGGCTGTTAACCGGCAGGTTACTGGTTCGAATCCAGTCGGGGGAGCATGGAGACGAAGGGCCCCCGCGTGGGGCCCTTCGTCATGGGGGCACCCCCTCCGTCGAGCCACCGCGGGAGTGCCTCGCGTACCACCCGATGGAGTGCTCTCCGGGCCGGAGAGGGAACCGGACGGCACGGCTCCGCAGTCCCTCCGGGCACGGGCTCCCCACCCGGCACGGGCGGGAGATCGTATGAGCAGATATGCTGCGGCAGACGGCGCGCCGGCTGCGCGCGGCACGCCGTTCCGGGGCGGTAGCTCAGCCGGTTAGAGCAGCGGACTCATAATCCGTCGGCCGTGGGTTCGAGTCCCACCCGCCCCACCGGAAGGCCCGGCCGGGCATGCCCGGTCTGCCCGGACATAACGAGCAGGGCCGTCGCGGGTCACGCGGCGGCCCTCCGTATGTCCCGGCCGGTCCCGGTGTGCCCGGTACGCACCCGCAGGTGCCGGGTGCCGCTACTCCTCGGGCAGCGTCTGCTCGGTCCAGATGACCTTCCCGGTGGCCGTGTAGCGGGTGCCCCAGCGGGTGGCGATCTGGGCCACCAGGAACAGCCCGCGGCCGCCCTCGTCCGTGGCGGCGGCCCGCCGCAGATGCGGCGAGGTGCTGCTGCCGTCGGAGACCTCGCAGATGAGCGCGTGCTCGTAGAGCAGCCGCACATGGACGGGCGGGGAGCCGTAGCGCAGGGCGTTGGTGATGAGCTCGCTGAGCACCAGCTCGGTGGTGAAGCCGATCTCCTCCAGGCCCCAGGACTCCAGCCGGCGCAGGCAGGCCGCCCGGATGGAGCCGACGGCCGACGGGTCGAAGGGTACGTCCCAGTCGGCGACCCTGGTCCGGTCCAGCAGCCGGGTGCGGGCGACCAGCAGTGCGATGTCGTCCCGGCGGTGTGCCGGCACCATGGTGTCGAACACCGTGCGGCAGATCGCCTCCGGAGAGGCGTGCGGGTCCTCCGCCAGGGTGTCCCGGAGCAGGTCCAGGCCGGTGTCCAGGTCGCGTTCGCGGTGTTCGACGAGGCCGTCGGTGTAGAGGACGAGCCTGCTCCCCTCCGGCAGGTGCACATCCGTGCTCTCGAAGGGCAGGCTGCCCAGCCCGAGCGGCGGGAAGGCGGGAACGTCCAGGTAGTGCACCAGGCCGTCGGGGCGGACCAGGGCGGGGGCAAGGTGTCCCGCGCGGGCCACGGAACAGCGGCCGCCGACCGGGTCGTAGATGGCGTAGAGACAGGTCGCCCCGGTGATGCCCTCGGCCTCGCCGCGCTCCGCCTCGTCCTGGTCGATGCGGTCGACCAGCTCGTCCAGGTGGCCCAGCAGCTCGTCCGGGGGCAGGTCGAGGCTGGAGAAGTTGTGCACCGCGGTCCGCAGCCGGCCCATGGTGGCCGCGGCATGCAGACCGTGCCCGACGACGTCCCCGACGACCAGCGCCACCCGGGCCCCGGGCAGCGGGATCACGTCGAACCAGTCCCCGCCGACGCCGGCCTGCGCCGGGAGGTAGCGGTACGCGACCTCCAGCGCGCTCGGCCGCGGCAGGATGCGCGGCAGCAGGCTGCGCTGCAGGGTGACGGACATGGTGTGCTCGCGGGTGAAACGCCGTGCGTTGTCGATCGCCACGGCGGCGCGGGCGGCGAGCTCCTCGGCGAAGGACAGGTCCTCCTCCTCGAACGGCTCCTCGCGGTCCGCCCGCCAGAAGTTGGCCATGCCCAGCACCACGCCGCGGGCCAGCAGCGGCACCGTGACCAGCGAGTGGATGCCGTACTCCAGGGTCCGGTCCGCCGCCGCGGGCTCCTGGGCCCGCCAGCCCTCCGCCAGGCGCAGGTCCGGCTCCCGGACCGCCCGGCCGCCGGCGAGGGCCACGGACATCGGGGTGGCCGGGTCGTCGAACCGGATCACGTCCCCGGCCGGCTGGAGCGGTGGGTCGTCGCGGACGCCGCGCAGCGCGGTGCGCCGCATCGCCGACGGCACGCCGGCGGGCTCGTCGCCGGACCGGACCGGGTCCGTCAGCTCCACGGTGGCGAAGTCGGCGAACCGCGGCACCGCCACCTCCGCCAGCTCTTCCGCCGTGCGGACCACGTCCAGCGTGGTGCCGATGCGCACCCCGGCGTCGTAGAGCATCTTCAGCCGTTCGCGGGCGACCTCGGCCATGCCGGAGAGCGCCCGGAGCTCGGTGGTGTCCCGCAGGGTGACGACGGTGCCGGCCGGCACGCCGCCGTACGGGTCCGCGGGTCGCGCGTTGACCGCCAGCAGGCGGTCGCCGGCCAGGTGCACCTCGTCGGTGACGGTCCGGCCGGAGGTGAGCAGCCCGGTGGTGTCGGCGTCCAGTCCGAGTTCGGCGACGAGGCGTCCCTCGGCGTCCGGGGGCAGGTCGAGCAGTCTGCGCGCCTCGTCGTTGGCGAGGGTGAGCCGCCCGTCCCCGCCGGCGATCAGCACGCCCTCGCGGACGGCGTGCAGAACGGCGTCGTGATGTTCGTACATCCGGGTCATCTCGGCCGGGCCGATGCCGTGCGTCTGGCGTCGCAGCCGGCGGCTGACCAGGGCGGCGCTCAGCGTCGCCAGGGCCAGCGCCGCGGTGGCGGAGCCGACGAACATGGGGAGCTGCCGGTCCACCGCGGATCCGACCGACTGCACCTCCACGCCGGCCGCAACCAGGCCCACCACGGTGCCGTCCCCGTCGGTGACCGGGACGACGGCCCGGGCCGCCTCGGAGGGGTCGCCCTCGAAGAAGTCGGTGAAGGCGCCGTCGGTCACGGCCCGCTCGACGCCGACGGCGTCCTGGCCGATCAGCTGCTCCTCGTTGTCGGCGACCCGGAGGCCCTCCGGGGTCATCACGGAGACGAAGTCCAGGTTCGAGCCGCTCAGGGCCTCCTCGACGCTGGGCTGCAACGCCTCGGTGGGGTTGCCGGAGCGCAGCGCCTCGGCGGTGCCGGGAGCGTCCGCGAAGGCGGTGGCGGCGGCGAGCGAGCGGTTCTCCGCGTCGCGCTCGGTGTCGTACCGCGCCTGGAGGACGAGGGCCACCAGGGCCCCGGCGATGAGCACCACCGCGACGGCCACCTGAAGCAGCAGCACCTGGCCGGCGACGCTCCGCACTCCGAGCAGGGACCCGCCGTCGCGCCGGTCCGCTGCCGCGGCGGTCACCGTGCCCGTCCGGGGGCCGCTCCGGGCCGGGCGGGAGAAGCCGGCGGCGACCCGCCCCACTCCGCGCCCGTATCGACCTTTGCGTCCCTCCATGTCCTCTTTGTAGCACTGCCCTGTTCGGGGGTCCCGCGGTGACGCCGGGCACCACGCCGCCGCGACCGGCGGACCGACCGGCGGATGAGGCATGATGCGGCGCATGGGGATAGTCGCCGGCCTGGAAAGTTCAGCCGCCTACACACGCCTCGTCGTCTGCGACGCGGACTCCGGAGAGGTCGTCCGGCACGGTCACGCCGACCACTCCGGCGCACGGGACGACCCGCAGTCCTGGCTGCTCTCGCTCGGCGAGGCCGCCGGCAGCGGCCGGCTCGCGGACGTACGGGCCATCGGCGTGGCCGCACAGCAGCAGGGCGTCGTCGCGCTGGACGCGGCGGGCGCCCCGGTGGGCCCGGCACTGCTGGGGAACGACCTGCGGATGCAGACCGCGGCCGCCGACCTCATCGACGCCCTCGGCGGCCGCACCGCCTGGGCCCAGGCGGTCGGCGCGGTGCCGCAGGCCGCGCACCCGGTCGCGAAGCTGCGCTGGCTCGCCCGCAACGAGCCGGCCGCGGCCACCCGCGTCGCCGGGGTGGTGCAGCCGCACGACTGGCTGGTCTGGCAGCTCCTGGGCCGTCCGCCGCGGCGCACCACCGACCGCGGCGACGCCTCGGGCACCGGCTACTGGTCGGCGGCGACCGGCGCCTACCGGCCCGACCTGGTCGAGCTGGCGCTCGGGCACCAGGTGGCACTGCCGGAGGTGCTCGGCCCGGCCGAGGCGGCGGGCACCACGCCGGAGGGCCTGCTCATCTCGGCCGGCACCGGGGAGACCATGGCGGCGGCCTTCGGCCTCGGCGTCGCCGGCGGTGACGCGGTGATCTCGCTGGGCGCCTCCGGCTCCGTCTTCGCCGTCCACCACGAGGCGCTCTCCGACCCGGCGGGCACCATCACCTCGTTCGCCGACGCGACCGGGCTGCATCTGCCGGTGGTACGGACCCTCAACGCCGTACGGGTGCTGCGCGGCACCGCCGAACTGCTCGGCACCGACCTGGAGGGGCTCTCGGAGCTGGCCCTGAAGTCCACCCCCGGCGCGTACGGGATGGTGCTCCTCCCCTATCTGGAGGGCGAACGCACCCCCGACCTGCCGCACACTGCCGGCTCGCTGCACGGGCTGCGCCGCGAGTCGATGAGGCCGGAGCATCTGGCGCGGGCCGCGGTGGAGGGCATGCTCTGCGGGCTGGCGGACGCGCTGGACGTGCTGCGGCACCGGGGCGTCGCGGTGCACCGGGTCTTCCTGCTGGGTGCGGCGGCCGCGCTGCCCGCGGTGCAGGCCGCGGCCCCGGCGCTGTTCGGCGTGCCGGTCATGGTGCCCGAGCCCGCCGACTACACGGCGCTGGGCGCGGCGCGGCAGGCCGCCTGGGCGCTGGCGGGCGGCGGCGCCCCGCCGGCCTGGCCGGCCGCGTCCGGCCTGCGCCTGGACCCGGGCGACGAGGCCGCGGTGGGGCAGGCGGTGCGGCAGCAGTACTGCACCGTGCGGGACCAGGTCCATCCGGGCGCCTTCGGCGCCGCGCAGGGCGCCGTGACGGGGTGAGCCGGGACGCCGGGCGGGGTCCGTACACCCGTGGGACTCAGGCCCGGCCGTGCATCCGCCGGGCACGGCGCGCCAGGGTGTCGACGACCACCGCGACCAGCAGCACCCCGCCGGTGATCATGAACTGTACGGCGGAGGCGAGCCCGAGCAGCGCCATGCCCGAGGCGATGGACTGGATGACCAGCATGCCGAGCAGCGCGGACCACGGGCTGCCGTGCCCCCCGTACAGGCTGGTGCCGCCGATGACGGCCGCGGCGATGGCGTTCATCAGCAGGTTCGCGGAGCCCGCCGTCTGGGTGGCCGAGGCGATCCGGGAGGCGATGAAGAGACCGCCGGCGGCGGCCATGGTCCCGGAGAGCATCAGCACCGAGATCTGGACCCGCGCCACGTTCACCCCCGCCCTCCGGGCGGCCTCCACCCCGCTGCCGAGTGCGACGACCCGGCGGCCGTACCGGGTGCGGCGCAGCACGTAGTCCAGCCCGGCGACCACCACCAGGAAGATCAGCAGGGCCAGCGGCAGCCCGCGGAACGCGTTGAGCGCGTAGGCGGCGGCGAAGGCGAGCACCGCGAGCACGGCCGTGCGCACGGCGATCTCGCCGTAGGTCCGGGCCGGCACGCCGACGGCCCGGCGGCGCTGCTCCGTGCGGTAGGCGGTGAGGAGATAGACGGCCGTGCCGAGGGCCGCCAGCCCGTAGGCCGCCGCCACGTCCGTGAAGTAGAAGGTGCTGAGGCGGGCGACCGGGCCCCGGTCGTCGAAGTTGATGGTGCCCTGCCGGCCCATGACGGCGAGCATCATGCCGTGCCAGCCGAGCAGCCCCGCCAGGGTGACGACGAACACCGGGACGCCGATCCGCGCGAAGACGAAGCCGTGCACGGCCCCGGTCGCCGCGCCGCACAGCAGCGCCAGAAGCACGGCCGGGCCCTCGGGGACGCCGTGCACCACGTTGAGCACCGCGAACACCGCAGCCGCCAGGGCGCTGACCACGGCCACCGAGAGATCGATCTGGCCGATCAGCAGGACGAAGACCACGCCGACCGCGATCATGCCGGTGCCGACGATGTCCACGCTGATGTTCGACAGGTTGCGGGGCGAGAGGAAGTTCTCGTCGAGTCCCTGGAAGACGCCCCAGATGACCAGCAGGCCGAGGACGACCGGCACCGCCCCGAGATCCCCGCCGCGCAGCCGCCGCCGGTAGGCCTCCAGGGTGCCCCGTTCCGGCGCGGCGGACGGCTCCCCGGCCGCCCCCGTCCGGTCCGTCGCCCCGGTCACGAGGCCTCCCCGGCGCCGGCCCGGCGCCGGGTGACCGCGTTGTCGGTGGCTCCGGTGACGGAGGAGGCGATCTGTTCCTGGGAGGTGGCGGTCACGTCGAAGAAGCCGTTGTTGCGCCCGAGCCGCAGCACGGCCACCCAGTCCGCCACCGCCTTGACGTCGCCCATGCTGTGGCTGATCAGCAGCACGCCCGTGCCCCGTTCCCGCAGGTCCTCCACGAGGTCGAGGATCTGCGTGGTCTGCTCGATGCCCAGCGCGGCGGTGGGCTCGTCGAAGAGCACCAGCCGGGGTTCGCCGAGCAGCGAGCGGGACACGGCGACGGCCTGTCGCTGCCCGCTGGAGAGCGCCGCCACCGGCATCCGCACCCCGGGGACGCGCAGTGAGAGGCCCCGGAACAGGCCGAGAGCCCGGCGCTCCATCTCCACCTCGTCCAGCACCCCGAAGCGGGTGAGCTCCCGGCCGAGGAAGAGGTTGCCGACGACGTCCAGGTCGTCACAGAGCGCGAGGTCCTGGAAGACGGTGGCGATGCCCAGCGCCTGCGCGTCGTGCGGCCGGTCGATCCGCACCGGGCCGCCCTCCCACTCGATCACGCCCTCGTCGGCCGGCTCCACCCCGGCGATCACCTTCACCAGGGTGGACTTCCCGGCGCCGTTGTCCCCCACCAGCGCGACCACCTCGCCGGCGTGGATCTCCAGCTCGACGTCGCTCAGGGCCCGCACCGCGCCGTACCGCTTGGAGACTCCGCGCAGCGCCAGCAGCGGCGGGTCCGCGTGCCGAACCATCTGCTCCTCCTTCGCCAGGGCTCCCCGGCCGGCGCGGGGCCGCGGGGCGGGGACGGCCGGGGTGCGGCTAGACGGGTTCACGGGGCGGCAGGGCGATCTCGCCCCACACCTGCTTGCCCCCGCTCAGCGGGACGGACCCCCACGTCCCGGTCACCGCGTCGACCAGCATCAGCCCGCGGCCGCCGGTGGCCTCCCAGTCCACCGTCGCCGGTTTCACCGGGGCGCGCGGCGACTGGTCGCGTACCGCGACCCGCAGCCGGTCCACCGCGTAGGTGAGGTCGAGACGCACCTCGCCCTGGGTGTGCACGAGCGCGTTGGTGACCAGTTCGGAGACCACCAGCAGGACCACGTCGATCTCCTCCTCCAGTCCCCAGGCGCGCAGCGTACGGGCGGTGTACCGGCGGGCGTGCATCACGGCGTCGGGCAGCCGCCACACCGTCCAGCCGGCCCGCACCGGGCGGACCTCCATGCCGTCGTAGCGCAGCAGCAGCAGCGCCACGTCGTCGTCCCGCCGGGGGATGCCGCCGAGGACATCGTCGGCCACCCGCCCGGCGTCCGCCGGGTCGGCCGCGCCCAGCAGGTCGCGCACCTGGGCGATGCCGTCCTCCAACTGGAGGTGTTTGGACTCGACCAGACCGTCCGTCATCAGCGCCAGCACGCCGCCCGGCGGCAGGCCGTACTGGGTCATCGGGTACTCCGCGTCGGCCAGCACGCCCAGCGGCGGCCCGCCACCGACCTCGAGCTGCTCGGTGCCGCCGTCCGGGGTGCGCAGCAGCGGCGGCAGGTGGCCGGCCCGGACGAACCAGGCGGTGCCCTCCTCCATGTCCAGGTCGACGTAGCAGCAGGTGGCGAAGAGGTCCGTCTCCATGCCGACGAGCAGCCGGTTGGCGTGCGACACCACCACGTCGGGCGGATGACCCTCGACGGCGTACGCCCGGATGGCGGTGCGCATCTGGCCCATGATCGTCGCGGCGGCCGCGCTGTGGCCCTGGACGTCCCCGATGACCAGCGCGACATGGCCGTCGGCGAGCAGGATGACGTCGTACCAGTCGCCGCCGACCTCCAGGCCGACGGTGGCGGGCAGATAGCGGGCCACGGCCACCCCGCCGGGCAGCTCGGGCAGGTTACGGGGCAGCAGGCTGCGCTGGAGCATGGTGGCCAGCTCGTGCTCGGCGTCCAGCGCGTGGGCCCGCATCAGGGCCTGACCCACCAGGCCCGCGGTGGCGGTGAGCAGCGAGCGTTCCTCGGGCTCGAACTCGTGCGGCTCGTCCCACCCGACCAGGCAGATGCCGACGGTGCGCCCGTCGGCCGGCAGCGGCAGCACGGCGAGGCCGCCGGGTCCGATGCCGGCCAGGGAGGACTCGAAGGCGGAGTCCGCGGGCCAGATCTGCGGCTGCCCGTCGCGCAGCGCGGCGTCCAGCGTGGGCAACGCCGCGCGCGGGGCGTCCGGCCACTCCGAGCGCCACTCGGACCGCCAGCTCTCCGGCCAGGCGTCCGGATCGGGCGGGTCGAGCACGGTCACCACCAGCCGGTCGGCCTCCAGCTCCGCCAGGGCCACCCGGCTCACACCCCGCTGGTCACGCAGTGCGGAGACCACCACACGCCCGACGTCCCGCACGGTCACCGCGTTGGCCAGCTCCGCGGAGAGCCGCTGCACCCGGGAGACCTCGTCGGCGCGCGGCCGCAGCCGGGAGGCGTCGTCCAGCACGCCCAGGACCCGCTCCGGACCGTCGGCGCCGTCCACCAGCACCCGGCAGCTCAGCCGCAGCCAGCGCAGTTCGCCCGTGCCGCGCCGGATGCGGAACTCCAGCAGCCGGCTGCCGGTGGCGAGCTGGCCCGGCTCCACGATGGACATCAGCGCCGGCAGGTCCTCCGGAACGGTGTGGGTCAGCAGCGACTCCACACGCCCGTCGAACTCCTCGGGGGCGATGTCGACCAGCTCCAGCACCCGGGGATCGGCGTCGATCCGGCCGGTGCTCACCTCCAGCGTGAAGGCCCCGGTGAGCTGGGCGTCCGGGCCGTGGCCCAGCAGCGGCCGCGGAGTGCCGCCGGCGGCGAGCCGGTCGGCCTCCGCCTCCAGCCCCGCGGCGATCTGATCGGCGTACAGCTCCAGGAAGTCCCGGCGGTCGGGATCCACGCCGCCCTCCGTCTCGTCCACCACGACCAGGCAGCCCAGCCGCTCCGCCTCCCCGCCGAGCGGCAGCACGCCCAGCGACATGCCGGCGGGCGGCCGGTCCGTCCAGGACCCGCGGTAGGCGGCCATCTCCTCGGGGCTCAGCCACAGCGCGCGCCCGGTCCGGAAGGCGTCGGTCACGGGGGAACGTACGGAGAGCGAGTAGCGCTGGGACAGCCCGTACCGCCCGCCGGCCTGCCCGGTGGTCTCCGCCAGCCGCAGCTCCTCCGCATCCTCGTGGAGCACGTAGAGCGCGATCCCCGCGAAGCCGGGAACGCGTGCCCTCACCGCCTGCGCCACCGGAACCGCCCCCCGCCACGCCGTGCGGCCGCGCCCGGCCCGCCGGTCCGGAGCACCGGGGCCGTCGCTGCCGTCGTCCGGCTTCCTCGCATCCCGCTGCCTCCCGTCCGTGCTCCGGCGCCCGGGCGGGTCCGCACCGCCCGGGGGCGGGAAGGCGCCCACAGGACACAGCATGGCACCGACCGTGGCCCGCGGCAGGTCCTGCGCGCGGGGAATCGGCAGAGAATTCGGCGGGGTATCCGCGGGGACTCCGCGGGGGATCGACGGGGGTCCACGGGGAACGCGGGTGACGCCGGGGAGGTCCCGGGAAGCCGGGCGGGGCCGCCCGGAGGCCACGGAAGCCGGGCGGAACCCCGGTGAAGCCCGGGAGGCCGAGCCTGCCGCGAAGACCCGGGGAGCCTGCCGCGAAGGGTCCGCCGGCAGGCCCCGGCGTTCCCGCTAGTCCAGGTAGCCGCGGAGCTGGTCTGCGAAGGCGTGGTCGCGCAGCTTGTTCAGGGTCTTGGACTCGATCTGCCGGATGCGCTCCCGGGTGACCCCGAAGAGCCGGCCTATCTCCTCCAGGGTGCGCGGCATGCCGTCGTCCAGTCCGTAGCGGAGCTGGACGACCTGCCGTTCCCGCTCCCCGAGGGTGGAGAGCACCGCCTCCAGATGCTGGCGGAGCAGCAGGAAGGCCGCCGACTCGACCGGAGAGGGCGCGTCGCCGTCCTCGATCAGGTCGCCGAGGTTGACGTCCTCCTCCTCGCCGACCGGCGCGTGCAGCGACACCGGCTCCTGAGCCAGCCGGAGCACCTCGGTCACCCGCTCGGGGGTGAGGTCGAGCTGCGCGGCCACCTCCTCGGCGGCCGGCTCGTACCCGCGTTCCTGGAGCATCCGGCGCTGCACCCGGACCACCCGGTTGATCAGCTCGACGACGTGCACGGGCACCCGGATGGTGCGGGCCTGGTCGGCCAGGGCCCGGGACATGGCCTGGCGGATCCACCAGGTGGCGTAGGTGGAGAACTTGTAGCCACGCGCGTAGTCGAACTTCTCGACGGCGCGGATCAGCCCCAGATTGCCCTCCTGCACCAGGTCGAGCATGGTCAGACCGCGCCCGACGTACCGCTTGGCGACGGAGACCACCAGCCGGAGGTTGGCCTCGATGAGCCGGCGTTTGGCGACCCGGCCCTGCACCACCAGGCGGTCCAGGTCCAGCGCCAGCTCGTCCGCCAGTCCCGCGGCCGTGGCCAGCTTCTCCTCCGCGAACAGCCCCGCCTCGACGCGGCGGGCCAGCTCGACCTCCTCGGCGGCGGAGAGCAGCGGGATGCGGCCGATCTCCCGCAGGTACTGGCGGAAGAGGTCGGCCGAGGGGCCGCTGCCGGGGGCCTCGGCCACCGGCGCCGCGCCGCGCGACGGCGGCGCGGGCGCCACGGTCTCCGCCGGGGGCGGACTGGCCTGCCGCGGCACGGCCTCGACGGGGGCCCCGGCGAGGACGCCCCCCTCGGGGGCAGCCTCGGGCGGCGCGGGCGACGGGGACAGCGGTGCGAGGGCGGACGGGGCGGCTGTGGCGGCGGCGAGGGTGGAGCCGGCGGGCTGCGGGGCGGCCGGGGCCGTACTGGTCAGGGTCCGGGTCTGCACGGGGGCGACCTCCAAGGTGATCGCTGCCGGTTCGGGGGCGGCGTGCACGACGGGAACGGTCGCGGCCCGGCCGCGCCCCGCCCCGGTATCACTCTGCGGAACCGCGGGGGCATTGCGGCCCCTCGGCCGGCACCGCCGCGCTCCGATGACTCAGGCACCGCCCACCAGTGTGCTGTACGACACACGCCCGCCACGAGACTCGTGCGCGCAGTTTTTCCCCGCCCGTGACCTTCCGCTCACGTGGCGTGCCGGACGCGGGCGGGGCCCGCGGCCCGCCGCGCGCGGGCAGGGCGCCGGCACGGCCCGCCCGGCGCGCCCCCGACGTCTCCCGC
>NZ_JACYHE010000093.1 GCF_021696945.1 Streptomyces sp. JJ36
ACACCACCGGCCACCTCGGCATCAACACCTTCAACGGCACCAGCGAATTCCAGAATCTGGGCGTATTCCGGCAGTGAGAAGCTCCGGCGCGGGGGGCTGTTCCGGCGCAGCGGCCGGCCCCACACAGGGGCCGGCCACCCGGGCACACGTCACACGAGCCTGCTCACGACGTGTGCCCGAGCCCGCAGTGGAAGCGCAGAAGGCGGACCTGGTGCGGGTCGAGCACGCCCTCGGCGGCGCGGAGCCGCGCCCGCAGCGCGTCGGCCGTGCCGCCCCGTGGCACCCCGTACGTGGTGGCGGCCTCCCGGGCGAGCCAGTTCGCGAGGTCGTCGCGGGCGCGGTGGCGCAGCACGGGTGAGGGGTCGGCGACGAGTTCGAGGTCGGTGAGCAGCCGGGTCCAGGTGTCCCGTGCATCCAGCAGCCGGTAGGCGGCCGTACGGATGTGCTGCGGTGTTCCCGGCGAGTCGCCCGGCGGGTTGCCCGCGCCGAGGAGGTCCCGGAGGCGTTCCGGGTCGAGGCGGGACGCCCAGGGGCGCAGCGCGACGGTGACCTGCCGGGTGACCGCGCCGGACGGGTCGGTGAGCATCCCGGAGAGGGCATCCGGGTCGGCCGCGCCCAGCCGGCGCAGGGCACGCACGGCCTCGGCCCGCCCGCGGGGCCGCGGGTGGCCGAGCCAGGGGCGGACGAGACCGGCGTCGCAGGCGGTGCCGGTCTCCCCGAGCCCGGCCAGTGCGCCCGGCTCGGGGCACGCCGTACGGGCGAGACGCCGGTAGTGCTCCACCGGGTCGGCGCCGGAGCGGCGCACCACGGCCTGGGCGACCGCCCGCACGAGCGGGCTGCGGTCGGCGAGCGCCCCGGTGGCCGGGGCGACGTCGCCGCTCCTGGCCAGCACGCGGACCGCCTCCGCGCGGACCGCAGCCGTCCCGCTGGACAGCAGGGGGCGGACGCGGTCGGCGGTCCCGGCGGCGACCGCGGTCCGTACCGCGGCTTCGGCGCAGCGGACCCGGGTCGGCAGGTCGTCGTCGTGTCCGGCGGTGTGCAGCAGTTGCCCGCAGCCGAGCCGGCCGGCGGCGAGCGCGGTCAGGTGTGCGGTGCGGCGGACGCGCCGGTCCGGGCTGGCGAGGGCCGCGGTCAGCAGCGCGGCCGGGCCCTCCCGCAGGACGGCCGCGACACGGTCGGCCAGCCAGCGTCCCTCGCGCCGTTCCCGCAGGGCCAGGGCGACCCCCGCGGTGACGACGAACTCCGGGCCGGAGAGCCCGGTGAGGCGGTGCGCGAGTGCCGGGCGGGCACGGTCCCGGACCTGCGGCACCCAGTCCGCGGCCCGCAGCGCCAGCACGGGCAGCGCCCCGGTGTCGTCGCGTCCGGCCAGCCGTGCGACGGCGGCCTCACGCAGGCGGCCGTCCGGATGGCAGGCGGCGACCGTCAGCCCCAGGATGCCGGGGTCCTCCCGCGTCACGCGCGTCCTCGCCCGTACCGACCAGCGCGGAGCGCGCCACCACAGGTCCCGGATCGCCACATCGAGCCCGCGCCACAGCCGGGGGCTCGCCCTCAGCAGGACCCGTCCGGCCTCGGCGACCGGCTCCGGGTCGCCGTCGCGGTCCACGGCCAGCAGCAGCCCGGCGAGCGTCCAGACCTCCTCCTCACCACCGCCGGCCTCCACGGCGGCCGTCGCCTCGCGGAGTTGCCGCACGGTCGGCGGGGACGGCAGGCGGTCCTCCGGCAGGTGGTCCACCACACCGAGCACGTCGAGGCGGGCGCGGAGGCGCCGCAGCAGCCGCTGTCCGGAACTCCCGGCCACGGTGCTCCCTTCGGGGTCGGCGGGCCGGCGGTCGCGCGGCCCCGCCCGATGATCCCCGCAACCCCCCTGCGGCGCGAGCGATTTCCCGGCGTGCTGTCCGGTGCACCGGGACTCTGGGGTCCGGTGCGGCTGCCGGCCCGGTCGCCCGGTGGCGACGGGTGTCGGCGCGCAGGGCCGGGCGCCCGCGGTTTCGGCCGGCCCGGGGCCGGCGGAGACGGGCGCGGTTCAGGCCAGGCCGCCGGTGTCGACGGGCAGGTCGGCGAGGCGCCACTCGAGCATGCCGTCGTCGAGACGGATCGCGCGCCGCCCGCGGTCGGTCAGCAGACGCACCGCGTCGTAGGCGAGCACGCAGTACTCGCCCCGGCAGTACACGACGACCTCGGCGTCGCGGGGCAGTTCGCCGATCCGGTCGGCGAGCTCCCCGACCGGGATGGAGACGGCGCCGGGGACGTGCCCGGCCCGGTACTCCTCCACCGGCCGCACGTCCAGCACCACCGACTCGCCCGCTTCGACGCGGGCGTACAGCTCCTCGCGGGTGATCTCCGCCGCGCCGTCGTCGCCGAGGTAGGCGTCGCGGGCGGCGGGGACGGCCGCCTGGTGGTTCTCCGTGACCTTGCGTAGCAGCGCGAAGAGCCGGGCGACGTCGTCACCGGCCAGCCGGTAGTGGATGCGCACTCCTTCGCGGCGGGTCACGACAAAGCCGGCCTGCTTGAGCGTCTGCAGGTGCGCCGAGGCGGTGGTCAGGTTCAGCCCGGACGCTCTGGCCAGCGCGTCGACGCTGCGCTCGCCCTGAGCGAGCAGGTCGAGCAGTTCCAGGCGCTTCCCGCTGGCCAGCGCTTTGCCGCCGAGCGCGAAGGCGTCGTAGAGCCGCGCCTTCGCGCCCGGGCTGGTGGTCTCCGCCATGGCATCCTCCATATATCCATGGAATATCGTAGAGAAAGGTGAGGACAGGGGCCACCAGGCCCCTCTCGTACCCGGCCCTGGGAGGACCGCCGTGGGTTTTGCCGACGACCCTCTGATTCCGCTGGTCGACGAAGGGCTGGGGAACAGCGCCTACCTCGTGGGCCTGAGCGACGGCCGCGCCCTCGCCGTGGACGCCTCCCGTGACCTGCGCGCCCTGCATGCCGCCGCCGCGCGACGCGCCGTGCCGACCGGCAGCCCCGCGGCGTACGCGTCCGCACACGGCCTGCACCTCGCCGAAGGCGAGGCCGCGTGAGCGGGGCGAGCGGTCGTGCGGCCGGGCCCGTCCGGCTCGGGCTGCGGGAGAACCGGCTGCAGTTCAGCCTGCTCGTCGTCGTCAACGTCTGCGTCGGCGGCCTCGTCGGCCTGGAACGCACCACCGTGCCCCTCATCGGCACGGACGTCTTCGGGCTGACCAGCGACCTGGCCGTCTTCTCCTTCATCATCGCCTTCGGTCTGACCAAGGCCTGCACCAACCTCGCGGCCGGCGCGCTGACCGCCCGCTTCCGCCGGAAGCAGATCCTCGTGGCCGGATGGCTGCTCGGCGTCCCGGTCCCGTTCGTGCTCGCGTGGGCGCCTTCCTGGGGCTGGATCGTCGGGGCGAACGTGCTGCTGGGCCTCAATCAGGGCCTCACCTGGTCGATGACGGTCAACATGAAGATCGACCTTGTCGGGCCGGCCCGCCGCGGGCTGGCCACCGGCCTGAACGAGGCCGCCGGCTACACCGCGGTCGGCGTCACCGCCCTGCTCACCGGCTACCTCGCCGCCGCCTACGGCCTGCGCCCGGCTCCCGAACTCGTCGGCGTGGTCTTCGTCGCCGCCGGGCTCGCCCTGTCCCTGGTCGTACGCGACACCGCCGCCCATGTCGCCCTCGAACTCAGCCGGCACGCCGAGCCGCCGCCCACCGGTGAGGGCGCGGCCGCGACGTTCACCCGGACCTCCTGGCACAACCGCTCCCTGCGGGGAGCCAGCCAGGCGGGGCTGGTCAACAACCTCAACGACGGCCTCACCTGGGGCGTCTTCCCCCTGCTGTTCACCGAGCACGGCCTGGGGCTCACCGCGGTCGGCCTGATCAAGGGCCTCTATCCCGTCCTGTGGGGCCTCGGGCAGATCCCCACCGGGCACCTCGCCGACCGCTTCGGCCGCAAGCCGCTCATCGTCCACGGCATGCTCGTCCAGGCGGCCGGGCTCGTCCTCGCCCTCGCCCTGCTGGCCCGTCCCCTGCTCGCGGGCGTCCTCTCCGCCGTCGCCCTGGGCCTCGGCACGGCGATGGTCTACCCCGCCCTCCTCGCCTCGGTCTCCGACCACACGCACCCGAGCCGGCGCGCCGGCGCGCTGGGCACCTACCGCTTCTGGCGGGACCTCGGCTATGCCGTCGGTGCCCTGGTGGCCGGCGTTCTCGCCGACGCCCTCGGGCTCAACGCCACCGTCGTCGCCGCCGCCGTGCTCACCGCGGTCTCCGGCCTGCTCGCCGCCCGCTGGATCACCGACCCCGCACGCGCCTGATGCCGACCGCGGTACCGCGCGGCACGGCCGCCGCCCGGTGTTCCGCAGCGTGTGCGGCGGGCGGCGCCGGGAGGGCCGGCCGGTGCCCCGGCCTGGAACGGGTCCCCGGCCCCGGCCGGTCAGTGGTCGTTGACGAGCTCGCCGGCGAGGCGGTCGTGCATGCGGGCGCTGGGGTCGTTGAGGCCGGTGATGGTGACCTTCTTGCCGCGGGAGGCGTATTTGGTCTCGACGGCGTCGAGGGCGGCGACGGAGGAGGCGTCCCAGATGTGGGCCTCGGAGAGGTCGATGACGACGTCGTCGGGGTCGCCGGCGTAGTCGAACTGGTAGACGAGGTCGTTGGAGGAGGCGAAGAAGAGTTCTCCGGTGACCGCGTAGATGACCTGGGTGCCGTCGGGGTCGGTGACGCTGGAGACGTTGACCAGGTGCGCCACCCGCCGGGCGAAGGCGACCATGGCGGCCAGAACGCCGACGATCACGCCGATCGCGAGGTTGTGGGTGACCACGACGACGGTGACGGTCACGGCCATGACGAGGGTTTCGCTCAGGGGCATCCGGCGCAGGGTTCGGGGCTGCACGGAGTGCCAGTCGAAGGTGGCGAAGGAGACCAGGATCATCACGGCGACCAGCGCGGCCATGGGGATGTCGGAGACCACGGGCCCGGCCACCACGACGAGGACGAGGAGGAAGACGCCGGCCAGGAAGGTGGACAGCCGGGTGCGGGCGCCGGAGGTCTTCACGTTGATCATCGTCTGGCCGATCATGGCGCAGCCGCCCATGCCGCCGAAGAGGCCGGTGACGATGTTGGCGATGCCCTGGCCGACGGACTCCCGGGTCTTGCCGGAGTGGGTGTCGGTGATGTCGTCCACGAGTTTGGCCGTCATCAGCGACTCCATCAGCCCCACCAGCGCGAGCGCGAGCGCGTACGGGGCGACGGTGGTGAGCGTCTCCAGGGTGAAGGGCACCTCCGGGAGCCCCGGAGCGGGCAGGGAGGAGGGCAGGGCGCCCTTGTCGCCGACGGTGGGCACGGCGATGCCCGCACCCACGGTGATCAGGGTGAGGGCGAGGATGGAGACCAGCGGCGCGGGTACGGCCCTGGTCAGCCGCGGGAAGAGGACCATCAGCGCCAGTCCGCCGGCGACCAGGGGGTAGACGGCCCACGGCACGTCGCGCAGTTCCGGCACCTGGGCGAGGAAGATCAGGATGGCGAGTGCGTTGACGAAGCCGACCATCACGCTGCGCGGGACAAAACGCATCAGCTTCGCCACGCCGAGGGCGCCCAGGGCCACCTGGATCAGCCCGCCGAGGATGACGGCCGCGACCAGGTGGCCGAGGCCGTGTTCGTGGTGGAGCGGAGCGATCACCAGGGCGATCGCTCCGGTGGCGGCGGAGATCATCGCCTTGCGGCCGCCGACGACCGAGATCACCACGGCCATGGTGAAGGAGGCGAAGAGGCCGACGCTGGGGTCGACCCCGGCGATGATCGAGAAGGAGATCGCCTCCGGGATCAGCGCCAGCGCGACGACGAGCCCGGCCAGCACCTCGGTACGGAAGACCTTGGGCGAGGCCAGGAAGTCGGGACGGGAGGGGCGGCCGGCGCCGGGCAGGCGCAACCGGGAGGCTGCTGTGCGTGCTGCGGACATGCATCCGTTTCTGTTCGGGCGCACAGGAACGGCTGCGCGCGCATCGTGCAGGGCTCCAGGGGAGCGCTCGGGGGCGCCCGGCGCGTCTGCGGTGACGGCGCGGGGCCGGGAGGCCGGCGGTCCGCGGGGGGCCGCCGATCGGGCATCATTGCCCGGAAGTCCGGGGACGCCACCGGGCCCGGACGGGGCCGCGAGACGGGGAAGGCGGTGTCGCCGCCGGTGACAACACTACCCTGACGTGAGGGGTGAGTGTGACCACCTGAGCTGCGAACACAGGCGATCAAGCATCACCGACCTGTGATTGATCTCACTTTCCGGCCTCGGGCTTACCGATGTGAAACGTGCCGGACACCTGAAGGGAAACCCACAGCGATGACGGAGCGGCGGATGCAGATCGGCGAGGTGGCCGAACGGACCGGTCTGTCGCTGCGCACCATCCGGCACTACGAAGAGGTGGACCTGGTCATCCCGTCCGCCCGCAGCAAGGGCGGTTTCCGCCTCTACACCGCATCCGACGTCGACCGCCTGATGGTGGTACGGCGCATGAAACCACTCGGCTTCTCCCTGGACGAGATGCGCGACCTGCTGGAGATCACCGACCGGCTCTCCGGCACCGCCCCCGGCACCCTCACCGCCGAGGAGCGGGACCGGCTGCGGGAACGCCTCGACTCCTACCGCAAGATCGCTGACGCCCGCTGCGAAACCCTCCGCGCCCAGCTCCTGGCCGCCGAGGACTTCGCCGCCACCCTGCGCCGCCGGCTGGACGACCAGGCGTAGCCGTCCGGCCGTCCTGTCCGGGCCCTAGTCGTGGGCGGCGATGAGCGGGTCGAGCGGGGAGCGGGGGAACTCCCGCTGGAAGTTGGACAGATGCCAGCGGCTCGGGAAGAGGGCCAGCCAGGTGCCGTCCCGTACCCGGCGCATGCCCTCGCCGTGCACCAGCCGGGACCGGCTGAGCCCCTCCGCCCCGGCCTGGTCCGTCGCGCGCGCCGCCGTGTACGGCAGCGACTCCAGCCGCACGGGCGCGGAGAACTCGAACTCCATCCGGTGCCGCACCACGTCGAACTGCATCGGCCCCACCGCGGCGAGCACCGGCGCCTGCTCCCCGCGCGCGTCGGAGACCAGCACCTGGACCACGCCCTCCTCGTCGAGCTGGGCGACACCGCGCCGGAACTGCTTGGAGCGCCCCACATCCACCGGGCGTACGACCTGGAAGTGCTCGGGCGCGAAGGTCGGCATCGGCGGGAAGACCGCCCGCGGACCGGTGTGCAGGGTGTCGCCGACGCGCAGCGCGGTGGCGTTGACCAACCCCACCACGTCCCCCGGATAGGCCGTCTCCACCGCCGAGCGGTCCTGCCCGAAGACGCTGTGCGCGTACTTGGTGGCGAAGGGCTTGCCGCTCGCCGCCCGGGTGACCGTCATGCCGCGCTCGAAGACGCCCGAGCAGACCCGGACGAAGGCGATCCGGTCCCGGTGCGCCCGGTCCATGTTCGCCTGCACCTTGAAGACCAGGCCGGAGAAGGGCGCGTCCACCGGGCGCTCACCCCCGCCCTCCAGCTCCCGCGGACCGGGCGGCGGCGCCATGTCCACCACGGCGTCCAGCAGCAGCCGTACGCCGATGTTGGAGACGGCCGCGCCGAAGAAGACCGGCGTGGACTTCCCCGCCAGGAAGTCCTCCCGGTCGTGCACCGCACCGGTCTCCCGCAGCAGCGCCAGCTCCTCCGTCGCCGTGGCCCAGTCCGCGTCCGCCTCCGCGGCCGCCTCCCCGGCGGTGAGCTGCTCCTCCACGGCCTCCCGTGCGCCGCCCGGAGCCCGGGTGTAGCGCAGCATCCGCTCCGGCTCCCGGGTGTCCACCAGCCCCCGGAAGTGCCCGGCGATACCGACCGGCCAGGTCACCGGCGTCGGGCGGAGGCGGAACTCCCGCTCGATCTCGTCCAGCAACTCCAGCGCCTCCCGGCCGGGCCGGTCCCACTTGTTGACGAAGGTGATCACCGGGATGCCGCGGTGCCGGCAGACGTCGAACAGCTTCCGGGTCTGCTCCTCCAGCCCCTTCGCCGCGTCGATCAGCATCACCGCGCAGTCCACGGCCGCCAGCACCCGGTAGGTGTCCTCGGAGAAGTCCGCGTGCCCGGGAGTGTCCAGCAGGTTCAGCACCCGGCCGCAGTGTGCGAACTGCAGCACCGCCGAGGTCACCGAGATCCCCCGGGCCCGCTCCAGCTCCATCCAGTCCGACGCCACCCCGCGGCGCCCGCCCTTGCCGTGCACCGCCCCCGCCGACGTCAGCGCCTGAGCGTGCAGCGCCAGCGCCTCGGTCAGCGTCGACTTCCCCGCATCCGGATGCGAGATCACCGCGAACGTCCGCCGCCGCCCGGCCTCAACCACCGCCTCGCTCACCCTGCCGACTCCTCACCCGTGCTCGTGCTCGCCTCCGTACCGGGAGCAACCCTAACCTTTCGTGAGGGTAGGATTCGCGGCGACGGGTGCCGGGCCCGACAGGGGTGCTCACGGGCCCGGCATGGCCGGTTCCGGAACGGCTGCCGACCGCGTGCTCGCCGCCCGCCGTGCGGAAGGCGCCCCGGGGCCCAGCCGGCGTTCAGTCGGCCACGCCGGAGAACGCGATCACCTTCTCGATGTGCGCCCGGACGAGGAGTTCCCCCGGCACACTGTTGCGGGCGGCGTACTCCTCGGCCCGCGCCTCCCCCATGTAGCGGGCCGCGATACGCCCCGCCCAGCGCCGCATCTCCTCCGGTGCGTCCGAGAGTCCGGCGCGCCCCTGGAGGAGGACGAAGGCGTACGGCGGCTGCTCCTCGTCCACGCAGAGGGCGAACCGCCCGTCCCGGGCCAGGTTGCGCCCCTTGACCCCGGACGCGCCGGTGTTGAACACCACGGTGTCCCCGTCGAGCAGGAACCAGACGGGCGTCACATGCGGACTCCCGTCGGCACGGACGGTCGACAGCTTGCCGGTGCGGGTCCCCTGCGAGACGAAGGCCCGCCACTCTTCCACGGTCATCTTCTGCATGGGCTGCCTTTCGACGGGGAGCGATGAGGTCGGTGCCGACCGTGCGCCACGACATTCTCCCCCGGCCGTACGGCGCCGTGCGGGTGCCGTACCCCGCGTGTCCGGAGGCCACGGCCTCACGCAGCCCCTCTTCGTCACCGACCGGCTTCATGCATCTCGCTTGCGGTGCAACCCGGTTCCTCGCGTACTGCGACGCATCGGCAAACCGGCCGCGCGACGTATCGAGTCCGCCACGGCATCCGCGCGTGTATACAGCCCAAGCCACTCAGCGATGTTGACTTTCTGGACAGCCAACGCCAGGACTTCTTTCCCGTCCGAGGTGGTGATCGTGATTCCGGAATATCCAGGGTCAACATCCGTGATCTCATCCACCAGAACGGAGCGCGCGAAGCCCAGGTTTCGGATGCGTACCTCTTCGGCGGTCAGGGTGACGGACGAGCCCATCGCATGAAGCAGTAGACCGCCACCGAGCCCCAGTAGAAAGAGGAGCGCCACGATCTCGCCAAAACCTGGGCCGCCTGAAACCGGTGCAGGCAACATGGCCGATGCGAGGACCAGCAAGAACAAACTGACCGGTGCGCAGACGATCCGCTCGATCAGGCCAGGGCGCCACGTCACCTCACTGACCCCCCATCACCATCTCGCGGCGGACTCTGCAACCCCTTGACCCGAGGGCACCTCTCAGGGCCGCAACTCTCCTCTGGCGCGAAGAATCAGTCGACACGCTCCCGTTACCGCTATGACGCTGGGAAAGACCACGGTCCAAGTGTCCAGGCGGTCGAGAGCGGCAACGGCACCTCCGACGGCGAACAGGATGTCGACCCCGAGAGGGACCCAGCTTTCGCCTCTCCGTTCACCCCGGGACGCATTACCGAGATCATCCTCACGGCGGAAGACGCGCCTACGAGCAGCCGAAGAACTGTCTCCACCGGGATTTCGCTCGCGCATGACCCACCCCCCAGAGAGCGCAAAGCGCGGGCCGAGATCACTCCCGACCCGCGTTCCGTCACTACCTTGTCGGTGTCCGAGGGGGGACTTGAACCCCCACGCCCGATAAAGGGCACTAGCACCTCAAGCTAGCGCGTCTGCCATTCCGCCACCCGGACAAGGGTTGCCGCACGACCCTGGGCCGCGGCGACGGGGAACACCATACCAAGTCTCCGGGGTGGTCCTCACCTGCGTAAACCGCTTGTGAGCGAGCCGTGACAGGGGGTGCCGCCAGCGGGCGGCACCCTGCTGATCGCGCAGGTGAGAGCCCGGTGCAGCAGAGCACGCGGCGCTCGGCACCGGCGGCCGACGGACCCGCCCCGAGCGCGCCGGGCCCGTGACCGCAGAGCGCAGGCGGAACCGGGCGCGCGGTCAACAGGGCCTCGGAGTCCAAGAGTGGAACCCGCCGACTTCCGGCGCACCGCACAGGCTCAGAGACGTGGCACCGGGGCGCGTGGGGTGGCCGCATCGTGACGCCGGCTGGCCGGTGGACGGCGAGCCTCGCGGCACAGGGACGGATGACCACGCGGCCGGGGCCGGGATGTGGTCAGGGGCATATGACCGGTTCTCTGCCGCGGGAGCCGGTGGCGATTGCCGCGCCGTGATCCCGGGTGCCAGCATCACGTCGTCCGCACCGCGGACCGGGCCGCACACGGGGCGGCCACCTCCCGTGCCGCCCCGCGGCCCGCGCCCACCTGGGACTTCATCGTCAGGAGGAACGCGCCACCATGAAGAGAAGATCTGGGTTAAGCACCGCCTTCGCCGCCCTCGTCGGAGCGGCGGGGCTCGCGCTGTCCACGCTGGCCGCGGCGCCCGCGGTCGCCGACCCGGGCTCGTCCGCCCCCGGCACCAGCCAGAAGGCCGCCGCGCAGGGCCGGCAGGCGGCCGCCGGCTTCTGGGCCTGCACGGTCCCGGCCGGGAAGACCTACAGCCAGGTCGACCGGCGCCTGAACCAGTGCAACCCCAACGGCTGGGGCTACAGCTACTACGTCGTCGACCCGGCCGACAGCCTGTGGGCCTGCACGGTCCCCTCCGGCTACACCTACAGCCAGGCCGACCGGCGGCTCAACGTCTGCAACGCCAACGGCTGGGGCTACAGCTACTACCTGAAGGTGCCCCGGGACGGCCTCTGGGCCTGCACCGTCCCCCCGGGCTTCACCTACGACCAGAGCGACCGTCGCCTCAACCAGTGCAACCCCAACGGCTGGGGCTACAGCTACCGCATCCGCGGCTGACGCGAGGCCGGGCGGCGCACAAGTAAGGGCGGAGCGCCGCCGCACACAGGACGGGACAGAACGCAGCGCGGCCGGGCGGGCCCACGGGGGCCGCCCGGCCGTGCCGTGTGTCGCGAAGGGACGTCCTCGTCATGGCACCTCGCAGCGGACGAGCGCTCGTGCGAAGGGTTCGCCGCTGCGCCGGGCGTACGTCATCCGCTCGCGGACCTCGCGCAGGGTGCGCGGACGGTAGCCGGGCCCCCAACAGCAGCTCTTGTGGAAGCGGACCCCGGCGTTGAGCAGAACGGTGAGGACCCGCCACGCCTGCCGGTCCCGGCGCGGCGGCGCGGCGAACGCCGACCCCACGTGAATCATCGCCTCCGAACAGCGGGGACAAATCCGTTGCCCGTTCCGGCCGTAGGGCTGCTTGTACGAGGCCCGGCAAGGCAAGCAGACGTAAGAGGTCTTCCCATGGCCCATGCCGCGAGCGTAGGCGGGCCCCGGGCGCAGCTCGACTGATTTTCCCGAAGGGCCCCGGGCGAGCGTAGCCCGGCCGGAGCGCGCTGCGGGGAGTACGTGGTTGTACGGCTCCTGTACGGGCACGGGGCGTGCCGGGCGCGGCAGCCACGCAGTTGAACCGTCATGGCGGAGGTGCGGGCTCGACCGGGCCGGGCCCTCCGCGGAAGCAGCGGGAGACGTACGGATCGGACAGGGGTGTGGTGAGCATGGGGAACGGCCGCCCGGGGCGGAGGAGCGGGCAGGACGACGACCGGCCGACGGCGTGGTGTGCATACGGCAAGCTGCTGCGGCTCTTCCGTGACCGCGCCGGGATGACGCAGCAGCAGCTCGGCGACGCGATCGGGTACTCGCTGGAGCAGGTGGGCTCGGTGGAGCAGGGGCGGCGCCCGGCGAAGGCGGCGTTCACCGAGGCCGCCGAGGAGGCCGTGGGTGCGGGCGGAGCGCTGCGGGTGCTCCAGGAGGACGTGGACCGTGCCAAGCTCCCGGCGTTCTTCCGCGATTTCGCGCTGCTGGAGTCGGAGGCGGTGAGCCGGTTCTCCTACGACCCGCTGCTGGTGCCCGGGCTGTTGCAGACCGAGGACTACGCCCGCGTGTTGTTCGCGGGCCACTGCCCACCGCTGAGCGACGAGACCGTGGAACGGCACGTCGAGGCCCGGCTCGCCAGGCAGCGGTTGCTGGACAGAACGCCCCTGGTGGAGCTGTGCTTCGTGATCGGGGAGTCGGCACTGACGAATCCCGTCGGCGGGAGTGAGGTGCTGCGCACCCAGTTGCAGCGCCTGCTTGCGGTGGGGCGGCAGCGCAACGTGGAGATCCAGGTGATGCCTGCCGGGCGTGGGTTTCACACCGGTCTCGACGGGCCGTTCGTGCTGCTGGAGACGTCGGAGCAGGAGCGCATCGGGTATGTCGAGTCGCAGGAGGTCGGGTGCGTCGTGACAGACGGTTCCGATGTGACCGCGTTCGGCCTCAGGTATGGGAAGCTCCGAGCGCAGGCGCTGACCCCTGAGGAGTCGGCAAAGCTCATCGACCGTCTGGCGGGAGAGGCATGAGGACACAGCACGGGACCGACCACACGAGCCGGCTGCGGTGGTTCAAGAGCAGTCACAGCGGCTCCGGAGGCGGTGACTGCGTGGAGGTGGCCATAGCCCCGGAGAGCGTGCACGTACGGGACTCGAAGGACCCCGCCCGGCGGGGTCTCCGGGTGGCCAAGGCGAGCTGGGAGGCGTTCGCCGTGCACGTGCGGAGCTGACGAACGGGCTGGGCGACCGGCTCGCGGCCGGCGGGCTGACGCCGCCCGGGTGAGCCCGGTCGCCCAGCCAGCCCGTACTCAGTCGCAGTGGCCGCCGCGGGCGCGGAGGGAGCGGAGGTGGCGGCTGGAGCGGCGGGCGGTGGAGAAGGACCCGGCGGGGTTGGCCTCCGGGTCGGGGGCGTCGTCGCGCTCGACGATCCAGTGGTGCCGGCGGCGGTGCCCCGGGAGGCGGCCGACCCGGTCGAGGAAGTGGCGGTAGTCGATGTCACCGTCGCCGACGTCGGTCATGCGGTAGCCGCCCCAGGCGTCCTCGTCGTGCTCGCCGTCCTTGACGTGGAACAGCGGGAAGCGGTGCGGGGCGTCGAGCACGTAGTCGAGCGGGTCGAAGGGCGCCGGGGCGCCGTCGGGGCGGGTGCTGAACCGGTACTGGCCGACGTACGCCCAGTAGATGTCCATCTCCAGGTAGACCAGCTCCGGGTCGGTCTCGGCCAGCAGCACGTCGTAGAGGCGGACGTCGGGCCGGTCCTCGGCGAAGCCGAACTCGTCCGAGTGGTTGTGCTGGTAGAACTTCAGGCCGCGGGCGCGGGCGGCGGCGCCGTAGGTGTTGAAGTCCTCGGCGGCGCGCTTCCAGGCGTCGACGGTGTTGCCGTAGCGGTTCGGCCCCCAGGGCGTGCCGACGGTGGGCAGTCCCAGTTCCTGGGCGTCGTCGAGGACCTTCTCCAGGTTGGTGGCGAAGCTGTAGGCGTCCGGGTCGCCGCTGCCGTCGGCGTGGTAGGCGACGTGGCTGCCGATGCCGCGCAGACCGTTGTCGTGGAGCAGGCGGCGGAGCGTGCGCAGGGAGAGGTCGCCGGTGCCCTGGGTGTAGCCGGCGAACTCGACCTCGTCGTAGTGGTGGCGGGCCAGTTCCTCGAAGACGCGGGCGAAGCCGAGGGACTGCACCTGGTCGCGGATCGTGTAGAGCTGGATGCCGAGGCGGCCGGGCGGCAGCACCGGGCGGCCCCGGCCGTGGGCGGCCGCGGGTGCGGTGGAGGCGCCGAGCAGGGCGCCGGCCGCCGCGCCGGCGGCGACGCCGAGGAGGCCGCGGCGGCGGAGGGTGTGGGCGAGGGCGGGGTCGGAGTCGGTGTGGTGTCGCACGGGGAGGTCTCCTGTCGTACGGACGGGTCGTTGACGTGCGGGAGCGTTGTTGTAAGGGCCGTGCGGGGTGGCGGGGTCTCGTCCGCCGGCGGGCGCCTGCTGCGGGCTCCGGGTGCCGGCGCCGGTGGGCCCGGGCCCGCCCGGGCTGCTGTGCCGGGCAGCGCCGGCCGGCCGGGACGCTCGGGCGCCGGGTCGGCGTGCCGGGCGGCCAGCGACGTCGCGGCCGGCGTCCGCGGCGCCCCGGCGCCGGGGGCCGTCAGGACCCCGGGCCGAAGGCGAGGTCCAGCAGCAGCCCCTTGACCTCGGTGGCGGCGACCGGGCGGTCGGGGAGCGCCCCGGGCCGGGAGCAGAGCAGTACGGGCCCCTCGGCCTCGTTCGCCGGGAGGCGTCCGTGGCTGCCGCGCACCGGTGCGGGGTCGAGGGGGACGACGGCCATGCGGTAGCGCAGCCCGGCCTTCTTGCGGGCGAGCGCGGTGGCGGCGCGCAGCCGGACGTACGGGTCGAGCGGGTCGAGGAAGAGCTCGGCGGGGTCGTAGCCGGGCTTGCGGTGGATCTCGACCTGGCGGGCGAAGTCGGGGGCCCGGTCGTCGTCGAGCCAGTAGTAGTAGGTGAACCAGGAGTCCGGCTCGGCGACGGCCACCAGTTCCCCGGCGCGCGGGTGGTCCAGGCCGTGCGCCTTCTTGCCGTCGTCGTCGAGGAGTTCGGCGAGGCCGGGGAGCCCGGTCAGTGCCTCGCGGACGGCGTCCAGGTCCGCGGTGTGCCGGACGTAGACGTGGGCGAGCTGGTGGTCGGCGACGGCGAAGGCGCGGGAGGTGGTGGGGTCGAGGTACTCCATGCCGGCCTGGTGGTGTACCTCCAGGAGCCCGGCGCGGCGCAGCGCGCGGTTGATGTCGACGGGCCGGGAGACGGGCGTGATGCCGTACTCGGAGAGGGCGACCACGGTGCGGCCCTCGGCGGCGGCCTGGTCGAGCAGGGGCGCGAGGGCGTCGTCCAGTTCGCGGGCGGCGGCGTGGGCGCGGGGGTCCTCGGGGCCGTACCGCTGGAGGTCGTAGTCGAGGTGGGGGACGTAGCACAGGGCGAGGTCGGGGCGGCGGGTGCGCAGCAGGTGGCGGGTGGCGTCGATGATCCAGCGGGAGGAGACCAGGTCGGCGCCGGGGCCCCAGAAGTGGAAGAGGGGGAAAATGCCGAGGGTGCCGGTGAGTTCGTCGTGCAGGGCGGGCGGCCGGGTGTAGCAGTCGGGTTCCTTGCGGCCGTCGGAGTAGTAGACGGGACGCGGGGTGACGGTCCAGTCCGTGTCGGCACCCATGGCGTACCACCAGCAGACGTTGGCCACGGTGTAGCCGGGGTGGACGGCGCGGGCGGCGTCCCAGAGCTTCTCGCCGCCGACGAGGGCGTTGTGCTGGCGCCAGAGCAGCACCTCGCCGAGTTCGCGGAAGTACCAGCCGTTGCCGACGATGCCGTGCCCGGAGGGTGTTTCGCCGGTGAGGAAGGTGGACTGGGCGGCGCAGGTGACGGCGGGCAGCACGGTCTCCAGCGGGGCGTGCGAGCCGGAGCCGGCGAGGCTGCCGAGCCGGGGCATCCGGGCGAGGAGCCGCGGCGTGAGGCCGACGACGTCGAGGACCAGCAGCGGACGGGGCTGCGGGGTGGTGGCGGCGGGCCCGGTCATGGCAGCTCCTTGAGGCCGAGGTCGGTCAGCAGGTCGCGGGCGACGGCGAGTTCGGCGGCGATGCCGTCGGCGAGCTGCCCGCGGGTGCGGGGGCGCAGGCCGGGCGGGAGCGCCTGCCAGGTGTAGGTCTCGACCTCCAGGTGCCGGGTGAGCGGCTCGGGGCCGCCGACCAGCCGGGCGAGGGCGGCGCGCAGCACGTCGGTGGTGGCGGTGAGCGGGGGTGCCAGTGGGGCGTGCAGCGGTACGTGGAAGTGGGAGCGCCAGGGCGCGGTGGTGGGCAGGGCGCCAGGGGCGAGGGCCTGGTCGAGGTCGTCGGTGGCGAGCAGGCCGGTGTCCGTACGGGTGCGGGTCTGGTGCAGGAAGCGGGGTTCGGCGAAGCCGGCGAGGGCGTCCCGCACGGCGGGGAGGGAGGGGTCCTCGGCGTGCAGGGCGGCCGAGAGCTGGGCCTTGACGACGGGGAGGCCGGCGGCGGTGAGTTCGTGCACCGCGTGGCCGGGGTCCTCGAAGGCGGTGGCGAGGTGGCATGTGTCGAGGCAGACGCCGATGCGGTGCGGGGGCGGGGCGTCGTCGCCGGTGAGGGCGGCCACGGCGTCGGCGGTGGTCTCGACGGTGCAGCCGGGCTCGGGTTCCAGGCCGACGCGGACGCTGCGCCCGGTCGTCTCCTCCAGCGCGTCGAGGCGGTGGGCGAGGGCGGTGAGGGCGGTGAGGGCCGTACGGCGGGAGGCGGCGTCGAAGCCGGTGCGCCAGCCGAGCGGGAGGGTGGAGACGGTGCCCTGGCCGGTGTCGTCCGGGAGTAGCCCGGTGAGCAGCCGGGCCAGGTCGGCGGTGTGGTCGAGGCGGGCGGGTTCGGTCCAGTCGGGGCGGTAGACGCGGTACTTGACGCGTTCCGCGCCGAAGCCCTGGTAGGGGAAGCCGTTGAGGGTGACGACCTCCAGGCCGCGGGCGTCCAGCTCGGCGCGGAGCCGGCGCAGCGCGGCGGGGTCGGCGGTGAGGGCTCGGGCGGCGTCCCGGGCGAGCCAGAGGCCGAGCCCGAGGCGGTCGCGGTGCAGGCGGCGGCGTACGGGTTCGGCGTGGTCGCGGAGCTGGCGCAGTACGCCGTCCAGGTCCTCGGCGGCGTGCACGTTGGTGCAGTAGGCGAGGTGGACGGTGCTGCCGTCGGGGTGGCGGAAGCGCATCTCAGGCGCCTCCGCGGAGGATGGAGTTGCCCTCGTGGGTGGCGGCCGGGTCGGGGGGTGCGGCGGCGTCCGCGCCGGAGGCGTCCACGGCGCTGAGGTCGAGGCGGCCGCTGAGCCCGTAGAAGGCGACGGGGTTGCGCCAGAGCACGCGGTCGACGTCGTCGGCGGAGAAGCCGGCGGCGAGCATGGCGTCGCCGACGCGGCGGGTCTTCAGCGGGTCGCTGCGGCCCCAGTCGGCGGCGGAGTTGACCAGGGTGCGGTGCAGGGCGTCGCGGCGGTGGTCGAGGAGGATGCGGACCATCCGGTCCTCGTCCATCTTGGTGTCGGGGTAGACGGAGAAGCCGAGCCAGCAGCCGCTGTCCAGGGCGGCGTCGACGGTGGTCTCGTTGAGGTGGTCGAGCAGGGCGCGCTCCGGGGGGAGGGCGGACTCGCGGAGCACGTCGAGGGTGCGGGCGAGGCCGGCGGCCTTGTCCCGGTGCGGGGTGTGCACGAGGGCGGGCAGGCCGTGGTCGGCGGCGAGCTGGAGCTGGGTGGCGAGGGCGGTGTCCTCGGCGGGGGTCATGGAGTCGTAGCCGACCTCGCCGACGGCGACCACGCCGTCCTTGAGGAGGTAGCGGGGCAGCTCGTCCAGGACCGGGGTGCAGCGGGGGTCGTTGGCCTCCTTGGGGTTGAGGGCGAGGGTGCAGTGGTGGGCGATGCCGTGCTGGGCGGCGCGGAAGGGCTCCCAGCCGAGGAGGGAGTCGAAGTAGTCGTAGAAGCTCTCGGGCGCGGTGCGGGGCTGGCCGAGCCAGAAGGAGGGCTCGACGACGGCCCGTACGCCCGCCGCGTGCATCGCCGTGTAGTCGTCGGTGGTGCGGGAGGTCATGTGGATGTGGGGGTCGAAGATCCGCATCAGGACTCCTTCACGGCGGGGGCGGCCAGGGCCAGTACGCGGTGCAGGCCGGCAGGGACGGGGCGGCCGGCGGCGGTGCGTTCGGCGGCGTGGTCGGTGAGCATGCGGGCCAGTTCGGCGTCGCCGCGGGCGCGCCGGGCGAGGCCGGCGACGGCGGTCACCGGCACGCCGGTGAAGAGGCACTTGAGCACGGCGTGGCGCCAGGCGTGCGGGTCGAGGTGGGCGGCGTACGGGCCGGCGGCGGCCGCGACCAGCCGGGTGTCGTGGGTGCGCAGGGCGTCCTCGACCAGGGGGACGGCGCCGGCGCCGAGCCCCGGGAGGTGGGGCAGGGCGAGCAGCACGGCGCGCCGCTCGGCGGCGCTGCCGCGGGTGTAGAGGCGGGTGAGGGTGGGCGTGTCCGCCGCGGCGGCGTGCAGGAGGAGGACGCGGGCGGCGTCGGCGGGGGTTTCCGGCTGCGCCGGGGTTTCCCGGGTCTCCGGGGGTTCCCGGGTCTCCGGGGGTTCCCGGGTCTCCGGGGGTTCTCCGGCTCCCGGGCCGTCCCCGGGTTCCGGGGGCCCGGGGTTCCCCGGGTGTCCCGCGGGCCCGTTTCCCGGGGCGCCCGGAGCTCCGGGGGTTCCCGGGTGCTCCGGGGCCTGCGTCTCCGGGGCACCGGCGTGCCGGGGAGCCGGGGCGGCCGGGGCGGGACGGCAGTGGCGGCCGGCGGTGGCGAAGTGGATCTCCCAGGCGGGGAGGGAGCCGTGCCGGGAGCCGGGGGCCGGTGTGGCCGCGTCGGCGAGGGCCTGGTCGAGCCAGGTGCGGCCGGGCTGGGGGAGGCTTGCGTGCAGGGCGTCGTACAGGGCGCGGAGCGGCTCGGGCAGCGGGGCCGAGGGGCCCGCCGCGGCGGTCACGGCCGGGCTCCGGCGGGGGTGCCGGAGCGGGACGCACCGGCGGGAGGCGCGGTGCCGGGGCGCTCGTCGGTGCGTTCGGGCCCTGCGGCGAGGGGCGCGGCGAGGGGCGCGGCCTTCGCGGGCGGCGCCGGGGCAGCCTGCTGCGGTGCGGCCGCTGAGGCCGGTGCGGAGTCTGCCGCGGGGGCGGGTCCGGGAGAGGTACCGGGCGGCACGGGGGCCGCGCTCCCGGCGGGCCGGGCGGGAGCGGCGGGATGGGCGCGCCCGGCGGGAGCCCGGTGTGCGGAGGACCCGGCCGGCGCGGGCGGTGTGCCGCGTACGGCGGCGTGTTCCGCGGCGTGGAGGAACGGGAGGGCGGCGGCGGCCTGGTCCGGGCCCGCGTGGGAGTGCCGCGGCAGCTCCACGGTGACCAGTCCCGCGTACCCGGCCTCGCGCAGCGCCCCGAGCACCGGGGGGAAGTCGATCTCCCCCTCGCCGAACGGCAGGTGCTCGTGCACCCCGCGCCGCATGTCCTCGATCTGCACGTGCCGCAACCACGGCGCCGCGTCCCGTACGCAGGCGGCGGGCGTCGCGGGCTCCAGGCACTGGCAGTGCCCGACGTCCAGGGTGAGGCCGAGCCCCGGCGAGCCGCCGATCGCAGAGCGCAGCCGGTGGAAGCCGGCCAGGTCGCCCACCAGGTGGCCGGGTTCGGGCTCCAGGGCCACGGCGACCCCGGCGGTGTCGGCGGTGTCCAGCAGGGCGCCGATGCCGTCGGTGAGGTGCTGCCAGGCGGCGTAGCGGGGCATGTCCGGCGGCGCGACGCCGCTGAAGCAGTGCACTGCGTGCGCGCCGAGGTCGGCGGCGACCCGTACGGCCGTACGGAGCAGCCCGAGCCGCGCGGCGCGGCCCTCGGGGTCGGCGTCCAGCAGGGTGGGGCCGTGCTTGCGCCGGGGGTCGAGGACGTAGCGGGCGCCGGTCTCGACGGTGACGGTGAGCCCGTGCCGGCCGAGCAGGCGGGCGGTCTCGGCCGTGCGGCGGGCGAGGTCCGGCGCGAGCGGGTCGAGGTGCATGTGGTCGAGGGTCAGGCCGACCCCGTCGTAGCCGAGTCCGGCGAGGAGCGCGAGGGCGTCGGGGAGGCGGAGGTCGGCGAGTCCGTTGGTGCCGTAGGCGTAGCGCAGGGCGGGTGTTCCGGCGGGCGGGGTCATGTGGGGCTGACCTTCCGGGAGAGGCGCCGGGCGAGCGGCGTCAGGGCGAGGAGGGACACGGCGGTGCGCGGGGCGCCGGCGCGGGCGGCGAGCGCGGCCTGCAACGGGATCATGGCGCGGATGCCGCCGCCGACGGCGCGCTGGAGGAGCTGCTGGGAGGGGTTGAGCGCCGCGTGCAGCAGGGGGCGTGCGGCGGAGGCCGCGTAGGCGGCGGCGAGGGCGGTGCGGACCCGGGCTCCGGTGGTGCCCGCGGTGCGCGGCGGGGCTCCGGCGGAGCGCACTGTCCGCGGCGGCGGCGCCGGGACGCCGGTGGGCCCTCCGCGCCGCGGTGTCCCGGTGGGCGCCCAGGCCGTACGGAGGCCCGGGGTGCGGCCCGCGGCGGCGGTGGCGACGGCGGCGACGGCGGCCAGCGCGCCGAGGGGTGCGGCGGAGGAGCCGCCGCGGGTCTCCTGCCGGGAGACACCGGTGACCGCCAGGGTGTGGGCGCCCAGCAGGGCGGCAGCCGGCAGGGCGGCGGCCGGCAGCGCGGTACCGCGTACCGCGCCGGGCCCGCCGCGGGCCGCCTGCCGGGACACCTCCGTGACCGGGTGGGCGGACGCGGCACCCCGCAGTCCGGGGGCACCCGGTACGTGGCGCGGTGTGCGGAGGGTGCGGGCACCGCTCGCCGGGCGAGCTGCCGCGCCCGTGGAGCGGGCCCGGGGGCGGCCTGCGACAGGTGATGCCGCGCCGGGCCGCAGGGTGCCGGGATCCGGCCGCATCCGCCCGGGTTCCGGCACGACCGCCGTGGGCGGCCGGGACGCGCCGCCGTCCGCGTGGCGGGAGGCGCTCGTGGAGGCGCCGGCGCGGTGGGCGGTGGCCGTGGCGCCGAGGAGGAGGTCCAGGGAGCGGGCGGCCGCCATCGCGGTGGGCCCGGCGGCGGTGTGCTTGAGCCGCAGGTCGTACGCCCAGACGGTGCCCGCGAGCAGGGCGGCGGTGGCGAGGGTGCGCCGGCCGGCGGCCCCGGCGAGGGCGAGCCCGGCCCCGGTGAGGGCTCCGGCTGCGGTCAGGGCCGCGCCGGGGCGGATACGGCCGGAGGGAAGCGGGCGGTGTGGGCGCTCGCGGGCGTCCTCCTCGCGGTCGGCCCAGTCGTTGAGGGCCATGCCCGCCTCGTAGAGGCAGAGTGAGGCGCCGGCGGCGAGCAGGGTGCCGCGGTTGGGGCGGTGCCCGGCGGCGGCCGCGCCGGCGACGGCGTCGCCGGGCACGGTGAACACGGCGGAGATGCGCAGCAGTTCCGCCCAGGCCGCGATGCGGCCGGGCGTGCGGGGGCGGGCCCCGGCGGCGCGCTCGGGCCCGGCTGCCGGGCCCGGACGGGACGGCGTCGCGGGCACCGAGGCCGGCAGTGCCTTCGCGGCCCCCGTCAGCCTTCGGTGCCGGGCCGGTGGCACGCCCGTCTCCTGGGCGGGGCCGGGACGGTCGGGGACGGCGGCGCGGCCCGGGTCGCCGTGACCGGCACGGCCGGGCCGGACCGCGGCGCCGGCCGGCCGG
>NZ_JACYHE010000094.1 GCF_021696945.1 Streptomyces sp. JJ36
GGGTCCCGGGCCTCCCCTCCGCGCCGGTGCACACACCGCTGCACGCGCCCCCCGTGGCGCCCCGGGCCGGCAGTGACCGGGACGGGCCGCCGGACGGGGGCCGCGCTCCCGGGCGGGGGCCCGGGAAGGCGGGGCGGCGGGCCGCGCCGGAAGTGGCGGGGCCGGCGCGACTCGCCCTCTCCCCGGCGCGTCGCGCCGCCCGGGTGCGCGCCACCGCCGACGCGCTGGCCGCGCACGCACGGTTCCTGCGGGCCCGGGTCGCGGCCTTCCGTCGCTGGGGCGTGGCCGAGCCGCCCCCGCTCCCGCCCGCCCCGCCGGTGCTCAAACCGCGGCTGCGGGACGCCACGGTCGTCTCCCGGGTGCCGACGGACGACCGGGTGATCTTCCTGACGGTGGACGACGGCGCCGAGAAGGACCCGGAGTTCCTGCGCATGGTGGAGGAGCTGGACCTGCCGGTGAGCTCCTTCCTGACCGACGAGGAGGCGCGCACCGGCGTGGGGTACGGCTACTTCCGCTCCCTCGCGCTCCGGGGCGGCACCATGCACAACCACACGCTCCACCACCCGTATCTCCCGGCGCTCGGCTACCGGGCGCAGCGCCGGGAGATCTGCGGCCAGCAGGACCGGATCCAGGAGGAGATCGGCGGCCCGCAGCCGCGGCTCTTCCGGCCGCCGTACGGGGCCTACGACCGGGTCACGCTGCGGGCCGCGCGCGCCTGCGGGCTGGACGGCGTCGTGCTGTGGGGGCTGGAGGCGTGGGCGGGCCGCATCGACTTCCAGGAGCCCGGCGGCCGGCTCTACCCGGGGGCCGTCGTGCTCACCCACTACCGGGGCCCCGCGGAGTGGGGCGGGTCGATGGCCGACATGACACGCCGGGTCCTGCGACTCGCCGCGGAGCAGGGGTATGCCGTGGCCCGCCTGGAGGACTACCTCTGAGTCGCCGCGCACCCCCTGGCACTCTGGTTGACTGAGTGCTAACCGCGGCATAATCTCAGAGCTGGCACTCTCCCCAGGTGAGTGCCAGCCAGTACGCGACGGGCAGATCCGGCACCCGCGACGACGGATCTACCAGGTCGCCACCCCAGACATTCAACCCCGCTGAGATCTCCGAAGGGGGAGGTCGGATCGTGACGACCGCCACCAGCTCCAAGGTTGCCATCAAGCCGCTCGAGGACCGCATCGTCGTCCAGCCGCTGGACGCCGAGCAGACCACCGCCTCGGGCCTGGTCATCCCGGACACCGCCAAGGAGAAGCCCCAGGAGGGCACCGTCCTGGCCGTGGGCCCGGGCCGGTTCGAGGAAGGCAACCGCCTGCCGCTCGACGTGTCCGTCGGCGACATCGTGCTCTACAGCAAGTACGGCGGCACCGAGGTGAAGTACAACGGCGAGGAGTACCTCGTCCTCTCGGCCCGCGACGTCCTCGCGATCGTCGAGAAGTAAGCCGCCGAGGCACGCCGAAACTGCTTATTGATCTGCGCCCTGGCTCCCGCCGCGTCCGAGAACTCCGAGACAGCAGCCGGGGCCGGGGCGCAGTTCGTCTGAGAGGACCCACAGCTCCATGGCCAAGATCCTGAAGTTCGACGAGGACGCGCGCCGCGCCCTCGAGCGCGGCGTCAACCAGCTCGCCGACACCGTCAAGGTGACCATCGGCCCCAAGGGCCGGAACGTCGTCATCGACAAGAAGTTCGGCGCCCCGACCATCACCAACGACGGCGTCACCATCGCCCGTGAGGTCGAGACGGACGACCCGTACGAGAACCTGGGCGCCCAGCTCGTGAAGGAGGTGGCGACCAAGACCAACGACATCGCGGGTGACGGCACCACCACCGCCACCGTGCTGGCCCAGGCGCTGGTCCGCGAGGGCCTGCGGAACGTCGCCGCCGGGGCCTCCCCCGCCGCGCTGAAGAAGGGCATCGACGCCGCTGTCGAGGCCGTCTCCGGCGAGCTGCTGGGCTCCGCCCGGCCGATCGACTCCAAGGAGGACATCGCCGCCGTCGCCGCCCTGTCCGCCCAGGACAAGCAGGTCGGCGAGCTGATCGCGGAGGCGATGGACAAGGTCGGCAAGGACGGCGTCATCACGGTCGAGGAGTCCCAGACCTTCGGCCTGGAGCTGGACTTCACCGAGGGCATGGCCTTCGACAAGGGCTACCTGTCCCCGTACATGGTGTCCGACCAGGAGCGTATGGAGGCCGTCCTCGACGACCCGTACATCCTGATCCACCAGGGCAAGATCAGCTCCATCCAGGACCTGCTGCCGCTGCTCGAGAAGATCATGCAGGCCGGCGGCTCCAAGCCGCTGCTGATCATCGCCGAGGACGTGGAGGGCGAGGCCCTCTCCACCCTCGTGGTCAACAAGATCCGCGGCACCTTCAACGCCGTCGCCGTCAAGGCCCCCGGCTTCGGCGACCGCCGCAAGGCGATGCTCGGCGACATGGCCACCCTGACCGGTGCCACCGTCATCGCCGAGGAGGTCGGCCTCAAGCTCGACCAGGCCGGCCTGGACGTGCTCGGCTCCGCCCGCCGCGTCACCGTCACCAAGGACGACACCACCATCGTCGACGGCGCGGGCAAGGCGGAGGACGTGCAGGCGCGCGTCGCCCAGATCAAGGCGGAGATCGAGAACACCGACTCCGACTGGGACCGTGAGAAGCTCCAGGAGCGGCTGGCCAAGCTGGCCGGCGGCGTCTGCGTCATCCGCGTCGGCGCGGCCACCGAGGTCGAGCTCAAGGAGAAGAAGCACCGCCTGGAGGACGCCATCTCCGCGACCCGCGCCGCGGTCGAGGAGGGCATCGTCCCCGGTGGCGGCGCCTCCCTGGTGCACGCGGCCAAGGTGCTCGGGGACTCGCTGGGCAAGAAGGACGACGAGGCCACCGGCGTCGCCGTCGTCCGCCGCGCGCTCGTCGAGCCGCTGCGCTGGATCGCCGAGAACGCCGGCCTGGAGGGCTACGTCATCTCCTCCAAGGTGGCCGAGCTGGACAAGGGCCAGGGCTTCAACGCCGCCACCGGCGAGTACGGCGACCTCATCAAGGCCGGCGTCATCGACCCGGTGAAGGTGACCCGTTCCGCCCTGGAGAACGCCGCCTCCATCGCCTCGCTGCTGCTCACGACCGAGACCCTGGTCGTCGAGAAGCCGGCCGAGGAGGAGGAGAACGCGGGCGGCCACGGCCACGGTCACGCGCACTGAGTCGCGCCCGCACGGCGCGCTCCGGCGTGTGTCACGACGCACGACGGCGTACGACCGGCGTATGCCGGTGCACAGTGGCGCACGGCAGCACACTCGGTCTGTTGCGCGCCGCGCACGCCACGGCCCGGTGTCCCCCGTCCGGGGGCGCCGGGCCGTGCGCGTGTCCGCCCGGCGGGGAGCGCGCAGCGGGCGGGAGCGTCCGGGCGGGGCGCGCCCCGAAGCGGCCGGGACCTCGGTCCCCGTGCCCGACGAGGCGCCGGCGCCGGGGGCGCCGGCCCCCGCCATCGGGCCCGGGGGCCGCCGCAGGCGCGCAGGGAGAGACCGCCGGCGGATCCAGTGCGTCCCGTGTGGGTGCTCAGTGCGGCCCGTAATCGCGGCCGGCCCGGGAGGAGACCCGGGCCAGCACCCCGCGCGGCGCGAGCCGGGTCAGCCCCATCAGCGCCTTGTACCGCGGGTCCGGGATCGACAGCGTGCGGCCCCGCGCCAGGTCGGCCAGCGCGGCGTCCACCACGCGCCCCGCGTCCAGCCACATCCAGCCCGGCACCCCCTCGGCGTCCATCCCGGCCCGGGTGTGGAACTCCGTCCGCACGAAGCCGGGGCAGAGCGCCATCAGCCGTACGCCGGTGCCCGCCATGTCGTTGGCGACGCCCTGGGTGAACTGGGTGATCCATGCCTTGGACGCGCCGTACGTGCCGCGGGGCAGGAAGGCGGCCACCGAGGCGACGTTGACGATGCCGCCGCGTCCCCGGTCCCGCATCGCCTCCGCCGCGGCCGCCGTCGACCGCAGCACCGCCTCGCAGTGCACCCGCAGCATCGTCAGCTCGTCGGCCATCGGCACCTCGAGGAAGCGGCCCTTGGTGCCGAAGCCGGCGTTGTTGACCAGCAGGTCGACCGGGCGGTCGCGGTCGCCCACCCGCTCCCCCAGCGCCGCGATCCCGCGCTCCCCGGAGAGGTCCGCGGTGAGCACGGAGGCCTCCACGCCGTGCTGGTCGTGCAGCTCGGCGGCCTGCTCCCGCAGCCGCTCGGTGTTCCGTGCGACGAGCACGACGTCGTGCCCGTCGCGCGCCAGCCGGCGGGCGAAGGCGGCGCCGATCCCCGCGGTCGCTCCCGTGATCAGTGCAGTCGTCATGGGGGCACGGTATACGCGCACGCCCCACGCCCCGCCGTGCCCGGTGCCGGGCGCGGGGCGGCGGCCCGCCGCCCGGGGCCCCGGTGCGGCCGTCGTCCGGGCCGACCGCGCCCGCGGACCCGGCCACGGCGTGCGGTACGGCGGACCTGAGGGGGTGTCAGCTCGCCGGGGGCCGGGGACCGGCTTCTCCGGGGTGCCGGACTCCCGCCGCCTCCCCGGCGGCGCGGCGCCGGGGCGGCGGCCCTCCCGGACCCGGGCCGAGCAGCCGTCCGGGCGCGCCCTGCTCGGGGCGTCGCGTCAGGAGGCCCGCCGTTCCGCGCTCTCCACCGCCTCCGGGTCCAGCGCGTCCCGGGCGACGAGGATCCGGGGCAGCAGCCCGGGCTCCGCGGTGAGCGCGCGGAACACGAACGCGGCGGTGACCTCGTGCTCGGGGACGTGCACCCGGGAGACCGGGTCGCCGGCGCGGATCTCGCCCGGTTCCAGCACCCGCAGATAGGCGCCCGGCTGCGCCTTCCGGGTGAAGGTCCGCACCCAGCCCCGCTCGCCGAGCCAGCTCGCGAAGGTGCGGCAGGGGATGCGGGGGCCGCACACCTCCAGCAGCACGTCCGGTCCCACGCGCCAGCGCTCGCCGACGCGCGCCCCGCTCACGTCCAGGCCCGTGGTGGTGAGGTTCTCCCCGAACACGCCGTTCGGCAGCGTCCGGCCCAGCTCCTTCTCCCAGGCGTCCAGCTCCTCCCGGGCGAAGGCGTACACCGCCTGGTGCTCCCCGCCGTGGTGCCGCAGGTCGGCGATGGTGTCGCCGGCCAGTCCGCTTCCCCCCACGCCCTTCGGGCCGGGCGCGGACACCGCGACGGGGCCCTCGGCCGGGCGCTTGTCGATGCCGGTGACACCGATCGCCGCCTCCGCGGTGCGGTACGGCCTCCCGAGATTCACTGACAGCAGCTCCATGGCGGCACGCTAGCCTGCCCGGCTCCGCGGGAGCGACCGGATTCCCGGGCGGTCGCGGGTCCGACGGGGGTCTCCGTGGCGCCCCGCGTGGGCGCCCTGTGACCGCGGGGGAGCACGGGGGAGCCGCCGACGAGCCCGCGGAGCCGCTCATGCGCCACCGGCCCGCGCCAGGGGCCGGTGGAGAATCGTTTCTGCTAGTGCTGGGAGGCGCTGTGCGACGTCACGAGACGGTTCCGTGCCCGTCCCATGAGCTCCTCGCGCTCGTCCTCCGTGAGGCCGCCCCAGACTCCGTACGGCTCCCGCACCGCCAGGGCGTGTGCGGCGCACTCGGAGCGCACCGGGCAGCGCATGCAGACCTCCTTCGCGGACGCCTCGCGCGCACTGCGGGCGGCTCCCCGTTCCCCCTCGGGGTGGAAGAAGAGGGAACTGTCGACACCACGGCAGGCGGCGAGCAGCTGCCAGTCCCACAGATCGGCGTTCGGGCCCGGGAGGCGGGAGAAGTCTGCCATTGCGTGTCCCCTCGGAAGCGTACTGCGACGGATCTGCCACTGATCAGTAAATATGACTCTTTGCCGAATCTAGTAAGTACCCGGTGGAAACGGAAGGAATGCCGACCAAATAGGGCACGTATCGGGTGGCGTCGCGGCGTGGCGTTCACTCGAAGTGTGTCCGTGCACTCACGTAGAGTGTCCGAGGCGGCCGGCGAACCCGTAACTCTTTTGGGTGACCGTCGTTGAGAGTGCGGAAAGCGATTGCCGGAAAGTGCCCGGATGCCCGGGTGCCCGCAGTGGTCAATCGCACACAGGTGACGTTTCGTGAACAGCCTGGAGGCTCAAGGTGATGCGCATCAGCTGCGGAGGGTGGTCATGACTTCCGTCCTCGTCTGCGACGACTCCCCCCTCGCCCGGGAGGCGCTGCGCCGCGCGGTGGCGACCGTGCCCGGTGTCGAGCGTGTGACAACGGCTGCCAACGGCGAGGAAGTCCTCCGCCGCTGGGGTGCCGATCGCTCGGATCTCATTCTCATGGACGTCCGGATGCCCGGCCTGGGGGGTGTGGAGACCGTCCGGCGGCTGCTGTCGGCCGATCCGGGGGCCCGCATCATCATGCTCACCGTGGCCGAGGACCTGGACGGCGTCGCGCTCGCCGTCGCCGCCGGGGCCCGGGGCTATCTGCACAAGGACGCCTCGCGCGCCGAGCTGCGGGCCACCGTCACCCAGGCGCTGGCCGACCCGACGTGGCGGCTGGCGCCGCGCCGGCTGCGCTCGGCCGAGATGGGCGCCGCTCCCACCCTGACCGCCCGGGAGATCCAGGTGCTGGAGGGCATGAGCCACGGCCGCTCGAACGCCGAGATCGGCCGGGAGCTCTTTCTCTCCGAGGACACGGTCAAGACCCACGCCCGCCGGCTGTTCAAGAAGCTCGGCGCCTCCGACCGCGCCCATGCGGTGGCCCTCGGATTCCGCTGGGGCCTCGTCCGGTAAGGTCCGGTCCCCGCCCGCGGCGGCTCGCCGTCACGGCTTTCCCGGCCGTTCCGGAAGGGTCCCGAAGCCCGGTCCCGGGCGGTCCGGCGGCGGGCGGCACGGAATTTCCGCGCGTGCCGCATGCTTGGTGTATGGAGTTCCCCGGGGACCGGTCGGTCGGGCGGCAGAGGAGGGCACGCGACGTGACAGCCGGTGCGCTTGCTCATAACGCTTCTGTGCAGAAGCCGGGGCGCGGTGCGACGGATCGCGCGAGCGCCGTGCACCATGGACCGATGCGCGACGACGAGCACCAGGCGGCGGTCGGCGCCCTCGTCCGGCGTGCGGTCGAGGGGGACGAGCAGGCCACCCACGACCTGCTCGCCCGCGTGCACCCGCTCGCGCTGCGCTACTGCCGCACCCGGCTGACGCGGCTGCCCGGGGACGCCCGGCACTTCGTCGACGACCTCGCGCAGGAGGTCTGCCTCGCGGTGCTGTGCGCCCTGCCGCGCTACCGCGACACCGGCAAACCCTTCGAGGCCTTCGTGGTCGCCATCGCCCAGCACAAGGTGGCCGACCTGCAGCGGGCCGCGATGCGCGGACCCGGCAGCACCGCCGTGCCCTCCGACGAGATGCCCGAGCAGCCGGACGACTCGCTCGGGCCGGAGGAGCGGGCGCTGCAGAGCAGCGACGCCGAGTGGGCCAAGAAGCTGCTGGCCAACCTGCCGGAGCACCAGCGGGAACTGGTGCTGCTGCGGGTGGCGGTGGGCCTCTCGGCCGAGGAGACCGGGCAGATGCTCGGCATGTCGCCGGGTGCGGTGCGGGTGGCACAGCACCGGGCGCTCACCAGACTGCGGGCGCTGGCCGAACAGTAGTGCCGCACGGGTGACCGATTCGGCACCGGTCACGTCGCCGAGCAGCCCTCTGCGGCCGTTAGCATGGACGTCCGCGCCGCGCAAGCATGGGGAAGGTGTCATGACAGACTACGTCGACGGAGTGCCCGCCAAGTTCGCCGCTCTCGGGCTGACCTACGACGACGTGCTCCTGCTGCCGGGCGAGTCGGACATGGCCCCCCAGGAGATCGACACCTCCTCGCCGGTCTCCCGCAACGTCCGGGTGAACGTGCCGCTGCTCTCCGCCGCCATGGACAAGGTCACCGAGGCCCGGATGGCCATCGCCATGGCCCGGCAGGGCGGCGTCGGCGTGCTGCACCGCAATCTCGCGATCGAGGACCAGGCCCTCCAGGTGGACCGCGTGAAGCGCTCCGAGTCCGGCATGGTCACCGATCCCATCACCATCGGCCCGGACGCCACCCTGCAGCAGGCCGACGAGCTCTGCGGCCGCTTCCGGATCAGCGGCGTGCCGGTCACCGACCCGGCCGGGAAGCTGCTCGGCATCGTCACCAACCGCGACATGGCCTTCGAGCTGGACCGCGGCCGGCAGGTCCGGGAGGTGATGACGCCCATGCCGCTGGTCACCGGCAGGGTGGGCGTCTCCGGCGCGGACGCCATGGAGCTGCTGCGCCGGCACAAGATCGAGAAGCTTCCGCTGGTGGACGACGACGGCGTGCTCAAGGGCCTGATCACGGTCAAGGACTTCGTCAAGGCCGAGCAGTACCCGAACGCCGCGAAGGACGCCGAGGGCCGGCTCGTCGTGGGCGCGGCCGTCGGGGTGGCGGGCGACGCGTACGACCGGGCGCAGGCGCTGATCGAGGCCGGCGTGGACTTCATCGTGGTGGACACCGCGCACGGCCACTCCCGGCTGGTCGGCGACATGGTCGCCAAGATCAAGTCGAATTCCTCCGTCGACGTGGTCGGCGGGAACATCGCCACCCGCGACGGCGCACAGGCGCTGATCGACGCGGGCGCCGACGGCATCAAGGTGGGTGTCGGCCCCGGTTCCATCTGCACCACCCGGGTGGTGGCCGGCATCGGCGTCCCCCAGGTCACCGCGATCCACGAGGCGTCGCTGGCCGCCAGGGAGGCCGGCGTGCCGGTCATCGGGGACGGCGGTCTGCAGTACAGCGGGGACATCGCCAAGGCCCTGGTCGCCGGCGCCGACACGGTGATGCTCGGCAGCCTGCTGGCGGGCTGCGAGGAGTCGCCGGGCGAGCTGCTCTTCATCAACGGCAAGCAGTTCAAGTCGTACCGCGGCATGGGCTCGCTGGGCGCCATGCAGTCGCGGGGCGACAGCCGCTCCTTCTCCAAGGACCGTTACTTCCAGGAGGGTGTCGGCACCGACGACAAGCTGGTCCCCGAGGGCGTCGAGGGCCAGGTGCCCTACCGCGGCCCCCTCGCGGCGGTGGTGCACCAGCTCGTCGGCGGGCTCAAGCAGTCGATGTTCTACGTCGGCGGGCGCACCGTGGCGGAGCTGAAGGAGCACGGCCGCTTCGTGCGCATCACCGCGGCCGGCCTCAAGGAGAGCCACCCGCACGACATCCAGATGACCACCGAGGCACCGAACTACTCGCGGCGCTGAGCCGCACCCGCCCGAGCCCGCGGCCTGGGGAGGTCGCGGGCTCGGGCGTGCAGACGGCGTGGGCGATACTGGGTACGCAACCGCAAGGAAGGGCCATTTCGTGACTGAGATCGAGATCGGGCGCGGCAAGCGCGGCCGCAAGGCGTACGCGTTCGACGACATCGCCGTCGTCCCCAGCCGGCGCACCCGTGACCCGGAGGAGGTCTCGATCGCCTGGCAGATCGACGCCTACCGCTTCGAGCTGCCCTTCCTGGCCGCCCCCATGGACTCCGTCGTCTCGCCCGCCACGGCCATCCGCATCGGCGAGCTGGGCGGTCTCGGGGTGCTGAACCTCGAGGGCCTGTGGACGCGGTACGAGGACCCGGAGCCGCTGCTCGCCGAGATCGCCGAGCTGGACGAGGCCGAAGCCAACCGGCGGATGCAGCGGCTCTACGCCGAGCCGATCAAGGAGGAGCTGATCGGGCGGCGCATCAAGGAGGTGCGGGACGCCGGCGTGGTGACCGCCGCCGCCCTGTCGCCGCAGCGCACCGCGCAGTTCTCCAAGGCCGTGGTGGACGCCGGGGTGGACCTCTTCGTGATCCGCGGCACCACGGTCTCGGCCGAGCACGTGTCCGGGCGCGCCGAGCCGCTCAACCTCAAGCAGTTCATCTATGACCTGGACGTCCCGGTGATCGTCGGCGGCTGCGCCACCTACACCGCGGCCCTGCACCTGATGCGGACCGGCGCGGCGGGCGTGCTGGTCGGCTTCGGCGGCGGCGCGGCGCACACCACACGCAACGTGCTGGGCATCCAGGTGCCGATGGCCACCGCGGTCGCCGACGTGGCCGCGGCCCGCCGCGACTACCTCGACGAGTCCGGCGGCCGCTACGTCCACGTGATCGCCGACGGCGGGGTGGGCTGGTCCGGCGACCTGCCGAAGGCCGTCGCCTGCGGCGCGGACGCGGTGATGATGGGCTCCCCGCTGGCCCGGGCCACCGACGCCCCCGGCCGCGGCCACCACTGGGGCATGGAGGCCGTCCACGAGGACGTGCCGCGCGGCAAGCGGATGCACCTGGGGACGGTGGGCACCACCGAGGAGATCCTCCTCGGCCCGTCGCACACCCCGGACGGCTCCATGAACTTCTTCGGCGCGCTGCGCCGCGCCATGGCGACCACCGGCTACTCCGAGCTCAAGGAGTTCCAGCGGGTCGAGGTCACGGTCGCCCGCTCCCGCTGACGCCCGTACCGCCGTGGGCGCCGCGCTCCCGCCCGTACGGACCCGGGAGCGTGGCGCGGCAGGCGCCCGCCGGCCGTGTGCCGCCGCCGGGGCGCGGCTGCCCTGCCGTCCCCGCTCCCTCGTCCCTGCCCCCGCGTCCCTGCCCCCGCATCCGGGCCCGGCCCGTCCGGGTGCGGCGGGCGGCCGGACGGGGCGGGCACGTTTCCCCCGCCCGTGGGCGGGCTACTCCGCGACGGAACCGGCCGCCGGTGCCGGGACGCCGACGAGGAGCAGCAGCAGGAGCCGCCGCCATGGCAGAGTACGTGTCCGGTCACCAGCCCCGTGAGGACGCCAAACAGCGCCAGCGGGACAGCCACCGCGCCGCCGACCCGGCGGGTGGCCCGCTCACCACCGACCAGGGGACCGCCGTCGACCACACCGACGACGCGCTCCAGGCGGGGGAGCGCGGCCCCACCCTGATGGAGGACTTCCACTTCCGGGAGAAGCTCACCCGCTTCGACCACGAACGCATCCCCGAGCGGGTGGTGCACGCCCGGGGCGCGGGGGCGTACGGCTTCTTCGAGCCCTACGAGTCCTGTGCCGCCTTCACCCGGGCGGCCTTCCTCCAGGACCCCTCGGTGCGTACGCCGGTCTTCGTGCGCTTCTCCACGGTGCAGGGGCCGCGCGGCTCGGCGGACACGGTGCGGGACGTGCGCGGCTTCGCCACGAAGTTCTACACCTCCGAGGGCAACTACGACCTCGTGGGGAACAACATGCCGGTCTTCTTCATCCAGGACGGCATCAAGTTCCCCGACTTCGTGCACGCGGTGAAGCCCGAGCCGCACAACGAGATCCCCACCGGAGCATCCGCGCACGACACCCTGTGGGACTTCGTGGGCCTCCAGCCGGAGACCACGCACATGATGATGTGGCTGATGTCGGACCGGGCCATCCCGCGCAGCTACCGCACGATGCAGGGCTTCGGCGTCCACACCTTCCGCTTCGTGGACGCGGAGGGCCGGGGCACCTTCGTGAAGTTCCACTGGAAGCCGAAGCTGGGCGTCCACTCGCTGGTGTGGGACGAGGCGCAGGAGACCATGGGCCGGGACCCGGACTTCAACCGCCGCGACCTCTGGATGGCCATCGAGTCCGGCGAGTACCCGGAGTACGAGCTGGGCGTGCAGCTCGTGCCGGAGGAGGACGAGCACTCCTTCGACTTCGACCTGCTCGACGCGACCAAGATCATCCCCGAGGAGCAGGTGCCGGTCCGGCCCATCGGCCGGATGGTGCTGGACACCAACCCGGACAACTTCTTCGCCGAGACCGAGCAGGTCGCCTTCCACACCGCCAACGTCGTGCCCGGCATCGACTTCACCAACGACCCGCTGCTCCAGGCCCGGAACTTCTCCTACCTGGACACCCAGCTCCTCCGCCTGGGCGGCCCCAACTTCGCCCAGATCCCGGTGAACCGGCCGGTCGCCCCGGTGCGCACGCACCAGCGCGACGGCTTCCACCAGCACGAGATCCACCGAGGCGCCAGCTACCACAAGAACTCGCTCAGCGGCGGCTGCCCGGTGGTCGCCGGTGCCGACCCGCAGGCCTTCCAGCACTACACCGAACGGGTGGACGGCGCGAAGATCCGCAAGCGCAGCGCGAGCTTCCAGGACCACTACACCCAGGCGTCGCTGTTCTGGAACAGCATGAGCGACTGGGAGCGGCAGCACATCGTGGACGCCTTCCGCTTCGAGCTCGGCAAGGTCGGGACGGTGAGCATCCGCCAGCGCGTGGTGGAGAACCTGGTCAACGTCGACACCGAGCTGGCCCGCTCGGTCGCCGAGGGGATCGGCGTGTCGCCGCCCGCCGCCCCGGCCGGGCAGGCCCCGTCCGCCACCGACGCCTCCTCGCCCGCGCTGAGCCAGGCGAGCGAGAACCTGCGCGGCGACGGCTCCGTCCGCACCCGGCAGATCGCGGTGCTCGCCACCGAGGGCGTGGACGGCGAGCAGATCGCCGGACTCCAGGACGCGCTCGGCGCGGAGGGCGCCGTCGTCGAGGTGCTCGCCCCGCACGACGGCACGGTGCCCGGAGCGGGCGGCGGCGAGGTGGCGGTGACCCGCGCCCTGCCCACCGTGGCCTCCGTGCTCTACGACGCGGTGATCCTGCCGGACGGCCCCGCGGAGGCGCTGGCCTCGGCGGCGGGCGGGGCCGGGCTGCGCTTCGTACGGGACGCCTACCGGCACGGCAAGCCGATCGGGGCCCTCGGCTCGGGCGTGGGCACCCTCGCCACCCTGGAGCCCGGGGTGCGGCTGGCCGCCGACGGCGGCGGCACCGAGGCCGACCACGGCGTGGTGACCGACCGGTCGGCGGGGCGGGCGAGCGACACGTTCGTCCGCGCCTTCACGGACGCGGTGGCCGCCCACCGGCACTACGCGCGGCCGCCCATGCAGGGCTGACGTCGTTCACCCGGGCCGTACGCGCGTCCCGTGGCCCGTACCGGGTCCCGTGTCCCGTACGGCGCCCCTCGCCCGTACGGCCCCCGTACGGGGGCCGTACGGGTGCGGCGGGCGGCGCCCGCCGTCGGCGGTGCCCGGGGCTCAGAGCCGGTGCGCCGCCCCGGCGGGACTCGCGCCCCGGGTGTCCAGCAGGAGCTGCGCCTTGGCCGCCAGGCCCTGGAGGTCGTAGGTGCGGTGGTTCTGCAGCAGCACCGTCAGATCCGCCGCTCCGGCGGCCTCGTAGAGCGCCTCCGCCCGGGGCACCGGCCGCCCGGCGGTCTCCCAGCGGTGCACGTACGGGTCGTGGTAGCTCAGCTCGGCGCCGAGGTCGCGCAGGCGCGCGGCGATCTCGGCGGCGGGCGCGCCCGTGAGGTCGGGCAGGTCGGGCTTGTAGGTGACGCCGAGCAGCAGCACCCGGGCGCCGCGCGCGGACTTGCCGTGCTCGTTGAGCAGGGCGGCCGCACGCCGGGCGACATAGCGCGGCATGCGGGCGTTCACCTCCCGGGCGAGCTCGACCATGCGCAGCGGCTGCCCCGGTGCGCCGCCGGGCCCGGCGGTCCGTCCGGGGTCGGCGGCCACCCCGTGACCGCCCACGCCAGGGCCGGGCCGGAACGCGTGGAAGCCGAACGGCTTGGTCTCGGCGCACCGGATGACGTCCCAGACGTCGACGCCGATGTCGTGGCAGAGCACGGCCATCTCGTTGATGAGCGCGATGTTGATCTGCCGGTAGTTCGTCTCCAGCAGCGCGGCCGCCTCCGCCTCGCGGGGGCCGCGAGCCCGCACGATCTTGTCCGTCAGCCGCCCGAAGAAGGCGGCGGCCGCCTCCGTGCAGGCGGGGGTGAGGCCGCCGATCACCTGCGGGGTGTTGGCGTGGTCGTGGGTGCGGTTGCCGGGATCGAGACGGCCCGGTGCGCAGGCGAGGTGGAAGTCGCGGCCCGCCCGGAGTCCGGAACCCTCCTCCAGGAGGGGCCGGAGGACGTTCTCGGTGCCGCCCGGCGGGACCGCCGACTCCAGCACCACCGTGGTCCGGGGCCGCAGGACGGCCGCCAGCGTGCGGGCGGCCGCGCGCAGCGGCCCCAGGTCCAGGGAGCCTTCCGGGCCGGGCGGCGTGGCCGCGCTCAGCACGACCGTGCGGACCCGTCCCAGCACGGCCGGGTCGGCGGTGGCGTGGAAGCCGCGGGAGAGCATGCGGCGCAGTGCCGCGGCGGAGACCGAGCCGTCCGCGGGCGGCCGTCCCGCGGCGAGGCCGGCGACCGTACGCGGGTCCGGGTCGAAGCCGATCGTGTCGATGCCGGCGGCGGTCGCGGCCCTGGCGAGCGGCAGACCCGAATGGCCCAGTCCGATGACGGCGAGATCTGCGGGCATGGCGGTGGACATCCCTTCCCCCGGGGATCGCGAGGACGGTCGATGGGCGCTCTGTCAGGTTAGGCGCCTATATGACAGATATGCGGTATTGCGGCGCGGGACGCTGCCGGAGACCGCCCGGAGTCGGAACAATGGGGGACCATCGACTGGGGCACACCGTCTGGTAGGCGCGGCCCCCGGGCCGCGTACCAGGACCGGCTGGACGGCGATCGGAGGCAGCGGTGAGGACAGCGACACTCGGACCGGAGCAGCGCACCGGGGCACTGGCCGCCATGGCGGAACGAGAACTCGACGTGCTGGTCGTCGGCGGCGGCGTGGTCGGCGCGGGCACGGCCCTGGACGCCGCGACGCGCGGGCTGTCCACCGGCATCGTCGAGGCCCGCGACTGGGCCTCCGGCACCTCCAGCCGCTCCAGCAAGCTCGTCCACGGCGGCCTGCGGTACCTGGAGATGCTGGACTTCGCGCTGGTGCGGGAGGCGCTGAAGGAGCGCGGGCTGCTGCTCAGCCGGCTCGCCCCGCACCTGGTGAAGCCGGTGCCGTTCCTCTATCCGCTCGAGCACCGCGGCTGGGAACGGCTGTACGCGGGGTCGGGCGTGGCGCTCTACGACGCCATGTCGGTCTCCTCCGGGTACGGCAGGGGCCTGCCGGTGCACCGGCACCTCTCCCGGCGCCGGGCCTTGCAGGTGGCGCCCGCGCTGAAGAAGGACGCCCTGGTCGGCGGCCTCCAGTACTACGACGCCCAGGTGGACGACGCCCGCTACGTCGCCACCCTGGTCCGTACGGCCGCCGCCTACGGCGCCCACGCGGTGAACCGCACCCGGGTCACCGGCTTCCTCCGGGAGGGTGAACGGGTGGTCGGCGCCCGGCTGCAGGACCTGGAGCAGGGGGGCGAGTTCGAGGTCCGCGCCAAGCAGGTGGTGAACGCGACCGGGGTGTGGACCGACGACACCCAGGGGCTGATCGCCGAGCGGGGTCAGTTCCACGTACGGGCTTCCAAGGGCATCCACCTGGTGGTGCCGAAGGACCGCATCAACTCCAGCACCGGGCTCATCCTCCGTACGGAGAAGAGCGTGCTCTTCGTCATCCCCTGGGGCCGGCACTGGATCATCGGGACCACGGACACCGACTGGGACCTGGACAAGGCCCACCCGGCGGCCTCCAGCGCGGACATCGACTACCTGCTGGAGCATCTGAACTCCGTGCTGAACCTGCCCCTGACCAGGGACGACGTCGAAGGCGTGTACGCGGGCCTGCGGCCGCTGCTGGCCGGCGAGTCGGAGGCCACCAGCAAGCTCTCCCGCGAGCACACGGTGGCCCACCCGGTGCCGGGGCTGGTCGTCATCGCGGGCGGCAAGTACACGACGTACCGGGTGATGGCGAAGGACGCCGTGGACGAGGCGGTGCACGCGCTGGACGTCCGGGTCGCCGACTGCATCACCGAGGAGGTGCGGCTGGCCGGTGCCGAGGGCTACCACGCGCTGTGGAACGCCCGGGCGCGGATCGCCGCCCGTACCGGGCTGCATGTGGCCCGGGTGGAGCATCTGCTGGGGCGGTACGGCTCGCTGACCGAGGAGGTGCTGGAGCTGATCGCGGACGACCCGCAGCTCGGCGAGCCGCTGCCCGCGGCGGACGACTACCTCAAGGCGGAGGTCGTCTACGCCTGCACCCACGAGGGCGCCCGCCATCTGGACGACGTCCTGACGCGCCGTACCCGCATCTCCATCGAGACCTTCGACCGCGGGACGCGCAGCGCCCGCGAGTGTGCCGAGCTGATGGCGCGGGTGCTCGGCTGGGACTCCGCGCAGATCGACCGGGAGGTCGAGCACTACGAGAAGCGGGTCGAGGCGGAACGCGAGTCGCAGCGCCAGCCGGACGACCTGACCGCCGACGCGGCCCGGCTCGGCGCCCCGGAGATCGTGCCGCTCTGAGGGGGAGCGGCGGGGGGTGCCTCCGGGCCTGCTGCCACGGCGGGCGCCGCGGGGAGGGGCACGGCGGGCGCGTCGGCGGGCGCCGGGGCGCGAGGTGCGCCTGGGCGGCCGGGGTGGTGTCGCCCGGGCCGCACCCGCCACCCCACCCGCATCTCACCGCTGCGTAGGCGCCCCGCCCCACCCTCGCCCGGCCCCGCCCGACGTGGCGTCACCTCCCCTCCCGGCAGGCGTACCCGGGTGGGCGACCCTCCGTGACGGCTCGCGGCGGCCCGGGGCGTGGCGCGCGCCCCGGGGGACGGCCGGCCGGTCAGATGGGTCACAATGAAGGCTCTGCCGGGGGGCACTTCTGCTTGAGGGGAAGCAAGGGGATTCATGGGCCAGGACGTTGAGGACGGCCGGCTGGTCGGCGGCCGTTACCGGCTCGAGGGTGTGCTCGGCCGGGGCGGCATGGGCACCGTGTGGCGGGGCCGGGACGAGACCCTCGGGCGCACGGTGGCGGTGAAGGAGCTCCGCTTTCCGTCCAGCGTGGAGGAGGACGAGAAGCAGCGGCTGATCACCCGCACGCTGCGGGAGGCCAAGGCCATCGCCCGTATTCGCAGCGGCAGCGCGGTCACCGTTTTCGACGTCGTCGACGAGGACGACCGGCCGTGGATCGTCATGGAGCTCATCGAGGGCAGCTCGCTCGCCGACCGCCTGCGCAAAGAGGGACCGTTGAAGCCCGCCGAGGCGGCCGAGGTGGGGCTCTCCGTGCTCGACGTGCTGCGCGCCGCCCACCGTGAGGGCATCCTGCACCGCGACGTGAAGCCCTCCAACGTCCTGCTGGAGGAGGGCACCGGACGGGTGGTGCTCACCGACTTCGGGATCGCCAAGGTGGAGGGTGACCCTTCCATCACCTCCACCGGGATGCTCGTCGGCGCCCCCTCGTACATCTCGCCGGAGCGGGCCCGCGGCAAGCCGCCGGGCCCGCCCGCCGACCTGTGGTCCCTCGGCGGCCTGCTCTACGCGGCGGTGGAGGGCCGCCCGCCGTACGACAAGGGGTCCGCGCTCTCCACGCTGACCGCGGTGATGACGGAGCCGCTGCCCAAGCCGCGGCAGGCGGGTGAGCTGAGCGAGGTCATCTACGGCCTGCTGGAGAAGGACCCGGCCAAGCGGCTCGACGTGGACGGCGCCCAGGCCCTGCTGGAGGCGGTGGTCGCCGGAGCCGCCACGGCCCCCGCGGAGGCGCCGGACGCGACCCGCGCCGTCGCCCTGCCGCCCGAGCCCGAGCAGCCCGCCGCGCGCAGCGGTACCGGCGCCTCGCCGTGGTCCCGCGGCACCACGGGCGGGCGCGGGGCGCTGACGGGCCGTTCCGCGGAGCGGCTCCGGGGAGCCCTGCGCGCCGTACGCAACGCCGCCGCGGCCGCCCAGGCGCAGCCCGGCACGGAGCGGGCGCAGGCCGAGGGAACGGCCGGCTCGGACACGACACCTGCCGGTGCCACCGCCACCGGGGAAGCCGCCGCCACGGCGGCCTCCGGCGAGGGCGCCCCGGGAGACGGCCGTACGAAGAACGGTGACGGCGGGAAGCCGGCGGGCGGCGCGTCCGCCGGTACCCGTACGCCGTCCGGCACCCGTGAGGACGCCCAGCCCGCGGAGTCCGGCGCCGCGAGCGGCGCGGGCACCCGCCGCGGCGACGGGGCAGGGCCCGGTGCTGCCGCGGCCTCTCCCGGGGAGGGCCGTACGGCCTCCGCCGCGCTCGGTGACCTCCTCTCCCGACGGGGGTGGCTCGTCGTGGGTGCGGTGGTGGTCGTGCTGGTGGTGCTGGTCGTCGTCCTCGCCACGGCGTTCGCCGGCGAGGACGGCGGGAACGGCACCGGCGGCGGGACCTCCCAGGGCGCCGAGCAGCAGGGCGCCGGCCAGGACGGCGCGGACGGGAAGAAGGCCGGCGGCGGGCAGGACGGGAAGGCCGGCGACGAGCCGGGGACCGGAGGCGACACGTCCGGGAACGGCGCCGGGCAGCAGGACGGTGAGGCGGCGGACGACGCTGCGGACGACGCCGGGGAGGACACGGCCGGCCGGGACGAGGGCGCCGACGGGGGCCCGGGCGGAGACGGTGACGACGGCTCCGGCGCGCAGCTCCCCGACGGCTACGAGCGGGTCACCGACGGGCGCTTCCGCCACTCGATAGCGATGCCCGCCGGCTTCGAGCGCCGCGGTGTCTCGGGCACGGGGGCCGGCCGCAAGTACGGTCCGGCGGACGGCGGTTACCCGCGGCTCCAGGTGGACTTCGGCACCCAGCCGCAGGACGACGCCGTGCGCGCCTGGGAGAACCTGGAAGGCAGCACGCGCAGCAGCAGCACGGACTACCGGCGGATCGGCATGAAGGAGGTCCGGGGCTGGCGGGACTATCCCACCGTGGCCGACTGGACCTTCGAGCGGACGGAGGGCGGCACCCGGGTGCGGGTGCTCAACCGGGGCTTCAAGGTGGACGAGAACCGCGGCTACGCCATCATGATCACCTGCCGGGCCGACGCCTGGGACGGGGAGAAGTGCCGCACCCTGCGCGAGACGGCCATGCGCACCTTCCGCCCGCGCTGAGCAGGGCCCGCGCGGGCCGCCGTCCCCGTCACCGGGGTGCCCGCGGGGAGTTGACGGCGCCGGTACGGGGGAAGGCTGACCGCGGAGAGCCGCGCGACCCGGGACGCGGGGCCGCTCCGGCACGTATCGTGAAGGGCCGGGGACCGTGAGCATCCGCCGGAGGGTGGAGCGCGGCGGCCCGGGGACCGATCGAGGTACTGCTCGTGCGCTGTGGGGAGGCGCTGTGGACGACGCGGGTCACGCGGGGCGGCTGCTTGCCGGCCGCTACCGTCTGCCTGGGCTCCCGGACGAGGAGTACGAGGGAGCGGAGACACCGGCCTACGACACCGTGCACGGCCGGGAGGTGCTGCTCCGTCAGGTGCCGCTTCCCGAGATCGTGGACGCCGAGTTCGCGGACGCGCCGCAGCCCGCCGGCCGTTCCGGCACCCCCCGGGGTGCGGGCGGCCTGCCCGTGGGCGTACGGCGGGCCCTGGACGCCGCGCTCGCCGCCTCCCGGCTGCCGGACCACCCGCGGCTCGGCCAGGTCTACGACGCCTTCGTGGCCGGTGACGGGCTCTGGATCGTGGGTGAACTCCTGCCTGCCCGCTCGCTCTCCGAGCTGCTGGCCGAGGAACGGCTGAGCGCGCACCGGGCGGCCGAGATCGCCGCCGACGTGCTCGCGGCGCTGCGTGCCGTCCACGCGCAGGGTTGGGTGCACCGCAACATCACCGCCCGCACCGTGCAGGTGTGCGATGACGGGCGGGCCGTGCTCACCGGGCTGGCCGCCGGCGCCGCCGAGGAGGCGCTCTGCGGGTACGACCCGCTGCCGGACCCGGCGGCCGCGCAGCCCGAGCCGCGCGGGGGCATACCCGCCGCCCCGGACGCGGCGCACCCCCAGGGCCGGGGCGGCGCTCCCGGGCCGCACGACGCGGCCGGCCCTCCCGGCCCGCACGAGGTGCCGCGAGGGCCCGGCCCGTCCGGCGTGCACGGCCCGCCGGGCCCGTACCCGGCCGGCTCCCAGGCCGCCGGGGAGGCCGGTGGCGGC
>NZ_JACYHE010000095.1 GCF_021696945.1 Streptomyces sp. JJ36
GCCGTCCTCACCCTGCACCTGGCTTGCTCAGACTGAGGGTGGAAAACGCTCACTGGACGCGATCTGAACCGCACCGGGTCTGGTGGGGGCTCAATCCTCTCAGGGAATCGAGCCTCCACCGACCACGGGGCGGTTCAGAGAGTGCTTCTGACCTGGGAGGAGGGGGCTTGTCGAAGGCTCTGTCCACCACAGGAAAGAAAGCACTCTCCAGGTGAAGAAGCGTACCGGGTTGTATCCGCGTGTCCGTACCCGCTCCGGGTCCTCAGCGATCGTCTCCCAGGCCGGCGGCGTGGTGCTGACGCAGACCATCCGCAAGACCGGTCTGGATACCGCGTTGTCGGCGGCACTGCACCCGTGGCGGAAGCCGCGTGCGGTCCACGACCCGGGCAAGGTCCTGCTGGATGTGGCGCTTTCGGTCGCGTTGGGCGGTGCCTGCCTGGCCGACGTCGGGATGTTGCGGGCCGAGCCCGGCGTGTTCGGGCCCGTCGCTTCCGATCCCACGGTCTCCCGTCTTGTCGAGCGCCTCGCCGCGGCCGGACCGAAGGCGCTGACGGCGATCCGCTCGGCCCGGGCCGCCGCGCGGCAGCGAGTGTGGTCCCTGGCCGCAGAGCACAGCCCCGTCAGCCCGGACGGGCAGGTCACCCTCGACATCGACGCCGCCCTGGTCACCGCGCATTCGGAGAAGGAAGACGCCACCCCCACCTGGAAGCGCGGCTTCGGCCATCACCCACTGCTGGCCTTCATCGACCACGGCCCGGAAGGGACGGGCGAGCCGGCCGCCGCGGTACTGCGGCCCGGACGCGCCGGGGCCAACACCGCCACCGACCACATCACCGTCACCAAGCTCGCGCTGACACAGCTACCCAAGCAGCACCGCCGAGGACGGCGCACGCTGATCCGCACCGACTCCGCCGGCGGCACCCACACCTTCCTGGACTGGCTCACCCGCCGCGGCCGGTGGCTGTCCTACTCCGTCGGCATGACCATCACCGACCAGATCCACACCGCGGTCACCCGCATACCCCAGCGGGCCTGGACACCCGCCTACAACGCCGACGGCCAGATCCGCGAAGGAGCCCGGCTCGCAGAGATCACCGACATGCTCGACCTCACCGGCTGGCCGACCGGCATGCGGCTCATCGTCCGCGCCGAACGCCCGCACCCCGGAGCACAGCTGCGGTTCACCGACGCCGACGGCAACCGCCTGACCTGCTTCGCTACCAACACCACCGGTGGCCAGCTCGCCGGCCTCGAACTCCGCCACCGCCGACGCGCCCGATGCGAGGACCGCATCCGCACCGCCCGCGACACCGGCCTGCGCAACCTCCCCTTCCACAGCACCGCGCAGAACCAGATCTGGCTCGAGATCATCCAGCTCGCCCTGGACCTACTGGCCTGGATGCCCATGCTCGCCCTGCAAGGCGACGCACGCCGCTGGGAGATCAAGAAGCTGAGGCTACGGCTGTTCTCCACCGCCGCCCGGCTCGTGAGAAGCGGACGACAACGCGCCCTTCGCTTCGCTGACCACTGGCCATGGACGGACACCCTCCTCGCCGCACACGCACGGCTGGAACTCTTCCCGAACACTGGCTGACCAGCGAAAACAACCATCCCGGCGACCAGCCACACCCACGGGAGCAGTGGAACCCCGCGCCCGCCCGACGCGACAGCCGGGCCATCAGCCTGCCCAGACATCGCAACCGAACCCAGAAACAAGAAACCCTCGTCAACACAACTGACGCGGCCCCTCACGCAAGATCGAGGCTAGGTGCTGCCCGAGTCGCGGCAAGCTTACGGGCCCCCGATCTCTCGCCCCATGGCAGCTCCAGCCCAAAGCCACTCCACCGCCCAAACCGTCGTAGCCCGAGCTGTCCGTCAGCCCAGCTGCGCCGATGTGACTTTCCACGCTTTGAGTGCCTCTACTACATCGTTACCAAAGACGATGGCGGCACCGGGTTTTTCTGCCTGCTGCAGCATGGCTAGGAACACATCCGCGAAAGGCTGATCAAACATCGCTCGCCTCACTTCCACCACCGCCGAAGCGTTCCCTCGCATCAGCTGACCATTGAAATCACGCAGCATTGACTTACATCTAACAAATGCCGATGCCCGCCCTCGTTCAAGAGGCATGCGCGAAAGCCCAAATACCTCGATGGTGGCTTCGCCTTTTGGTGAAAGTGGGACGTATTTCCCCGTCGTGAAAACGAGCCTGATGTGGTCGTACGGATCCTCGTGCGTGGGATCAATCAGGAGAGGGTGTCCGTAGTCATCACACGGGAATTGATCTCTCTTCTTGTTGCTGTTACAGAAAGAGCATGCAAGTAGGTGATTAATCCATTCGAACGCGCGAAGTGGATTCCTAGCCAAAGGCTCAAAGTGGTCGATGTCCGTACCAAGACTATCTCCGCAGTACATGCATCGATTGATTCCAGGTGCCATGTTTTCAAGTAACTCAAGGATGTCTCGGCGCAGTATTCGAGCATTTTTCCATTGCGAGCGAACCAAATGCACCGAGGGGCTGCCCCCTAACCCTCTAGTTTTTCGGTTGAGGCGCACGAGAAGGTTCTCATCTGCACGGGATCGCACTAGCTTAATCATCGCAGGACCCCAGTCTTGCCGCCACCTCATCAACGCGTGCACTCAACGAACTACTTAGTCGACGAGAAAGATCTTCATACCTTGCTACTTCTAGTTCAGTAGCTTCACCGGAGAGCACCTTCTCTTCTAGGTCGACAAGATCGCGACGCGCCTTTTCCGCGCGCTTCGAGTAAGGGCTATCGATCCCGAATAGTGATGATAGAGCTGCATCATCGCCGCTTCCATAGACGATACGCTGATACATTTCAGCATCAACGATCTCTACGGGAGCCTCTTCATCTGGCCCAGGAAGGCGAATCAACCCGGCAGGGTCCGCAGCCTGACAAATATACGGACTATGAGTGGTGACGATGAATTGGATGCTCGGGAAATGCTCCTTCAACCACTCACCTACGCGCATTTGCCAGCTCACGTGAAGATGTGCATCAATTTCATCAATCAATACCACTCCCGGTTGATCGATAGAGATACCATTTTCACGATGGGCCACGTTAAGGTTGCCGTAGTGCGCGAAGAGGTGGCGCACCAGGTCCAGAACGAGAGCTGAGACGGTTCGATAACCGTCACTCATCTCTCGGAGTGGGAAGCTGCGCCCTCCTCGACTGACCCAAAGCCCTCCGGAATTCACTCGATCGACGGTAAAGCCATCAGGTAGCAGGCCGTCACCCATCAGATTGAGAACTGTCTCCAGTACAGATTCCGCCTCTGTTTCCCCTTCTAGTCCTCGCAGGTATAGGCCTACAAGCCAGGCAACCCCTTCAGTAAGCGAAGAATCTTCATTGAACAGGGTTGAAAAGCGACTCGCCCTTTCCAGTACGTCGGAATCGTGACGACTATCCGACACTTCTCGGGAAAGTCGCCTGAAAGCTCCATAGCCTGCGGCGAACAAAATGTCCGTTACGGCAGTAGGTTTTCCCTCGTCGTCTTCATCTCGTGGAACTACTACTTCCATCCACTCGGAGGTGATGGTCCCTCGAACTCCGCTCTTCAATTTGCTCTCTCGCCGAATGGGGAGTTTGACCTGCACGCCTGCGTGGATCCCGGGAGCAGGTGACTCGCTCGACACTATGACAGAACTGGACTCTTCGGCGTCAAGATAGAAGTCAGCCTTGATAACGCCGGCTGCTTGGGTGCTAGATCGCCAAGTTGTGTATTCTGGTGCCAAAGTTTGACTCACTGCGCTTCCTGCGAGCGTCAATGCAATTGCCCGAAGTAGTGATGTCTTACCTGCCCCGTTGCGTCCCGCGATAACGGTCCATCCGGCATAGCCGCCATCCGGACGCTCAAAATCGAGATCAACCGTCCGATTTCCGAAGAATCCTCGAATTTCGGAAATCTTCATTTTGGCAAGATACATATTCCCGCTCCGTTGACCCGCGCAACCTAAGCTGATTTGAGAGGCGAAGCCCCGCGTCTAGCCTATTGGATGCAAGGGGAGCACCAGACGTCGACACGAAGAACGGCACCCATGCGATCCATTGGAGGGACGCCCACCTCGAACCCGACCGCACCTTCACGTGGCCCTACAGGAAAGCTCCCGGTTGCTCCAGCGCAAATGGAATGACGGGCACTGGGCGCCACGCTTGGTACGACGGTCGGGGCTGGCTGAGCCCTGGGCCGTCTGTGGGCCGTGCGAGGGCGGCCAAAGTTGACAGAGGGCGCCGGAGGGTGACGACCGTCGCACGCGCTGACCAGCGTCCCCGGGGGGTGATGCGACACTGGAGCGGTTATGCCTGCACCCGGAGCGATGACGTGACCGAGGGGCAGTGCGGAGGCTCGGGGAGAGGCTGGGCAGGGGTGTACGACGGGCTGACGAGGCCGGATCGACTTTGGGCCGCTGACGAGGTGTTGGCGCGTCCGGGGCCGGTGCCGAGTTCAGCGGGCGTGTACGGGTGGTACTTCGATGAAGCGCCCTGTCCTGCGCTGCCGGTTGGCCGGCTGCTGTACGTCGGGATCGCACCACGGCGCATGGCGACGCGGGTCAGCAGCCAGAACTTGCGCAAGCGCGTGCGGTACCACTTCCGCGGCAACGCCTACGGCTCGACCCTCCGGCTGAGTCTCGGTTGCCTCTTGGGCCTTGAACTGCGGCGGGTCGGAAGTGGCAAGCGGATGACGTTCGCCGAGACCGGTGAAGCCGTTCTAAGCGAGTGGATGGCTGAGCACGCTCGGGTGTGCTGGGTGGAGCACCCGCAGCCGTGGACGCTTGAGTCCGAGCTCATTGGGCGCCTGGACCTGCCGCTGAACCTCGATCAGAACGGTCACAACAGCTTTCACCAGCGCCTGACTCAGCTTCGCGCGGATGCCCGGGAGCGAGCCCGAAGCCTTCCGGCCACCTCGTGACGCGTATGCGGCGCCGCTCTGTTCTGACATCACCAGCTGACATCAACGACAGCGGACAGCGGCGGATCCGGCCGGCCTCTGACGGCGTGCCGACCAACCGGGACGACGCGTGAGCAGGACCAACACGGCTCCCCGAGCGAACTTACAAGGCAGATGTCACTGGTTCGATCCCAGTTGCGCCCACCAGCCACGGGAGCCCCTGACCACCACCGGAGTGCTGATCAGGGTCCTCCACATCGGCCCCGCGCATGCCCGGGGCCGTTCTCGTGTGACACCGACGCACCGGCACCACCTGCGGCATGTCCACCCCCGGTCGGCTCCACCTCTTCCAGGGCGTCCGCGGAAACGACGACGGTGTGGGACCTGGTCGCCCCGGTCCTGGTGCATTTCACTGCGTTCCGGCTGAACGGACCGGAGCGCCCCGCCGTCCATCGCCGCGTACCGGGCGCGGAGCGGGCCCGTCGTGCGCTTCAGCATGGCGGACCCCGGCGTCCGGTCCGTGGCCGGGCTGGAGCAACTCGCGGCCGCGCACACCGTTCTCGACGGCAGCACGGCGAGCCGCACCGCGGCCGAGGGCGGGACCATCCGCTGCGCCTCCGGCCGGCACGCCGAGACCACCTCGCCGGCCACCTCGAGCTCCACTCCCTGTGCATCGGCACCAACGCAGGGCGTGTGCCCCACAAAAGCAGTCGACTCCCCGTACCGGGCTGCGCTGTCCTGTCTCTACGACGGCCGGGCCATCACCGATCTCGCGCGGAAGCAGGTCCGGCCCCGTGGTGATGCCCCGTTGACCACCGACGAGGAAGGGAGACCTCGTGCACGTTCTGCTCTCCGGCATCGTGGGCTCCACCGCCTACGGTCTGGCCCATGCCGGGTCCGACACCGACCGCCTCGGCATCTTCGCCGCCCCCACCGCGCAGCTCCACGGCCTCCACGGGCCGAAGGAGTCCCAGGTGACCACCGGCCCGGATGCCACCCACCACGAGGCGCGGAAGTGGTGCCGCCTGGCCCTGGGCTGCAACCCCACGGTGACGGAGCTGGTCTGGCTCGACCGGTACGAGGTGCGTACCACGCTGGGTGAGGAGCTGATCGGCCTCCGCACCCGCCTGCTGTCCGCCCGCCGGGTCCGTGACGCCTACCTCGGCTACGCCACCCGGCAGTTCAAGCGGCTCCAGGACCGCGGGAACGGCTCCTGCTCCGCCCGTACCCGCACCACCAAGCACGCCCGGCACCTCGTCCGCCTCCTGGAGCAGGGCATCGAACTCCACCGCACCGGCCACCTCACCATCCGGCTCGCCGATCCCGACCGCATCCGCGCGCTCGGCGAGCGCATCGCCGACGACCCCGACCACGCCCGCCACCTCCTCGCCCGTGCCGAGGAGCAGTTCGACGCCCGCGGAGTCCTGCCGGAGCAGCCGGACGGGAACGCGGTCGAGGACTGGCTCCATCGCGTCCGGGCCGCCTACTACACCCCTCCCGGGGTGACACCGTGACCGCACGGGCCGTGCGCCCTCATGGCCAGGCGCGATGCGGCCGGTGGCTTGCGCGAGCAGCGGCCGGAGGGGTGCGGGGGCGTAGGCGTTCGCCCTGCGGTCCGAACAGGACCAGGTACTCGACCGGACCGCCGGGGCCGGCGTTCGCCACCCCGTGCGGGGTGCGGGTGTCGAACTCGGCGACGTCCCCGGGGGTCATGACGAGGTCGTGGTCGCCGAGCGCGAGCCAGAGCCGCCCGTACAGGACGCACAGCCACTCGTAGCCGTCGTGGGAGGCCTGACGGGGCCGCGCGGGCGGGTCTTCGGGGGCGGGCAGGACGTGCTTGTGGGCGTGCAGGCCGCCGACGTACGGGGTCAACGGCAGTACCGCCTTGTCGTCTCCGAAGCTCAGCGGCGCCGTGGCGCGACGCGGCTCGGCCGTGGGGGCGGGTGCCGTGCCGGCCAGCTCGTCCAGGGAGACGCCGTACTCCTTCGCCAGGTGCAGCAGCATCTCCAGGGTGGGCTTGCGCCGGCCGGTCTCGATCCGGGACAGCGTGCTGGTCGAGATGCCGGTCGCGCCGCTGACGCCGGCGAGCGTCGCGCCGTGGTGCTCGCGCGCGGCTCGCAACCGGGGCCCCATTGCGGCCAGTGTGCCGTCCACGTCGTCGACTGCCACCTGTCCCGCTCCTCTTGCCGTGCCGCTCCACCGCTCTGTCCTGCGAGTTTGCCAGAGGGGCAAGGCTGATCGCGCCGGGAGGGCGCCGCGCCGCATGATCGACGGGTAGCCGCGTCCGCCGCGTACCGAGGAGAAGCCCATGCAGCCCGAGTCGACCGCCGAGCTCCGCCACCGCACCGTCGAGGCCCCGGCCGGGCGCCTGCACCTGGTCGAGCAGGGCACCGGCCCGCTGGTCCTGCTCGTGCACGGCTTCCCCGAGTCCTGGTACTCCTGGCGCCGCCAGCTCCCGGCCCTCGCCGCGGCCGGCCACCGGGCGGTGGCGATCGACGTGCGCGGGTACGGCCGCTCCTCCAAGCCGGAGGCGACCGACGCCTACCGGATGCTCGACCTGGTGGAGGACAACGTCGCCGTGGTGCGCGCCCTGGGCGAGGAGAACGCGGTGGTCGTCGGCCACGACTGGGGCTCCGGCATCGCCGCCACCTCCGCCCTGCTCCACCCCGGGGTCTTCCGCGCCGTCGGCCTGCTGAGCGTCCCCTACGCGCCGCCCGGCGGCCCCCGCCCCACCGATGTCCTCGGCCGGATCGGCGGCCCCGAGCAGGAGTTCTACGTCTCCTACTTCCAGGAGCCCGGCCGCGCCGAGGCGGAGATCGAGCCCGACGTCCGGGGCTGGCTCGCGGGCTTCTACGCGGCCCTCTCCGCCGACACCATGCCTGCCCCGGGCGAGCCCGACCCGCACTTCGTCGCCCGTGGCGGGGGCCGGCTGCGTGATCGCTTCCCCACGGGGGTCCGGCCGGCCTGGCTGAGCGAGGACGACCTCGACGTCTACGCCGGGGAGTTCGAGCGCACAGGGTTCAGAGCGGCACTCAACCGATACCGCACCATGGACCGGGACTGGGAGGATCTCGCCCCGCACCGCGGTGCCCCGATCGAGCAGCCGTCGCTGTTCGTCGGCGGCGCCCTGGACGCCTCCACCACCTGGATGGCCGACGCCATCGACGCCTACCCCACCACCCTCCCCGGCCTGTCGGCCTCCCACCTCCTGGACGGGTGCGGACACTGGGTCCAGCAGGAACGCCCCGACGAGGTCAACCGCCTGCTGACCGGCTGGCTCGCCACCCTCCGGGGCTGAACCACGCGGCTCACCGGGCAGCTTGGCGGTGCGGTCGTGTCAGCGGCGCGTCGTGGCCGTACGTGAGGCTTGTGCGCGGCACGGGACGACGTACGGGACCGCCGGTTGCCGCCCCGTGCAGGTGCTACCGCTGAGCAGCGTCGGAGTCGCCGAACGCCTGCCGGCTGTGCCGGACGAACGTGCGTACCGCGGGGTTGTGCGCGGTGCTTCTCCAGACCAGGGCGAGCAGCGCCGGTGTGTCGACGTCATCGAGGGGGCGGGCGGTGAGCCGGCTGTGCTGGCCCGCGGCCATCGAGCTGCTGAGGACGGCGACACCGAGTCCGCGGGCGGCGAGGTCGGCAAGAGCGTCCGGGGCACTGGCCTGCAGCCCGATCGCGGGGTGGAGGTCCTGGGCGGTGCAGGCCTGGTCGAAGACCGCGCGGAGGCCGGTCCCGGGCGGCATGCACACGATCGGGTGAGCCATCAGGTCGCGCAGAGCGACACGTGGCTGCTTCGCCAGGGGATGCTCGGGCGGGACGGCCGCGACGAGCCGTTCACTGATGAGGGGCAGGGCGTCCATTCCGTCGGGCGCGGCGGTCGCCGTCCCGACGAGGGCCACATCGACGGTGCCGGCACGCACCCCGTCGAGGAGCCGGTCGGAGCTCTCTTCCAGGAGTGCGAGGTCCACGGCGGGATGCGCCTGGTGGAAGGCGGCGAGAGCGTCGAACAGCGGGGTGAGGGTGCAGCCGATCACCATCCCGACGGTCAGGCGACCTTGGAGCAAACCGGTGACCTCGCCCACTGCCTGTGTGACCGCCCCCGCCGCGGCGAGTGCGGCGCGAGCGTGTTCGAGTGCGGACCTCCCTGCGGTGGTGAGGGTGACGGTGCGGGACGACCGGTCGAACAGGTCGGCACCGAGTTCCCGTTCGAGCCGGCGGATCTGAGCGCTGACGCCGGACTGACTGATGTGCACCTGCCCGGCCGCACGGGTGAAGTTCTGTTCTTCGGCGACGGCGACGAAGTACTCCAGCTGCCTCAGCTCCATGACTGTGGATTCTAGTTCTCAGAAGAACCATCTGTTGGACTTCTGATCGCCGCACGACCACGCTGAGACGTACTGGAGACCGACGCAGGAGGACGTCATGCCGGAGTACCCGAGGGCCATGTGCCCCGAAGACCTCACCCGCTTGTTCGTCGAGCGGTCCAACGCAGGTGACGCGGCCGGGGTCGCCGCGCTCTACGAAGAGGGGGCGGTGATGGCCTACCCGCCCGGCGAGGTGACGGTGGGGCGGGAGGCGATCCGTGCGCTCTGGGAGAAGGTGCTGGCCGGGGCGCCCCGCTTCGAGCCGGAACAGCCGCTGCCGACGCTGATCAGTGGGGACGTCGCCCTCACCGCGACCCCGCCGAAGGATGGCGCCGGCGCGAGGGCGCAGGTCGTACGGCGCCAGGCCGACGGGAGCTGGCTGCGCCTGCTCGACCAGCCCGAGTTCCTCCCGCCCGCCGGCTGACGTCCCGGCCCCGGGACGGCGGCGACGGCGGTCGCTCGTGCTGCTGCGCACGCGACGAGCGCCCTGGTGTCCGCCGGGGGCCGGCCGGTCGTGCAGACCGTGCCGAGGGCGGCGGCGCGGGCTACTCGGTGTCGAGCTGGTGGTCGGCCCAGACGTAGGTGGCGGGCAGCAGGTCGGAGATGGGGACGGTCCGGGTGGCGTCGCCTTCGCCGACGATGACCTTGAGGTCGGGGAAGTAGTCGAGAAGGGCCTGGCGGCACCGGCCGCACGGGGGAACGACCCCGCGGTCGCGGTCGCCCACGGCGACGATCGTCTCCAGCTCGTAGACGCCCTCGGTGGCCGCCGCGCCGATGACGACCAGCTCGGCACAGGGCCCGCCCGTGAAGTGGTAGGCGTTCACCGCGGTGATGATCCGGCCGTCCCGGGCGCGGGCCGCGGACGCCACGGTGTGGTTGTCGCCCCGGCAGCGCGTGCGGGCGACATGGGTCGCGGCCTCGATGAGTTCGTGGTCGACGTCGGGAGTCTGCATGGTCGTCTTCTCTTCCTCCGGCGGGTACCCGGCGACGGTGGCCCCGCTGAGGGGGGTAGCGCAAGCGAATATCCGCGGTGTGTCGTGGCGTTGGCGAGTCGCGGATCGCGGGGCGCCGCTCGCCCGGTGGGCCGAGCCGGATATCCGGTGGCGGAGCCGGACTGGTGCCGCCACCATGTTCACATGATCTCGAGTGAGCGGGACGGTGGGCCGGCAGCGCATCGGTGGACGCAGTCGACCGTCCACCCCGACATGTGGGTCGATCCGGACGACGACCCCCGTGAGGCAGCGGCCGAGAGCGCGGACGAGCGCGGCATCCTGCTCGACTCCCTGCGCCACTACCGCCTCACGCTGGAGATGAAGTGCGCGGGGCTGGATGCCGGGCAACTGGCCCGGCGGTCCGTGCCGCCGTCCACGATGTCCCTGCTGGGGCTGGTGCGGCACCTGACCGAGGAGGAGCGGCGTTTCCGGCGGGTGATGACCGGCGAGGACGCGCCGCGGCTCTACCGCACCGACGAGGATCGCGACGGCGACTGGAACGGCGCCGGCGCGGACCCGGAGGTCGTGGAGGACTCCTGGCGGCAGTGGCGGACCGAGGTGGAGCGCACCGACCGGTACCTGGCCGGTGTCACCGATCTCGGCACCTGGAACACCGGCCTCTCCGACCTCGGTCCCGAACCCGGTGGGCGGCTCCAGCTCCGCGACCTGCTGGTGGCGCAGATCGCGGAGTACGCGCGGCACTGCGGCCACGCCGACCTCCTGCGCGAACGGATCGACGGCCGGGTGGGCCAGTGAGGGTCCTCCCTGCGGAGAGGACTGTCCGGCACCCCGTTCCCTGAGCGTCGCCGGGGCCTCGGTGTGTGGTCCGGCGGGGTGGGCGGAGCCGGTGGCGAGCCGGTGACGTCGTCGGTGAGGCCGGGTCCGTTTCCCGTACGGCACCGCGGGCGGCGCGGTCGAGGGATGTCCGCAATGTCGGCACGTTTGACGTGCGGGTCTCCGCGTGGCTAGAAAGCCCGCCGTCACGGGGGATCCGGGCGGCCCGTCGAGGCTGCCGTGCCCCGCCCGTCAGAACGCCGCCGGGGGCGGGTCGGATGGCGGGTGGTCTCGAGGTGCGGTGCGGCGGTGGCCGGCACGGGTTCCGGTGCCGCCGCGCGGCGGCGCGACAGAACTTCTGTGAGGAGAACAGCGTGGGGGTCCCTCTTCGTCGCCTGCTGGCCGCCGGTGCCGCCCTGGGGGTGATGGGGGCGCTGCCGGGGTGTGGCGGCGGTGGTGACGATGCCGGCGGACCGGCGGAGAAGGTGGCGGCCGAGTCGCCGGGGAAGACGGGTTCGCCGAGCGCCTCGGAGTCTGCCTCGCCCAGCGCCTCCGCGAGCCCGTCGGGTTCGCCGAGCGCGTCCGCGTCGGCGTCCGCCTCGTCCTCGGCCTCCCCTTCCGAGAGGGGCTCGTCCGCCGCCGGGAACGGGGGAGACGACGCGGCGGAGGAGAGCGGTTCGAGCGGGGGAGCGCAGTCCGGCAGCGGCGGCGGCACGGACCCGGCGCCCGCCGCGCCGTCGTTCCCGGTGCCGGTGTCGGAGGGGAACGCCACGCAGCTCATCACGGTGGACTCGCGCGGTTCGTACGCCACCGTCACGGCGTGGGCCAAGGGCTCCTCGGGGTGGAAGAAGGCGTTCAGCACCTCCTCCGGCCGTGTCGGCTCCAACGGCGTGACGCCCGGTTCCACCCGGCAGCAGGGCACCTGGACCACGCCCAGCGGCACGTACACGATCACCGAGGGGTTCGGAGTCGAGTCGTCCGGTACGGCGATGCCCTACACGGTCGTCAACGACAGCCACTGGTGGGTGCAGGACCCTGAGTCGGACTTCTACAACCAGATGCACACCGAGGAGGGTGCGGACTTCCCGCTGACGGAGTCCGGTGACCGCGGCAGCGAGCATCTGGTCAACTATCCGCATCGCTACGCCAACGCGCTCGTCATCGACTTCAACCGGTGGCCCGCCGTGCCCGGCCGCGGTGCGGGGATCTTCCTGCACATCAACGGGAGCGGGGCGACGGCGGGGTGCGTGTCCGTGCCGCGCGCGACGATGGAGCGGATCATGACCTGGATCAAGCCGGGCGCCCATCCGCGGATCGCCATCGGCTGACCCCGGTCCGCCGCGCGCGGCGGGCGTTCAGCTCCCCCGGGGGCGACCCGGGCCGGTGGGGTGGGTGCCCGTGACTCCGCTGTCGACCCGGTCGACACGTATGCCGGCACCCCTGCGGTACGCGGGCCACGGTCGTGCCGGAGACGTTCTCGAGCGGCCGGTGCACGTGGCGGAGGAGTGACCCGGCAGAGCACGAGCGCCCCGCCGCTGCCGGATCAGGCGGCCAGGGACGAAGGCGCGAGGAGGGCGGCGGTGGCGACGCCGGCGGCGACGGCGAGGACGACGTAGGCGAACCAGCGGCGCACGGTGGCGGCCCGGAGCCGGGGCGCGAGGCGGGCCGCGGCCAGGGAGACGGCCAGCGCGGAGCCGGCGAACAGCAGCAGGACGGTGTGGTCGGCGCTCTGCAGGGCGCCGGCGTGGGCGGCGAGCCCGGCCAGGGAGTTGAGGAGGACCACGGCGAGGGAGGTGGCGACGGCCTGCTGGGCGCTCAGCCCGAGCAGCAGGCTGAGGACGGGGACGATGACGAAGCCGCCGCCGACCCCGAGCAGCCCGGTCAGCAGGCCGACTCCGAGGCCGGCCAGGACCGACCGGGGCAGACAGCTACGCCAGTCGATCCCTCCCTCGCGGGTGCGGCAGGCGCCGGTGGGTTCGTCGCCGCCGCGCAGCATCCGGACCGCGACCACGACCATCAGCGCGGCGAAGGCGAGCAGCAGCCAGCGCTGGGGGATCAGGCGTCCCAGCGCGGCTCCGGCGAAGGCGGCGGGGAGGCCCGCGGCGCCGAGGACGCCGGCGATGCGCCACTGGACCACGGACCGGCGCTCCCGCGGGAGGACGCCGCCGAGGGAGGAGACGGCGACCACCGCCAGGGAGACGGGGATCGCGGAGTGCAGGGGCTGCCCCACCCCGTAGACCAGGGCGGGTACGGCCAGGATCGAACCGCCGGCGCCGAGCAGCCCCAACGCGAGTCCGATGACGGCTCCGAAGAGCACGGCAAGGATGCTGATCACCTCGTTGTCGGTACGGTCCCGGGGCCTTGTGTGCCGGGCGGGTCGGACGGTGCGCGGAGGGCGGGCGGCCGCGGCCGGGCCGGCCCCGCGCCACGCGGGCGCGGGGCCGGCCCGGCCGCGGCGGGCTCCCCCGGTCCCGAGGGAGGGCGGGATGCCGCCGGGAGGTGTCAGGCCAGGGGGACGCCGGACGGTCCGGCGGCGTCGAAGCGGTCGTCGACGATCACCGCGGACCGGCCGGCCTGTTCGAGCACCGAGGCCGCGGCGGTGGCCCGGTACCCGCTGCCGCAGTGCACCCAGACGGTGCCCTGGGGGAGCTCCGCCCGGCGGTCGCGCAGTGCGTAGAGGGGGATGTGCACCGCGCCCTCGATGTGCGAGGCGTCGAACTCGTTCTGGGTGCGGACGTCCAGGACCACGTCCGGGGCGGGCAGCTCGCCGGTGCGGCCGCGGAGGGCCGCGGCCAGGTCCTCGAAGGTGGCGGTGGGCGTGTCGCGGAGCTGGTCCGGTGCGGCGGCGAGTTCGGCGGGCTGCCCGGTCGCGGCGCCGGCCGGGGCGTCGATGCCGATCCGGGCGAGTTCCCGTTGTGCGGTGGCGACCTGCTCGCCGGTCTCGCCGACGAGTGTCACCGGGGCGCCCCAGTCGATCATCCAGCCGAGCCAGGTCGTCATCGGGCCGTCCAGCCCGAGGCTGACGATGCCGGCGAGGTGGGAGGCGGCGTAGGCCTTGCGCTGCCGCAGGTCGACCACCCATTCCCCGGCGTCCAGCCGTTGCCGCAGGTCCTCGGGGGTGGCGGTGGCCGGGGGACGCAGGTCGAGGGGTTCGGGCCCGCGGGTGTTCCGTACGCCCATGTGCGCGTAGTAGGCGGGGTAGGCGTCCAGCCCCGAGAGGGTCTGCTCGACGAACTCCTCCTCGGCCAGGGTCAGTGCGGGGTTGATGCGGCGCTGTTCCCCCAGGTCCGCCGTGTCGCCGGAGGCCTGGGTGGCCGAGCAGAAGCTGCCGAAGCCGTGCGTGGGCCAGACCTGGGACCCGTCGGGCAGCAGGTCGGCCAGCTTCCGGGCGGAGGCGTGCTGCTGCCGGGCCAGCTCGCGGCTGTGCTCCGAGCCGAGGAGGTCGGTGCGGCCGGTGGTGCCCAGCAGCAGCGAACCGCCGGTGAAGACACCCACCGGCCCGGTGTCGCCCTCCAGTACGTAGGAGAGGTGGTGGAAGGTGTGGCCCGGGGTGGCGATCGCGCGGAGCCGCAGGTGGCCGGAGAGTTCCACCACGTCGCCGTCGCGCAGGGGCCGGTGGGCGAAGGGGGCGTGGTCGGCCTCGGCCATGCCGTACTCGGCGCCGGTGAGCCGGGCCAGTTCCAGCCCTCCGGAGACGTAGTCGTTGTGCACGTGGGTCTCCAGCACGGCGGCGATCCGTACGCCCATGCGGCCGGCCTCGGCGATCACCCGGTCCACGTCCCGCTGCGGGTCGATCACCGCGGCGACCGCGCCGTCGGCGGCCAGATAACTGCGGTCCCCGAGGGAGGAGGTCGCCACGGTGGACACCGTCAGTCCGCCCGCGAGCGCCTCCTCCGCCTGCCTGGTTGCCGTGTCCGTCATTGCCGTTCCTCCTTCGGTCCTGGGGCCGGGCGGCCTCCCCCGACGGGGGGCGGCGGCGCGCCCGCGTGTCGCGGGTTCCCGCCCCGGGGCTCAGGGCTGCCGGGCGCCGGAGTCCCGGCACCGCCCCTCCGTACACCCCGGGGGGTATGTATCGGGTTGTCGCAGGCCGCGGTCCTCAAACGTGGAGGCGGCCGTTCGCTGTCCCGCGTGTCACCGCCGACGATACCCCACCGGGTATTCTTGTGGTGAGCGTGCGGCCGCGCCGGCACCCGTCCCCGCTCCGGCGTGCTCCGGGCGGAGGCGGGGCGACGGTCGCGGGGCGGGCGCGGTCAGCCGGGCGAGAGGCCGAGCGCGGTCAGGCCAGCGACAGGAACAGCTTCTCCAGTCGGGCGCGCAGCCGCTCCCGGTCCCCCGCCTGCTGTGTCTCCTCCGTCAGGCAGTGCTGCAGTCCCGTGGCGATGATGGCGAAGCCCGCCCGGTCCAGGGCGCGGGAGACCGCTGCGAGCTGCGTCACGACGTCCTCGCAGTCCCTCCCGTCCTCGATCATCTTGATGACGCCGGCGAGCTGCCCCTGGGCGCGCCGCAGCCGGTTGAGCGCCGCCTTGAGCTCGTCGGCGGCCATGTCCAGTTCCACAGTGCCTCCTCCTGAATACCCCCACGGGTATTGTACCCCGCTCGGGGAGAAGTCCCGCCGGACCCGTACGAGAGGACAACCCCCGAGGCCCGCCTGCACCGCCGTCGACCCCGCCCGGGCGGCCTCCCGTACCGAGGACTACACCATCATCGAGCGCTGCCCCGCTGCCCCGCTGCCCCGCCGGGCCGGGACACGCCGGCCTGCCCGCGGGCGCATCGGGGGTGCCTGCACCACGCCCGGCGCCTCCCGGAGCCGCGGGAGAGCGGAGCGTTCCTCCGGCGCGCGGCACGGGCGCATGTGATGGACTGCGGGCATGGAGCGTCCGGTGCTGTATCTGCTGGGGTGTGCCGCGCCGCCCGTGCTCGACATCGCGCGGGTGGCGCGGGACGCGCGGTCGGAGGGGTGGGAGGTGTGCGTCGGGCTGACGCCCACCGCCCGGGACTGGCTCGTCGGCTCCCTGGGCGAACTGGAGGAGGTGACCGGGTGGCCGGTGCGCAGCGCGCCACGCCGCCCGGACGAGACGGAGCTGTGGCCGTCCGCGGACGTCGCGGTGGTGGCTCCGGCGACGCTGAACACGGTGAACACCTGCGCCCTCGGCCTGACCCCTTCCTTCGTGACCGCCTATGTCGCCGAGGCGATCGGGAAGCGGTGGCCGCTGGTGCTGATGCCCTGTGTGAACGCCGCGTACGCCACGCACCCGCAGTTCGCCCGGAGCATCGGCACGCTGCGGGGGGCCGGGGTGCGGGTGCTGTACGGGCCGGGCGGATTCGTACCGAAGGCGCCGGGGGAGGGGCGCCCGGAGGAGTACCCGTGGGACGTCGCGCTGAAGGCGGCGCGGAGCGCCTCCCGGTGCGGATGAGCGGACCGGGCCGCCCTCACCGTGGCACCGGTTCCTGCGGCACCGTCCGGCGCTCCGGCGTCGTGGCCCGCTCGGCGCTGTGCGGGGACCCGGGCTGCGCGGACGCGTAGTGTCCTGGCCGGCGCGTCACGCCGGCCCGGGGTCCGCACCCCTGCGTGCCGGGGGCCCGGGCCGGCGGCAGGGGACGTGCCGGCGCGTTACCCGCCCCCGGGCGGTACCGGGTGCCGCCGCCCCGGCGTGCGCTCGCGTTCCGGCGTCGGCGGCCGGCAGCGGCCCGGGACGCTGCCGCGCTCGCCGGCGGCGAGGCGGGCGACGGTGCGCCCGCGTCCCGGGCCGTCCGTACCCGCGCGGGGCGGTCGCCCGGCGGCTGCGGCGCTCGCCCCTGGCGGCCGCGCCCGTCGCGACCCCGGTGCGGCCGTCCCCGCACGACCGTGCGCCCGTTCTGCGCCTTCCGGGGCGGGGCGGCCGCCTTCCACGGTGGAGGGGGGAATTCCGCTCGCGCCGGACGTGGAGGGGGTACGAGGTGGCATCGCACTGGCGGAGGGCGTACCGGAGGAAGGACGGGACCTGGGTGCGGGCCCACCGGGTGCGCGGCCGGGACCCGCAGACGGGCTGTGCGTTCTGGGTCCTGGGCTTGGTCGTGACCGTGGCGGCGCTCCTGCTGACCGTGCTCGGCTGAGCGGCGCGGGTCGCGGCCCGGCCCCCGCCCGCGGCCCGGCCCCCGCCCGCGGCGCAGCGGTGATCGCGGGCGCGCCGAACGCCGCGGGCGCCGCCGGTGTACGCCCCGGGCGTCCGGATGGGGGAGGGGGCGCGTGGTGCCTTCGGGCCGGGTGGGATAGTCATGTCGTCGTACGGGGGGTCACCCGTGTCCCGGCGGCAGAGAGGCATGACCAGGTGAGACGGCGACGTGGCGGCCCCGTGCGGGCCACGCCGGCGGCGGGCTTCCGCCATCCGGCGCAGGTCATCGCGGGCGCGTTCGGCGCGGCCGTGCTGATCGGGACGGTGCTGCTCTCGCTGCCGCTCGCGACGTCCTCGGGGGAGCGGGCACCGCTGATCGACGCGCTCTTCACCGCCACCTCCGCGGTCTGCGTGACCGGGCTGATCACCGTGGACACCGGGAGCTACTGGTCCGGTTTCGGCGAGGGCGTGATCCTCGGCCTGATCCAGGCGGGCGGGCTGGGCATCATGACCCTGGCCACCCTGTTCGCCGTGCTGCTCTCCCGGCGGCTGGGGCTGCGCGCCCGGCTGCTCGCGGCCCAGGAGACCAAGTCGCTGAACCTCCGGGACCTGCGCCGGGTGGTGCGGAACATCGTCCTCTTCAGCCTGATCAGCGAGGCCGTGGTGGCGGTGCTGCTGACGGCCGTCCTGCTGGTGGGCCACGACCGTCCCTTCGGGACCGCGGTCTACGAGGCCGTCTTCCACGCCGTCTCCGCGTTCAACAACGCCGGCTTCTCCACCCATCGCGACAGCCTCATGGAGTTCGTGGCGGATCCCGGGGTGTGCCTGATCATCGCGGCCGCGGTGATCCTCGGCGGGCTGGGCTTCCCGGTGGTGTTCGAGCTGGCCCGCGGGTGGCGGCACCCGCGGGCCTGGTCGGTGCTGACCCGGATCACCATGACCATGACCGCCGCCCTGCTGGCGCTGGGCACCCTGGCGCTGACCGTCGCCGAGCACGACAACCCGGAGACCCTGGGCCCGCTCGGCCCGGGCGAGAAGTGGCTGGCCGGCTTCTTCGCCTCCACCATGGCCCGTACGGCGGGCTTCAACAGCATCGACACCGCGGCTCAGACCCCGGAGAGCCTGCTCGTCACCGACATGCTGATGTTCATCGGCGGCGGCAGCGCCGGCACCGCCGGCGGCATCAAGGTGACCACCTTCGGCCTGCTGGCGTTCGTGATCTGGGCCGAGATGCGCGGCGAGCCCACCGTGAACGTCGGCCGCCGCAGGGTTCCCGGCAGCAACCAGCGGCAGGCGCTGGCCATCGCCCTGATAGGGGTCGGGATGGTGGCGTTCTCCACCCTGCTGCTGATGGGGATCTCCGGCTTCGGCCTGGACCGGGTGCTCTTCGAGGCGGTGTCCGCCTTCGGTACGGTCGGACTGTCGACCGGGATCACGGCCGAGCTGCCGCCGGCGGGGGAGCTCGTCCTCGTCGTCCTGATGTTCGTGGGCAGGATCGGGCCGCTGACGCTCGCCTCCGCCCTGGCGCTGCGCCACCGCGAGCGTCTGTTCGAGCTTCCCGAGGAGAGGACCATCGTTGGCTGACCGCAGTGACGAACCGATCGTGGTGATCGGGCTGGGGAGGTTCGGCAGCGCCCTCGCGCTGGAGCTCACCGCCCGGGGCACCGAGGTGCTGGCCATCGACAGCAGGCCGAAGGTGGTCCAGGGGCTCTCCGGCCGGCTCACCCATGCGGTGACCGCCGACTGCACCGATGCGGAGGCGCTGCAGCAGCTCGGTGTCCCGGAGTTCTCCCGGGCGGTGGTCGGCATCGGGACCGACATGGAGTCGAGCATCCTGGTGACCTCGCTCCTGGTCGAGCTGGAGATCGAGGACATCTGGGCCAAGGCGATCACCCGGCAGCACGGCCGCATCCTGGACCGCATCGGGGCCCACCATGTGGTCTTCCCGGAGCACGAGATGGGCGAGCGGGTGGCGCATCTGGTCTCCGGGCGGCTCCTGGACTACATCGAGATCGGCCAGGAGCACGCCATCGTGAAGACCAAGCCGCCGCGCGACGTGGTGGGGGTGCCGCTGCGCGAAGCGCGGCCGCGGAGCCGGTACGGGGTGACGGTGGTCGCCGTCGACCGCGAGGAGGGCGGGATGACCTACGCCACCCCGGACACCGTCGTGATGTACGGGGACACCATCCTGGTGATGGGCGAGATCGCGCGCGTCGAACGCTTCGCCGAGTCCGGCTGAGCGGGGGTGGCGGCTGCGCCGCCGGGGCGCCCGTGCACCGCCTGCGCACGGTCCGCTGCCGGCCCGCGCCGGCCGGCCGGCGCGGGCCGGCAGCGGACCGT
>NZ_JACYHE010000096.1 GCF_021696945.1 Streptomyces sp. JJ36
GGGCGGCGGGCGGCGGGCGGCGCCAGTGCTCTACACCACTGGTACCCTGCGTGGCCTCTTGTCGCTGGTGTCGCCGGTGGATAGCTTCCCGGCATGCCTTCCCGCCGATCTCTCCTCGCCGGCGGCACCGCCGCCGCGTTCACCGCTCCCCTCGCGCTCCCGGGCACGGCCGGTGCGCACGGCCGCGGGCACCACCACCGCCGGGTGACGCCCGGCGCGGACGTCGCCGCCGCGGACGGCTGGTCGCTGCTGCGCGGCCGCCGGGTCGGCGTGATCAGCAATCCCACCGGCGTGCTGCGGGACACCACACACATCGTGGACTCCCTGGCGGCCCGCGACGAGCTGGACATCGTCGGCGTGTTCGGACCGGAGCACGGCTTCCGCGGCAGCGCCCAGGCCGGCGAGTCGGAACCGCAGTTCGAGGACCCGCGGACCGGCCTGACCGTCTACGACGCGTACGGGGCGGACGCCGCGAAGATGCGGGAGCTGTTCACCACCGCCGGCGCGGACACCGTCGTCTTCGACATCCAGGACGTCGGGGTGCGCTTCTACACCTACATCTGGACCATGTACCACGCGATGGTGGCGGCCCGGGACCTCGGGGCGCGGTTCGTGGTCCTCGACCGGCCGAACCCGATCGGCCGGTGGGCCGACGGCCCGCTGATGACCGAGGAGTACACCTCCGGCGTCGGCCTGAAGCCGATCATCCAGCAGCACGGGATGACGGTGGGCGAGCTCGCCCGCTACTTCGACGGCGAACTCCTGCCCGCGGAGGGCGACGGCGGCCGGGTGGACCTGGAGGTGGTGCGGGTGCGCGGCTGGGAGCCGTACTCGACGGCCGCCGGGAGCGCCCTGCCCTGGGTCCCGCCGTCGCCCAACATGCCGACCCCGGACACCGCGGCGGTCTACGCGGGCACCGGCTACTTCGAGGGGACCAACCTCTCCGAGGGCCGCGGCACCACCCGGCCGTTCGAGTTCGTCGGCGCGCCCTATCTCGACTACCGCTTCAGCGACCGGCTGAACGCCCGGGACCTGCCCGGGGTGCGCTTCCGCGAGGGCTACTTCGTGCCCACGTTCAGCAAGCACCGGGGGGACACCTGCGGCGGGGTGCAGGTCTTCGTCACCGACCCGGAACGGTTCCGCCCGATCCCGACCGCCGTGGCGATGCTGGTGGAGGCGCGCCGTCACCCGGACTTCGCCTGGCGTGCGGACTCCTGGGACCCGGAGCGCCCGTACTGGATCGACAAGCTCTCCGGCTCGCCGCGGCTGCGCCACATGATCGACGAGGGTGCCGCGCCGGAGGAGGTCACGGACGCGTGGCGGGGCGAGGTCCGGGACTTCGAGCGGGCCCGGCGGCGCTACCTGCTGTACCGCTGACGGTTCCTGACGCCCGGCCGGGGAGCCAAGGCCCTTCCCCACCGGCACAGCCCACCGGCCCTTCCCACCGGCACGGCCTCGCGCCGGGTGCGTGCCGGGCCCGGCGGGCGGATGAGTACCCGTACTCATGACGGCCCGCCGGGCGCCGGTGAGGATGGGCCCATGACGACACCGATCCAGCGGCCGGTGACCACGGCCTTCTATGTGCAGGCCGCGCTCTCCTTCGGGCTGGCGCTGGGCAGCGTGGCCATCGGCATCGCCTGGCTGCCGATGGACGCCTGGCAGCGCGGCTTCCTCGCGCTCGGCCTGGTCTTCCTGGTCAGCTCCACCTTCACGCTGGCCAAGTGCGTCCGGGACCGGCAGGAGAGCCAGGAGGTGACCCACCGGGTGGACCAGGCCCGCATCGACAAGATCATCTCGGAGCACGACCCCTTCGGGATGAAGAACCCCTGACGCGGGCTCAGAGCACCGCGGCGAAGGCCTCGTGGGCGCGCCCGCCGAAGACGACGAACCGGAGTTCGGCGAAGCGCTCCGGGCCGGCGTCCGCGGTCTCGCGCACGGTGTGCACAGCGATCCGGGCGCCGTCGTCGAGCGGCCAGCCGTAGACGCCCGTGGAGATCGCGGGGAAGGCGACGGTACGCGCCCCCAGTTCGGCGGCGACGCGCAGCGACTCGCGGTAGCAGGAGGCGAGCAGCTCCGAACGGTCCTCACTCTGCGCCCACACCGGCCCGACGGTGTGGATCACCCAGCGCGCGGGCAGGCGCCCGGCGGTCGTCGCGACCGCCTGCCCGGTGGGCAGGCCGCCCCCGTAACGGGAGGCGCGCAGCTCCCGGCAGGCGGCGAGAATGTCCGGGCCGCCCTTGCGGTGGATGGCCCCGTCCACGCCGCCCCCGCCGAGCAGGGAGGAGTTGGCGGCGTTGACCACGGCGTCGACGTGCTGCTCGGTGATGTCGCCCCGGACCAGCGTCAGCTCTGCCATGGACGCCATCCTGCCACGCGCGGCACGGCCGGCGCGTCCGCGCACCGGACGGGGCCGTGGGGACCCGGCGGCCCGGCGGTCGCGGTGAGGCGGTGCCCGGGCAGGGGTGGAGGGTGACCGGGGCAGCGCCGCTCCCCTGCCGCGGTACCGGTCCGCACCGGCAGGCGACCGGCCCGCTCCGCCGTCCCCTGCGTACGGCCTCCCGCGCCACCACGCCACGGCAGGCCGGGGGAACTTGTGGGCGGCGCCGGGCCGGGGTGATCATCAGGCCATGCCCCTGGACCACCTCATTCACACGTTCGAGCGACAGCGCGACGCCTGCGCCGAGCTGGGCTCCCCGCTGTACGCCGCGCTGCTGGACGGTGTGGCCGCCGATCTGCGCGCGGGCGGCGTGTGCGGCGCGGTGCTCGCCGGCCACGAGGAGGCACCGGGCGGCCACGCGGTCCCGCTGCGGCTGCTCGGCGGTGTGCACGCGCTGGTGCTCACCGGCCGCGCCCCGGAACTGGCGGCCTACTACCCCAGCGCCGGCGGTCTCTTCCGCCCCACGGAGGCCGGTGCGCTGTGGCGGGCGTTCCGCGACACCCTGGCGGCGCGGCGGGACGAGGTACGGGACTGGCTGTCCCGCCCGCCGCAGACCAACGAGGTGGGCCGGGCCGGTCTTCTGCTGGCCGGCCTGCTGTACGCGGCGGACCGCCACCCGGGACCGGTGCGGCTCTTCGAGCTCGGCGCGAGCGCCGGGCTGAACCTGCGCGCGGACCGCTTCCGGCTGACCGCGCCCGGCCTGGTCTGGGGCCCCGCGGACGCCCCCGTACGGCTGCCCGGGGCCTGGACCGCACCGGTGCCGGAGTGGCTGACCGGGGCCGCGCGGCGGCACCCGGAGCTGACGCTCGCCGAGCGGCGTGGCTGCGACCCGGACCCGGTCGATCCCTGCTCACCGGAGGGCGCGCTGGCGCTGCGCGCGTACGTGTGGCCGGACCAGCGGGCGCGCGCCGCCCGGCTGGAGGGAGCCCTGCGGCTCGCCGCCGAGGTGCCCGCGCGGGTCGAGCGGCGCGGTGCCGCGGACTTCCTCGCGGAGGTGCGCACCCGCCCGGGGACACTGACGGTGGTCTGGCACTCGGTCATGCGGCAGTACGTGCCCCGGCCGGAGTGGCGCCGGGTGGAGGAGGAGCTGGCGCGGCTGGCAGCGGAGAGCGGACCGGACGCGGGCTTCGCCCACCTGGCCTTCGAGCCGCAGCGCGAGGGGGCGCCGGACGGGCCGGCGGAGGAACACCGGTTCGCGCTCACGGCACGCCTGGGCACGGGACCGCTGGAGGAGCTGGCCGAGGCGCACCCGCACGGCCTCCCCGCCCGGGGGAACCCGCGCGGCACGCGCCCGCGGGTCTGAGGCGCGCGGGGTGCGGAGCAGTACGCTCCGGACATGACCGCGCGCTTCAAGGATCTCGCCCTGGACGCCGTGGACCACCAGGCGCTCGCGGACTGGTGGTGTGCCGCACTGGGCTACCGGCGCCGGGAACCGCCCACCGGCTGGAGCCCCCGGCCGGCCGACTGGGCGGTGCCGCTCTACGACCCGGAGGGCCTGGGGCCGCTGCTGTGGATCACCCCGCTGCGGGAGGCGCGGCCGGAGCGCGGCAACCGGCTGCGCGTCGACGTGTGGGGGCACGCCGAGGAGTTGGTCGAGCTGGGCGCCACGCTGGTGCGGCGGGGCGACCACGAGCGGGACTGGGACGTACTGGCCGACCCGGAGGGGAACGAGTTCTGCGTCTTCCCGCCGAAGCGGCGCCCCCTGGGCTGAACCGCCCCGCCGGGGCCCGGTGTGCTGTGGGGCGGCCCCGCACGGCGTGTGGAGGAGAACCGTGAGGGCCGCCCGTCCGCGGGGCGTCGCCCGCGGATTTCCAGAGTAAACCCCACAACGCCGGTGCGGAATTCCCGGGCAGCCATTCCTCTGACCCTCCCCGCTTTTCCTTCTTTCCGCTCTGCGGAATACCCCGGGAAGCCGGTACACCCACTCCGACCTGCGATCAGTCCGGTACGGAACGGCCACCGGAAAGGCCGGGGAAACCGTCCGGGAAACCCGCCCGGAAGCCCGCGGGAAGCCGGTGGGGACGGAATCCCGGGGTCCCGGGGAAACCGCTGTGCCGGCGGTGTGACGTACGTCCTGTTCCGCAGACACCGGTACCGGAATGATGACGCTTTCCCCCTCCCGGCGGTGCGGGGAGCCTCCACGACCGCCCGGGAGACGAGCAGGAAGGTGCGAGTCATGGGCGAGCATGTGCATGTGCGGCTGCGTGACGGTCTGGGCGTGAGCGAGGACGGCGAACTCGTCGAGCACTCCCGCTGCCGGTGCGGGGCGAGGTGGACGGAGCGGCACCCCGTGGCGGACGGCCGGCCGGAGGAGTGAGGGCACGCGGCCGGGCGCCGCGCCACGCGGGGCTCCCCGGCGGGCGCCCGCAGGCTCCAGGGCGTGGCGCTGAGGGGTCCACCTGATCACCCCGACGGCCCGGTCCCCACCGGCCTGCCCGGCCCGCGCGGCGACCGCGCGCAGGACCGGGAGGGTCAGCCGTCCCGGCCCGGCTCTCCGCCCGGCGCTCCGCAGCCTCCTCAGCCTCGGCGGCCGCGGCGGCCCGCTCCGCGCTCCCGCGGTGCCTGACGGGCCGGCCCGTCAGGCGGCGTCACCGCGCCGGCCGCCGCGCTCCTCCTCGTCGACGATCTCGGCGTCCACGACGTCGTCCTCGCCGCGGGCGGTCTCCTCGCCCGGGGTGTCCTCCGTGGCGGACTCCGCACCGGCCGGTCCGCCCGCGGCGCGGGCGTCCGCGTAGAGCGCCTGGCCCAGCTTCTGGCTGACCGTGGCGGTCTTCTCGGTGGCGGCCCGGATGGCGGAGGTGTCCTCCCCCTTCAGCGCCTCCTTCAGTTCGGCGACGGCGGCCTCCACCTCCTGCCGGACGTCGGCCGGGACCTTGCCCTCCTCGGTGTCCCGGAGGAACCGCTCGGTCTGGTGGGCGAGCTGCTCGCCCTGGTTCCGGGTCTCGGCGGCCTCCCGCCTGCGGCGGTCCTCCTCCGCGTGCTGCTCGGCGTCCCGCACCATACGGTCGATGTCGTCCCTGGGCAGCGCGGAGCCGCCGGTGACGGTCATCTTCTGCTCCCGGCCGGTCCCCTGGTCCCGGGCGGAGACGTGCATGATGCCGTTGGCGTCGATGTCGAAGGTGACCTCGATCTGCGGCACACCGCGCGGCGCCGGCGGCAGCCCGGTCAGCTCGAACATCCCGAGCTTCTTGTTGTACGCGGCCATCTCCCGCTCGCCCTGGTAGACCTGCACGGTCACGGAGGGCTGGTTGTCCTCGGCGGTGGTGAAGGTCTCCGACCGCCGGGTGGGGATGGTGGTGTTGCGCTCGATCAGCTTGGTCATGATGCCGCCCTTGGTCTCGATGCCGAGGGACAGCGGGGTGACGTCCAGCAGCAGGACGTCCTTGACCTCGCCCTTGAGCACGCCGGCCTGGAGGCTGGCGCCGATGGCGACGACCTCGTCCGGGTTGACGCCCTTGTGCGGCTCCTTGCCGGTCAGCTCCTTGACCAGGGCGGTCACCGCGGGCATCCGGGTGGAGCCACCGACGAGGATGACGTGGTCGACGTCGGAGACCTCGATCCCCGCGTCCCGGACGGCGTTGTGGAACGGTTCCTTGCACCGGTCCAGCAGGTCCTGCGTCAGCTCCTCGAACTGCGCCCGGGTGAGCCGCTCCTCCAGGTGCAGCGGGCCCTCGGCGGAGGCGGTGATGTAAGGCAGGTTGATCGTGGTCTCCGTGGTGGCCGAGAGCTCGATCTTCGCCTTCTCCGCGGCCTCCCGCAGTCGCTGGACCGCCATCTTGTCCTTCGCCAGGTCGATGCCGTATCCGTTCCTGAACCGCTGCGCCAGGTGGTCGACGATCCGCTGGTCCCAGTCGTCCCCGCCGAGCTTGGTGTCGCCGGAGGTGGACTTGACCTCCACCACGCCCTCGCCGATCTCCAGCAGCGACACGTCGAAGGTGCCGCCGCCCAGGTCGAAGACGAGCACGGTCTGGTCGTTCTCCTTGTCCAAGCCGTACGCCAGCGCGGCGGAGGTGGGCTCGTTGATGATCCGCAGCACCTGCAGTCCGGCGATCTCGCCCGCCTCCTTGGTGGCGGTGCGCTGCGCGTCGTTGAAGTACGCGGGCACCGTGATGACGGCGTCCGTCACCTCGTCCCCGAGATAGGCCCCCGCGTCCCGCTTGAGTTTCTGGAGCACCCGGGCGGAGATCTCCTGCGCCGTGTAGCGCTTCCCGTCGATGCTGCCGGAGTCGGGGAAGCGCCAGTCCGGGTCGCCCATGTGCCGCTTCACGGACCGCGCCGTGCGGTCGACGTTGGTCACCGCCTGGCGCTTGGCCACCTCGCCGACCAGCACCTCGCCGCCCTTGGCGAACGCGACCACCGAGGGGGTGGTGCGGGTGCCCTCCGCGTTGGGTATGACCGTGGGCTCCCCGCCCTCCAGGACGCAGACCACGGAGTTGGTCGTCCCCAGGTCGATACCGACTGAACGTGCCACCTCGACGCTCCTCTCCTCGCAGGCGGGGCGGCCGGACCGCCGCGGCCCCCGGCGGCGTCCGAGCGGTGGGTGAGCGCACCGCCGTTCCCGGGGCCGGCGGCGCCGCACGTCCCCGCACGGGCCGCGCGTCGCCGCCCACACCTCCACGGTGCTCCGTCGCGCGCCCGTGCGCGAGTCCTGCCGTACGGCCGGTGCGGCGCGGCCCGTGGCGGCACGGGCGCGGGACACGGGCCGGCGCGCCGGGCCTACCGGCCCGCGGCCTCCCGGACGGTGGTCCCCGGCGCTGCCGGTTCCGCCTCGTCGCGGCGTAGCAGCGCCGCGTAGCGGCCGTCGCGGGCCAGCAGCTCCTCGTGGGTGCCGCGCTCGGCGATGCGCCCGCCGTCCAGGACGACGATCTGGTCGGCGTCGCGCACGGTGGACAGCCGGTGCGCGATGACCAGGGTGGTGCGCCCGGCCGAGAGCGCGTCGACGGCCTGCTGGACGGCGCGTTCGGTGCGGGTGTCCAGCGCGCTGGTGGCCTCGTCCAGGAGGAGCACGGGCGGGTCGCGCAGCAGCGTACGGGCGAGCGCGAGGCGCTGCTTCTCCCCGCCGGAGAACCGGTAGCCGCGCTCCCCGACGAGGGTGTCGTAGCCGTCGGGGAGGGCGGCGATCTGCTCGTGGATCCGGGCGGCGGCGGCCGCCTCGTGGAGCTCCTCGTCGGTGGCCTCCGGCCGGGCGAAGCGCAGGTTCTCCGCGACGGAGGCGTGCAGCAGGTAGGTCTCCTGGGAGACGACGCCGACAGCGCGGGAGAGCGAGTCGAAGTCGAGGTCGCGCACGTCGACACCGTCCAGGGTGACGCGGCCCGCCGTGACGTCGTACAGCCGCGGCACCAGGTGGCCCAGGGTGCTCTTGCCGGAGCCGGTGGCGCCGACGACGGCGAGGGTGCTGCCGGCCGGCACGGTGAGGTCGATGCCCTCCAGGGTGGGGGTGCCGGCCGCCGGGTCGTAGGAGAAGGTGACGTTCTCGAAGCGCACCTCGCCCCGGGCCCGGGCCAGCCGTACGGGCGTGGCGGGCTCGGCGATGTCGACGGGCAGGTCGAGGTACTCGAAGATCCGCTGGAAGAGGGCGAGTGAGGTCTGCATCTCCACGCCGGTGGAGAGCAGCGACACGGCCGGGCGCAGCAGGCCCTGCTGGAGGGTGACGAAGGCGACCAGGGTGCCGAGCGAGAACGACGGGCCGCCGAAGTGCAGCAACAGGCCGGCGGACCAGTAGAGGAGCGCGGGCAGGGCGGCCATCACGATGCCGATGGTGGCCATCCGCCAGCGGCCGGCCATGTGGGAGCGGATCTCCAGCTCCGCCAGCCGGTCCGACTCCCCGGCGAAGTTCCGGGTCAGCGAGTCGGCCCGGCCCATGGTGCGGCCCAGCAGGATGCCGCTGACCGACAGCGACTCGGTGACCAGGGCGGACAGCGCGGCCATCTGCTTCTGGCGCTGGGTGGTGATGGTCTTGCGCTCCCGCCCGACACGGCGGCTGATCCAGACGAAGACCGGCAGCAGGAGCAGCGAGACGACGGTGAGTCGCCACTCCAGCGCGAGCATGGCGGCGATGGTGGCGACCACGCTCGTGAGGTTGGAGACCAGCGAGGTCGCGGTGGAGGTGACGGTGGCCTGCATGCCGCCGATGTCGTTGGCGATGCGGGACTGGACCTCGCCGGTGCGGGTCCGGGTGAAGAAGGCCAGCGGCATCCGCTGCAGCTTGGCGTAGACGCCGGTGCGCAGATCGTGCATGACCCGCTGGCCGACGGTGGTGCTGAGGAGGGTCTGGAGCACCCCGAAGACGCTGGTGGTGACGGCGGTGAGGATCATGCCCAGCGCGAGCAGCGAGAGCAGCCCGGTGCGCTGCTGCGGGATCGCGGTGTCCAGGATCTCCCGCAACAGGAAGGGCGACGCCACGGAGACCAGCGAGGAGGCGCACACCAGGAGTCCGACGACGGCGAGCCGGCCGCGGTAGGGCCGGAAGAGGCGGAGAATCCGCCGGACCTGGGCGGGTTCCCGGGGCGTCGCGGCGTCCCGGGGCGGCGGGCTCCACTGCGGCGTGTCGGGATGCAACGGGCTCCTCACGAAGGCGGCGGACGGGTCCGGGGCGAGCATACGTGCGGAGCGCGCAGGGCACGGGCGGCCGCCGGTGCCGGGGGTCAGCGGCGCAGCGCCGCCCGGTCCCCCATCACCACGACCGGGTGCCGGTCCGGGTCGAGGGTGCGGAGCAGGTGCTTCATGGCGGCCTCGGGCACGCTGACGCAGCCGGAGGTGCCGCTGCCGTGGTCCACGTGCAGCCAGATGAAGCCGCCCTTCTCCTGCCCCTCCGGGCGGGTGGGGTCGAGAGGGCTGGTGCCCGGCACCCGGTTGTAGTCGACCGCGATGACGTAGTCGAAGTCGTGCCGGGTCTTCTCCGGCCAGTGGGCGGGCGGGGTGAAGGCCGCGGAGTGGGTGTAGGGCAACTCGGTGCCGGGGTCGGGAAGCACCCCGCCGGCGTCGGAGAGCGTGAACACCCCGACCGGGCTGCGCTTGCCACCCTCGTGGTGGTCCGGGGTCCAGCCGCGCTTGCCGTTGTGTCCGCTCCAGGAGCGGTCGCGGGTCCACGGGCGGTCCGCGGCCGGGCGGGTCCACAGCTCCACCCGGGCGTCGGCCGAGCCGGCGCCCGCGCCGTGGACGGCGACGACCTGGCGGGCGCGGTCCGGTATCCGGGCACGGGTCCGGTCGCCGAGCCCGGGGATACGGGCGGCCCGGGCGTCACCGTCACCCTCGCCCGACGGTGACGCGGCGGCCTCGCCGTCCGTAGGCGGCGAGCCCTCCCCGGCGCTCCGGCCGCTGCCGCACCCGGCGAGCAGGCCGAGCGCCGCGACTGCCGCCAGCAGGGCCCGTACCGTCGTCGTCCCGCTGTGCCTGGCGCCGCGCGCTCCGGATGGCTGCATGCGCCCCATCGTCCCACCCCGGCCGCGGTGTCGGCGCGCCGCGCCCGCTGCCGCAGACCCCGCCCTACCGCCGCGTGCAGCGCAGAGACCCCGGGCCGCGTGTCCGTACGAGCCGGCGCTCCGGTGCCCTCAGACGAGGCCCAGGGCGGCGAGGCCGCCCGCGCCGCCGAGCACCATGAAGAGCGGCATCAGCACCTTCACCTCGACCCAGGCCCCGGCCCGGAACCGCATGAAACGGGGGGTGCCGAGCGGGTACCAGCGCTTGCCGCCTATCGGTATCGGCCACAGGATCGGGCAGCCCGAGATGGTCAGGGCGTCGCCGATGTTGTGTACCAGGGCGCCCAGCACGACGGGGACGCCGAGCCACAGGTACTCCCGGCCGTCCCCGCCGAAGAGCCAGCCGGCGCCGTTGCCCGGCTCGGCCAGCACCCCGGCCAGGATCCAGGCGGAGGCGGCGCCGAGCAGCCAGACCAGCACGTCGCTGGAGACCCGGGCCGCCCGCCAGAGCAGTCCCTCCACGGCGAGCACCGCGTGGACGAAGAGGATGACCAGCACGGCCCAGCGGCCGCCGGTGGCGGCCGCCGCGGAGAAGCCGGCACCGATCAGCAACGCCCACACCCAGGTGTGGGTGAGCGTGCGGTGGCCCCCGGTGCGGCGGCGCTCGCCCTTGCCACGGGTGGCGTTGTAGACGGCCTCGGAGAGCTTGTCGATCACTCCGCAGAGGGCGCGGGAGAGTGGGCCGAAGGCCCGGGAGATGGTGGCCGACCGCTGGTCGAGATCGGGGGCCAGGGCGGCGCCGGCGCAGATCACCGCGCCGACGACCAGCACCGGCCACGGCATCGGGTGATCGAGTGCGGCTGCGGCGGCGCCGGCGCCGAGCCAGGCCGCCGCCCCGGAGAGTGAGTGCGCCGGTCCCATCATGCGAATCCCCCCACCGGAGTCGTGTGTTCGGCCCGCCCGCGCCGCGTACGGGCGCTGTGCCGGGCGTCACAGCGTAGCGGCCGGTGATCTTCGTGCGGACACCGGTTCCCGGATCGGGGGCGAGGGCGTGCAAGATGGAGGACGTGACAGCCACCCTCATCGACCGGATCCCGTCCGAAGCCGACCCAGACGCCCTCTTCGACGCCTTCTCGGGCTGGGCGGAGGACCGGGGCATCGCCCTCTATCCGGCCCAGGAGGAGGCCCTGATCGACGTGGTGTCGGGGGCGAACGTCGTCCTGTCGACACCGACCGGCTCCGGGAAGAGCCTGGTCGCGGCGGGGGCGCACTTCGCCGCGCTCGCCCGCGACGAGGTCACCTTCTACACCGCGCCGATCAAGGCCCTGGTCTCGGAGAAGTTCTTCGACCTCTGCAAGCTGTTCGGCACCGAGAACGTCGGCATGCTGACCGGCGACGCCTCCGTGAACGCCGACGCGCCGGTCATCTGCTGCACCGCCGAGGTGCTGGCCTCGATCGCGCTGCGGGACGGCCGGGACGCGGACATCGGCCAGGTGGTCATGGACGAGTTCCACTTCTACGCCGAGCCGGACCGGGGGTGGGCCTGGCAGATCCCGCTGCTGGAGCTGCCGCAGGCGCAGTTCGTGCTGATGTCGGCCACGCTCGGCGACATGACGCGGTTCGAGGAGGACCTGACCCGCAGGACGGGCCGGGAGACGTCCGTGGTGCGCTCGGCGACCCGTCCGGTGCCGCTCTCCTACGAGTACCGCCGGACGACGCTGACGGAGACCCTGACCGATCTGCTGGCGTCCCGTCAGGCGCCCGTCTACATCGTGCACTTCACCCAGGCGCAGGCCGTGGAGCGGGCCCAGGCGCTGACCAGCATCAACATGTGCACCCGCGCGGAGAAGGAGCAGATCGCCCAGCTGATCGGGAACTTCCGCTTCACCACCCGTTTCGGCCGCAACCTCTCGCGTTACGTGCGGCACGGGATCGGCGTCCACCACGCGGGCATGCTGCCCAAGTACCGGCGGCTGGTGGAGCGGCTGGCGCAGGCCGGGCTGCTGAAGGTGATCTGCGGCACCGACACCCTCGGCGTCGGCGTCAACGTGCCCATCCGCACCGTGCTCTTCACCGCGCTCACCAAGTACGACGGCACCCGGGTGCGGACCCTGCGGGCGCGGGAGTTCCACCAGATCGCCGGGCGGGCGGGCCGGGCCGGCTTCGACACCGCGGGCCTGGTGGTGGCGCAGGCGCCGGAGCACGTGGTGGAGAACGAGAAGGCGCTGGCCAAGGCCGGGGACGACCCGAAGAAGCGCCGCAAGGTGGTGCGGAAGAAGGCCCCCGAGGGCTTCGTCAACTGGAGCGAGCAGACCTTCGAGAAGCTGATCGCCTCCGACCCGGAGCCCCTCACCTCCCGCTTCCGGGTGACGCACGCGATGCTGTTGTCCGTCATCGCCCGTCCCGGGGACTCCTTCTCCGCGATGCGGAAGCTGCTGGAGGACAACCACGAGGACCGCCGGTCGCAGCTCCGGCACATCCGGCGGGCCATCGCCATCTACCGGTCGCTGCTGGACGGCGGGATCGTGGAGCGGCTCCCGGCCCCGGACGCCGAGGGCCGCACCATCCGGCTGACCGTCGATCTCCAGCAGGACTTCGCCCTGAACCAGCCGCTGTCCACCTTCGCGCTCGCCGCCTTCGAGCTGCTGGACCCGGAGTCGCCCTCGTACGCCCTGGACATGGTGTCCGTCGTCGAGGCCACGCTGGACGACCCCCGGCAGATCCTCGCCGCCCAGACCAACAAGGCCAAGGGCGAGGCCGTCGCCCGGATGAAGGCGGACGGGGTGGAGTACGAGGAGCGGATGGAGCGGCTGATGGACATCAGTCACCCGAAGCCGCTGGAGGAGCTGCTCTTCCACGCGTACGGGCTCTACCGCAAGTCGCATCCGTGGGTCGGCGACCACCCGCTCTCCCCGAAGTCCGTGGTGCGCGACATGTACGAGCGGGCCATGACGTTCAGCGAGTTCGTCTCGCACTACGAGCTGGCCCGTACCGAGGGCATCGTGCTGCGCTATCTCGCCTCCGCGTACAAGTCGCTGGAGCACACCGTGCCGGACGACCTGAAGTCCGAGGACTTCCAGGACATCGTGGCCTGGCTCGGCGAGATGGTGCGGCAGGTGGACTCCAGCCTGCTCGACGAGTGGGAACAGCTCGCCAATCCGGAGGACGAGACCGCCGAGGAGGCTCAGGAGCGGGCGGACCAGGTCAAGCCGGTCACGGCCAACCCGCGGGCGTTCCGGGTCCTGGTGCGCAATGCGCTCTTCCGCCGGGTGGAGCTCGCGGCGCTGGACCGGGTGGAGGAACTCGGCGAGCTGGACGGCGATGCGGGCTGGGACGCGGAGGCCTGGGCGGCCGCGATGGACGCCTACTGGGACGAGTACGACGACCTGGGCACCGGCCCGGACGCCCGCGGGCCACGGCTGCTGCAGATCGAGGAGGTGCCCGAGGATCACCTGTGGCGTGTCCGGCAGACCTTCGACGACCCGGCGGGCGACCACGACTGGGGCATCTCCGCGGAGGTCGACCTCACCGCGTCCGACGAGGAGGGCCGCGCCGTCGTCCAGGTGACCTCCGTCGGGCAGCTGTGAACCCCGGCGGCGGGGCGGCGCCCGCGGTGCGCCGCCCCGTGGCCCGCGCGGTGCGGGCGGCGGACGGGCGGCACTTGTCTCAGTGGTCGCTGCGCGCGCCGACGCCCAGATGCTCCCCGACACGATTGACCAGCAGCGTCATCTCGTAGGCCACCAGCCCGACGTCCGCCTCCGCGCCCGCCAGCACGCTCAGGCAGCTGCCCTCCCCGGCGGCGGTCACGAAGAGCAGCCCCTCGTCGAACTCGATCATCGTCTGGCGCACCCGGCCCGCGCCGAAGTGGGCGCCCGTCCCCCGGGCCAGGCTGTACAGCCCGGCGGAGACGGCGGCGAGGTGCTCGCCGTCGCGCTGGTCGAGCGCCCGGTCGTGGGCGGTCACCAGCCCGTCGCTGGAGAGCACCACCGCGTGCCGGACGTGCGAGACGCGCTGCGTGAGGTCGTCCAGCAGCCAGTCGAGCCCCGCGTTCCATGCCACCCCGTGTCCCCCTTCTCTCGGCATCGCCGTGCCACCCTTACCCACGAGGACACACCCGGCAACCTCGACGGAGCACACATGCGCGAACACGTACGGGATACGGACGGGACGGAGACCGGGCGATGACGAACGGGACGGACGCGGGACCGGCCGGTGACATGCGGGCGTTCTTCGCCGCCCGGGCGGACGGGTGGGACACGCGCTTCCCCGACGACGGCCCGGCCTACGCCGCCGCCGTCCGCGCGCTGCGGCTGGGGCCCGGGGACACGGTGCTGGACGCGGGCTGCGGCACGGGGCGCGCCCTGCCCGCGCTGCGGGCGGCCGTGGGGCCGGCCGGCACCGTGCTGGGCGTCGACCTGACCCCGGAGATGCCGGCGGCGGCGGAGCGGGCGGGACGGCGGGACGCCGGGGCACTGGCGGTCGCCGACGCCGCCCGGCTGCCGCTGCGGGACGGCTGCCTGGACGCGGTGTTCGCGGCCGGGCTGGTCTCGCACCTGCCGGACCCGGGCGGCGCACTCGCCGAGCTGGCGCGGGTGGTGCGTCCCGGCGGTGCACTGGCGCTGTTCCATCCGGTCGGCCGGGCCGCGCTGGCCGCCCGCAAGGGGCGCGCCCTCACCCCCGGCGATCTCCGCGCCGAGCCGAACCTGCGGCCGCTGCTGGCCGTCCACGGCTGGCGGCTGCACGCGTACACGGACGAGGACCACCGCTTCCTCGCCCTTGCCGAACGCCGTGGCCCGGCCGGTGACCTGCTGTGACGTACGCGGCACCGGCCGCCGGACATCTGTCGCGGCGGCGCCGGCGGCGTTAGGGTGCCCCGGACCGCCGAGGAAAGGGGAGGCGCGTGGCCGCTGCACCGCATGACGGGGACGACGCGCTCTACGTGCTGACCGCCGTGCTGCTCACACCCGCGCAGTTCCCGAGCGTCCTCGGGGACGACTACCCGGAGGCCTGCGCGGCGCTCGGCCTGGAGCCGTACGCCGAGGGCTACGGCCTGGTGCTCGGCCAGGACGGCGACGGAGCGCGGTGGACCGTGGCCACCGACGACGTGACCCTGGTGGCCTGCGCGGTCGCCGCCTGGGACTGCGGCATGGAGTACGACCTCTCCCCCGACGAGCGCAGCGTGGCGGCGGTGCTGCCCGGCTGGCCGCTGGCGGTGGCCGTCTCCGCGCCCGGCGTGCCCGCACCGCACGACCCCGGCCCGCTGCCGGAGGCCGGCCCGGAGTGGCGGGTGCTCACGCCGCCCGACACCGGGAGCTGGGGGCCGGCCCAGCGGCGGATGGGGGCGGACGAGATCGCCCTCCAGTGGGGGGCCTGGCGCGAGCAGATCGACGACGCTGCCGTCTTCACGGAGGACGCCGCGGGTGGGGACGGCGGCGCGGACGCGGCCGCGCCCGCCGGCGGGGAGCCGGCCGGGGAGGCGGCCGGGGAGGCGGGCGAGAGCAGTGTGCGCCGGGTGCTGCGACAGGTCCGCGCCTATCTCGACGACCCGCCGCCGCCCGGGCGGGTGCGCTCCTCCTTCGCCTCCGGCGACGCACGGACGCTCCGCGCGGACGGCCCCGGCTGGAGCCTGGTCGCCCGCACGGACGACATCGCCTTCCTGCTCGTGGACGACGAGCCGGGCGAGGTGCTGCCGGTCGGCCGCGGCCCCGAGCTGCCGGGCCTGCTCCGGGCCCTGGACGGCATAGCGGTGCGCCCGGCGGCCTGAAACCGGCCGGGCTGCCGGGGCGCGCCGCCCGCGGCCGGACGGCTCCTAGCGGCCCAGCTCCTTGCGGGTGATGCCGCGCAGCCGGCGGCGCTGCGCGGGGTCGAGGGCCAGATAGGCGACGGCGGGCACGCCCACCATCACCAGCAGGGCGATCCAGAACGACGTCAGCCACCACAGGAGCAGGCCCACGGCCACACCCCCGACGGCGACCTTGCCTCGGTTGGTCATCTTCTTGCCTCCTCCGCGGCAGCGGCGGCCGCTCACTCCGGTGAACGCGTCCGGGGCCCGGACAGTTCCGCCCCGTCCCGGAGGACCCGGTCGTCCCGGGCCCGGCGGGCCGGTGACGGGCCCGGGTCGTCCCGGGCCCGGCGCCGGAGCGTACCCGGGTCCGTACGCACCGCGGCCGGGACCGCTCCGCCGGGGGGTGGACGGACGGAGCGGGTCCCGGCCGGCGGCCGTGCGGCCCGTCGTCAGGCGAGACTCTCCATCTGGGGGTAGTAGCCCTGGGACTGGCCCTCCGCGGTCGGGTGGTACGACTCGATGACCGGCCAGGTGGTGCTGTGCAGCCACCGGTCGCCGGAGCAGATCTCGTGCCCGGTGAAGTCGTCCCGGACGTCGCCGTAGGCGAAGCCGTGGTCCGCGGCACGCTTGCTGGTGACCAGGTGCAGGTCGTCGGCGGCGGCGTTGATGGCCGCGCGGGACCGCTCGCTGATGCCGAACCAGCACGAGCCGTTCAGCTCGTACATCCGCGGGTAGCCCAGCACCACGACCCGGGCCGAGGGGGCGCGGGCGGAGATGGCGTCGTACACGGCGTCCAGCTTTCCGGGGAGCGTGCCGGCGATGTACGCGCGGGCCTCCTCCACCGCCGCGAGGCAGGCGCTCTCTCCCTGGAGCACGCAGGTCGTCATGGTGTCGGCGAAGCCCGCGTCGTTCCCGCCGATGCTGATGCTGACGAGGTCCGTGCCGCTGGTCAGCGGGCCGAGCTGGCCGGCGAGGACGTCGTCGGTGCGGGCCCCGGAGCAGGCCGTGAAGTCGAAGGACGTGGGGGAGTTGGCGGCGGCCCACAGCTCCGGGTAGGCCCGGGTGCTGCGGTAGCAGTCGCCGCTGGCCGAGTCGTAGCTGCCGGCGCCCACGCCGGAGGAGTAGGAGTCGCCGAGCGCCACGTAGTGCGAGGTCTCCTCCGCGGAGGCGACGCCGGAGGCGAGGGTGGTCAGTCCGAGGGCGAGGGCTGCGGTTGCGGCCGCCGCCCGCCATCTGCGCAGATTCAAGGGAACCTCTCATGGTGGGGTGACATGGAGGACATGTGCTGGCTACTCAGTGGTAGCAGCGGGAACCACCCTCTGAGAAGGTTCATGACAAAAATTCCTCCCCACGCGTGCTCTCGAACCTCCGTTCTTCTCCTTTCTTCTGACTGGCCGTCAGTCGGCGACCCGGCGCGCCGTCCGCGCGCCGTGCACCCACCGGGGCGACCCCGCACCGGGTCCCGTTGACACCCGCCCGGCGAGGGCGTGGGCTGGCCGGACGGACGTCACCCGCCGAGCCGAGGAGACCGATGACCGCCCCGCCCTACTACGAGGACGTCGCCCCGGGCCACGGCACGCTCGCACCGCGGGCCTGGTACGCGGACTCCGACGCCCGGCGGCTGAGCCTGAACGGCACCTGGGCGTTCCGCCTGGCCCCGCGGCCCCCGGACGGCGACGAGGAGTTCACCCGCCCGGACTTCGACCCGTCCGCCGCCCCCGGCTGGACCACGCTCACCGTCCCCGGGCACTGGGTGCTCCAGGGGCACGGCGCGCCGGCCTACACCAACACCCGCTACCCCTTCCCCGTGGACCCGCCGCGGGTCCCGGACGAGAACCCGACCGGCGACCACCGGCGGGTGTTCGACCTGCCTGCGGACTGGCCCGCCGAGGGCGGCGCCGTGCTCCGCTTCGAGGGCGTCGACTCCTGCGCCCGGGTCTGGCTGAACGGCCGCCCGCTGGGGGACTTCCAGGGCAGCCGGCTGCCGCACGAGTTCGGCGCCGGGCCGCTGCTGCGGCCCCGCGGCAACGTGCTGGCCGTACGGGTGCACCAGTGGTCCGCGGGCAGCTACCTGGAGGACCAGGACATGTGGTGGCTGCCCGGCGTCTTCCGGGACGTGACCCTGCTGCACCGGCCCCCCGGCGCGGTCCGGGACTTCTCCGTGCACGCCGGCTACGACCACCGGGACGGGCAGGGGACGCTCCGTGTGGACAGCGAGCCGGCGGGACGGATCACGGTGCCGGAACTGGGGGTGGACGCGGCGACGGGCGAGACCCTGCGGCTGCCGGTGGAGCCGTGGACCGCGGAGACCCCGCGGCTGTACGCGGCCCGGCTGCGGACCCCCGGCGAGACCGTCTCCTTCCGGATCGGCTTCCGCACGGTCGCCGTGGTGGACGGCGTGCTGCGGGCCAACGGCCGGCGGCTGCTCTTCCGCGGGGTCAACCGGCACGAGTTCCACCCGGACACCGGGCGCACGCTGGACCTCGCGACCATGCGCCGGGACGTGGAGCTGATGAAGCAGCACAACGTCAACGCCGTCCGCACCAGCCACTACCCGCCGCACCCCGCCTTCCTCGACCTCTGCGACGAGCTGGGCCTGTGGGTGGTGGACGAGTGCGACCTGGAGACCCACGGCTTCTCCGCGCTGGGCTGGCGGGACAACCCGGTGGACGACGACCGCTGGACCCCCGCGCTGCTGGACCGCGCCCGCCGCATGGTCGAGCGGGACAAGAACCACCCGTCGGTCATCGCCTGGTCGCTGGGGAACGAGTGCGGCGCCGGCGCCGGGCTCTCCGCGATGGCCCGCTGGATCCGGGACCGCGACCCCTCCCGGGTGCTGCACTACGAGGGGGACCACGCCTACCCCGACTCCGCGCTGCACAGCCTGATGTATCCCCCGCACGCCGAGGTCGAGGAGCTCGGCCGGGCCGGCACCGGCGCCGGGAAGCCGGTGGTGCTCTGCGAGTACGCGCACGCCATGGGCAACGGGCCCGGCGGCCTCACCGAGTACCAGCGGCTGTTCGAGACGTACGAGCGCTGCCAGGGCGGTTTCGTCTGGGAGTGGATCGACCACGGGCTGCGGCACCGGGACGGCAGCGGACGGACGTCCTTCCGCTACGGCGGCGACTTCGGCGAGGAGGTGCACGACGGCAACTTCTGCTGCGACGGGCTGCTCTTCCCCGACCGCACCCCCTCCCCCGGGCTCACCGAGTTCAAGAAGGTCGTCGAGCCCGTGCGGCTGACCGACGGGAGCCCGCGGCCGGCCCGGGAGGGCGGCGGCGCGGGGCCGCAGCGGGTGCGGATCACCAACCTGCACACCTTCGCGGACCTCTCCGCGCTCTCCTTCACCTGGAGTTACGCGGTGGAGGGCGAGCCCGTCGCCGGCGGCACCCTGGACGTGCCGGCGGTGGAGCCGGGCGCCTCGGCCGCCGTGCCGCTGCCGCCCGTCCCCGCGGAGGCGGGACCCGGCGAGGCGTGGTGGACGGTACGGGCGGTGCTGGGCGCCGGCACCCCGTGGGCCCCCGCCGGGCACGAGGTGGCCTGGGCGCAGCTCCCCGGCGCGCCCGCGACCGCGGCGCGGCCG
>NZ_JACYHE010000097.1 GCF_021696945.1 Streptomyces sp. JJ36
CGCCGGCGAGCGGCGGCGGGTGGCGGTGCCGCCGCCGCGGGAGACGCGGGCGCTGGAGCCGGTCCCGGAGCCGCCGTTGCCCGAGCCGCTGCCGGAGGCCGTACGCCGGGCGACGCGCCGGGCGCCGCTGGGCACCCTGGCGGGCGCCCGCAGCGGCGACAAGGGCGGCAGCGCCAACGTGGGCGTGTGGGTGCGCAGCGAGCAGGCGTGGCGCTGGCTGGCGCACGCGCTGACCGCGGAGCGGTTGCGCGAGCTGCTGCCGGAGATCGGCCCGTTGCCGGTCACCCGGCATGTGCTGCCCCGGCTGCGGGCGCTGAACTTCGTGGTGGAGGGGCTGCTCGGCGAGGGCGTGGCCGCGCAGGCACGGTTCGATCCGCAGGCGAAGGCGCTGGGGGAGTGGCTGCGCTCCCGGCATCTGGAGATACCCGAGGAGCTGTTGTGACCGCGTTGCGTTCGGCGCTGGACGTCGCCGGGCCGGAGTACGCCGCGCACCGCGAGGCGATGCTGGCCAAGCTGGCCGAGCTGGAGGCCGAGCACGCCAAGGCGCTGGCGGGCGGCGGCGAGAAGTATCTCGCCCGCCACCGGAAGCGGGGCAAGCTGCCGGCGCGGGAGCGGATCGAGCTGCTGCTGGACCCGGACACGCCGTTCCTGGAACTGTCGCCGCTGGCGGCCTGGGGCAGCGACTACACGGTCGGCGCCTCGCTGGTGACCGGCATCGGCGTGGTGGCGGGCGTGGAGTGTCTGATCACCGCCAACGACCCGACCGTACGCGGCGGCGCCAGCAACCCGTGGACGCTGAAGAAGGCCCTGCGGGCGAACGAGATCGCCCGGGCGAACCGGCTGCCCGTGATCAGCCTGGTGGAGTCGGGCGGCGCGGACCTGCCCAGCCAGAAGGAGATCTTCATCCCGGGCGGGGCGCTCTTCAGGGACCTCACCCGGCTGAGCGAGGCCGGCATCCCGACGATCGCGGTGGTCTTCGGCAACTCGACGGCGGGCGGCGCCTATGTGCCGGGCATGTCCGACCACGTGATCATGGTGGACGGGGCGGCGAAGGTGTTCCTCGGCGGCCCGCCGCTGGTGAGGATGGCCACCGGGGAGGACGCCGAGGACGAGGCGCTCGGCGGCGCCGGCATGCACGCCCGGGTGTCCGGGCTGGCCGACCACTTCGCCGTGGACGAGCCCGACGCGCTGCGGCAGGCCCGGCGCGTGGTGGCGCGGCTCAACTGGCGAAAGGCCCATCCGGCTCCGGACCCGGCCGCCGTGCGCCCGCCCCGGTACGACCCGGAGGAGCTGCCGGGCGTGGTGCCGGAGGACCTCAAGGTGCCGTTCGACCCGCGCGAGGTGATCGCGCGGATCGTGGACGACTCGGACTTCGACGAGTTCAAGCCGCGCTACGGCACCAGCCTGACGACCGGCTGGGCGGCGCTGCACGGCTATCCCGTCGGCATCCTGGCGAACGCGCGGGGTGTGCTCTTCAGCGAGGAGTCGCAGAAGGCCACCCAGTTCATCCAGCTCGCCAACCAGCGGGACATCCCGCTGCTCTTCCTGCACAACACCACCGGCTACATGGTCGGCACCGAGTACGAGCAGGGCGGCATCGTGAAGCACGGCGCCATGATGATCAACGCGGTGTCCAACTCGAAGGTGCCGCACCTGTCGGTGCTGATGGGCGCGAGTTACGGCGCCGGGCACTACGGCATGTGCGGGCGGGCGTACGACCCGCGCTTCCTGTTCGCCTGGCCGAGCGCCAAGTCCGCAGTGATGGGCCCGCAGCAGCTCGCCGGGGTGCTGTCGCTGGTGATGCGCGAGTCGGCGGCCGCCAAGGGGCAGCCGTACGACGAGGAGGGCGACGCGGCGCTGCGGGCGATGGTCGAGGAGCAGATCGAGACGGAGTCGCTGCCGATGTTCCTCTCCGGGCGGCTCTACGACGACGGGGTGATCGACCCGCGGGACACCCGGACGGTGCTCGGGATGTGCCTGTCGGCGGTGCACGGCGCACCGGTGGCGGGCGCGCGCGGCGGCTTCGGCGTCTTCCGGATGTGAGAGTGGGGAGTCGAGCGGTGCACACGAGCGAGCGGACGATCGGTTCGGTGCTGGTCGCCAACCGGGGCGAGATCGCCCGGCGGGTCTTCCGCACCTGCCGGGAGCTGGGCGTCGCCACGGTGGCCGTCCACGCGGACGCCGACGCGGACGCCCCGCATGTGCGGGAGGCCGACGCGGCCGTGCGGCTGCCGGGGGACGCGCCCGCGGACACCTATCTCCGCGGCGACCTGGTGGTGCGGGCGGCGCTGGCGGCGGGTGCGGACGCGGTGCATCCGGGCTACGGGTTCCTCTCCGAGAACGCGGCGTTCGCCCGGGCGGTGCAGGAGGCGGGCCTGGTGTGGATCGGCCCGCCCCCGGAGGCGATCGGGGCCATGGCCTCCAAGACCCGGGCGAAGGAGCTGATGGCGGAGGCCGGGGTGCCGCTGCTGGCGCCCGTACGGCCGGAGGAGGCGGGGCCGGAGAGCTTCCCGCTGCTGGTGAAGGCCGCCGCGGGCGGCGGCGGGCGCGGGATGCGGATCGTCCGGGAGCCGGCGGCGCTGGCGGAGGAGATCGGCGCGGCCCGCGCGGAGGCAGCCGCGGCCTTCGGTGACGGGGAGGTCTTCACCGAGCCGTATGTGGAGCGCGGCCGGCATGTCGAGGTGCAGGTGCTGGCGGACGCGCACGGCACGGTGTGGATCCTGGGCACCCGGGACTGCTCGCTCCAGCGCCGCCATCAGAAGGTGATCGAGGAGGCCCCGGCGCCCTTCCTGACCGCGGAGCAGTGCGCGGAGCTGCACCGGGCGGCGGAACGGGCGGCGCGCGCGGTCGGCTACCGGGGCGCGGGCACCGTGGAGTTCCTGGTCGCGGAGGACGGGCGGGCGTACTTCCTGGAGATGAACACCCGGCTCCAGGTCGAGCACCCGGTCACCGAGTGCGTGTACGGGGTGGACCTGGTCGCGCTGCAACTGCGGGTCGCGGAGGGCGCGGCGCTGCCCGGCGCGGAACCGCCGGAGCCGGGCGGGCACGCCGTCGAGGCCCGGCTCTACGCGGAGGACCCGGCGCGGGACTGGCGGCCGCAGACCGGGCGGCTGCACCGGCTGGCGGTGGACGCCGGGTCCGCGTTCGGGTTCGGTCCGGGCGGGGTGCCGGGGGAGCGCGGGGTGCGGCTGGACTCGGGGGTGGCCGACGGCGAGCTGATCTCCGTGCACTACGACCCGATGCTGGCCAAGGTGATCGCCTGGGCGCCCACCCGCGGGGAGGCGGTGCGGGCGCTGGCGCACGCGCTGGAGCGGGCCCGGGTGCACGGGCCGGCCACCAACCGCGACCTGCTGGTCCGTTCGTTGCGGCACCGGGACTTCACCGGCGGGCGGCTCGACACCGGCTTCTACGACCGGCACCTGGCGGAGCTGACGGCGCCGTCGGGCGCCAGCGGCAGGGGTACGGACGGGGGCACGGACCCGGCTGCGGACGGCGCCGGCGGCGTCCGGCGGGAGGTGCGGATCGCCGCGTTCGCGGCGGCGCTGGCGGACGCGGCGGCGCGCGGGGAGGCCGCGCGGACCGTCTCCGGGCGGCTCGGCGGCTGGCGCAACGTCCCCTCGCAGCCGCAGTGCAAGCGGTACCGGGTGGAACCGGACGGTGCGGAGTGCGAGGTGCGCTACCGGCCCGTGCGCGGCGGTCCCCCGGTCCCGGAGGACCTGCCGGGCGTACGGGCGCTGCGCGCCGCCCCCGGGCGGGTGGAGCTGGAGGTCGACGGGGTGCGGCGCGGCTTCGAGGTGGCCGCCTACGGAGACCCGGCGGGAGACCCGGTGGGAGACCCGGCCGGCGTCCCGACCCGGGACACGACCGCTCGCACGGCGGGTGGACCGCGGGGCGGGGACGGCGACCGGGTGTACGTCGACGGGTCGCCCGGCGCTCACGCCTTCACCGCGCTGCCGCGCTTCCCGGACCCGGAGGACCGTACCGAGCCGGGCTCGCTGCTGGCGCAGCTCCCCGGCACCGTCGTACGGGTCGCGGACGGGCTGGCCGCCGGCGAGAAGGTGACGGCGGGACAGCCGCTGCTGTGGCTGGAGGCGATGAAGATGGAGCACCGCGTCACGGCGCCGGCCGACGGGGTGCTGCGGGACCTGCGGGTGACCACCGGTCAGCAGGTCGAGGTCGGCACGGTCCTCGCGGTGGTCACCCCGTGAGGCCGGTGCGGGGTCCGGGGTCGGGCGAGCGAGCGGAGGGACGGGCATGACCGGGAACGAGCGCGCCACGGACGCGGGAGCGACGGCGGGTGCGGCGGCGGGAGTGACGCTGCTGGAGAGCGAGGAGCAGCGGGCCCTGCGCGCCGCCGTGGCCGGGCTCGGCAGGCGCTACGGGCGGGAGTACTTCGAGCGGGTGCGCCGGGAGGGCGGCCACACCGACGAGCTCTGGCAGGAGGCGGGAAAGCTGGGCTACCTCGGCGTCAGTCTGCCGGAGGAGTACGGCGGCGGAGGTTGCGGCATCACCGAGCTGTCGATCGTGCTGGAGGAGCTGGGCGCGGCCGGCTGCCCGCTGCTGATGCTCATCGTGACGCCCGCGATCACCGGCACCGTGATCGCCCGCTTCGGCACCGGGGAGCAGCAGCGGGAGTGGCTGCCCGGACTGGCGGACGGCAGCCGGAGGATGGCGTTCGGCATCACCGAGCCGGACGCGGGCTCCAACTCCCACCGGATCACCACCACCGCCCGCCGGGACGGGGAAGACTGGGTGCTCACCGGACGGAAGGTCTTCGTGTCCGGGGTGGACATCGCGGACGCCACGCTGATCGTGGGCCGCACCGAGGACGCCCGTACGGGCAGGCTCAAGCCCTGCCTCTTCATCGTGGAGCGGGACGCCCCCGGCTTCTCCCGCAGCATGATCGACATGGAGCTTGCGGCGCCGGAGAAGCAGTTCGAGCTGGTGCTGGACGAGGTGCGGCTGCCCGCGGACGCCCTGGTCGGGGACGAGGACGCGGGGCTGCTCCAGCTCTTCGCGGGGTTGAACCCGGAGCGGATCATGACCGCGGCCTTCGCGCTCGGCATGGGCCGCTTCGCGCTGGAGCGCGCGGTGGACTACGCCCGGACCCGGCAGGTGTGGAAGGAACCGATCGGCGCGCACCAGGCCCTCGCGCATCCGCTCGCGGCGGCGCACATTGACATCGAGCTGGCCCGCCTGATGATGCACAAGGCGGCGCAGCTCTACGACGCGGGCGACGACACGGGAGCGGGAGAGGCGGCCAACATGGCGAAGTACGCGGCGGGGGAGGCCTGCGTGCAGGCCGTCGACCGCTCCGTGCACACGCTCGGCGGCAACGGCCTCACCCGCGAGTACGGTCTGGGCTCCCTGGTCACCGCGGCACGCGTCGCCCGTATCGCACCGGTCAGCCGGGAGATGATCCTCAACTACGTCTCCCACCGGACCCTGGGGCTGCCCCGGTCCTACTGAGCTTCCCGCACCCTGAGGAGGGCGCCGTGTTCCGCAGCGCGTACACCGATGTCCCGCTCGTCGACCAGCCTGTCCACGACGCCGTGCTCGGGGTGTCCGCCCGCGAGTTCGCCGACCGCACCGCGCTGGTCGACGGCGTGGACGGCACCGGGATCAGCTATGCCGAGCTGGACGCGCTCAGCCGCCGCGTCGCCGGCGGACTCGCCGCGGCCGGGGTGCGCAAGGGCGACGTACTGGCCCTGCACAGCCCCAACACGGTGCTCTACCCGGGGGTGTTCTACGCCGCCACGCGGTGCGGCGCGGCCGTCACCACCGTGCACCCGCTGGCCACCGCAGGGGAGTTCGCCCGGCAGCTCGCGGACTCCGGGGCCCGCTGGATCGTCACCGTCGGGCCGCTGCTGGAGACCGCCCGGAAGGCGGCGGAGCAGGCCGGCGGGGTCCGGGAGCTCTTCGTCTGCGACCGGGCGGAGGGCCACCGGTCGGTGCAGGACCTGGCGGCGAGCGGGGAGCCGGAGCCGCGGGTGGAGATCGACCCCGGCGAGGACCTGGCCGCGCTGCCCTACTCCTCCGGCACCACCGCCGCGCCCAAGGGCGTGATGCTCACCCACCGCAACCTCGCCACCAATCTGGCGCAGCTCCACGCGCTGCTCCCGGGCGGCCCGGAGGACCGGTTGCTGGCCGTGCTGCCGTTCTTCCACATCTACGGGCTCACCGCGCTGGTGAACGCGCCGCTGCGGCACGGGGCGACGGTGGTGGTGCTGCCCCGCTTCGACCTGGAGCAGTTCCTCGGCGCCGTCGAGCAGCACCGGGTGACGGGCTTGTACGTGGCGCCGCCCATCGTGCTGGCGCTGGCCAAGCACCCGGCGGTGGACCGCTACGACCTGTCCTCGGTGCGCCAGGTGCTGAGCGCGGCCGCACCGCTGGACGCCGCGCTGGGCGAGGCGTGCGCCCGGCGGCTGGGGCTGTCCGCGGTGCGGCAGGCGTACGGCATGACCGAGCTGTCCCCCGGCACCCACGTGGTGCCGCTGACCGAGGAGCACCCTCCGCCGGGGACGGTCGGGAAGCTCGTCCCGGGCACCGAGATGCGGATCGTCGCGCTGGACGACCCGGGACGCGACCTGGGCACGGACGAGGAGGGCGAGATCTGGATCCGCGGGCCGCAGGTGATGAAGGGGTATCTGGGGCGGTCCGGGGAGACCGCCGCCATGATCGACGCGGACGGCTGGCTGCGCACCGGGGACGTGGGCAGGGTGGACGGCGACGGCTGGCTGTACGTCGTCGACCGGGTGAAGGAGCTGATCAAGTACCGGGGCTACCAGGTGGCGCCGGCCGATCTGGAGGCCGTGCTGCTCACCCACGCGGACGTCGCGGACGCGGCGGTGATCGGCGTCTACGACGAGCACGGGGACGAGGTGCCCAAGGCGTTCGTGGTGCCCCGGGAGGGCGCGGCGCTCACCGCGGAGGACGTGCGGGCGTATGTGGCGGAGCGGGTCGCGCCGTACAAGAAGGTGCGGCGGGTGGAGTTCGTGGACGCCGTGCCGCGGGCCGTCAGCGGCAAGATCCTGCGGCGTGAGCTGCGGGCGCGGGAACGGGCCGGGCGGCAGCCCGGGGAGAGGAGCACCACGGCGTGACGGAGGCAGAGGCAGCGGCAGCGGCGGTGGAGGCGGATGCGGATGCGGCGGAGCCGCTGGTGCGGCGGGCGGTGGAGCGGGGCGTGGCGACGCTCACCCTGGACTCGCCGCACAACCGCAACGCGCTCTCCGCCCGGCTGGTGCGCGAGCTGTACGCGGGTTTGGCGGCGGCCGGGGACGACCCGGAGGTACGCACGGTGGTGCTCACGCACACCGGCGGCACCTTCTGTGCGGGGGCCGATCTGACCGAGGCGAGCGGGGCGGCGGCCCCGGACGGGGCGGACGGGCCCACCGGGGCGGCGGCGGACCTGGCGCGGCTGCTGCGCACCGTGGTGGCCTTCCCGAAGCCCGTGGTGGCCCGGGTCACCGGGCATGTGCGGGCGGGCGGCACCGGGCTGGTGGCGGCCTGCGACATCGCGGTGGCCGGGCCGGGCGCCACCTTCGCCTTCACCGAGGCCCGGATCGGGGTGGCGCCCGCGGTGATCTCGATGCCGCTGCTGCCCCGGCTGGCCCCGCGGGCGGCCGGGCGGTACTTCCTCACCGGCGAGCGGTTCGGTGCGGCGGAGGCCGCCCGTATCGGGCTGGTGACGGAGGCCGTGGAGGCCGCCGAGGACGTGGACCGGGTGCTGGCCCCGGTACTGGACGGGCTGCGCCGCGGCTCGCCGCAGGGGCTGGCGGAGTCCAAGCGGCTGGCGACGGCGGAGGTGCTGCGGGTGTTCGACCGGGACACCGGTAGCCTCGCAGAGCTCTCCGCGCGGCTCTTCGCCTCGGACGAGGCGCGTGAGGGCGTGTCCGCCTTCCTCGAACGACGGGACCCCCGATGGGTGCACCACTGACCGCACGGGGCAGCGAGCCCAAGCAGGACCGCAGCCGCGCCACCCGGCAGCGGCTGCTGGAGTCGGCCGTGACCTGCCTGGCCGAGCACGGCTGGACGGGCAGCACGGTGACGGTCGTCGCCGAGCACGCCGGGGTCTCCCGCGGCGCGGCCCAGCACCACTTCCCGACCCGCGAGGACCTCTTCACAGCGGCGGTGGAGTACGTCGCGGAGGAGCGGTCGGCCGTGCTGCGGGGCCTGCCGCAGCCGGCCACCACCCGGGCGGCCGTGGAGGCGATCGTCGGTCTCTACACCGGCCAGCTCTTCCGGGCGGCCCTCCAGCTCTGGGTCGCCGCCTCGCACGAGCCGCAGCTCGGCCCGCGGGTCTCCGCGCTGGAGGCACGGATCGGCCGGGAGACGCACCGCATGGCGGTGCGGCTGCTCGGCGCGGACGAGAGCGTGCCCGGGGTGCGGGAGACCGTGCAGGGGCTGCTCGACATGGCCCGGGGCCTGGGGCTGGCGAACCTGCTCAGCGACGACAGCGCCCGGCGCGGCCGGGTGGTGGGCCAGTGGGCCCGCCTGGTGGACGCGGCCCTGCGCGACTGACCCCGGCGGGGCCGGCCCCGCGGCGCGGCGGTGCCGCTTCCGCGGGCCGTGCCGGCCGGGTGCGGGTCAGCGGGCGACGTCGTCGTAGCCCACGATCTCCCGCGGGTCGCGCGAGCCGGGGCCGGTGTAGCGGGCGGAGGGGCGCACCAGCCGGCCGGTCCGCTTCTGCTCCAGGATGTGCGCCGACCAGCCGGCCGTACGGGCGCAGGTGAACATCGAGGTGAACATGTGGGCCGGGACCTCGGCGAAGTCCAGCACGATCGCCGCCCAGAACTCCACGTTGGTGGCGAGGACCCGGTCCGGGCGCCGGTTGTGCAGCTCCTCCAGGGCGGCCTTCTCCAGTGCCTCGGCGACCTCGTAGCGGGGCGCGCCCAGCTCTCTGGCGGTGCGGCGCAGCACCCGGGCGCGGGGGTCCTCGGCGCGGTAGACGCGGTGACCGAAGCCCATGAGCCGCTCGCCCTTGTCGAGCTGCTGCTTGACGAAGGCGGTGGCGTCCCCGGTGCGCTCGATCTCCTCGATCATGCCGAGGACGCGGGAGGGCGCGCCGCCGTGCAGCGGTCCGGACATGGCGCCGACCGCGCCGGAGAGGGCCGCGGCCACGTCGGCGCCGGTGGAGGCGATGACCCGGGCGGTGAAGGTGGAGGCGTTCATGCCGTGCTCGGCGGCGGAGGTCCAGTAGGCGTCGACGGCCGCGACGTGCTTGGGGTCGGGCTCGCCCCGCCAGCGGCGCATGAAGCGCTCGACGATGGTGTCGGCCTTGTCGATCTCCTGCTGCGGCACCATGGGCAGGCCCTGCCCGCGGGCGGACTGGGCGACGTAGGAGAGCGCCATCACCGCGGCGCGGGCCAGGTCGTCCCGGGCCTGCTCCACGTCGATGTCGAGCAGCGGTTTCAGGCCCCAGACGGGGGCGAGCATCGCCAGCGCCGACTGCACGTCGACCCGGATGTCACCCGAGTGGACCGGGATGGGGAAGGGCTCGGCGGGCGGCAGGCCGGGGCGGAAGCCGCCGTCGACGAGGAGGCCCCAGACGTTCCCGAAGGAGACCTTGCCGACCAGGTCCTCGATGTCCACACCCCGATAGCGGAGCGCGCCGCCTTCCTTGTCGGGTTCGGCGATCTCCGTCTCGAACGCGACGACTCCCTCGAGTCCGGGTACGAAATCGGACATCTGGCGGCTCCCTCGTGGATGGCGCCGGCGGGGTGCGCCGGCGGGACGACGACTGTGACCAGGTGACAGACCCTGTCCGGTGCCAGGACTGTCTCCGGTCGCTTGTGGTGGCTTCCGGAACGGTTCCACCGCCCTGACGAGTGGCTGGCGGACCGTTCCGTAATCCCGTGATGCCCCGTGCGGCTGGTGGTCACCCAGCCCGGCCGGACGGACACGATAGCCCGCGATGTCCGGAGGCCACAGTGTTCCGCCCAGCGATTTTGGCGGGTTCGCACCAAGCGCGGAAGGGTGAGATGCGGCACAACGCTCGATCATCGATCAGAGGTGTACGGCGGGCCAGGAGCGGGCAGACTGCCGCCTCAGCGGTGGGGATGATGCGACAAGATATGCGCGTGCCACACGCTGATGACGCCCAAGCTCAGGCCCATGCCCATGCCGGACGACCGACCCTCGACCCCGCCGCCATGCGGGCCCGGTACCGCGCGGAGGGGCTGTCGGAGCAGGATCTCGCACCCGACCCGTTCGACCAGTTCGCACAGTGGTTCGAGCAGGCGGCGGAGAGCGGACTGCACGAGCCCAACGCGATGATCGTCTCCACCGCGGACTCCGCCGGACGGCCCAGCTCCCGGACGGTGCTGCTGAAGCAGTACGACGCGCGCGGCTTTGTCTTCTTCACCAACTACGGCTCCCGCAAGGCCCGCGATCTGGAGGAGAACCCGCAGGTGTCGCTGCTCTTCCCCTGGCACGGCGTGGCCCGCCAGGTGATCGTCGCGGGGCGGGCGTCCCGGATCGGACGGGACGAGACCGCCGCCTACTTCCGGACCCGCCCGCACGGCTCCCAGCTCGGCGCGTGGGCCAGCGAGCAGTCCTCCCGGGTCGCCTCGCGGGAGGAGCTGGACCGGCTCTACGCGGAGCTGGCCGCGCGCTACCCGGAGGGCGAGGACGTGCCGGCTCCGCCCCACTGGGGCGGCTACCGGGTGGCGGTGGAGTCCGTGGAGTTCTGGCAGGGGCGGGAGAACCGGCTGCACGACCGGCTCCGCTACGTCCGTACGGAGAGCGGCTGGGTCGTCGAACGACTCTGCCCCTGAGGGGCGGCCCCGCGCGGCGGGCCCGCCCCGTGCACCGCAGACGGCCCGCGGGCGACTCCCCTCGCCGGAGGCGAAGGGCGCCGGTCGGACGAGTCCGACGAGCCCGCGGGCCGGGTGACTGCTGGGATTGGCCGGCGAAGCCGGCGTCACGCTGTGACGTACGGCTCCTAGGCCGCAGTCACCTCACGCGTCCGGTCGAAACTCATCTGCCGAACCACCTCCCTTCTCGTGTACGACGCACGCTAGGCACCCCGCGGACGGGCCGCAAGCGAATTTCGGGGCCGCAACGATTTCTCCGAACCGGATGTGTGCTGGGTCACGTTCGAGTTGAATGATCCCTGCGGGCCGCAGGGTCGCAGCAGGCAGCGTCCAGCAGGGGGTGCCAGGTGACTGCACAGTCGGAGACGCACACGAACTCCGCTCACTCCGCCGCGGGCGGCGGTGCCGCGACCGGTGCGGGCGCGGCCCGGGGACCCGGCGGCGAGGGCGCCGGCGGCGCCGAGGACGAGGTGCTGCTCGCCGCCCTGCTGGACGGCATGGACGCGGCGCTCTGCGCCTTCGACGCCGACGGCGTGGTCACCCACTGGAACCGCGAGGCGGGGCGCATCCTCGGCTGGACCGCCGAGGACGCCGTCGGCCGCCAGGGCCTGTCCGGCTGGGCGCTCCGCCCCGCCGACGCCCCCGACGTGGAGAGCCGGCTGCTCAGCGCCATGGAGGCGCCGGGGCGCCAGGTCCACGAGTTCGCCCTGAACACCAAGGACGGGCGGCGGGTGCTGGTGCGCACCCAGTCCTCCGCGGTGACCGGGCCGGACGGCCGGCCCCGCGGCGTCTACTGCGCGTTCAGCGAGGTGCACGCGCAGATCGACCTGGAGCGCTCCATCGCGCTCAGCGAAGCCCTCTTCGAGGACGCGTCCTGGGGCGTGCTCGTGGTCGACGCCGACCTGCGCCCGACCGTGGTGAACGCGCACGCCGCCCGGGCGCTGCGGGCGGCCTCCCGCAGCGCGGTGCTCGGCCGGCCCCTCGGCGAACTGCTGGACCAGGGACTCGACCAGCTCGAGAGCGCCTTCCAGCACGTGCTGGCGGAGGGCGCGCCGCCCGGGCCCGCGGAGATCTGGGTGACGCTGCGGTCCGCGCGGTCCGGGGCGGACCCGGAGCCCGGCGCGGCCACCGGCCCGGACCGCGGCGACGCCGCCCGCCGCTGCTGGCGCAGCGGCTTCCTGCGGCTCGCCTCGCCGCTGTCCGCCGAACCGGTGCCGCTCGGGGTGGCGTGGCTCTTCCAGGACGTCACCGAGGGCAAGCGCACCGAACAGGAGGCGGCGCGCCTGCGCTTCCGGGACAACCAGCTCCACCGCGCCGCGCGGGCCGCCGCGGAGTGCGAGGACCCGATGGAGGCGGCCACCGTGCACCTGGACTTCGCCCTGGCCGGCTTCGCCGACCACGCGCTGCTCGACCTGGTCCCGGAGGGGCCGGGCGGGGATCCCGGGCACCCGGCCGGCTCCGCGCCGCCCCGGCTGGTGCGGGCCGCCGCGACGCCCGCCGCCGCCGGGCCCTGCCCTTCCGCCGCCGAGCCGGGGCTGGCCAGCGGCATTCCGGTGGGCTACAGCGCGGGCCATCCGGCCCTGCAGGCCTGCGAGCGCGGCACCTCCGTCCGTACCAGCGTCTACGGGAGCGCCGGGACCGCCGCAAGCGCCGTAAGCACAGCGCCCGCCGGGCCGGGGGTGGGCGAGGCACCCGCGGTGCCGGGCTGGGCGGCGTCCCGGAAATGGCCGGAGGGCACGGTGCACGGGCTGTGCACGGTGCTCCGCAGCCGCGGGCGGACGCTCGGCGTGGTCACCTTCCTGCGCGGTGCCAGCCGCCGCGGCTTCGACCGCGCGGACGCGGCGTACGGGGAGGACGTGGCGGTGCGCATCGCCGCCGCGGTGGACCTGGCGCGGCTCGCCGGCGGTGGCCGTCAGCCGAGGTAGAAGATCCGGTCGGCGTACTCCGTCATCACCCGGTCGTTCCAGGCGTGGCCGCCGTCCACGTTCCCGGAGCGCAGCAGCGGCGGCGTCAGGCCGCGGGCGGCCAGCTCGCCGGCCGCGGTGGCCACCACGGCCTGCAGCAGCGCGCTGGCGACGACCGTCGAGGCGGGCGCGAACGGTGCCGGGACGCCCGGGGTGGTCAGCTCCGCGTCGCCGACCCGGATGCGGTTGTCCAGCACCAGGTCGCAGTGGTCCCGGAGGAAGGTGCCGCTGTGGTGCCGGGAGGTGGTCTGCTCCGCGTACGCCACCGAGGTCAGGCCGATCACCCGCAGCCCGCGCTCCCGGGCGCCGAGGGCCATCTCCACCGGCAGGGCGTTGCGCCCGGAGAGGGAGATCACGATCAGCATGTCGCCGCTGCGCGCCGGGCTCGCGTCCAGCACCGTGCCGGCCAGCCCGGAGACCCGTTCCAGCGCGCTGCCCAGGGTGGCGGGGCGGACGTCGACGCCGACCAGGCCGGGAACGGGCAGCAGGTTCATCACCGCCAGCCCGCCGGCGCGGTAGACCACGTCCTGGGCCGGGAGCGAGGAGTGGCCCGCACCGAAGGCGAAGAGGCGGCCGCCGCCGGCGACGGTGTCTGCGAGCAGCGCGCCCGCCGCGGCCACCTGCTCGGCCTCCCCGTCCCGGACCTCCCGCAGCAGGCCGATGGCGGCGTCGAAGTACTCCGCGGCCAGCTCGCTCCCCGTCATCCCGCACGCCCCTCGGCTCCGGTGCGCTCCCCGCTGCGGCGCACGATCGCGCTCACGGTGAGGTCTGGACCAGTGCGCTGTCAAGAGCGGGACGGTCCGGGACGGCACGGTTGTCGGTGCGATGCGTCAGAATTGAGGTCAGGGCCATCGCACGACATGACGAGGGGCACGGATGTCCGGACTGATCGACACGACGGAGATGTATCTCCGCACCATCCTGGAGCTGGAGGAGGAAGGCGTCGTCCCCATGCGTGCCCGCATCGCCGAGCGCCTCGACCAGAGCGGCCCGACGGTGAGCCAGACGGTGGCGCGGATGGAGCGGGACGGCCTGGTGACGGTCGCCGGCGACCGTCACCTGGAGCTCACCGACGAGGGGCGGCGGCTGGCGACGCGCGTGATGCGCAAGCACCGGCTCGCCGAGTGCCTGCTGGTGGACGTCATCGGCCTGGAGTGGGAGCAGGTGCACGCCGAGGCGTGCCGCTGGGAGCACGTGATGAGCGAGGCCGTAGAGCGCCGCGTCCTCGAGCTCCTCCGGCACCCCACCGAGTCGCCGTACGGCAACCCGATCCCGGGCCTGGAGGAGCTGGGGGAGAAGACCGGCACGGAGTCCTTCCTGGACGACGGCATGGTCAGCCTCTCCGAGCTGCGCCCGGGCGTGGACGGCAAGACCGTGGTGGTGCGGCGCATCGGGGAGCCCATCCAGACGGACGCGCAGCTCATGCACACGCTGCGCCGGGCCGGGGTACAGCCGGGCGCGGTGGTCAGCGTGACGACGGGCTCCGGCGGCGGGGTGCAGATCGGCAGCAGCGGCGAGGCCGCGGAGCTGGCGACGGACATCGCGGCGCACGTCTTCGTCGCCAAGCGCTGAGCGGTACCCGCACCGCCGGCCCGGCCCCCCGGGCGACCGCCGGCGCTGGTGCGGGCGCCGGCCGGGCTGCGGCCGTGATGTGACAGAGGCCCCGCGCGGGTGCCGCACCCGGCCGGGAGAGGCCCGGGGCGCGGGGGCCGGAGGAAGGGCACGAAGCGGAACGTACGTACCTTGCGGTGCATCTTCCCAAGTGGCCCGACCGGTACCTAAGTTGCCGGAATGCGAGCGGTCCCGGGCGCAGCGTGTCACGCTGTCGCTACGCATCTGCAGGGTGGTGGGCGGAGGGGAGCCGTCGATGGCACTGGCCGGACCGGGAACGGCGGGCACGAGCAGCTCCGCGCTGCGCAGACGCGTGCCGCCGTGGCCGGCCGGGCGGCGCCTCCGCGGTCCCGCCACCCCGCCCGTGAGCTGCGGCGCGCCGTGCGGCGGAGACGATGGGCGGGGCCCCGGAGCTCGCGGCTGCCGGGGCCCCGCCTCCCCGAGCCCCCCCAGGGCGACCCGGGGCCCCGAGCCCCCAGGGTCGCTCTCCCTCCCGCTAGCTGTCTCCCCTCGGTGGCGCGGGCCAATCCTGGCCCGAGGTCACCCGAAAGAGGGGTCTTTGCGGACCGAACAGTTTGTTCGAATAGAAGTTCGATAACGTGACGCAGCGGTCAGACGGAATGGGGGTGCCAGGACGCATGGTGCGACGTATCGACGTCACGGGACCGGGAGGCCTCCGGCTCGCGGCGTGGGAGTTCGCGGATCCGCCCAAGGACGGGACGGGCCGCGGCCCCCGGGCGGACGAGAGGGACCGCGCAGCCCGCGGCGGACCCGGGGCCGCGGGGGCCGACGCTGAGCGGCCCGCCCAGGGCGTGCTGTTACTGCACGGTCTGATGGGTCGCGCCGCGCACTGGGCGGACACCGCCCGCTGGCTCTCCGCACGCTACCGGGCGGTCGGCCTGGACCAGCGCGGCCACGGCCGCAGCGACAAGCCGCTGGACGCCTGCTACGACCGCGAGGCCTACGTCGCCGACGCCGAGGCGGCCATCGAGCAGCTCGAGCTCGCCCCCCTCGCCCTGATCGGCCACTCCATGGGCGCCCTGACGGCCTGGCAGCTCGCGGCCCGGCGCCCCGATCTGGTGCAGGCCCTGGTCGTCTGCGACATGCGGGCCTCCGCGCTCGGCGAGCAGTCCCAGCGCGAATGGGAGAACTGGTTCGCGTCCTGGCCGGTGCCGTTCGCCACCCTGGCGGACGTACGCCGCTGGTTCGGCGAGGACGACCCCAAGCTGGAGCGGCCGCGGCCGTCGCGCGGCGAGTTCTTCGCCGAGGTGATGACGGAGGGGCCGGACGGCTGGCGGCCCGTCTTCGCGCCGGAGACGATGCTTCGCGCACGGGAGACCTGGGTGCACGACGCGCACTGGGACGAGCTGGCGCAGGTGCAGTGCCCGACGCTCGTGGTGCGCGGCATCGACGGTGAACTGGGGCGGGCCGAGGCGCAGGAGATGGTGCGGGTGCTCCCCCGCGGGATCTACGCGGAGGTGCCGGACGCCGGGCACCTGGTCCACTACGACCAGCCCGCCGGCTGGCGCCGCGTGGTCGAGCCCTTCCTCCAGGCGGCGATGCCCTCCGGGGCGTGAGCGTTCCGCGCCGCCGCGCGCCGCCGTGCGGCGCGGATCGGTGCGCGGGCGGGGCGAGGGTGCCCGGGGCCCGGTGCGCGGGCCGGGGCCCGGGTACGCGCGGTCGGTGCTCAGCCGCCGGGAGGGTGCGGCCCCCGGCGCGTCAGGCGGCGCCGGAGGGTGCGCCGGAGCCGGGCGAGCGGCCCGGCGGCGGGCTCCCGGCCGGGCCGGGGCTCCGGCAACGGCCCGGCACCGCGCGGACGCTCGCGGTGCCGCGGCTGTCCGTCCCCGCCGTAGGAGGGCACCTCTCCGTCCCGGCCCTGCACGCCGCCGGGCGGCCGTTCGCCCGGGCGGTGTCGCCCCTCGTCCGCCATGCGCCGCCCCCTCGCCGTCTCGTCCTCACCCTACGACCGCGCGCGGCATTCGCCGGTGCGTGCGCCGCACGGGCTGCGTGTGCGCCTCTGCGCGGGCCCGGGCGCCCCGGGGCGCCTGCGGTCGCGTGGCGCCCGGCCGGGGGAGCGTCAGCGGGCGCGGGCGACCGCCGCCTCGCGCCCGCAGGCGTAGGCGAGCGGCGAGATCAGCTCTGCCGCGTCCGGCAGCCAGCGGTTCGCCGCGGTGGGCCGGCAGACCCACTGCACGGAGCCGCGGGTGCCGAGCCGGGTCGGCGGTGCGGCGATCCAGCCGCCCTCGCCCCGGGTGCCGAGGTCGAGCGCGCCCGGGGACCACCCGAGATTCCGCACGAGGTCCGGCACCTTCGCCGCCGCGCCGGGCTGTACCAGGAAGAGCATCCGGCCGTCCGGGCTGCCGGTGACCGGCCCGACCGGCAGCTCCAGCCGCTCCATGCGGGCGAGCGCCAGGCAGCCGGCGGTCTCGGGGACGTCGATCGCGTCGAAGGTGCGGCCCGTGGGCAGCAGTACCGAGGCCTGCGGCTGCCGCGCCCAGAGGCGCCGTACGGCCGAAGCGGTGGCCGTGGCCTGCCCGGACCAGCGCGTGTCCACGGGATGCGCGCCCGGCGCCTCGCACGCCGGCTCCCCGCAGCTGCACCGCTCCGTGCCCCGCACCGACTCCAGCCAGGTGCCGGGGAAGACCTCCCAGTGCCGCTCCTCGGCGTAGCGCACCGCGTGTTCGCGCAGCGATCTCCCCCGCTGCTCCGGGATGTGCGCCGTGACTCCTGAGGTGCCTGTGACTCCCATGGTCTCTTCCACGCACATCACAACTCCGGCTCCCACCCGGGGTTACGGGTGCCGCGGGGGCGACCCGGGGAGCGCCCCGGCGCAACGTTCCGGCATCCGGGGCGCACGGGTGCATCGGCGGGGGCGCGTACGGGACCGGTCGCGGTGTGCGGGTAGTCCCGTTACGGCACATGCAGCACGAACTGCCGGAATTCCCGGTATGTGCACGGGGCAGTGATCGTGATCGTCAGCCACCTTCCACAGAGGGGGACCTTATGGCCGCCAGGCCGCTGGTCGCACGGCAGCCGAACGAGAGGCTGCAGGCGCTCATCCAGGAGGCGTCCTGTTCCAACGCCGGGCTCGCACGCCGCGTCAACATCTGCGGCGCCGAGCACGGACTCGACTTCCGGTACGACAAGACCTCGGTGGCCCGCTGGCTGCGCGGCCAGCAACCCCGCGGGCGGGCCCCGGCGATCATCGCCGAGGCACTCGGGCGCAAGCTGGGGCGCACCGTCACGCTGGACGAGATCGGCATGGCCAACGGCAAGAACCTCGCCTCCGGCGTGGGTCTGCAGTTCGCGCCGACGGTGCCCGGCGCCGTCGAGCAGGTCTGCGAGCTGTGGCGCAGCGACGTGGGCCGTCGCGACTTCCTGGCCGGCTCCACCGTGGCCTCCTCGGCCCTGGTCGAGCCCAGCCGCGACTGGCTGATCACGGCGCCGGACGAGCAGGTCGCCCGCACCTCGGGCGCCCGCGTCGGCAGGGCGGACGTCGAGGCCGTGGAGGCCATGACCCGCGCGCTCGCCGACCTCGACCACCGCTTCGGCGGCGGGCATGTGCGGCCGGTCGTGGTGCACTACCTCAACAGCGTCGTGTCCGGGCTGCTTTCGGGCGCCTACCGGGAGGCGGTCGGCCGTGCGCTCTTCGGCGCCGTCGCCCGGCTCACCGAACTCGCCGGGTACATGGCCGTGGACACCGGCCAGCCGGGCCTCGCCCAGCGCTACTACATCCAGGCGCTCCGCCTCGCCCAGGCCGCCGGCGACCGCCCGTACGGCGGCTACGTGCTCGCCGCCGGCATGAGCCACCTGGCCGCCACGCTGGGCACCCCCCGGGAGATCTCCCAGCTCGCCCGGGCCGCGCTGGAGGGCACCCGCGGCCGGGTGCCACCGCGTGCGCTGGCCATGTTCCACGCCGCGGAGGCGCGCGGGCACGCCCTCATGGGCGAGCTGCGCTCCTGCCAGGCGGCGGCCGGGCAGGCGCTGTCGGCCATGGAACGCGCGGAGGCCGCCCCGGCCTCCGGCGACGACCCGGCGTGGATCGGCCACTTCGACCGGGCCTACCTCGCCGACGAACTCGCCCACTGCCACCGGGACCTGCGGCAGCCCCGGGCCGCCGTGGAGCGCGCCGAGGAGGCGCTGGCGGGCCACCCCGAGCGGCGCACCCGCCGCCGGGCCATCGGTCTGCTGCTGCTCGCCGACGCGCAGCTCCAGCAACGTGACATCGAACACGCCTGCCACACCGGGACGAAGGCGGCGGAACTGCTCGCCGGACTCCGCTCGGACCGGGGCACCGAGTACCTCGACGAGTTCCGGGAGCGGCTGACCCCGTATGCGAAGGAGCCGGTCGTCAGGGACTTCTCCGCCCGGCTCGACGTGAGCGCCGCCGCCTAGGCCGGTCCGGCCGGGCGCGGGTGTCGCGCCGGGCGGGAGGCGCACCTCCCGTGCGGAGTACGGTCCCGCGGTGCGGGGCCGCCGTCCGCGACCGGGAGCGGGGTTCGCTACCCGGAGTTAACCGGTAGCGTGAGCCGACGACTTCGGCAGGCGGGTGCAGCGAGGAGTTCCGGTGACAGCGCAGAACGGACGCGGACAGGGCGACGGCCCCTACGAGGGCGTCGTGCTGCCGGCGAACGGCGAGCCGTGGACCCCGGAGCAGCAGCGGCAGGCCGCGGCCCAGCAGCCGCAGCCGGCCCCCGGGCAGCCCTGGGACCAGCACTGGGGACCGGAGGGGGCGCCGCCCGCGGCGCAGGCGCCCTCCGGCGGTCCGGCCTGGGACGGCCGGCCGGAGGCTCCGTCCGGGTGGACGGGGAGCTCGGCCATCTCCCGCAGAA
>NZ_JACYHE010000098.1 GCF_021696945.1 Streptomyces sp. JJ36
CTTCCGATCTGGGCCCGCCCACCCGGGCCCGGGCCCGGCCCCGGGCGCGCGGACGCGCCTGCGCGGTCCACCCCGGCGGGCCGGTCCATGGGGAGCGCCCAGGTGCGCCCGGGCGACACCGGCGGGACCGGGCCTGCGCCCGGCGCACCCCGCGCGCCGGGCGTCCCGGCGCGGCGGCACCGGAGTGCGGCGCGGGGGCGCGCGGCACCGGGGGTGTCGCATCCGACCAGGCAGATGTCAGGTGCCTCATCGGCGGTCCAGCGGTGCCCCGAAGCCCGGCGGCGACTCCCCCCAGGTCATGTCCTCCACCGGGGCCGACAGCCTTACCGGACCCGGGGCCAGGCGCCCCCTTGCGGGGCGCGAGAGAGGTAAGGGGCGCGCACCGCGCGGCCCTCCCCTTAGCGGAGCACCGCGGCCGACTCCGGGGGGAGGTGCAGGGTGTCGCCGGTGTGGTGGGTGTCCGGGGCCCAGGCGGCCAGCAGTTCGCCGGTCGTCCGGCGCAGCGGGACCCGTGCCGTGTGGTTCGCCGAGAGGTTCACCGCCACCAGCAGCGGTCCGTTGCGTACGGCGAGCCAGCGGGCCTGCTCGTCGTAGCGCACCCGGGCGTCGCCCAGCCGGCCGCGGGAGAGCGCGGGGAAGGCGTGGCGCAGGGCGATCAGTTCGCGGTGCCAGGCGAGCAGGGCGGCGTGCGGACGCCGCCCCGGCTCCGACCAGTCCAGGCAGGAGCGGGCGCGCGTCGCGGGCGACTGCGGGTCCGGCACCTCGGCCGCCTGCCAGCCGTGCGCGGCGAACTCCCGGCGCCGCCCCTCCCGTACGGCCGTGGCCAGCTCCGGGTCGGGATGGTCGGTGAAGTACTGCCAGGGGGTGGCGGCGGCCCACTCCTCGCCCATGAAGAGCATCGGGGTGAAGGGTGAGAGCAGCACCAGCGCCGCCGCGCAGGCCAGCAGACCGGGGGAGCAGGAGGCGGCGAGCCGGTCGCCGCGGGCGCGGTTGCCGATCTGGTCGTGGGTCTGCGCGTACGCCAGGAACCGGCGGGCCGGTGTGCCGGGCGGCACCGGCAGGCCGTGGCGGCGGCCGCGGAACGCGGAGTAGCCGCCGTCGTGAAAGAACGCGCCGGTCAGCGTCTTGGCGAGCGCCGCCAGGGGAGCCCGGGCGAAGTCCGCGTAGTAGCCCTGGGACTCGCCGGTCAGGGCGGCGTGCAGGGCGTGGTGGAAGTCGTCGTTCCACTGCGCGTGCAGGCCGTGTCCGCCGGCGGAACGCGGGGCGGTGGTCCGCGGGTCGTTGCGGTCCGACTCGGCGATGAGGAAGAGCGGGCGGCCGCTGCGCTCCGCCAGTACGTCCACGGCGGCGGAGAGTTCGGCCAGGAAGTGCTCTGCCCGGTCGTCGGCGAGCGCGTGCACCGCGTCCAGCCGCAGTCCGTCCAGCCGGAAGTCCGCGAGGAAGGCGAGGGCGCTGCCGACCAGACAGGCCCGTACCTCGTCCGATCCGGGGCCGTCCAGGTTGATCGCGGCACCCCACGGGGTGCGGTGCCCGTCCGTGAAGTACGGGCCGAAGGCGGGCAGGTGGTTGCCCGCGGGGCCGAGGTGGTTGTGCACCACGTCCAGCACCACCCCGAGGCCGTGCCCGTGCGCCGCGTCGACGAACCGTGCCAGCCCCTCCGGGCCGCCGTACGGCTCGTGCACCGCCCACGGTGCCACCCCGTCGTAGCCCCAGCCGTGCGTGCCCGGGAAGGGGCACACCGGCAGCAGCTCCACATGGGTCACCCCCAGCCGGGCCAGGTGCGGCAGCCGCGCCGCGGCGGCGGCGAAGGTGCCCTCCGGGGTGAAGGTGCCGACGTGCAGTTCGTAGAGGACGGCCGCGGTCAGCGGCCGCCCCGGCCACGGATGCCGCCACGGGTACGCTCCGGGGTCGGCGACCGCGCTCAGCCCCTCGGGGCCGTCCGGCAGCCGCCGGGACCGCGGATCGGGCCGCACCGGTCCGCCGTCCAGCACGAAGCCGTACCGGTCGCCCTCCGCCGCGCCGGCGTCGGCCGTCCACCAGCCCGGGCGCCGCGGATCGCGGGCCATCGCCCGTTCCCGGCCCGCGAGCCGGAGCCGGACCCGCTCCGCCTCCGGCGCCCACACCTCGAAGTGCATGACCACCATGCTGCGGCAGCCGGCCGGGCCGCGCCACGGCGTCCGGGTCCGCGCGGGGTGCCCGCACCCGCGGTACGAAGCCGGATGTTTCCGGCGGCGGGGAACCGGTGGGCGGTGCGGCGGCGTTGATCAGGTTGTGGATCCGGACGCAGCTCCGGATGGTGTGTCGGTGCGGCCTCGACAGGCCCGAACGGTGACTGGAGAATGCCCCCATGACGTCTCCCGACTCCCGCACGCGCCCGTCCCCGCCGGTCCGCACGGAGAACGCGGCGGAGGGCCCGGCCGCCCGGCCGGACGCGGCGGCTGCGGACGCGGTGCGGCGACCGGCCGCGCCGGAGGCGCATCTGACGGTCCTGCGGCGGGTGGTGACCGCGCCCGTGCCGCGCTGGCCCGAGGCGCCGCGGGACGCGGACCCGTCGCGGGAGGCCGCGCCGGCGGAGGTGCCCGGCCCGGCCGCCGGCTCCACCGGGCTGCGGGTGCGGATGCGCCGCGCGTGGCGGCTGGTGCGCTCGCCGGAGTTGCTGCTGCCGGCGCCCGGCCCCCACCCGTTCTCCATCGGGCGCGCACCCGGGTCGATGCTGCGGCTCAGCCACTACACCGTCTCCCGGGCGCACGCCCAGCTGCGCAGCACCGGCCAGGGCTGGACGCTGCGGGATCTGGGCTCCGCCAACGGCACCTGGGTGAACGGGCGGCGGATCACCGGCAGTGTCACCGTGCGGGCCGGGGACCATGTGCGCTTCGGCCAGGTGGGGTTCCGGCTGGCCGCCTCCTGACCCTCCCGGGCCCCGCACCGGGTCGTCCGGAGACCGGGACGCCCGCCGGGCGCGCCCACCGGCGCCTTCCGCCCGTCCTCCGGGCGGGGGCCCGGAGTGCCCGTCAGGCGTCCTCTTCGCGGACCAGCAGCGCCACCGGTCCGTCCGCCAGCAGCTCCACCAGCCGGCCGGTGCCCGCGGCCTCGCGGCCGCCGAGCAGGTCCCGCCAGCGGCCCGGCGGCAGCGTCAGCGTGGTGTCCCGCCAGCCGCCCGCCCGGGCCAGCCGCAGCGAGAGCCGGGTGGCCACGACGGCCACCGCGCCGGAGCGCACGAAGGCCAGACAGTGGCGCGCCGCCGGTCCGCGCGCCCGTAGCGGCGCGTACGAGCCCGCGGCGCCGAACCACTCCGGGCGGGCGCGGCGCAGCCGCAGCGCCGCCAGAGTCAGCCGCAGCTTCGCCTCCGCCGGCTCCCCGGGCTCGTCCCCGGCGGTCCCCGCGGGGCCGTCCCCGGTGCCCGGGAACGCCCCGGCCGTCCCCCGCGAGCCGCCGCCGGAGGCCGCGGCAGCCCCGGCACCCCCGTCCGCACCGTCGGCGTCCACGCCGAGCAGCGGCGGCCGCCCCCGGTTGTCGGGGTCCACCAGGGTGGCCCGGTGGCGTTCGGTGCCCCAGTAGAGCTCGGGCACGCCCGGCATGGTGAGGTGCACCAGCGCCATGCCGAGGGCGGTCGCCTCCAGGTGCGGGGCCAGCTCGGCCCGCAGCAGCGCCATGGTCTCCCACGGCGGTCCGCAGACGGCGCCCGTCACGAAGCGTTCCAGGGCCGTCTCGTAGTCCTCGTCCGGCTCCGTCCAGGTGGTGTGCAGCCCGGCCTCCCGTACGGCCTTCAGCACGGCGCCGGAGAGCCGCTCCGGGTCGGGGGCGCCCAGCCCGAAGGCCGTCTGCCAGGCGGTCCACTCGGCCACGGCGTCGGGGGGCCGGTGACCGTCGTCGGGCAGCGCCGCCGTCTGCGCCCGCACCCGGGCCAGCTCCTCGGCCCAGCGTTCCGGGCACTCGGCGAGCACCGACAGCGCGGCCCGCACGTCGGCGCTGCGCTTGGTGTCGTGCGTGGAGAGCACGGTGCCGGTCTCCGGCCAGTCCCGCTGGAGGCGGGCGCACCAGGCGTGGAACTCCTCGGCGGGCACCGCGGGCCGCCCGGGGTCGCCGCCCACTTCGCCGGCCGACAGCAGCGGCACGTACCGGTAGAAGGCGGTGTCCTCCACCGCCTTCGCCCGCAGCGCCGAGGAGACCTGGCCGAACCGGGCGGCGAAGTCCCGCTGGTCCGGGCCGTCGCCCAGCCGGCCGAGCGCGAGGTCCCGGACCACCTCCACGGCCTCCGCCTCGGCCGGCACCGCGAACTCCGCCCGCGCTCCCTCCGCGGCCTCGGCCAGCAGCGTCGCGTCCGGCTCCCGCGCCGGGACGCCGGCCGTGACATACGGCCGGTAGACCGGCAGCCGCACCAGCACCTCGCGCAGGGCCCGGTCCAGCGCCCAGGGCGCGTGGTCCCGCAGCCGCAGGTCCTCCGCCGCCTCGCACACCCGCAGCGCGGTGCGGACCAGGCGGCCGGTCTCCGCGGCCAGCTCGCCGTCGACCACCTCCTCGGCGGCCCGCCGTTCGGTGGCGGCCCAGGCGCCGCCCAGTGCGGGGGCGGCCCCGGTGGCCTCCCGGAAGTGCCCGGCGAGCTCCGCGTGCCCCCCGGGGTCGGTGAAGACGCCGTCCACCCGGTGCAGGGCGTCGTAGCCGGTGGTGCCGGCCACCGGCCAGCCGGCGGGCAGCCGCTCCTCCCGGGCCAGGATCTTCTCCACCACCGCCCAGCGGCCCCCGGTCTCCTCGTGCAGCCGGCGCAGGTACGTCCCGGGGTCGGCGAGCCCGTCCGGGTGATCCACCCGGAGACCGTCGAGCACGCCCTCGTGCAGCACCCGCAGCACGGTGCGGTGGGTGGCCGTGAACACCTCCGGGTCCTCGACCCGTACCCCGATCAGGCCGGAGATGGTGAAGAACCGCCGGTAGTTCAGCTCGGTGCGGGCCAGCCGCCACCAGGCGAGGCGGTAGTGCTGGGCGTCCAGCAGCTCCGGCAGCGGCAGCCCCGCGGTGCCCTCCCGCAGCGGCAGCACCAGCGGCCCGCCGCGCAGCGTGCCGTCCGCGGCCGGCCGGAGCTCCCCCGCCGCGGCGCGCAGCGGCTCCGGGAGCACCGGCAGCAGCACCCGGCCGCCGCCCGCCGCCCAGTCGATGTCGAACCAGCGGGCGAAGGGCGAGTCCGGGCCGTCCCGCAGTACCTCCCACAGCGGCCGGTTCAGCCGGAGGTCGGCCGGCACCGCCATGTGGTTGGGGACGATGTCCAGCACCAGCCCCAGGCCGTGCGCCCGGGCCGTCGCGGCCAGGGCCCGCAGTCCCTCCTCGCCGCCCAGCTCGGCCCGTACGGAGGAGTGGTCCGTCACGTCGTAGCCGTGCGCGGAGCCCGGGACGGCGGTCAGCACGGGGGAGAGGTGCAGGTGCGACACGCCGAGCCGGGCCAGGCGCGGCACGGCCTTCTCGGCGGCGGAGAACGGGAACTCCGGCTGGAGCTGGAGGCGGTAGGTCGCGGTCGGGGTGGTCATACCGGAGTGCGTACCCGCGCGCCCGCCCGGCGACCGTACGGGCGCCGGGGCGCCGCTGGGCCGGGGGCCGGGAGTCACCCGATGGCCGGACGCGGGGCGCGCCCGAGAGGGCCGTCAGGCCGGGCGCCGCAGGATCACCAGGCTGCGGTCGGTGAGGGTGAAGCGGTCGCCCGCCTGGACCTTGCGGCCCTCGCCCGCCTGTGCGGCCGGTCCCTCCTCGGCGGTGTCGACCACCACCTCCCACTGCGTCCCGTGGTCCGGCGGCACCGTGAAGGCGCGCCCGGTGTCCTGCGCGTTGAACAGCAGCAGGAACGAGTCGTCCACGATCCGCTCCCCGCGTGCCCCGGGCTCGGAGATGGCGCTGCCGTTCAGGAAGACCGTCAGCGAGGCCGCCTGTGCCGCCTGCCAGTCCCGCTGGGTCATCTCGGCGCCTTCGGGGGTGAACCAGGCGATGTCGGAGAGGTCGTCGTGGGTGCCCTCCACCGGGCGGCCGTGGAAGAAGCGACGACGGCGGAAGACGGGGTGGTCGCGGCGGAGCCACACCATCGTCCGGGTGAACTCGCACAGCTCCCGGGCCGCCTGCTCCCAGTGCGCCGCGCCGGCACCGCCCACGCCGGTTCCGCCCACGGCCCCGCGCCCCCGGACGCCCGGCGGCTCCTCGCGCGGCCAGTGCACCCAGGAGACCTCGCTGTCCTGGCAGTACGCGTTGTTGTTGCCGCCCTGGGTGCGGGCGAACTCGTCACCGTGGCTGAGCATCGGCACGCCCTGCGAGACCATCAGGGTGGCGATGAGGTTCCGCATCTGCCGGCGGCGGAGCCGCAGCACCGCCGGATCGTCCGTCTCGCCCTCGGCTCCGCAGTTCCAGGAGCGGTTCCAGCTCTCGCCGTCCCGGTTGCCCTCGCCGTTCGCCTCGTTGTGCTTGGCGTCGTACGAGACGAGGTCGCGCAGGGTGAAGCCGTCGTGGCAGGTGACGAAGTTGATGGAGGCCAGTGGCCGCCGTCCGTCGTCCTGGTACAGGTCGGAGGAGCCGGTCAGCCGGGAGCCGAACTCCGCCAGGGTGCGCGGCTGGCCGCGCCACAGGTCCCGCACGGTGTCCCGGTAGCGGCCGTTCCACTCGGTCCACAGCGGGGGGAAGTTGCCCACCTGGTAGCCGCCCTCGCCGACGTCCCACGGCTCGGCGATCAGTTTCACCTGGCTGACCACCGGGTCCTGCTGCACCAGGTCGAAGAAGGAGGAGAGCCGGTCCACCTCGTGGAACTGCCGGGCCAGCGTCGCCGCCAGGTCGAAGCGGAAGCCGTCCACGTGCATCTCGGTCACCCAGTAGCGCAGCGAGTCCATGATGAGCTGGAGCACGTGCGGGTTGCGCATGAGCAGGGAGTTGCCGGTGCCCGTGGTGTCCATGTAGTACCGCGGGTCGTCGGTCAGCCGGTAGTACGAGGCGTTGTCCAGGCCCCGGAAGGAGAGCGTGGGACCGAGGTGGTTGCCCTCGGCCGTGTGGTTGTAGACCACGTCGAGGATCACCTCGATGCCGGCCTGGTGCAGCGCCCGCACCGCCTGCTTGAACTCCAGCACCTGCTGGCCCCGGTCGCCCCACGAGGCGTAGGCGTTGTGCGGGGCGAAGTAGCCGATGGTGTTGTAGCCCCAGTAGTTGGACAGGCCCGCGTCGGCGAGGCGGTTGTCGGTGACGAACTGGTGCACCGGCATCAGCTCCAGGGCCGTCACGCCCAGCCGGGTGAGATGCTCGATCACCGCGGGGTGCGCCAGGGCCGCGTAGGTGCCGCGCAGCTCCGCGGGGAGCGCGGGGTGGAGCATCGTGAGGCCCTTCACGTGCGCCTCGTAGAGCACCGTGTGGTGGTACTCCGTCCGGGGGAGCCGGTCGTCGCCCCAGTCGAAGTACGGGTTGACGACCACCGACGCCATCGTGTGAGGTGCCGAGTCCAGGTCGTTACGCCGTTCGGGGGAATCGAAGTGGTAGCCGTACACCGCCTCGTCCCAGTCCACCTGTCCGCTCATCGCCTTGGCGTACGGATCGAGCAGCAGCTTGGCGCTGTTGCAGCGATGTCCGTGCTCCGGCGCGTACGGTCCGTGCACCCGGAAGCCGTAGCGCTGCCCCGGCATCACGCCGGGCAGATACGCGTGCCGTACGAAGGCGTCCGTCTCCCGCAGCTCCACCGCCGTCTCCGAGCCGTCGTCGTGCAGAAGGCACAGCTCGATGCGCTCGGCGGCCTCGGAGAAGACCGCGAAGTTCGTCCCCGCGCCGTCGTAGGTGGCGCCGAGGGGGTACGCCTGTCCCGGCCAGACCTGCATGCCGTCGTCTCTTCCCGGTCGTCCTGGGTGCCCCGCGCGGCGGCTGCCGCACCGCAGCATCCTCGCGCAGGAACGGGCCGCCCGGCGGACCCAGGCGCTATCTTCCCCCGTACGGTCGTACGAGCAACGGAAGTTGATGGGGGATCCGGGTGCACCGCGTCCGGGGCCACAGTAGTCTTCCTTGATCGAAGAACGGGGTCCGGAAGGCGGTGCACAGGTGGGCTCCTCGGGAGGCCTTGAGCTCCCGCCGGGCGAGGGCGGCCCGGAGGGCGAGTCGGCGGACGTGCCCTCGGGAGCGGTCTCCCTCGCCCGGCCCATGGAGATAGGCGCGGACCTGGAGTGGGGCGACGAGGTCTGGGCCGAGGTCCGCACCCGCGCGCAGCGCGCCGGGCGCGCCTACATCTGGCTCAATCTCGTCGAGCAGCGGCTCCGGGCCGTCGTCGCCGCCGTGCTCCGCCCGATCTACGAGCCGGTGCACGGCGACGAGTGGGTGGTCGCCGCGGCCGGCCCGGCCGGCCAGGAGTGGGTGCAGCGCGCGGTGGCCGTGCGCGAGGTCAGCCGCCGGAAGGGCTATCTGCTCGACCCGGCCGACGACACCGTGCTGTCCTTCCTCACCCTGCCCCAGCTCCGGGAGCTGATGGTGCAGCACTGGCCCTGCTTCGAGCCCTACTTCGACGACCGCCGGGAGGTCGAGCTCTCCCTCGACGAGCTGGAGGTCGCCCGCAGCGCCGTGGCGCGCAACCGGGCCCTCTCGGAGACGGTGCTTGCGCAGGCCGAGCGGATGTCCGCGCGGCTGCTCGACCTGCTGGACACCTCCGCGAGCGCCAAGCCCTCCGCGCACCGGCTGCCGGTGGACGCGGTCGAGGAGCTGGTCGGCGACCGCTTCGCCGACGTCGTCGGGGTCCACCCCGACCGGGTGCGGCTCCAGCGGCAGCTCCCGGCCGAGGACCTCTTCGGCGGCGCGCGGCGGCTGGACGGCATAGGCATAGGGCTGAACCTGCTGGTGCAGAACTACAGCGGGCGCCGCCTGGTGCGGCTCGCCGAGGCCGGGTGCCGCATCCGGCTGCTCTTCCTCAACCCGGCCAGCAGCGCCGTGCGCCGCCGGGAGCGCGAGCTCGGGCTGAAGAAGGGCGAGCTGAGCCGCACCGTGGAGATGAACATCCTGCACATGCGGCGGGTACGCGCCCGGCTGCGGGACCCCGGCGCGTTCGAGATCCACGTGTTCGACGAGACGCCGCGGTTCACGGCGTACCTGGTGGACGGTGACGGCCCGGACGGCCTCGCCGTCGTCCAGTCGTACCTGCGCCGGGTCCGCGGCATGGAGGCACCGGTGCTGGTGCTCCGCGGCGGCGGCCGGGACCTCGTGCACGGCGGCGCGCCGGACACCGGCGAACACGGGCTCTTCGCCACCTACCGCGAGGAGTTCGAATCCGTGTGGCAGGACTCCCGGCCGGTCTCCTGACGCCCCGGCGGGCCGCCCGCGTCCCGGCCGGTCTGCCCACGCCCCGGCCCGTACGGCGGCCGCCGGCCCGCCGCCCGGCCGGCCCGGCGCTCCGGCGTGGGGCCGCTCCGGCGGCGGCCGTTCCGGCGGGGCCCGGGCGTGTCCCGGAGCCGGGACCGCATACCGGGACGGCCGCCGGGAACAATGACGTGCCATGCACGGCCCCTCCTTCCCCGCCGACCCCCGTTCCCCGCTGCCGCCGGAGCGCCCGGCCGCCGCGGACCCCGTCCCGGCGACGGAGCGGGACAGAGCCGGGGCGCACGGGGCCGGAGACACCCGCGACCCCTTCTTCGACAACGCCAAGTACCTGGCGATCGTGCTGGTCGCCGCCGCCCACGCCTGGGAGCCGTTCCGGGACGGGAGCCGCGCCGCGACGGCCCTCTACCTCTTCGTCTACACCTTCCACATGCCGGCGTTCATCGTGGTCTCCGGCTACTTCTCCCGGGACTTCGACCTCGGCCCGCGCCGGGTGCGGCGGCTGATCGCCGGCATCCTGGTGCCGTACCTGGTCTTCGAGGTCGCCTACGCCTGGTTCCGGCGCTGGGCCGACGGCGACCCGGACTACCCGGTCAACGTGGTCGACCCGCAGTTCCTCAACTGGTTCCTGCTCGCCCTCTTCCTCTGGCGGCTGACGGCGCCGCTGTGGCGGGCGGTGCGGTGGCCGGTGCCGATCGCGGTCGCCGCGGCGGTGCTCAGCTCCGTGACCCCCGGCATCGGCCCGGACCTGGACCTGCAACGGGTGCTCCAGTTCCTGCCGTTCTTCGTGCTCGGGCTCGGGCTGCGCCCGGACCACTTCGCCCGGCTCCGCCGTCCCCGGGTGCGGGCGGCCGCGCTCGCCCTCGGCGCCGGCGCGCTCGGCTTCGCGTACTGGGCGGCGCCGCGGCTGGACTGGCAGTGGCTCTACCACCGGGAGAGCGCGCAGGAGCTGGGGGTGCCGCCGCTGGTGGGCGCCGCCATGTCGCTGGCCCTGCTGGGCTGCTCGCTGGCGCTCACCGCGTGCTTCCTCGCCTGGGTGCCGCGCCGCCGGATGTGGTGCACCGCGCTGGGCGCCGGGACGCTCTACGGCTATCTGCTGCACGGCTTCGCGGTGAAGGGCGCCGTCTACCGCGGCTGGTACGCCCACGCCTGGCTGCACACCCCGGCCGGCATGGTCGCCGTCACGCTGCTCGCCGCCGTGCTGGTCACCCTGTTGTGCACCGGTCCGGTGCGCCGTGCCCTGCGGTGGGCCGTGGAGCCCCGGCTGGAGTGGCTGTTCCGGCCGCGGCCCGCCGCCGGGGACGCGGCGCCCGGCGGAACGCCCGGCGCTACGCCCGTCGGTATGCACGGAGCGCCGTACGACCCGCCGCGCGCCGAGCGGCCCCGGGGCCCGGACCCCGGCCGTACGGGGCCCCGCGGCTGACCGTGACGCGCGGCGGTCGTGCGCGCGGCCCGGGCCCTCCCCCACGGGGCCCGGGCCACGCGTACGGTCTGCCGGAAACCCCCACCCCCGGGGACGATGCCCCCTACAAGCAGTCGCCCGGGGCTCCCGGGGGCGCTGGAGGGGCCGGGCAGGCGGAAACCCCCGGGCGGGCGTCGTACGGGCGGCGGACGTCGCAGGCGGCCGCACGCCCGGTGTCAGCGGCGGCGCCTAGAGTGAGGGTATGACGACGTATGCGGCGCTCCTTCGCGGGATCAACGTGGGCGGACGCCGGAAGGTGCCGATGGCGGAGCTGCGCGAGCTCCTCGCCTCCCTGGGATGGACGGACGTGCGGACCTACCTGCAGAGCGGCAACGCGGTCTTCACCACGCCCCCGGAGGACACCGGACCGCCCGGCCCCCGCCTGGAGCGGGCCCTCGCCGAGCACTTCGGCTTCGAGGTCCCCTGCCTGCTGCGCACCGCGTCCGAACTGCGGGAGGTCGCCGACGCCTGCCCGTTCCCGGCCGACCGGCTGGACCCGGCCAAACTCCTGGTGCTCTTCGTCGAGGAGACCCCGGACCCCGCCCACTTCGCCGGGATCGACCCGGAGGCGTACGCCCCGGACGAGTTCCGGCACCTCGGGCGCGCCGTGTACTGCTGGTTCCCGGCGGGCATGGGCCGCAGCAAGCTCCCGGACGCGCTGGCCGCCGTGCGGCCCCGGCTCACCATGACCGGGCGGAACTGGCGCACCGTCACCAAGCTGATCGAGCTCACCGCCTGACGGCCGTCCCCGGAACGCCGCCGTGCCCGGGGGCGGGCCGCCGTCGGTACGCAGACGGCAGGAGCTCAGCCGGCCAGCGAGCCGGCGAAGATCTGCCAGGCCAGGAGGGACTTCGCCGTGAGGCTGAGCACCAGGTAACCCTTCTCGCCGTAGGCGTAGTCGGACCACCGGCCGACTCCCCGGTACTGGAGCCACTGGTTGAGACCGAAGCTGAAGAAGAGGGCGGCCTGGACGAGGACGATCCCGTACACGAAGCCGGGCACGGTGCCGACCGCGACGATGTTGTAGACGATCGAGACCCACGGCGTCACGCCGACCAGCGTCCCGAACCAGAACGGGAGCATCGTGGTCGTCGTCCGCCCCGGCGGGTTCATCACCTCCTCGACCCAGCCGAAGAAGATCATCCCCATGTTGGCGCCGACGACGGCGAGGACGGCGTTGATGCCGGTGATGCCTGAGTAGAAGCTGATGAGGAGCACCATGAGGGTGGCGCTCAGCGCGTACTCCAGCCACCGGAAGCGGTTGATGCCGCTTCTGAGATCGCGTTCGTAGGTGGTGCGGAACACCGTGGCCGTCAGCAGGTGGTCCAGGGCCGCCAGGGCGAGGAAGACGGCGACGGCCCAGCCGATCGGCACGTCGAAGAGCGCGTCGGGGGCGGGCGCCTCCGTGCCCGGTGGCCCTTCGGGCAGGGAGGAGGTGACGGTGATCGAGAAGCCTCCCGCGAGGAGGACGATCGCCACGGCCTGGGCCAGGTGCAGCAGCGTGAGCCCCAGGTTCCACGAGCGAAGCCCCGCGAGGCGCTCGGCGGTGACACCGGTGGCCACCGGTGTGCCGTCCGCTCTCTTCACCGTTCCTCCCGGGGCGGAGCCGCAGTACCCGTGCATGGTCGTACGGGTCCGGGCGGCAACCGGCGAACGACGCCGCCGCCTCGCCGGAAGTCCCCCGAGTGGCCCGGGGAACCGCCTCGACCGTGCGCACGCTACGCCCTCAGCGATTACGCCGAGAGCAGGCCGGCCTTCCGCGACGGCCCCTGCACCGGCAGGGTCGGAGCATGCGACTGCTGATGCTGGGTGGTACGGGATTCGTGGGGCCTGCCGTGGTCGAGGCCGCGCGGGAGCGCTCCTGGGAGGTCACGGTCCTCAACCGCGGCACCCGCGGGGTGCCGGAGGGCGTGCGCGCGCTGCGCGGCGACCGCACGGCCGCCGGGGGCCTGGACGCGCTGCGGGAGGGCGAGTGGGACGTGGTGGTGGACGCCTGGTCGGGGGCGCCCCGTGCGGTCCTCGACGCCGCGCGGCTGCTCGCCGGCCGCGCCGGGCGGTACGCGTACGTGTCGAGCGTCTCCGTCTACGGCGTCCCCGCTCCGGCGGACAAGGACGAAGCCACGGAGGTCGTCGCGGCGGCACCGGACGCCCCGGCCACCGACTACGCGGCCGACAAGCGCGGCGGGGAGCTGGCGGCGGCAGCCGCCTTCGGGGAGGAGCGTGCCCTCTCCGTGCGGGCGGGCCTCATCCTGGGCCCGTACGAGGACGTCGGCCGGCTGCCCTGGTGGCTCGGCCGCCTCGCCCGCGGCGGCCCGGTGCCCGCGCCGGGGCCGCGCGAGCTGCCCCTCCAGTACATCGACGTGCGGGACCTCGCCCGGTGGACCCTGGACGCGCTCGCGGAAGGGCTGCACGGCCCGTACAACGTGGTCTCGCCGCCCGGGCACACCACCATGGGGGAACTCCTGGAGGCCTGCGCCGCGGTGACCGGTGGGGAGGCCGAGCTGCGCTGGGCGGCCCCCGAGGCGGTCGAGGCCGCCGGGGCCGAGCCGTGGACGGAGCTTCCGGTCTGGGTGCCGCCGGGGCCGCTGCACGACACACTCCACCGGACGGACGTCGGCCGGGCCGTGGCGGCGGGGCTGCGGTGCCGTCCGGTCGGCGAGACGGTACGGGACACCTGGGCCTGGCTGCAGGGCCTCGGGGGCCGGGCCCCGCAGCGCGCCGACCGGAGCCGGAAGGGGCTGCCCCCGGAGAAGGAGGAGCGCCTGCTGGCCGCCCTCGCGGGCGGCGGGCGCGGGTCCCTGGGGTAGTGGGCGGCCGCCTGTGTGGGCCCCGGCCGCGGGTCCGTCGCGCGGTCGGTGGGCGGTCGCACCGCCGACAGGCACGCGGTCCGCGAGAGCGGGTCCGGACGCACCGGCGCGGTGGGAGCCGAGGGTGCTCCCACCGCGCCGGGGCTGGCGGACCCGGTGCGTGTCACCGGGACGTCGGAGCCGTGGCGCCGGCCTGCCGGACCGTCGAGTGCGCCCGTCCGTGGCCGGGACGGCGTGTCCCCGAGGGGGACCCGGTGCGCCACACTCCGGCCTGGCTGCCTGCATGGCGTCGTGGCGATCCGTGCCCGGGCCGTCCACGGGGCCGGTGTCCCGGTCCCTGAACGGGCCCTTGACCCGGAGCCCGGTGTGCCGGTGACCGGCCGGTACCCGAACGGGCCCGGCCGGTCCCGGGTTCAGGACCCGCGGCCCTCCTCGCCGGTGTCCTCCTCGATGTGCTCCTTGCGGACCGTGCCCCGCACGGTCTCGTCCTCGGTGCGCTCCTCGGTGGTCAGCCGGACCCGCTCGACCGGCTCGGCGCGGGTCTCCACCACCGGACGCTCCTCGTGCAGCGTCACCTCGTACTCGTCCTCACTGATCTCCGGACCGGAGAGGGCTTCGTCGCGGTTGGCCTCGGTGATGGGCTCGTGCTCGACGCGCACCTCCTCGTGGCGCACCGGCACGGTCTGCTGCTGCTCCTCGGTCACGACGTACTTGCGCAGCCGTGCCCGACCGGTGGGGCGGGATTCGGTGCCGACGTGCATCTGCTCCTCGGAGCGGGTCATCGCGTCGTCGCCGGTGGCCCGGCCGGTGGTCTGCTCGCCGGCGGCGGGGCCGGTGTCCACCGGACCGCCCGGCTCGATGCCGTAGAAGGCGTAGAGGCGCTCCTCCTCCTGCACCGAGAGGTGTCCACCGGCGTCCACGTCCACCCGCGGCGCGTCCTTGACCTTGTCCTTGGCGTAGGGGACCTCGAGGTGGTCCTCGACCAGGGCCGCGTCGCGGACGGGTACGAAGGACTCGCTGCGCCCGAACAGGCCCGTCTTCACGCTGACCCACTCCGGCATGCCCGTGGCGTCGTCCAGGTAGACGTGCCGGGCGTCACCGAGCTTGTCGCCGCCCGTGGAGTACACGGGGTGATCCAGTACGGTCGGAATCTGCTCTCGGGTGATCATGAGGTCCTCCTTCGCACCCTTGCCTGCTACCTGCTGCGTAGCCACCACTCCCCGCAGGTGAAACGTGCATATGTGAAGAAATCGGGCATTTGTTTGCCGGTGGTCGCGGGACGGCCGGTGAGTACGGTGAGCCGCGTGTCCGGGCGGTACGGGCGGCCCGGCCGCAGCGGCGTCAGGCGGCGGTGGTGGCGAGGCGGCCGGAGAGGGCCTGCTCGTAGCGGAGCAGCAGGAGCCGGGCCAGCTCCGGGGCGTCGCCCAGCACCGGTGCCAGCACCTCGGCGCCCGCCTCCCGGGCTCCCTCGACGATGCGGTCCGGGAGCAGCCCGGGGGCGATCACGCAGGGCGCGACGGCCACCCGGCGGACGCCGTCCGCGCGCAGGGCGCGCACGACGTCCGCCGTGCGGGGCGGGGATGCGGAGGCGAACGCAGGCCGCACGGCGCGCCAACCGGTGGCGCGCCGCCACTCCCGCGCGGTTTCAGCGATCACTGCGATCGCCTCCGGGTCGGAGGAGCCCGCCGAGGCGAGCACGACCCCGGTTCCGGGTGCGTCGGCGGACGGCAGGCCCGCCTCCCGCAGCCGCCGCTCCAGCGCGGCCACCAGCAGCGGGTGCGGTCCCAGCACGTCGGCCTGGTGGACGGCGACCCGCGGCAGCCGGGCCGTGGCCTCGCGCAGCACCGCCGGGATGTCCGTCTTGGCGTGGAACGCGCGGTTCAGCAGCAGCGGCAGGGCGATCACCTCGCGGACGCCCTCGCCGTCCAGCCGCTCCAGCACCTGCGGAACCGAGGGGGCGTTGAAGTCGAGGTGGCCGACCTCGACCCGCTGCCACGGGCGCTCGGCCCGTACCCGCGCGCACAGCGCCGCCACCGTCGCCGCGTGCCGGGGGTCCCGGCTGCCGTGCGCGACGACCAGCAGCACCGGCCCGGACGCGCCGGGCAGCGCGCGGGGCGTACCGGAGGCGCCGGGGGTCACGGCCGGTCTCCGGCGAGGCCGCGGTGCCGGAGCACCCGGCGCTCCAGGGGGCTGAAGAGCGCCGACTCGACCAGCACGCCCACCGCCAGGATCAGTCCCACCGTGGCCAGCACCAGGCTCATCGACTCCGCCTCCTTGCCCTGGGAGAGCATGCGCCCGATGCCGGGCAGCGGCGTCGCGGTGATCAGCTCGGCCGTCATCAGGGCGCGCCAGCCGAAGGTCCAGCCCTGGCGGAGCGCGGAGATGAAGGCGGGCAGTGCGGCGGGGACCAGCACGTGCACCGCGCCCCGCACCCCGGTGGCCCCCATGGACTTGCCCGCCCGCAGCAGCAGCGGCGGCACCTGGTCGATCCCGGCGGCGACCGAGACCGCGATGGAGGGCACCGAGCCGAGCAGGACGACCGCGTAGACCGCCCCCTCGGAGTTCCCCAACGCGATCACCGCGACCGGCACCAGACCGGCGGCCGGCAGCGACTGGATGGCCGACAGGATCGGCCCCAGGACGGTCCGCAGCGGAGGCAGCCGGGTCAGCACCACTCCGAGCGGAAGGCCGATCACGGCCGCCGCCCCGAAGCCGATCAGGCAGCGCAACAGGCTGTGCCCGACCGCGGGCAGCAGCGTGCCGTCGGCCCAGGCGTCGGCCAGTTCGCCGCCCACCGCGGCGGGGGCGGGGAGGGTCGCGGACCACTCGAAGACGTACGCGAGCTGCCACAGCGCCAGCACCAGCGCGACGGACAGCAGCGGCGGCGCCGCCTTGGCGAGCACCCGCCGGGAGACGGCCTTGGCCTGTGCGGTGGCCGGGGTCTCCAGCGCATCCAGGCCCAGGGCCATGTCGTCCGAGGGGTCCGCGGTGTCCGGGGCCCCCGGGGCGCCGGGGTCTCCCGCGGGCCGCCGGCTGCCGGCGGAGCCGTCCGCCGTGCCGGTGTCCTCGCCGGCCCCGGGCCGTTCTTCCTTCTCCGCGTGCGCCTCGGCAGCGGCGCGCCGCGACGACGCGTCAGTGGCGGGCATGACGGACGATCTCCTCGTGCAGATGGCCGGTGATCTCGCGGGCGAGCCCGGTGACCTCCGCGTCCTCGATCCGGCGCGGATACGGAATGTCGACGTCCCACTCCCGGGCGATCCGTCCCGGCCGCGAGGTGAGCAGCACGACCCGCTGCCCCAGCCGCACGGCCTCCCGCACGTTGTGCGTGACGAACAGGACGGTCAGCCGGCCGCGGGCGGAACCGGGCTGGTTCGCCTCGGTCCACACCCGGGTCAGCTCCTCGTGCAGCAGGTCCCGGGTGATGGCGTCGAGCGCGGCGAACGGCTCGTCCATCAGCAGCACCTCGCTGCCCTGGGCCAGGGCGCGCGCCAGCGCGACCCGCTGCCGCATGCCGCCGGACAGCTCGTGCACCCGCTTGCCGTGGGCGTCGGGCAGCCGCACCAGGCGCAGCAGCTCCTGCGCACGGTCGTGCCGTTCGCGCTTCGGCACACCGGCCAGCTTGAGCGCCAGCTCGATGTTGCGGCCCGCGGTGAGCCACGGGAACAGGGCGTGGTCCTGGAACATCAGCGCCGGGCGCCCGAACGGCACCGAGGCGGTGCCGGTGGTCGGCCGGTCCAGGCCGGCGACCAGGTTGAGCAGCGTGGACTTGCCGCAGCCCGAGGCGCCCAGCAGGCACAGGAACTCCCCGGGAGCGGCTTCCAGGCGTATGTCGTCCAGGGCGAGCGTCCGGGAGCCGGCCGCCCCGAAGGCCTTGGAGACCCGGTCGAGCCGGACGGCGTGCGGCCGGTCGCCCGGGCCGCCGGGCCCGGCGGGACCGGGCCCGGCGGCGGGCGCGCCGGTGGCGGGGCCGCCGGTGGCGGCGGGGGCGGAGGACATCGTCAGAAGTCCCAGCCGTCGTCGTCCAGGCCCTCCTGGGCGTCCTTGACCTCCTCGGCCGCCTCGGCGAAGGCGTCCCCGGCCATGCCGGCGGTCAGGGTGGTGCCGTCGGCCGGGTCGATCAGCAGGAAGGAACCGGTGCGGCGGGAGGCGGCGTACGGGTCGACGGGCAGCGCCTGCGCGGTGCGGAGCACCACCCGCCCGATGTCGTTCGCCACCAGTTCGCCGGGCGACGGGTGCTGGGACAGGTCGGCCAGGGTCAGCCGGGAGGGGATCTCCTTGACGATGGCCTTGACGGTGCGGGTGGTGTGCTTGAGCAGCACCCGGTCACCGGGCTTCAGCGGCCGGTCGTGCAGGTGGCAGACGGTCGCGGTGAGGTCCTGGCTGGCCTCCACCCCGGCGTCCGCCGGGGCGATCAGGTCCCCGCGGGAGATGTCCAGGTCGTCGCTGAGCAGCAGCGTCACCGACTGCGGGGCCCAGGCGACGTCCACGGGACGGCCCAGCGCGTCGATGCCCTCGACGGTGCTCGTACGCCCCGAGGGGAGCACCGCGACGCGGTCGCCGACCCGGAAGACGCCGGAGGCGATCTGGCCGGCGTAGCCCCGGTAGTCCGGGTGCTCGGCGGTCTGCGGGCGGACGACGTACTGCACCGGGAAACGGGCCGGGTCCCCGGAGGGGTTGTGGGTGACCGGGACGGTCTCCAGGTGCTCCAGGACGGTCGGGCCGCCGTACCAGTCCATGTTCGCCGACGCGCTCACCACGTTGTCGCCGACCAGCGCGGAGATCGGGATGGCGGTGATCTCCGGCACGCCCAGCGAGGCGGCGTAGGCGGTGAACTCCTCCGCGATGCGGGCGAAGACCTGCTCGTCGTAGTCGACCAGGTCCATCTTGTTGACCGCCAGCACCACGTGCGGGACGCGCAGCAGCGCGGCGACGGCCGCGTGGCGGCGGGTCTGCTCCACCACGCCGTTGCGCGCGTCCACCAGCACCACGGCCAGTTCGGCGGTAGAGGCGCCGGTGACCATGTTCCGGGTGTACTGCACATGGCCCGGGGTGTCGGCGAGGATGAAGCGCCGGCGCGGGGTGGCGAAGTAGCGGTACGCCACGTCGATGGTGATGCCCTGTTCCCGCTCGGCCCGCAGGCCGTCGGTGAGCAGCGCCAGGTCGGGGGCCTCCTGCCCGCGGTTGCGGGAGGCGGACTCCACGGCCTCCAGCTGGTCGCTGAGCACGGACTTGGAGTCGTGCAGCAGCCGCCCGACGAGGGTGGACTTGCCGTCGTCGACGGACCCGGCGGTGGCGAACCGCAGCAGCGCGGTGGCGGCCAGGACCGGCTCGGCCGCTTCGGTGGAGGGAACGGTGCTCATTCAGAAGTACCCTTCGCGCTTGCGGTCTTCCATGGCGGCTTCGGAGAGTTTGTCG
>NZ_JACYHE010000099.1 GCF_021696945.1 Streptomyces sp. JJ36
CGCCGCCGCCCGGACGGCCACCGCCGCCGGGACCACCGCGGCCGGGGCCGGGGCGCGGGCCCGCAGCGGGTCGCTGCGGCATCATGCCGGGGTTCGGGCGGTTTCCGCCGCCGGGACGCGGGCCGGCCCCGCCCTGCGGACGCGGCATGTTGCCCGGAGTCGGACGACCGCCGCCGGGTGCCTGCGGACGCGGGCCGCCGCCCTGCCCCTGGCCCTGGCCCTGACCGGGACGGCCGCCGCCGGGCTTGGGGGCGCCGCCCTGGCGGGGCGCCTGCGGGCGGGCCATGCCGGTGGAGCCGCCGGAGGTGAAGGGGTTGTTCCCCGGACGCGGGCCGGAGGGGCGCTGGCCCGGCTTCGGGGTGGACTGGCCCGGCTTGCCGCCCTGGCCCTGGCCCGGCTTCGGGGCGCCCGGACGGGGCGCGCCCGGCTTCGGGGTCTGGGCACCGGCGGGCGGGCCGGAGAACTCCGGCTTGGCCGGGGTGACGGGCTGGGCGGGACCCGGCTTGGGCGCCGGCGCCTTCGGGCCCGGCTTGGGGCCGGTCGCACCCGGCTTGGGGGTCTCGGCGGCGGGCTTCGGGCCCGGCTGCGCCGGCTTGGGGGTCGCGCCACCGCCACCGGGCTTGGGGGCGCTCGGCTTGGGCGCCGCGCCTGCGCCGGGCTTCGGCGCGCCCGGCTTCGGGGCGGCCTTCTTCGGTGCCGCGGGCTTGGCCGCGGACTTCTTGGCGGCGCCGGAGCCTCCGGCACCACCTGCGCCGCCGCCCGCGTCGAACGCGTCGGTCAGCTTGCGTACCACCGGCGCCTCGATGGTGGAGGACGCCGAACGGACGAATTCACCAAGTTCTTGGAGCTTGGCCATGACGACCTTGCTCTCCACTCCAAGCTCCTTGGCGAGCTCGTATACCCGGACCTTAGCCACTTCGCTCCTTAGACGGTCCGGGGTGGGTGTCCGCCGGACCTTCGCTACTTGTGCATGGGCGTACTCATCGCGTACTCATCGAGTGCTCATCGCAATCTCGACCTACTTCCGACTCGCGAGGTACCTCATCCCGTGCGGGGCTCCGCGCGGGCTCTCTTACAGTGTGGCCTGCGGTGCCGACTGCAGCTCCGCGGTGTCGAGCGGACCGGGGGCCCGGAAGGCCCGCTGGAACGCCCGGCGGCGGACAGCCGTGTCGACACAGCTCTGCCGGGGGTGCACATAGGCGCCCCGGCCCGGCAGCGTACCGCGATGATCGGGGACACACCGTCCCCCGACCAACACCACACGCAACAACTCGGCCTTGCCCGATTGTTCCCGGCAGCCGACGCAGGTGCGTTGTGGGCACGCGCGAACGCGCGTCCGGCCAGACACGATGTCAGTCTACCTCCCCGCGCCACCCGACTCGGTCGGGGGTATGGGCTGCTTGCGCTGTTCAGGCCCGTCCCGGACCACCGGAGGCCACCCGGAATGCCCGGAAGGCCCCGCTCCGTCCCGGGGGCGGGGCCGCCGAACCGATCAGATCCGGTCAGGTGTGGCCGGCCGTGCTCCCGGCGTCGTGCCCCGCGGCCGGGGCTCCGTCCGGCGCGGTGTCCGGCGCGGTGTCCGGCCGGATGTCGATGCGCCACCCGGTCAGCCGGGCCGCGAGCCGGGCGTTCTGTCCCTCTTTGCCGATGGCCAGCGAGAGCTGGTAGTCCGGCACCGTCACCCGGGCCGAGCGGCCGGCCAGATCGATGATCTCGACCTTGCTCACCCGCGCCGGGGACAGCGCGTTCGCCACCAGCTCGGCCGGGTCCTCGGACCAGTCCACGATGTCGATCTTCTCGCCGTGCAGCTCCGCCATGACGTTCCGCACCCGGCCGCCCATGGGGCCGATGCAGGCGCCCTTGGCGTTCAGCCCGGAGCGGGCGGAGCGTACGGCGATCTTCGTCCGGTGCCCGGCCTCCCGCGCGATGGCGGCGATCTCCACCGAGCCGTCGGCGATCTCCGGGACCTCCAGCTCGAAGAGCTTCTTGACCAGGTTCGGATGGGTCCGGGAGAGCGTCACCGAGGGGCCCCGCACGCCCTTGGCCACCCGGACGACGTACGTGCGCAGCCGGGTGCCGTGCCCGTACTCCTCGCCCGGCACCTGCTCCTGGGGCGGCAGGATGGCCTCCAGCTTCCCGATGTCCACCAGCACGCTCTTGGGGTCCTTGCCCTGCTGGACGACGCCCGCCACGATGTCGCCCTCCCGGCCGGCGTACTCGCCGAAGGTCACCTCCTCCTCGGCGTCCCGCAGCCGCTGCAGGATGACCTGCTTGGCCGTGGTCGCGGCGATGCGCCCGAAGCCGCTGGGCGTGTCGTCGAACTCGCGGGGCTCCGCGCCCTCCGGCAGGTCCGCGGCGCTCTCCTTCGCCCAGACCGTCACATGGCCCGTCTTGCGGTCCAGTTCGACCCGCGCGTCGCGGTGGCTGCCCTCGGTGCGGTGATAGGCGATGAGGAGTGCCGACTCGATCGCCTCGACCAGCAGGTCGAAGGAGATCTCCTTCTCCCGGACCAGTCCCCGCAGGGCACTCATGTCGATGTCCACGGCTACGCCTCCTCCTGGCTGTCGTCGTCAGCGGTGGCCGCGGACGCGCTCCCCGCCTGCTTCTCGGCCGCCTTGGGGTTGAACTCGATCTCCACCCGGGCCTTCGCGATCTCGTCGAAGCCGAGGCGGCGCCGGGTGGGCCGGCGGCCCTTCACCCCGGGCACCTCCAGGTCGACGCCCTGCTCGTCCACGCCGGTGAGCCGGGCGAGCAGCTCCGCGCCCTCGTGCGGCTGGACACGGAGCAACCGGCCGACGGCGCGGCGGTAGTGCCGCAGCTCGGTCAGCGGCCGGTCGGCGCCGGGCGAGGTGACCTCGAGGACGTAGGGCGCGCCGCCCATCACGTCCGAGGAGTCCAGCACCCCGGAGAGTTCGCGGCTCAGCTCCGCGCAGGTGTCCAGCAGCACGCCCTCGTCGGAGTCGACCACGACGCGCAGCACGCGTCGCTTCCCGGCCGGCGTCACGGTGATCTCCTCGAGATCCAGCCCGCTCTCGCTGACGAGGGGCTCCAGCAGCCCGCGCAGCCTCTCGCTCTGGGTGGTGCTCATCCGGGTGACTCCTCGGCCGCGTGTGCTGTTGTAGGGGGAAGGTCGCGTGTCCGGTCAAGCCTATCGTCTGCCGCCCCCCGCGCCGACCGTGCGGGGGACACCGGCCTCTTCCGCCTCCCCTGCCCTGCATGGCGCCGGCGACACGCGCGGCGGACAGCGCTTGGGCCGCAGGAGTGCGCCCCCGGGCGCGCCGCGGGCATCCCGGCGGGTAAGCAGGAAATCGCACAGGTACTCTCGGCGTGATCACCGCCGCCGGCCCCAGCGGGCCCGCGACGGGCGCGGGACATCCCGCCGGGGACGCACCACTGCTTCAGGGAGTGCAGCATGCCGCCGACGCGTGACGCCGCCGCCAGCGCAGGGCGGACGGAGCCCGGAGGCGTGCCCGGCGCCGGCGCGCCGTCCCGCGGCCACCGTCCCGGCAGACGGTCGGTGCTGGCCGCGGTGACGGCCCTGGGCGCGGCCGGCGCCGCCGGCTGCTCCGGCGGCGGCGAGGCGTCGCGGGGGCAGCGGGAGCGCGCCGGCGCCGCGAGGCGGCTGCGCCGCACCGCCGTCCGGGAGAGCGAGCTGCTGCTCGCCCGGTACGACAGCACCGCCGCCGTCCACCCGGCGCTCGCCGGCCGGCTGGCGCCACTGCGCGCGGAGGTGGCCCGGCACCTCACGGCGTTCGACGGCGACGCCGGTTCCGGACGCCGCGGCCGGACACCGCCCCGGGACGGCGGGCACACGGCGGTGCCGCCGGACCGGCGGCAGGCGCTGGCCGCGCTCGCCGCCGCGGAACGGCGCACCGCGGACGCCCGGGCCCGGGCCCTCACGGACGCGCCGCCCGAACTCGCCCGGCTGCTCGCCTCGGTCGCCGCCGCGGGGGCGGCACACGCCTATCTGCTCTCGGAGCGTGACGCATGACCGCACCCCAGGGCCCGGCGGAGGAGTCCCCGGAGCTGGTGGCCCTGCAGGCCGCGCTGGCCGCCGAGCACGCCGCCGTCTACGGATACGGGGTGGTGGGCGGCCGGATCGCGGCGGAACGGCGCCGCGAGGCGCGGGAGGCGTACGACGCGCACCGGGCCCGGCGCGACCTGCTGCGCCGCACGGTGCGCGACCTCGGCGGCCGCCCGGAACCGTCCGCGGCCGGTTACGCACTGCCCTTCCCGGTCCCGGACGAGGAGGCCGCGGTGCGGCTCGCGGCCGAGCTGGAGGACCGCGTCGCGGGGGTGTACGCCGATCTCGTACGGGCCGCCGGCGGGGACCGCCGCCGGGAGGCGGCGGCCGCGCTGCGCGAAGCGGCCCTCCGGGCGGTCCGCTGGCGGGGGACGGGCGTAGCCTTCCCTGGGCTCACCGAACGCACCGGACCGGTGCGGCCCTCCGCCTCCGGCAGCCCCGCGGGCGAGGTGGACGGCGGGGACCGCGCGCTCTGAGCCGTGCGCCGGGACGGTGCCTCAGCGGTGCCGGCCGGCGGGCGACCGGCTCGCGCCCGGCGCCGGGGCGGCCGTCGCCGAGCCCTGCCGGCTCTGCACGGAGACCGGTACCGAACCGACGTACCCGACCGACGTACCCGACCACCCGCACCATCGCACCGCTCGCACCGGCCCGCCCGGAAGCCCGTCCTGATCGTCCCGACCGCTCGGAAAGGCCCGCTCGGCATGCCCTCCGTACTCCCCCTCGACCCTCCGCAGCGCCTCCTCCGCGCCCTGGACGGCCACCCCGACGCCGCGGAGGCGACCGCGTGGCTGCGGGACCTCCCGGGGCTGCTGGAGGACATGCTGGGGCAGTGGGAGCTGAGACCGGAGCGGGTGGTCTCCCCCGGCGGCCGCAGCAGCCTGGTGGTGCTGGTCCGGCAGCCGGACGGCGCCCCGGCGGTGCTCAAGCTCGCCGCTCCGGACACCTCGGCGGAGCGGGAGGCGGCCGCGCTCGCGCACTGGGACGGCTGGGGCGCGGTCCGGCTGCTGCGCGCCGCGCCGGAGCGTGGCGCCCTGCTGCTCGAGCGGCTGCACGGTGAGGTCTCGCTCCGCTCGCTCCCCGAGTCCCGGGCCACGCTGGAGGCCTGCTCCGTGGTACGGCGGCTCTGGGTGCCGCCGGCCGAGGGGCACGGCTTCGAGACGGTCGCCGGGCACACCGCCGCCGAGGCGGAGCTGCTGCGCACCGCAGCGCCCGCGGAGGCCGAGCCCCTCGTCGGCGAAGCGCTGGAGCTGCGCGACGCGCTGCTCGCCGACGCCGTCCCGCCGGTGCTGCTGCACGGCGACTTCCGGCAGGGGGCGGTGCTCTCGGCCGGGGACGCGGAGCGGGCGCCCTGGCTGGCCGTGGGCCCGGAACCACTGGTCGGCGACCCGGCGTTCGACCTGGCCCGGCTGGTGCGGGACCGGTTGCACGACCTGATGGCGTCCTCGGGCGCGCCCGCGGCGACCCGGCGCCGGGTGCACCGGCTGGCGGACTCGCTGGACCTGGACCGGGAGCGGCTGCGCGGCTGGGCGCTCTACCGGGCGGTCGAGTCGGGCGTCCGCCACGTCTCGCGCGGCGACCGGCAGGACGGCGAGGCGCTGCTGGAGTTCGCCGGCTGGCTGTGAGCCACGCCCGCCCCCGGCGCGCGGCGTCCCGGTCCCGCGCGCCCGGGGCGCCGCCGCTCCACCGGTCCCCGGCCGGGGGACGCTCAGTAGAGTGCCGCGCATGAGAATCGTGGGATGGGTGCTGCTCGTGCTCGGCCTCTACTTCCTCGTCCAGGGGTTCGTGATGCCGATGATGGCCGAGCGGTCGGACGTGGAGAGCATCGAGTTCCAGCAGATCCGGGAGTCGAGCTCGTATCTGGGTATCGGCCTGATGATCGGCGCCGTGGCCTGCGGTGTGCTGGACCGGGCGGGGAGCCGGGCGCCCGGGCCGCAGGCAGCGCCCGGGACGCCGGGAGCACCGGGAACGCCGGGAACGCCGGGAACACAGCCGCAGCCGGGCGGTGCGCCAGCCTATCCCGCGCAGCAGCCGTACGGGGGCCAGGCGCCGCAGGGCGGCTGGGCGCCCCCGCCGCAGCGCTAGCTGCATGCGGGAGCCGCCGGGAACGGCCCCGGCGGTCCGTACGGCCGGCCGGGGCCGCCCGGGGCCGCCCGGCCGGCCGTACGGACCGGTGTCAGGCGCCGGCCAGCCGGGTGACGGCCTCCTCGACCGGCAGCTCCTCGCGCTCACCCGTACGCCGGTCCTTCAGCTCGACCAGCCCGTCCTTCACGCCGCGCCCGGCGACCAGGATCGTCGGGACGCCGACGAGCTCGGCGTCGGTGAACTTGACCCCGGGCGAGACGCCCGGCCGGTCGTCCACGATCACGCGTACGCCGGCGGCGCCGAGCCGCTCGGCGATGTCCAGCGCGGCCTCGGTCTGCGCCGCCTTGCCCGCGGCGACCACGTGCACGTCGGCCGGGGCGACCTCGCGCGGCCAGCACAGGCCCTGCTCGTCGGCCGTCTGCTCGGCGAGCGCGGCGACCGCCCGGGAGACGCCGATGCCGTAGGAGCCCATGGTGACCCGCACCGGCTTGCCGTTCTGGCCCAGCACGTCCAGCTCGAAGGCGTCCGCGTACTTGCGGCCGAGCTGGAAGATGTGGCCGATCTCGATCGCCCGGTCGAGCTCGATCCCGGTGCCGCACTGCGGGCAGGGGTCGCCGGGCTCGACCACGACCATGTCCAGGTACCGGTCGACCTCGAAATCCCGGCCGCACACCACGTTCCGGGCGTGCATGTCCGGCTTGTTGGCACCGGTGATCCAGGCGGTGCCCGGGGCGACGCGGGGATCGGCGAGGTAGCGGAAGGCCTTGCCGGCCATGCCGCCCTGGGGACCGACGTAACCGCGCACCAGGTCCGGCCGGCCCGTGAAGTCGTCCGCGGTGACCAGCTCCACCTCGGCGGGGGCGAGCTGCTCGGCGAGCTTCCCCAGGTCGACCTCGCGGTCGCCGGGCACGCCCACCGCGGTGATCTCCCCGTCCACCTTCACCAGCAGGTTCTTCAGGGTGGCCGAAGCGGGCACACCGAGGTGCTCGGCCAGCGTCTCGATGGTCGGCGTGTCGGGGGTGTCCAGCTCCTCGACGGGCGGGTGCTCGGCACCCTCCACGGGGGGCACGCTCGTGGTGACGGCCTCGGTGTTGGCCGCGTAGCCGCAGGAGGGACAGCTCACGAAGGTGTCCTCGCCCGCTGCCGCAGGGGCCAGGAACTCCTCGGAGGCGGAGCCGCCCATCGCGCCGGACACGGCGGAGACGATGCGGTAGTCCAGCCCGAGCCGCTCGAAGATCCGCTGGTAGGCCAGCCGGTGCAGCCGGTAGGACTCCTCCAGCGCCTCGTCGCTCACGTCGAAGGAGTAGGAGTCCTTCATGGTGAACTCGCGGCCGCGGAGGATTCCCGACCGCGGACGGGCCTCGTCCCGGTACTTGGTCTGGATCTGGTACAGGATGACCGGCAGGTCCTTGTAGGAGGAGCACTGGTCCTTCACCACCTGGGTGAAGATCTCCTCGTGGGTGGGGCCGAGGAGGTAGTCCCCGCCCTTGCGGTCCTTCAGGCGGAAGAGCAGGTCTCCGTACTCCTCGTAGCGCCCGGACTGCTCGTAGGGCTCCTTCGGCAGCAGCGCCGGCAGCAGGACCTCCTGGCCGCCGATCGCGTCCATCTCCTCCCGGACGACGCGCGTGACGTTCTCCAGCACCTGCTTGCCGAGCGGCAGCCAGGTCCAGATGCCGGCGCTGGCGCGGCGCACGTATCCGGCCCGCACCAGGAGCTTGTGGCTGAGCGTCTCGGCGTCCGCCGGGTCGTCACGCAGCGTCTTCAGCATCGAGCGGGACAGGCGCTGGACTCGGGCTGCCATGGAGAACTCCTGCGTGACGAGGTGTGCTGAGAACAGGAGGTTATCCGCTGCCCACGCCCGGGCGGAAATGAGATACCCCGGAGTTCACCGACGGCGCAGGGGGAGCCAGGCACCCATCACCACGTACGGGCTGGGGGCGCTCGGGAAGTGGACGCGGCGGGCGAGGTCGCGGTAGCCCAGCGAGCGGTAGAGGGCGCGGGCCGGGCTCTCGGTGTCGATCGCGGAGAGGATGGAGCGGGGCTCCGCGGCCTCGTCGGTGAGCCGGGTGATGAGGCGGCGGCCGATGCCCCGGTTCTGGTAGGCGGGGTGGACGTGCAACTCCGTGATGGCGAAGGAGTCGCCGAGCCAGTCCGCGTTGCCCTCCTGCCGCAGATAGGGGTGGACGACCGTGGACCACCACTGCGTCCGGTCGTTGGGCATGCCGTAGACGAACCCCACGAGCCGTCCCTCGCGCGTGGTCGCGGCCAGGGACCGGGCTCCTCGCTGCTGGAGATGGCGGAGCACGATCTGCCGGCGGACGTCGATCTCGTCGTCGGTGAGCCCGAAGGCGACGGCCTGCACGGCCAGCGCCTCGTCCAGACGGGCGGCCAGGTCGACGGGGGCGACGACGGTCTCTCGGGGGTCCGGGTGTGCCTCCCCGGATGAATGCTCCATGCCGGGGAGGCTACTAGGGCCCGTCCGGTGGATCTCTGAGGATCAGCGGCGTCGGGGGGCGCCACCCGGGCCGAAGGCTCTGGGCGAGCGTGGGATCGCACGGCGGATCGCACGGCGGAGGAGCGTTCTCGTACCGGGCGTCCGTGGACGGTGCGGCAACGCAGCGAGCGTGCCAGGCGTCGCGGGCCCGGGGAGCTCCGCCGGACGGGCCCGCGGCCGCGCTCAGAACAGGACGCTCATGAACGCGCCGACCTCGCGGAAGCCGACCCGCCGGTAGGCGGCGCGGGCGGGCGCGTTGAAGTCGTTGACGTAGAGGCTGACGACCGGCGCGACCTCCCGCAGCGCGTACTCCAGCACCGCGGCCATGCCGCCCCGCGACAGCCCCTCCCCCCGCCGGTCCGGGGCGACCCAGACGCCCTGGATCTGGCAGGCGTACGGAGTCGCCGCGCCGATCTCCGCCTTGAAGACCACCCGGCCCTGCTCCACCCGGGCGAAGGACCGGCCGGAGCCGACGAGCTCGGCGACCCGCGCCTGGTAGATCAGCCCGCCGTCGCCCGCGAGCGGCGAGATGCCGACCTCCTCGGTGAACATGGCGACGCAGGCAGGCATGACCACGTCCAGCTCTTCCTTGCGGATGCGGCGGACCAGCGGGTCCGGTGCGACGGCGGGCAGCCGGTCGGCCACCATCAGCGGCTGGTGGGCGCGGACCTCGCGGGCCGGGCCCCAGTGGGGCGCGAGCTGGTCCCACAGCGCGGCGGTGGGCCCGGCGGGGCCCACGATGGAGGAGCAGCGGCGGCCCTGCCGCCGGGCCCGCTCGGCGAAGGCGCGTACCGCTTCCGGCCCGGCGCACAGCGGCACCAGGTTGGCCCCGGCATAGCAGAGGGACTCCAGCCGGCCGCGGTGGTACCAGCCCCACATCTCACCGCCGAGCCGCCAGGGGTCCAGGCCGGAGGTCTCCACCCGGGCGGCGACGAAGGCGTTGTTGACCGGCTCGCGGCGCAGCACCGCGAGCACGTCGTCGAGCTCACCCGGGTCGACGACCCGGGTGGAGGTGGTGGTCAACACGCGTCGGCTGCCTCACCGTGCGGCCCGTGGGGCGGGGGAACGGTTCTGCCGACTGTACCCCCGGACCGGACCGGCCAGCCACGCAGTGGTTCCCGCCGGGCACCGGGCGTGCGCTGCGGGCGCACCCCGGCCCCGCCGGCGCGGGCGGGCGGGGCTCAGCCCGCCACGGAGACCTGCGGTTCCCCGGAGGAGACGCCGTCCTTCTCCATCTGTTCCGCGATCTTCATCGCCTCGTCGATCAGCGTCTCGACGATCTTCGACTCCGGGACGGTGCGGATGACCTCGCCCTTCACGAAGATCTGGCCCTTGCCGTTGCCGGAGGCGACCCCGAGATCGGCCTCCCGGGCCTCGCCGGGACCGTTGACCACGCAGCCCATGACGGCCACCCGCAACGGGACCTCCATGCCCTCCAGACCGGCGGTGACCTCGTCGGCGAGCTTGTAGACGTCGACCTGCGCGCGGCCGCAGGACGGGCAGGAGACGATCTCCAGGCGGCGCTGCCGCAGCCCCAGGGACTCCAGGATCTGGATGCCGACCTTGACCTCCTCCGCCGGCGGCGCGGACAGCGACACCCGGATGGTGTCGCCGATGCCCTCGCTCAGCAGGGCCCCGAAGGCGACGGCCGACTTGATGGTGCCCTGGAACGCGGGGCCCGCCTCCGTCACGCCGAGGTGCAGCGGGTAGTCGCACCGGGCGGCCAGCTGCCGGTAGGCGTTGACCATCACGACCGGGTCGTTGTGCTTGACCGAGATCTTGATGTCCCGGAAACCGTGCTCCTCGAAGAGCGAGCACTCCCACAGCGCCGACTCCACCAGCGCCTCGGGGGTCGCCTTGCCGTACTTCTGCAGCAGCCGTCGGTCCAGGGAGCCGGCGTTCACCCCGATCCGGATGGGGGTGCCGGCGGCCGAGGCGGCGGCCGCGATCTCCTTGACCTTGTCGTCGAACTGCTTGATGTTGCCCGGATTGACGCGGACCGCCGCGCAACCGGCGTCGATCGCGGCGAAGACGTACTTCGGCTGGAAGTGGATGTCGGCGATCACCGGGATCTGCGACTTGCGGGCGATCGTGGCGAGCGCGTCGGCGTCCTCCTGCGTCGGGCAGGCGACGCGCACGATCTCGCAGCCCGAGGCGGTCAGCTCGGCGATCTGCTGCAGCGTGGCACCGATGTCGGCGGTGCGGGTGGTCGTCATCGACTGCACGGACACGGGCGCGTCACCGCCGACGGCCACGGGGCCGACCTGGATCTTGCGGCTGACACGGCGGTCGGCGAGCTTGGTCGGTACGTCCGGCATTCCGAGCGAAATCGCGGTCATGTGGCGTGCAACCCCAAGGTGTGGATCGAGGTCCCGAGATCGGCGGGCTCCGGCCCCGAGATTACGGCACGAAGGCGTGACCGAGCACATCGCACCCCGCAAACCGTCCGGAGGACCGCCCGGGCAGCACGGGTGCCGCCCGGACGCCCCCGGTCGTACGCCCGGCGGGATCCGGCACGCGACACGCCGGGCGTGTCGCGTGCCGGATCGTCCGGACGGCCCAGCCCCACCCGAGCGGCCTAACCCGTGAGCCGGACGGGGTTGACGATGTCCGCCACGAGCACCAGCAGGGTGAAGCAGATGAAGACCCCGGCGACGAGATAGGCGACCGGCATGAGCCGGGCCACGTCGAAGGGGCCCGGGTCCGGCCGGCGGAAGACCCGGGCGACGCCGCGCCGCACGGACTCCCACAGCGCGCCCGCGATGTGCCCGCCGTCGAGCGGCAGCAGCGGCAGCATGTTGAACAGGAACAGCGACAGGTTGAACCCCGCGACCAGCAGCAGCATGGTCGCCACCCGCTGCTCCGGCGGAATGTCGAGGGAGAACACCTCGCCGCCGACCCGGGCCGCGCCGACCACGCCCATCGGGGAGTCCTGCTTGCGCTCGGCGTCGCCGAAGGCGGCGTCCCACAGGTCGGGGACCTTGGACGGGATGGCGATCAGGGCGTCGACGCCGGACGCCATCATGTCGCCCATCCGGTCGACCGCCTGCGGGAAGGTCTGGTCGACGACTCCGCCGGCCGGGGTGAAGCCGAGGAAGCCGGTGGTCACGTACTCGCCCTCGACATAGCCGCCGTTCCCGTCGAACTTCGCGACCCGGTTCTCCACCAACTCGGCGTGGAGCGTACGCCGCTCCCCGTCCCGCTCGACGGTCAGCGTGGCCGGGCCGACGGTGCCGCGGATGCTGCGCTGCAGCTCCTCCCACTCGGTGACCTTCTCCCCGTCGAAGGCGACGATGCGGTCCCCCGGCTTCAGGCCCGCGGCCTTCGCCGGCGAGTCCTGCGCGTCCTTCGGACAGGTGTTCCGCTCGGCGGAGGCCGGGAGAACGCACTCGGAGACGGTGGAGACCGTGGTCGTCGTGGTGTTCGCGCCGAAGGTCATCAGCACGCCGAGGAAGATCACGACGGCCAGGACGAGGTTCATGAACGGCCCGGCGAACATCACGATCACGCGCTTCCACGGCCTGCGCGTGTAGAACAGCCGCTTCTCGTCCCCGGGCTGCAGCTCCTCGAAGGCGGCCGACCGTGCGTCCTCGATCATGCCCCGGAAGGGGGAGGTGGAGCGCTGCCGGACCGCGCCGTCGTCGCCGGGCGGGAACATGCCGATCATCCGGATGTACCCGCCGAGCGGGACCGCCTTGACCCCGTACTCCGTCTCCCCCTTGCGGCGGGAGAAGAGCGTCGGCCCGAAGCCCACCATGTACTGCGGCACGCGGATGCCGAACATCTTGGCGGTCGACAGATGGCCCAGCTCGTGCCAGGCGATGGAGAAGAGCAGCCCGACGACGAAGACGACTATGCCGAGGATGGTCATGAACGCCGTCATGCGCGTGCCTCCACTCCGGCCCGGGCGGCCAGCTCACGGGCGCGGGCGCGCGCCCAGCCCTCCGCCTCGAGGACATCGGTCAGGGTCGGGCCGGTTCCCCCCGGGGGCTCCCCGGTGTGCTCGCCGACCACTGCCGAGACCGTATCGACAATCCCGGTGAACGGCAGGCGCCCGGCCAGGAAGGCGTCGACGCACTCCTCGTTCGCCGCGTTGTAGACGGCCGGGGCGGTGCCGCCGAGCGCCCCCACGTGCCGGGCGAGGGGCACCGAGGGGAAGGCCTCCTCGTCCAGCGGGAAGAACTCCCAGGTCATCGCCTTCGTCCAGTCGAATACCGGGCCGGAGTCGGGCACCCGTTCGGGCCAGCCGATGCCGAGCGCAATGGGCAGCCGCATGTCGGGCGGACCGCACTGGGCGAGCGTCGACCCGTCCGTGAACTCGACCATGGAATGGATGTACGACTGCGGGTGCACCACGACCTCGATCCGTTCGAACGGGATGTCGTAGAGCAGATGCGCCTCGATGACCTCCAGCCCCTTGTTCACCAGGGTGGCCGAGTTCACGGTGATCACCGGGCCCATGTCCCAGGTGGGGTGCGCCAGCGCGTCCTGCGGGGTCACCTCGGCCAGCTCAGCCCGCGTACGGCCGCGGAAGGGGCCCCCGGAGGCCGTCACCAGCAGCTTGCGCACCTCACGGCGGGTGCCGCCCATGAGCGCCTGGAAGAGCGCCGAGTGCTCCGAGTCCACCGGGATGATCTGGCCCGGCGCAGCCAGCGCCTTGACCAGCGGACCGCCGACGATCAGCGACTCCTTGTTCGCCAGCGCCAGCACCCGGCCGGCCCTCAGCGCGGCCAGGGTGGGCGCCAGGCCGATCGACCCGGTGATGCCGTTGAGCACGGTGTGACAGTCCGACGCGGCAAGCTCGCTCGCCGCGTCCGGCCCGGCCAGTACCTCGGGGACGGGCTCCCCCACGCCGTACTCCGCGCGGAGCGCCTGCCGCAGCTCGACGGCCTTGTCCTCCCGCGCCACGGCGACGGTCCGCACCTGGAGCCGGTGCGCCTGCCCGGCGAGCAACTCGACCCGGCCACCGTTGGCCGACAGCCCGGTCACCCGGAAGCGGTCCGGGTTGCTCAGCACCACGTCCACCGCCTGGGTGCCGATGGAGCCCGTGGAGCCGAGGATCACGATGTCCCGGGGGCCGCCGGGGCCCGGCGCGTCGGCCGGATAGCGCGTGTGCGGGTCAGCGAGGGAGTCCGTCATGGCACCCATTGTGGCCGGTACGGAGGGCGACGGCGGACGCCGCCCTCCGTACGAGCGGTCACCTTTCGGCCACCGGGGGACGCGTAGACGGGGCCCGTGGCTGCGGGGGTCACCCGTCCCGGCACGGGAGCGTCTCGCGGTACGCCTCGGCGTAGGGGCCGATGAGGGCTTTCATGGCCTTCTCGGTGCCGTCCTCGGCCTTCGTGGCCTCCACTTCCAGGGAGAAGAGCTCGGCCTTGCCCTCGTCCCCGCCGTCCGCCTCGACGACTTCCTGTCCCGGCACGCGGCACGGCACGACCGTGGCAGCGCCACGGTTCCAGAGGGCATAACGGCCCCCTTCAATGAGGTCAGGCCCAGGATTGGAGGCCGCCTCCTTCGCCGTGTGGCCGGCGGCTCGCCACTTGCCAGTGACGTCCAGCGCGACATCACCGTCAACGAAGACCATGCAGCCTTGCAGACCCGGACTGACCCCGAAGCTCGACTTCTCCTGCCGCAGCTCGTCCCCGGGCGGGAGAAGCGGCTCCAGCAGACCGGGGCGCACCGGCACGCCACACAGCTCGTCGGGCACCTCGTACGCGCGCTCCTCGCCTCCGCAAGCGGCCACCGCCACAAGGAGCGGGGCTGCCAGCACGGCCGCGACGGTACGTGCCCTCACGAGGCGTCCCCGGCGGACTCCCACTTGGCACCGTCGCCGTGGGCGATCTCGGCACCGGTACGGGCGGCGCGCTCGAGATCCTCGATGGTGTCGGGATGAAGGTCCGAGTTGATCACGGCGTTTCTCACAGCCTCCTCGGCGGCCTGGCCCACCGCCGCCCGCCCCTTCGCGTACTCGTGTGCGGCGTCGTTCTCGGCCTCGTCGGCCGAGTCCTGGTGGATGCTCTGCACCACACTCGAGGAGATGTCCTCGACGACCCAGTTCGTCACGTCACCCACGACGGGCACCCGTCCCGCTGTGTTGCCGCGGTTCACGGACCGGAACAGGCATCGGAGCCCGCATAGGCCTCGCCGTACGCCTCGGTGAACCCGCGCACGGCGGGGGCGTCGGAACGGCCGTCGGCCTCCATCTTGGCGACTACGAAAAGCGCCTGACCGGCGAAGTCCGGGTCACGGCACTCGACCGCGGCCACGGCACCGCGCCCGGACCAGACCAGGCCCCCGCCACCGGACTCCTTCTCCGGGTCCACATAGGCCTGGCTCTCTGCGAACCTTCGCGCCGACCAGCCCTCCTCCCACCACTCCCGGCGCACGGAGAAGGCTTCCTTCCCGTCCACGGAGACCTCACAGGCGGTGATGGACCCGGCCGGCGTGTGCGTGCTAACCGTGATCTCCTCTCCTGGAGGCAAGAGCGGCTCCAGCAGTTCCGGTGCGACGGTTACACCACAAAGCGTCTCCGGCACCACGTACCCACGGTCGGCCCCGTCGTTGCCGCAGCCCGACGCCAGCGTGGCCAGGACGAGGGCCAGGGCGGCCGCCGGCAGAGGAATGCGGCGCGCCGCCCTCACGAGCCGTCTCCGGCCGACTCCCAGGTGGCACCCTCGCCGTGGCTGTTCCCGGCCTGAACCCGCACGGCGGCCTTGAGGTCCTGCCCGGTGTCGTAGTTGATATCGGGGTTGTTCATCAGGGCACGGGCCACGGCGTCCTCCGACGCACGGATGACCTGTTCGCGCCCTGCGCTGTAGTCCCGGCTCGCCTCGCCCTCGGCTTCGTCGGTCGTGTCCTGGTAGATGCTCTCCATCACACTGGCCTGGATGTCCTCGATGACCCACCCGGTGACGTCGCCTGCGATCGGCACCCGGCCGACGGTGTTGTCGACGCCCATGCCGACGATGCGGTTGACCCAGCCCGCTTTCTCGTCCGCCGCCTTGTTGAAGGCTTCGTCCGAAGCCGTGTGGTAGTCGAGGATCGCGTCCGCCCGTGCCTCGCTCATGATGCCCGCGAGGACGGCACCGGGGGCGACGGCGTTCCGGAGGCGGCCGTCCATGGAGGCCGTGGACTGGCTGTCCCCGTTGACGACTTCGTTGACGAGATTCGACGTGTACGCCTGCTGGGCATTGGTGATGGCCGCGTACCCGTCGGGGTCCTGTCCCACCTCGGCCAGGAAGCGCTGCACCTGACTCGAGTCGTCGAAGTCCGCAGGGGTGCCGAAGGAGGGGAAGGCGTCGGTGTCACTCCCCTCGTATACGGCCCGCTGGAAATCGCCCATGTACTCGGCGGTGATGTCGCCGAGGCTGTCCCGCAGGGCGTAGAGCGGGCCGGTGCCCACGTCGAGGTCGCCGTTCTCGTTGTGCCGGATGAGCTCGGGATGCTCCCCGAACTTGGCCACGATCTTCTCAGCGAGCTGCGCGCGCTCGGGCGTGTGCGGGATCGCGTCCCCCGTCGCGTCGCTGTCGTACGGGCGCCCGGTCGTGGCCGCCTCCAGCGCGTGCCCGAGCGCGTTCGGCCCGTCGTTGAGGGCCTCCTTCGCCTCCGGGTGGCCGACCAGGTTCGCGGCGTTCCGGTCGATGTTCCAGGGGAAGTCCTCCTTGGTGAACTCGTCCAGGTAGGAGGAGAAGTCCAGCTCGCCGTCCTTGTCGACGGTGCCGTCCTCGTTGTACTTCGTCGGTGACTCCGTGAAGAACTGCTCCGCGGCCTCGGGGCTGTGCCCGAGCGCCTCCAGCACGCCGTGCAGCGGGTCGTTGCCGGAGCCGAGCTTGCCCGAGGGGTTGAAGCCGTAGTTGTCGTCCCCGTTCGTCGGGGCGCCGACGAGGAAGCGGCCGCGGTCCTCCAGGTGGAGCTGGGTGACGTGCTCGGCGATGGGGTTGAGGAACTCCGGGTCGTAGTTGCCGTAGCGGAGGATGCCGCCGAGCACCTGGTATCCGTAGGGCTTCTCCCACATGCTCGGCTCCCACCCGATCTGCTGGGTACCGAGTCGGCGGAACTCCGCGCCCCAGCTCGCCGGGAGGTGGTGTTTGGGGCCGTCCAGCCCCTTCGGGGCGTCCGGCTCGGTGGCGTTGGCCAGGGCGTAGCCCATGTTCCGCTGGAGTTCCTTGACCATGTTCAGCCGGGTCTCGCTCGCGTCGTCGACGGTGCCCTGGACCGACATCTGGGCGTAGAACTCCAGCGCCTTCTCCGGTCCGCCGAGACCCTTGTAGAACGCGGTGGCGAACTCGCCGTCCTTCTCCCTGGCGTTCTCCCGCAGCAACCGGTTGAGTTCCTGGAACTGCTTGTCCGTCATGTCGTCGCCCTTCTGGGCGAGGGCGACGGCCTCCTCCGCCTGGGCGTCGTCGAGCGAGTCGTAGGCGGCGTGACCGGCGTTGTGGACGCTGTCGCCGTGGGCCCGGTTGAGACCGCGCTGCACGTCGCTGTCGATGCTCCGGGCCCGGGTGATCTTCGCGTCGACCTGGTCCGCGTACCCGCGGGCCTGCTTGTACAGGGCAGCCTCGTCCTCCGGGGAGTACGCCCCGCGGGTGCCGTCCGGGAAGTCGTAGCTGAAGCTGACCGTGCCGTCGCCGTTGTCGCGGACGACGAAGTTCTTCTCCTGCGCCTCGGCGACGATGCCCTTCACGCTCGACTGGAGCGCCGACAGCTCCGTGTGGGCGTCCTCCAGCAGGCCGTGGATGCTCTTCGCCTCGGTGTGGAGGTCGCCGATCTCCCTGGCCGTCTTCCGTACGAAGTCCTGGGTGACGGTGGCGTTGAGGCCTTCCCAGCGGGCGGCGTCGGACTTGGCCTGCATGCCGGACGTGGCGTCGTCGGCGATCTTCTTCAGTTCGTCGCGGGCCGTCTTCCAGTCGGACACGGCGGCGTCGAGCTTGCCGAAGTCCACCCCGACGAGGTCGGTGTACGTCAGTTTTCCCATGGTGTCGCCCTGTGGCCCCGTTCCGTGGTCACTTCACGAGCTTCGAGATCTCCGAGACGGTCATCGCCGACCCGTCCCGGTGCCGCATGCTGGCCGCGATGTGCGCGTCGTCCTCGGCGTGCCGCTTCTTCGAGTAGTCCAGATGGTTGGAGACGTGCGCGCACATCTGGAGGACGGTCTTCACCTGACTGCCCCAGAGGGCGACGGTGCTGCTCAGCTCGTCGCCCATGGCGAAGTTGTGCTCGGAGAGGTTCTTCGCGGCCTGCTCCGAGGAGCCGGGACCGCCGGGGTCCGACCCGGCTCCTGCGATGTCGGCCTTCTTCTGCAGTCTCCCGTGCAGGGTGAACGCCTCGTTCCCGACGGCGCCCAGATCGTCCTGGTGGACCACCAGGTCCCCGCCACGGCCACCGGTCCCGCCGCCGTCGAGCTGGTTGAGCTGCATGTGCGCGGACTGCCGGCCGGCGGTCTCCGCCTTGATCTGCGCCCACTCCTCGTCGAACGACATGTTTCGGGGCCTCCCACTCGGACAGGGCCCGCCGTCAGGCGGCCCCCGCGTGCCTGTGCCGGTACGGGGGAAGAACGTAGCAGCGGGACGCCGCCGGCCTCCACCGGTCCGCCACCACGCGCACGTGAGGACGGGCCGGTGGACGTTCTCCTTGCGCGAGGGGCCGGGGGTCTGGTCGGCGAT
>NZ_JACYHE010000207.1 GCF_021696945.1 Streptomyces sp. JJ36
CCGCGGCGACCGCGTCCTCCCAGCGCTTCAGCACCACCACACCCGCACCACTGCCTCCGACGGCTCCCCCCGCCGCGTTGTCGAAGGCCCGGCAGTGCCCGTCCTGCGACATGGGCCCGCCCTCGCGGTAGACGTAGCCGGCCCGGTGCGGAACCTGTACGGAGACGCCGCCGGCCAGGGCCGTGTCGCACTCGGCGTAGAGCAGCGCCTGGCACGCCTGGTGCAGGGCGACCAGCGAGGTGGAACACGCGGT